>CAYVWB010000001.1:0-173495 GCA_964455395.1 uncultured Desulfovibrionaceae bacterium
GGGCCGGCGGCGGTCCGGGAGGGGGACTTGCTCGATGGGGGAGGCCAGGCTGGGCGGGGGCGGGTCCTCACGCCAGCGGTAAATGACCGTCTCCGGATGGAAAGCGGCCCAGGCGAACCACATGACATCGAAGGCGTCCAGCAAGGGAAGTCGCGCTCCGGTGAGCCGCCCGGCCACGGCCAAGCCTTCGGGCGTCCAGCGGGAATTGGTCTCCACGTCGACGTAGTCCTCGCCCAGTTGCCGGAAGTGGAGTGGCCGGCCGCCCACACGGCGGTCGAAGAGGCGGGGAGCATCCAAAGCCGTATCCCACAGGGACGCCACCGGCGTGAACCCGATATTGAGATTGACGGCGCCTGGCTCCCGCAAGCTGGACTTGACCACCGCCACGCGGATGTCCTCCACGGTCAGACCCAGTACGCGTGTCTTGGCGGGGAGCCGGGGGTCCCGGTGCGCCACGGGGAAGAGGATCTGCTCGTTCTGGTAATAGGTGTCGTCGCGGTGGTAGGCGCCGTAGGGGTCGCGACCGTAGGAGCGACGGCGCCCCGTGTCGCGGCTGAGGACGCGTGCGTCCGGGTGGCGGGCCTTGGCGCGTCCGAAAGTGGTCCAGATGAGGGGGAACGTCTTGAGCTGTTCGCCTTGGAGGGGCCCCTGGATGGCTTCACCGAGGATCTGCGGCCAGACGCTGTTCGTGGAGCGGTCGTAGAGCAGGGTGTTGTTGTTGAGCAGCGGCCCCAGGACGCCGAAAAAAGTCTTGAAACCGCCGATTTCACCGGAGAAGCCCCGCACGCTGCCGGTGATGGGGCAGTAGGTGATGGCTCGGGAGAAGGCTGCCTGGCCCTCGCCGATGACTTCGTTCGCCACCATGTGCCAGAGCATGACGTGCTGTGGGTAGATGCGCGCGAGGCCGTCGGGGTTGCCGTAGTCCAGCACGAAGACCTGTTCCCAGTCCTCCATGACAAGGTTGGCGTCCGAGACGGACATGAACTGCGGCGCGTCGATGGAGGGGATGGCGTCCCGGCCGAGGCCGGTTTCGTGCACGGCGTCCTGCATGGTGAAGAACCACTCCTCCTCGCGGCCGTCGTCTTCACCGTCCATGGCGTCTGTGGGGTCTGGGGCGTCACCCGGCAGGGGGATGGCGACGTCCTGAGCTGCTGTGGGGAGAGCGACGACGAAAGCCGTCACGCAGAGCAGCGCCAGCGTCATCAGCACGAAACGCAACGTGGGCAGGGGGGGGCGCGTGGGCATGCAGCGAGTATAGAAGCGGGGAGGCGGCCCTGGCAAGAGGGGTCACGATGGACCACGGCGGAAGAGCAGCCGGGTGAGCACGGCCATCAACGCCAGGGAGAAGAGCAGCCGCGCCCAGAACGCGCCCACGGGGTGCGCGCCCAGCAGCGCCATCAACAAGGTGTCCTCCACCAGCGCATGCGAAAGACCCATGAGCGAAAGCGCGCTGAAGGCGTCCCGCTCGTTCACATTGCCGGCGCGGACCTCCTGGATGATGAGTCCCCCGCCGTACGCGATGCCCAGGGTCAGCCCGATGACCGTGATGGTGGCTGCGTTGGCGCCGATGCCCATCAGTCGCAAGAAGGGCTTCAACAGGTAATTGAAGAGGTCTGTTATCCGCAGCGCCCTCAAAATCCGCATGGCCACGGTGAGTCCCAGAATGACGAAGAACAGCGCCGCCAGACCGCGCGCTTGCGTCCACGTCCAGGCGGCCAGGGAGCCGTCCGTGGCCGGAGGCGTCCACGCCAGCCGACTGGGCTCCTGATAGAGCGCGAAGGTCGAGAAGATCAGATGGAGGATGACCCCCAGCGCCACCGCCCCGAGGAGTCGGATGGCCAGCTGGCTGCGGATGCTGGCCCCGCACTGCTGGGCGATGCGCAGTTCCAGCGGCAGATTGTGCGCCACCAGCATCATGGCGGCCAGCACGGTGATCTGCGCCGTGGTCACGGGGGCGGCCAGGTCCGGCAGCAGCGAGACGTAGACCACCATGGCGCTGTAGAGGTTCACGAGCATGGCCGTGGCCCAGACCACGCCGAACGCCTCCGGCAACCCCGTCAGCGACATCACCGGCGCAAGGGGCAGCGCAGCGTAGCGGATGAGCTCCAATTCCTGCAGGATTTTCACCAGGATGATGACGGGGATCATCACTTTGTACAGGGAAAGGGCCGTGGCGGCGACCTCTCGCAACAGGTCTCGCGCGTGGCGCAGGGGGCCGCCGGCGTGTCCCGGGGGCGGAGGGGCGCTCTTGGACGCGTCGCCGTGGACGTTGTTGCCGGACTGGCCGGAGGTGGCGGGGGGAGCGGACATGACAGGGGCGCGTGAGGTGTTCGACAATTGCTGGAAAAAGTCTAGACTATTCGGTCGTGACGGGATGGTGTCCCGTCAGAAGCCGTGAGGAGGTGGGGCGGCCAAATGGGGCCACTGCGACCAACAGCGATCAACTGTGACCAGCTTCAATCAACAGCGCCGGGACGCATGCGTGGCGAACTGCAGCGACTTCCCGAGGCCTTCACGCACTCAGCGCGTCAGGCTGTCATGTCGAACACGAAACCGAGGCGCAACGCTGTCGCTGCGCCGAACTGCCGTGTGGGCATGGCCGTGTCGCCGTCATGGCGTAGGCGCTGCGCCCGCGAGTGTGGCGCGGGCTCAGTAGCAGCCGCACGCGCGCGCTGCGGCTTCGCTGATGGTGGTGGCGGTGCCGCTGCCTTCCGCCACGGCCGTCACGCCGCAGGAGTAGCTGTTGCTCTGGGAGAAGGCGTTGCAGCACACTTGGTAGCCGGTGTTGCGGCAGACCCCGCAGACGGTTGTGAAGTCTTGCTGGCTCAGCTCGGAGTTTTCCATGTAGCACCCCTTCTTGAAAAGCCAGAGCTTTTCCGGGTGCTGCCGGTAGGCTTCAGCGTCGCTGGGGAGCAGGGTGAACGCGAAGGTGGCGACCGCGAAAACGGCCGTCAGCGTGAGAGCGGTTTTGAGATGCATGCCGTGGGCTCCTTTAGGCCTTCCCCCCGGGAGCGCGCGATGAGCGGAAAGGGCCTGTTGATTTTCTAGCTGGACCAGCGGGTTGTGTCAACCGGTCCTGGTCGGGAAGGAGGCCTCACCCAAAAAAAACGCCCCGATCGCACAGACCGGGGCGTTTGGTTGCAAGGCAGGGGCGCGGCGCTCAGCGTTGCATGAACTCCAGCGTGCCGAGCTCCTGGTGAGTGGACAGCTCTTTGCCGCCGCGCGGCAGGTACGCCATGGTGCTGCGCGCGCCGTGCTCCGCGTCTGCGGTCTGCTCCACGTCGGACCACCAGATGGCGCCTACGTTGATGTCTTCTTGCGCGACGTAGTCCGCGAAGACCCGCACCCGCTCGATGCGCTTGAACTGCGGCGCGACGTGGACCATGAAGACCCACGTGGCGAACAGACTGCCCGCGAGCCCAAGCCAGCCCAACGCTTTGCGTTTCCATGTGCGTTCCATACCGTACGACTCCTTAGATGCTGGCGGTGATGTCCGGGAAGACGATGTAGAACATGATGTACGCCATGGTCAGCGTCAACAGCAAGTTCAAGGACTGACCGCACACGTAGAGGATGAGCGGCTTGCCGCCCTTGAAGTAGTGCGCGAGCTCACGGAAGTTCGTGGCCAGGCCGATGGAGACGAAGGCCAGGCAGAAGAACCAGCCGCGGAAGATGCGCGACCAGCCGCGCAACACGCCGTGGTCCACCAGGGTGTAGCCCGCGTCCGGCCCCAGGCTCTGGTAGATGGCGGAGAAGATGAGCGAAGCCGCGATGAAGCCGATGACGAACTTGGGGAACCGGTGCCAGATTTCCCAGGCGCTCACCCGTTGGCCTTCCACGCAGTCCACTTTGGTGCACCAGTAGATGGCCACGCCGAAGGCGATGACGCCGATGAGCACGTTCTGGATCATCTTGATGGTGGCGGCGGTGTAGAGCGCGGACTCGGAGAGGAACGCGCCAGCCGCAGCCACGGCGCCTGTGGCGTCGATGGTGCCGCCCATCCAGGCGCCGCCCAGCACGTGGGGCATGTCCACGGCTTTGATGAACGCCGGCATCAGGATCATCATGATGGAGGTGAAGACCAGGCTCATGCCAACGGCGAGCGTCAGTTCCTCCTTCTTGGCGCGGCACGCTGCAGCCGTGGCGATGGCCGCCGACACGCCGCAGACGCTCATGTCCGCGCTGACCACCATGTTCAGCGTCTTGCTGGGCACCTTCACGATCTTCTGCCCGAAAAGGTAGGTGATGATGAGCACGGTGGGGGTGACCACCCACGCCACGAAGATGCCCGGCAAGCCGATGGCGAGAATCTTGCCGAAGAGGATCTCCGCGCCGAGCAGCACCAGACCCGTCTTGATGTAGTACTCCGTCTGCACTGCTGGCATCACCCACTTGGGCGTGCCGATGGTGTTGGAGATGATGAGGCCGAAGAGAATGGCCCACGCGGCGTAGCCGATGCCGTATTCCTTCATCACGGCTTGCTGCGAAGCGAGGTACGCCAGCACGCCGATGGCGAACACGAAGAGGAAGCCGATGAAGAACTTCGCGGGGCTGAAGCCCATGAACATTGCGCCGAAGCTGAAGAAGGCGCCCATCAACAAAGCCAGGCCGATGAGCTTGAAGACCTGATTGTAGCCGGAAACCTTGGTCTTCTTGGAGGCGCTGGAGGATTTCTTCTGCGCTTCACGCCAGGCCGCGATGTCCGCTTTGGCTTGCTCGTTGAGCTGCGCGTTCTCGAAGTTGGCGGCGGCTGCGGCGGCCTGGGACGCTTCGGCTTTGGTCAGCGCGTCCGCAAGAGCGGCTTTGGCGGCTTCCGCTTTGGGCTTGGCTGCGTCGGCTTTGGCCTGGGCGGCTTCGTCACTGTAGAAGAAGCTGGTCACCGGGTTGGTGGTCCAGGTGTGGGGCTTCGCCGTGAAGCTCTTGATGGCCTTGCCGATGTCGCTGGAATTGGCTTTCAGCTTCTTCTTGGCGTCCACGGCGTTGTGGTATTCGATGGTCTTGAAAGGCGCGCGGGCGGACTCGGCTTCCAGCACGGCGTTGGCTTCCTGGATCTTCTGCTCCATGTTCTCCGGCGGATTGGGAAGATAGAGGAAAAGCCCGACAGCCAGCAGGATGAAGCCCAGCCAGATGGCCCAGTAGTCCTCTTTCTTCCAAAGGTCGGAGATGCTGGATTTGCCTTTGTCGATGACTGCGCCGGAGGCGTCAGTCTGTACAATGACTTCGTCTTTCGGATCAGCCACGGTGTCCTCCTCTGAACGTGTGGGTGAATCGGTTGGTATGCGTGGTCTCGCAGTCAGGCCCGGCGCCCTCGGCGAGTGGAAAGCGGATCGGCCACGGTCAGCAATATGCATGCCGAGAACTTCAAACATGCAACATTATGGATTTGTTGAATATTTGAGGACCCGTCATGCGTCGTTCGGGTTACAGCTTCTTCATGATTGGGCCCCCGAAATGCTCGGATATGCGCTCGCTGAATGCGTATCCTTCTCGATTTCAAATGGTTGTATCGTGGCGCCGCCTGGAGTTGGCGCCCTGTGTCCGCAAGGCGGCGCCTCTTGACCTGATGGCCTGCAAAGGTCAAGCAGAACTGCACGCCGCGCGCGTCCCCGGCCGAACCGTCAACGCGCGCAGCCGCAACACGACGGCGCCACTGTCATGAAAACCATCCCACGCTTCCGCACCAAGAGCCTGCAGACCAAGTTCCTCCTGGGGCTCGCCGTCATCACCTTGCTTGGCGGCGGACTCTTTGCCGGCGCGGTCTACTACAACCTCCGCGACGTGCTCCATCAGGAGGTGGCGGCCAAGGCGTCGCTGGTCCTCACCCAGGCGCGGGCCGTGCAGAACTACGTGCGCGAGACCCTCCGACCCACCATGTACGACACCGTGGGCGATGACGCGTTCATCATCGAGGCCATGTCCTCCTCCTTCATTTCCCGCAACATCATGGAGCGCGTGGAGCTGGAGGAATCCGAATACACCTACCGCCGTGTGGCCGTGAACGCCCGCAACCCCAAGTTCGAAGCCAACAGCCTCGATCTGGAGCTCATCGCCTACTTCCGCGCCAACCCGGAAAAGACCGCGTGGTCCGGCTATCGTCAACTCGACGGCGAGGAGCACTACGTCGCAGCCCGCCCCGTGCGCTTCGAGAAAGCCTGTCTGCGCTGCCACGGCGCCCCCGAGGACTCCCCCAGAGAGCTCATCGAGCGCTACGGCGCAGACCGCGGCTTCGGTCATTTCGAAAACGAAGTCGCCGGCGTCACCGCCATCACCCTCCCTGTGACGGACTCCGTGGCCCGACTGCGCGGCGCAGCCTTCACCATCCTTTCCCTGGCGGTGGGGGGGGCGTTGTTCTATTTCGCCGTGGCGAATCTGTTTTTCAACCGGCTCGTGGTGCACAGTCTGCGGCGCGCCACGGACATCTTCCCCCGACATTTTCCGGACGACCGCCGAACCCGCGAGCTGGCGCGGTCCACAGCGAAACTGGAGACGGAGAGCGGCGATGAGATCGAGGAAGCCTTGGCGGCCATGGAGCGTCTCGCCCGGGGCCTTGCTGAAGCCAGACTGGAGCTGACGCGCTACGCCGGCAATCTGGAGCGCATGGTGGAGGAACGCACCGAAGCCCTTTCCCGGGAAGCTGCGGAACGTCGCGCGGACGTCACCCTCTTCGTGCGACTGCTGGAATGTCTCAATGTCAGCCGCGCTCGCAGCGAGCTGGTGCGCAGCGCTCTCCCGGAGATCGCCAAACGCTTCGCCGCCACCCGCGCCGCCTTCGTCTGCACCATGTCGGACCGCAACCAGTACCACTGGCCCAGCGAGCTGCACAACACGCCTGTCGCCCTCCCGGACGATTGGCTGGAAGGCATGGTGGAGCGCGGCGGCGTCTTCACCCCCGAAGCAGCGTATGTCCCTGTCCAATCCAGCCCGGACGCCTTCGAAGGCGTGCTCTGTCTCTTCTGGGAGGAAGACGCCGTCCACCCCGAGAAAGCGCTGGATGTGCTGCGCGCCATCGGCCGGCAGCTTGGCGTCGCCATGGAGAACCTGAGCGCCCTGAACAGCCTGGTGCGACAAAAGGACATGCTGCAAGCCGTCTTCGAAGGCATCGCCGATCCGCTCATGCTGGTGGACGGCGCAGGTCGCGTCATTCTTGGCAACAACGCAGCCCGACAGATCACCGGAGCGGAAAGCGCCCACGAGCACGCGAGCCTCGCCGCACTCATGGAGCAGAGCGCCATCCACGCCGTCCAGCTCCTCACGGAGCAAGGACGCGCACAGACCCGCGCGCAGACGATGGAAGTCGAAGCCGTGGGCGATGTGCTGCGTTTGACCATGGAAAAGAACGCCCCGGCGCGCTTCGAGCTGAAACGGCCCGAGGACAGGACCTTCGCCGTGAGCGTCTACCCCCTTCCGGACGTGGACCCCTTCGGACAAAGCCGCCGCGCTGTCGTCTACGCTCGTGAAGTGACTGCGGAAAAACGCCTGCTGGAGAACATGCAGCAGCACGAACGCCTCGTCACGGTGGGCCGGCTCGCCGCCGGGCTCGCACACGAGATCAACAACCCCCTCGGCGTCATCCACTGCTATGCGGAACTGCTTTGCGAGTCCGCATCGCCTCAGGAAGACGCTGAACGCGACAGCCACGCCTGCGACCCCGTCCAACTGCGCAGCGATGCGGAGGTCATCCTGAATCACACCCGCAAGGCGCAGAAAGTGCTGCAGGATTTGCTGAATTACGCCCGGCCGCGTCGACCGGGCCGGGGGCCATCCCGGCCGGGGGCAATCGTTCTTGCCACGGCGCAGGTCTTCACCCCTCAAGCGGAAAAAGCCGGCGTGACCTTGGAGACGCAAGTGGCCCCCGACCTGCCCACACTCACCGTGGACGCCGAAGCCCTGGAACAGATCCTCTCGAATTTCTTGCTCAACGCCCTGGACGCAGTCTCCACGAACCGGGAAGCGGACGCTGCTGGCGGCCGTGTGCGGCTCTGCGCCGGCATGAGCGAACGCGGCGTGTTCCTGCGTGTGGAGGATGACGGCCCCGGCGTGGCCGCGCAGCACATGGGCCACATCTTCGACCCCTTCTTCACCACCAAGGAAGTGGGCCGCGGCACCGGCCTGGGACTGGCCGTGGTCTACAGTCTGGCGCAGGAGATAGGCGGGGAGGTGCGTGTGGAGAACAATCCCGAGGGCGGCGCCGTCTTCACCCTGGAGCTTCCTCTGGAACTCGCAGAAGAAGCAAAGGACGATGCCTGGGCCGAAGTCGAATCGACCCTGCTGCGCGCTTCAGAGGATGACGACACAAGCAGCGCCAGCGAAGACGAAGGGGGCCCCTGCAGCCTGCGCTGGACGCAACGCAAGGGACGGGACGCGTGAACCGCGCGCACGACCAGACCCTCTTGCTGGTGGACGACCAGGAGGACTTTACCCTGGGCCTGGAGCGGCTCATCCGCAAGGCTGCTCCCGGGGTGCGGACCCTGCGCGCCGCCGGCGGTCCCGAAGCGTTGGACATCCTGGAAGCCGAGCGCATCTCCGCCATGGTGACGGACCTGCGCATGCCCGGCATGTCCGGCATGGAGCTCTTGCGGGAGGCGTTGCGTCGTGAACCGGCGCTCACGGTCATTGTGCTCACGGGGTACGGCGCCATCGAGACCGCCGTGGAGGCGCTCAAGGCCGGCGCCTACGATTTCCTGACCAAACCCGTGGACAGGGAGGTGCTGGCCCGGACCTTGGGCAAGGCCCTGGAACGGGCGCGTATCCTTCATGAAAACGAGCGACTGCGACTGCTTACGGCCTCGCGGGACCTGGACGCCATGCTCGTGGGCGAATCCCCGGCCATGCAGCGGCTCAAGACGAAGATCCACGCCGTGGCGCAGAGCGACTACACCGTGCTCGTCACCGGGGAGTCCGGCACGGGCAAGGAGCTGGTGGCGCAGGCCATCCATGCGATCTCGGCGCGACGGGACAAGCCCATACTCACCGTGAACTGTCCCGCCATCCCCGAGCAGTTGCTGGAGAGCGAGCTCTTCGGCCATGTCAAAGGCGCCTTCACCGGCGCAGACCGCCGCCGCAAGGGCATCTTCCTGGAGGCCGACGGCGGAACCCTCCTGCTGGACGAGATCGGCGACATCGGCATGAACGTGCAGACCAAACTCTTGCGCGTGCTGCAAGAACAGGAAATTCGTCCCGTGGGCGCCAGCCGCGCCATCCCCGTGCATGTCCGCATCATCGCTTCCACCAACCAGGACCTCACCGCCAAGATCCGCGAAGGCCTCTTCCGCGAGGACCTTTACTACCGGCTGAACGTGCTGAGCGTGACCACGCCCCCCCTGAACGCCCGCTGCGAAGACGTCCCCCTGCTCGCGCAGCGGTTCCTGGAGGACACCTGCGCGGAAATGAAGCTGGAGCCCATGCGTCTGACGCCGGACGCCGGCAGCTACTTGGCCTCCCGCGCCTGGCCCGGCAACGTGCGGGAGTTGCAGAACGTCATGCGCCGGCTCTGCGTCTTCAGCCGCGGCGACGCCATCGATATGCCTCTGGTCCAGCTCGCGCTCTCCGCCGGAGAGGAGGACTGCGCCTCTGCCGTGGTCAACGAGACCTACAAGGACGCCAAGCAGCGCGTGGTGGACGCCTTCACCCGCGCCTACGTGACGGACCTGCTCGGCCGTACGCATGGCAACATCTCCGAAGCGGCGCGGCTTTCCGGCCTGGAGCGCGTCTCCCTCCAGAAGATTCTCAAGCGGTTGCAAGTCGATGCGGCTTTGTTCCGCTGAGTTCCCACCGTGTTTTTTGCTGATGGGTGTCTTTCTTGTGGCGAATATGTCCGCGGATGTGGTATTGATGAGAGAGCACCATCTGCGTGGTTGATCTCCGGTGGTTGATTTCCGGATGAAGGACCCCGAAGGCGGGGGCCCCTGCGTGAGGCGTATTCCGCCCGACCCGGCGGCGCCGTCCCGGGGCGGCCGGACATCCGGAGAAAGACGCCAGCTCACGCCACGCCACGCCACGCCATAAGGATTCGCCATGGCCCAGGCCGATTATCCCAAGCCCACGCCCCGAGCAGGACGCATACTCCTCGCGGAAGACAACCCCATCAACCAGCGCTTCCTCCGCGCCGCCATGGAGACCAGGAACCACGCCGTGCGCGCCGTCTCCAGCGGCGAAGAAGCCTTGCGGGCGCTGGAGGAGGAGCCGTTCGACGTGGTGGTCATGGACGTCCAGATGCCCCACCTTGACGGCATGGAAGCCGCCAGACGCATCCGCGCCTCCCACAGCGCATACGCAGCCATCCCCATCATCGCGCTCACTGCGTATGCTCATGAGGATGACCAAGAGCGCATCCTTCAGTCCGGCATGGACGACCTGCTCACCAAGCCCGTGAATTTCGACGCGTTCTTCGCTGTCATCCAGTCGCATCTGGAGCGCGCCGACCACGCTGCTCAGGCCGGCCACGCAGACCGGGCCGGCCACGCAGACCGGGCCGGCCGCCACACAGCCTCCGACAAAGACGAGGCCGCTGCGCCTGTCATCGACGAGGCCCTCTTTCGGGAGCGACTCCAGCTCGGCGGCGTCGGGTTTCTGGACTTGGCGCAGACCTTCCGGCAGAGCCTCTCCGAGGAAGTGGCGACCCTGGAGCATTCGTTGGCCGCCGAGCAGCCCCCGGAGCCGAGCGAGGACGTGAGCGAACTCTCCCGGCGGTGCCACATGCTGGCGGGGAGCGCAGGCGTCTTCGGCTTGTGCGAGTTGCGCGAAGCCGCCTTGGCGCTGGAGCGCGCCCTCAACGAGGCCACCGACGGCGTGGAGTTTGGTTTGCGTCGGCTGCAGCGTTCCGCCACTGCTGCAGAGCAGGCGTTGCAGGAGCGCTTGGCCGCGGCGTAACCGATTCCTCCCCTGTGTCAGCGCTGTTCTTGCGGGGGCTTCTGGTTGCTGTTGTTTTTTGAATCAGCAGTCATTGCAAGCTGTTGGGCGTCGTCAGCGGAGTCCTGCTCCGCCTTGCGCCATGGGGCGTCAGCCCGGATCAGACTGGTTGTAGGCGTCCGCCTTACACGCCATTATTCACTCTTCTGACGAAAGCGCGCGACGCCCGCCGATGGGCGACCACCGAGTCCTGGCCTATACCAGGGATGCTTGGACAGACCGCCGGGGTGTTCCCCCTGAAAATTGACCCGGCGGTCCAAAGCCCCAGGAGGAACCCATGGACTCGATGTTTGGCGATGAACACTTCATGCTGAACCGGCAAGACCACCAGAACCGGCAGGACGACTTGGACTACCAGGACTACCAGGACTCGCAGAAGAGGCAGGCGCGTCCCGACGGTCCCGAGCCGCACCGCTCCATGACGCCGCGCGACGCCGGCGACTCCGGCGCCCTGGAGCGTCGTCTGGAGCAGAAAGGTCAGGAACTGCAGGAGATGGAGATCACCCTCCGCAACGTCATCGAGAGCGCGGCGTCCGACAAGCGCAAGATCAAGAGCGACATGGCGCGGCAGATCGAGGTGGAGCTTTTCCCCATGCTCGACAAGATGGCCCGCGAAGGCGCGTCGGATGTGCGCGAAAGCTACCGCGACGTCATCAAGCGCCAGCTCATGCGCATCACCAACGCGCCCAAGAACGCGCCGGACCCCATCCTGATGCGGCTCACGCCCACGGAAATGGAGATCTGTCGCTACGTACAGGCCGGTCTCGGCACCAAGGAGATCGCCGAGATGATGCACTCCGCCTTCGAAACCATCCAGACCCACCGCAAGAACATCCGCCGCAAGCTGGAGCTCAAGGGTCAGAAAGTCTCCCTTTGCATGTTCCTGCAGTCTCGCGCGGCGCTTCCCTCCATGGAGGAGCCGCACCAGTCTGCGCTGTAGTCAGGCTTTGGCGGACGCACGAACAAGCTGCGCCGGCAGGGTGACATCTCCCCTGGCTGGCGTTCCGTGAAGCCGTCGGACAATCGCCCGTCCCCTGCGTCAGCCCCTCTCCGGGAGCGCGTGGGGGGCGGCGGCTCGTCTCGGCATCCGCAACCGACAGCACGGCGTCGCCCCATGGTCGGGACGTCATCCACCGGCGCCGAGTGGCGGCTGCCGAGCTACCGCTCCAGGCGCTCCACGAAGGCGACGAGGGTGGGGAATTCGATCAGCGAAAGCGGCGCGAGCGTGGTGTCGTAGGAGGCCACCAGCACCCGGTCCTCCCCGGAGATGGGCGCGTACTTGCCTGTGGTGTCCGCCACCACGACATAGCGCACGTCCTCCGTCTCCAGCGCTTCCACGGACTTGACGTATGCGGTGGAGCCGTGCGGCGTCTTGTGAAAGACGAAGCCTTGCGCCATCAGTCGCTCGAAGGCGTCCACGCGCGCCATGTCGTCGCCACCGCCATTGGCGTGACCGCCATCGTTGTGCTGGTCGTCGAGGCCGTCATCGTCTGGGCCGTTCGCGCCGGGAAAAGCCGTTGTATCGTTGGCGTCCAGCAGGGCGTTGGCTGCTCCGTGCTGATCGTGCGCAGCGCTCCATGCGCCACGTTGGGAAATGGTCATGCGTTCCTCCTTCAAGGGTATGGTTCGAACCATACATGCTTTGCGCGCCGGACCATAGCCCCATCGAGAAGGGATAAATCAGGCAAGGTCCGTCCCCCGATATCCCGACCTCCCCATCCCCCGGTCCTCGGGCGTCCAGCCCCCATGCCGCCCCGTTCCCATGCCGCCAGCGAGGGACGCGGCCCGGCCGGGTCATGCGACGGCGCGTTCACGTGCGCTGCGCTCCTTCCTTGCCTTGCCCATCGCCCAGAGCGCAGCTTTGACGGCTTGACCCGCCACGAGGGGAATGACGCTGCAGCCGAGGATGAGTCCCCACATCGTCGGGGTGGGCGGGACCACCCGCAGCACCGTGGCGAGACCGGGTATGAAGATGGCCGCCATCAACATGACCAGGCAGATCGCCATGGCCCCCCAGACATAGGGGTTCAGGGTGATGGGGTTGAAGACCACGTGGGAATCCGCCTCCCGCATGTTGAAGACGTGCCAAGTGCGCGCGAAGGCCAAAGTGAGGAAGGCCACGGTGGCGGCGCCGTCGTCCGAGAGGCCGTAGCGGTTCAGAGAGAGGAAGAAGGCCAGCAGCACGGCGCCGGCCAAAAGCAGGCCGTAGCCGAGGATGGCGACCCAGTGTTGTCGTGTGACGATGGGCTCGTCGCTGGAGCGTGGCCGCGCGATGACGGAAGGGTCGCCGTGTGCGCCCATGCCCAGGGCCAACGCCGGGAAGATGTCGTGGATCATGTTGATGTACAGGATCTGCAGCGGCAAAAGCGGCAGTGGCGCGGCGGCGAGGATGGCCGCCGACACGATGACGATGCCGCCGATGTTGCCCGAGAGCAGGTAGATGATGAACTTGCGGATGTTCTCGAAAATGATGCGGCCTTGCTTGACGGCCATGGCGACGGTGGCCAGGGAGTCGTCTTGCAGCACCACGTCCGCAGCTTCCTTGGCCACCTGGGAGCCGCGCTTGCCCATGGCCACGCCGATGTCCGCCTTTCGCAGTGCGGGCGCGTCGTTCACGCCGTCCCCCGTCATGGCGCAGACGCTGCCGTCTTGTTGATAGAGCGCCACCAGGTCCAGCTTCTGTTCCGGCGTCACCCGGGTGAAGATGCGCGCTTGCAGCAAGTGGCGGCGGCCGGCGTCGTCGAGTTCTTCGGGGGGGGCTATCTCCCGGCTTTGCACCAGCAGCGTGTCGGCGTGGTCTTCGTCCACCAACCCCAGAGCCTTGCCCACGGCCATGGCCGTGGCGGGCTGGTCGCCGGTGACCATGACGATCTCCACCCCTTGATCCTCCAGGGCGGCGATTGCTTGATAGACCTCCTTGCGCGGCGGGTCCATGAGCCCCACGAGCGCGAGCAGCGTGAGCCCCCGGTAGGGTTCCGCCTGGGGATCGTCATCGTAACGCGCGGCCACAGCGATGACGCGCAAGCCGTCCGCAGCGAGTTCCGTGTTGGCGGTGCGCCATGCTTCGCGGCCCTCCTCGTCCAGAGACTCCACGCCGTCGGGGCCCATGGTGAAGTCCGCCGCTTGGATGACGGCTTCTGGCGCGCCTTTCACGGCGAAGAGGTGTCGACCTTTGTGGTGGGCGGGGGGCAGTGGCTCGTCCTGGGCGGCGTGCTGCGTGTCATGGATGGTGGCCATCATCTTGGTGGTGTTGTCGAAGGCCACTTCGCGCACCTCGGGGAGCCGTTCCAGCATGGCGGGTCGTTCCATGCCGAAGCGTCGTGCGGCGTGGAGCAGGGCGATCTCCATGGGATCGCCCACGGCCTGGGCGTCGTCCTCCCGGTCCGGCGCTGGCAGGCTCGCGTTGACGCAGAGCGCTGCGGTCTCCACCACCTGGCGGGTCAGGGTCGCGGTTTCGGCGTTGGCGGCGTCCTTGTCGTCGGCGATGTCATCCAGCTGTACTTGCGCGCAGGCGCGGGGGCAGTGGATGGCGCACGTGGTGAAGGTCATGGCGTTTTCGGTGAGGGTGCCGGTCTTGTCCGTGAAAAGGACGGAAGCCGTGCCGAGGGTCTCTACTGCGGAGAGGCGGTTGATGAGCGCCTTGCGTTTGGCCATGCGGAACATGCCGCGGGCGAGGGCGATGGTGGCGACGATGGGCAACCCCTCCGGGATGGCGGCCACGGCGAGGGCGATGGCCGTCTCGATGATGAGGAAGAGCTCCATGCCGGCGTTCAGCCCCACGCCGGCCACGATGGCCGCCACGGCGATGACCACCCAGAAGAGTCGTTCGCCCAGCTTGTCCAACCGCTGCTCCAGGGGGGGCTCCTCGCTCTCGGCGGCTTCCGCCAGCTCCGCGATGCGGCCCAGCTCCGTGCGCATGCCGGTGGCCACGACCACGGCCTTGCCGGATCCCAGCTGCAGCGCCGTCCCCTTGTAGAGCATGGAGGGCCGTTCGGCCAGGGGCGCTTCTTGCTCCACGGGCTCCACGCGCTTGGGCACGGGGAGGGACTCTCCGGTCAAGGCGCTTTCGTTGGCGTGCAAGCGGTTGGCTTCCACCAGCCGCATGTCCGCAGCCACCAGGTCGCCGCTTTCCAGGAGCATGACGTCCCCCGGGACCACCTCCCGCGCGGGGATATCTCGGGCGGCGCCGTCGCGCAGCACGCGCGCTGTGATCTGGGTCATCTGTTGCAGCGCTTCCATGGAGCGCACGGCCTTCAGCTCCGTGAAGAAGCCGATGAGCACGTTGACGGCCAACGCCACGCACACGGCCGCGCCTTCCAGCGTTTGCCCGAAAATGAACGAGAGGGCCGCCGCCGAGGCCAGCAGCAGCACGATGAGGTTCTCCAGCTGATCCACCAGAATCCGCCAAGCGGACTTTTTCCTGTGGGCTGTCAAGGCGTTGGGGCCATGACGCTGGCTGCGGCGGTGGGCTTCGTCGCGGGTCAGGCCGTGCTCCAGGTTGGTGTCCAGCGCCGTGACGATGTCGTCCACGGGGCGGCTCCAGGGTGTTTCGGGGAGGCCGGGAGCCTGCGCTGCAGCTTCGGCGGGTACATGTGCATGGGGCATGGGGGGAATCCTTGCTGGTGGAATGGCGTGCGGCATCGACAGGGTGCGTATGGGGAACCGCCCCACCATACCACGTGGCGGAGGCTCTGCTCAAGCGGCGCGGGGGCGGCGTGTCTCCCCGGTATTTTCCCAACTATGACTTTACATGGCGTATTTATCCAAGTACATAATGGGAATACTTTGGAGCCGTACGTACGTATCCAGAGACTCTGACCAGGGAACCAACATTCATGATTCGCGTGCTTGTTGCTGACGACCACCCCATAGTGCGCCAAGGGCTCAAGCAGGTCCTGGACAACGCCAACGGATTCGTGTTGGTGGGGGAAGCCTCGGACGGCGCGGAAGTGTTGCGCGTGCTTCAGGAAAAGCACGTGGACATCGTCTTGTTGGACCTGAACATGCCGGGCATGGACGGTCTGGAGGTGCTCAAGCGCGTCCGTCGGGATTCGCCCTCCACACGCGTGCTGGTGCTCTCCATCTATCCGGAGGAGCAATACGCCGTGCGCGTCATTCGCGCCGGGGCTTCCGGGTACATGACCAAGGACACCGGCCCCGCGGACATGCTGGCGTCGTTGCGCAAGATTCACGAAGGGGGCAAGCACATCAGCCCCAAAGTGGCGGAACTTTTGGCCAACGAAGTGGGCGCGGACAGCGACAAACCCCTCCACGAACTCCTCTCCGACCGCGAATTCGAGGTCATGCGGCTGCTCGCCTTGGGCTATACCGTCACCTCCATCGGCGAGACCCTCAACCTCAGCCCCAAGACCATCTCCACCTACCGTACGCGGATCCTCGCCAAAATGCGCATGGAATCCAACGCGAATCTAACGCAGTACGCCATTCAGCACAACTTGATCCCGTAAGACGTCGCGGCGTCGTTATTCGACATCAAGCGCTTTTTTTCGGATCAGCCGTCCATGCTGTTTCGCTTGGATTGTACGCATGGTGCAGTCATTTTTGTACATGTAACGTCGCATAAGCGCTGCAAGGAATTCTGGCGGCCGCGCACGACGCGCCATGGCGGCGGCGCACGGGAACGCGTGCGGGAGCAATAGACCCTGGTCCGCGGAAGCGAGCCTCAGCGGTCGGAACCGGCAGCCGCGGCGGTGATGTATTTGCGGTAGACGTTCGTGAGCGCATCAAAAGTGGCTTCGATGGAGAAACGCTCCACGATGCGCGCGCGACGGCGACGGCGCGCTTCCGGGCCTTCGTCCAAGGCGCGGATCTCCTGCAGCGCCGCAGCGAGGTCCTCGGGTGCGTCGGTGGCCGCCATGATCAGCGGGGTCTCGCCTTCCAGTGTCTCGTCCATGCCCCCGCCCCGCACGCCCAGCACACGCGCGCCGCAAGATTGCGCTTCCAGGGAAACGAGACCGAAGGTCTCATGCAGGCTCGCGTTCACGAAGAGGTCCGCAGCGGAGTAGAGCTCGGCGAGGCGGTCGGTCTCGCTGATGTAGCGCATCCAGGACGCGTTGTCCCGGCGCTTCGTCTCTTCCAGAACGAGGTCGCGTTCTTCGCCGTCGCCCACCACCAGCAGATGGACAGGGCCTTGCGCAGGGTCGAGATGGTCCAGCATGGCGAAGGTTTGGGGAAGGTTCTTCATTTCCGCCAGCCGGCCCACGAAAAGGATGAGGAAGATGTCCTGGGGCAGCTCCAGCTCCTCCAGCACGGCGGCGCGGCTGTCGCGGGGGGTGAAGCGGTCCGTGTCCGTGCAGAGGGGCACGCGCTCCACGCACTCCACGCCCATGGTGTTGAGTTTCTTGCGGAACTGCCGGGTGGAGGTGATGGTGCAGGTCATGCGGTTGTAGAGCTCCGCCAGGTAGTATTCGATGGCTCTGGTGAGCAGCGAATCCACGGTGGTGGAGTGGATATAGCGGCCCACTTCCTCGCCGAACGCGCGGGGGAAGTCCGAATGGTAGAAGCCGAAGAGGGGTACGTGATAGATCTCGTGGGCTTCCAGAGTGATCCAGGCGGGGATGTAGGCGTTGTCCACCTCGATGGCGTCGGGACGTTCTTCGGCGATGATCTCCAGGATCCGCGTCCGGTTGATGAGCAGACGGTAGCTCTTGGAGAGGATGAACGGCGGCGATTCGATCTCATAGACGGTGGTGGCGCCTTCACGCCGCACGAGATCCTCCTCCCCCGGGATGATGAGCACGTGACGCAGTTCTGGCCGCCGGCGCATGTACTCCATCTTGTCCGCGATATAGCGCTTCACCCCCCCGGAGATGGGGCTGTAGGACTGCACGACGTCGCAGAGGACCAGTTCGGGCGCAGGCTTGCGTGACATGGGTCGCCTGTGGGGCTATTGCGCCGGTTGCACAGTGTATTGCCCGGGTTCCAGCGCAGCCACGGTGGTCTCTTCGCAACCCGGCGCCGCGATGACCGCGCGGGGCGCTTCGCCGCGCCAGCGCGCTTGGACCTGCAGGGTCGCGCCGCCGCCAGCCTTGGGCGTGAAGGAGAGCGTGCACGGGCCCCAAGGGGTGGGGGTGGGCCCGAACCGCAAGGGACTTGCGTCTTCGCCTTCCCAGTCCGGGGCGGTCCACTCGGGCAACAGGCCGGCGCCGAGCACCAAGTGGTCCGCTTCCTCGCGGATGAAGAGGCTGCGGATCATCATGATCCATTCAGCAGCGGCCCAGCCGTGCTGGCCATCGCCCATGCAGCCCCCGCCGGAGAAGGGGTGCACGGCTTCGGGCCAATGCCCCGTGGGCGAGGCGTGGCCGGCCACTGCGCGCACGATGTCCGCGAAGCGGGGGTCGCCCATGCGCAAGAGGGTCTGCGCGATGTCCAGCGTCAGGTAGATGTTCACGCCGGAGTGGACCATGTCCTGGAAGAAGCCGCCTGCGAAGAAGCAGTTCGCCAGGATGAATTCCAGGGTGGACTGGATGCGCGGGTCGTCCGGCGCGGTGAGGTGTAGGGGGTAATCCGCCACCATGGAGCCGATGGCGCCGGCGTCCAGCCGACGGTAGGGGGACGCGGGGATGCCGCCCCTGGCGCGACGTTGCGGGATGCGCGTGATCACTTCGTCGATGTCTGCGAGGAAGGCCTCCGCTGTCTGCTCGAAGGTTGCGGCTTGTTCGCTCATGCCGGCGGCGCGGACGATGCCGGCGGCGCTCTTGAAGCCGGCCACGCCCCAGTAGTCGTCCCAGAAGTAGAAGTCGTTGGGGCCAAGATGTTCCGCGCTGAAGCCAGCAGGCAGCAAGCCGCCGTGCAGGCCATCGTTCCTGGGCGTGCGTTTCTGGGTGATCCACTCCGCGCCGCGCATGGCGGCTTTCACCCAAGCCTTGTCCGGCTTTTCTCCCGTCAGCTTGAGCAACCATTCATACGCCCAGAGCACCTGCCCGTTGGAGTCCCATTCCCCTTCCTGGGAGCGGAAGTAGCCGTCGCGTTTTTGCCGGCTGGGGAAGGTCTGCAGGTGGCGGCGGCTGCGGTCCAGGTGGCCGATGGCCATGAGCGCGCGCAGCATGAAGGCTGCGTCCCGGAACCAGAAGCGGCGGTAGGTGAAGGGGCCGGGGTAGAGCTCGTTGGCGGAGAGCATGAGCAGGGTGCGCACGGCGCTGTCGTAGAGGAAACGCATGCGCGCGTCCGGTATTTCCAGCTGAGCCGTCTCTGCCAGGGCGGTCTCCCAGGGGGTGGCGCCGGGGTGTTCGCGGGGGCCGTCCAAGCCGTGCGCACGCTCTGGCGCGCTGCGTTTGACGAAGCGGGGGAATTCGCGGCGCAGGTCCTCGGTCATGGGCGTGCGCACTGTCACTTTGCGGGAGTCTCCGGCGTCCACGGCGTAATAGGCGGCGCCGGTGGCCATGCCCACTTTGCACCGCACGCCGTCCGGGGAGCCGTGCTCCTCCTGCAGAAAGAGGACGTCGCCTTCATGGAACGCCGAGAACAGCCGGCGCTCGGGCGATTTGTTGAGGATGACCCGGTCCTCCCCGTTCACGAGGAAGGACGGTGGTGACGTCTCGTAGTCGATCTCCTCCACGAACTGCACCCCTTCCATATTATAGGGACGCACGGAGACGACAAGGTAGACGCCTTGTTCCGTCTCGGGAACCTGCGCTTCCACATGGACGAGACACGCCGGGCCGCCGTCTTCCTCCACCAGCTGCACGGAGGAGGTGAGCGAGAAGCCGTCCTTTTCCGCCACGGTCTTCACGGCCAAGCCCGAAGGCGTCGCCGAGAAGTCGAGGCTCTGGCGCACGTGTTCGCCCGTGTGCTCTCCGTTGATCTTGGAGGGCAGCAGCCGCGGTCCGGATTCGTCCACCAGCCAGAAGTCCAGACTCCAGCCGTCGAAAAGGGGCGTCACCAAGCCGCGGGGATCCACCAGGGGGTAGCACGGGATTTCCGGGGACCCTGGCGAGGACCAGTCCCGATGGGTGATGTTCACGTGGGTGGCGCTGACCGCGCGGGGCACGAAGGAGGGGTCCGCGGGGTTGAACTGACGCTCCACCCAATAGGGCCACGCCCAGTCCAGGTTGAATTGGATGGCGCGTGTGTTGATGAGGCCGCGGGCCTGGAAAAGAATGTTGGAGCGCAGAAGCTCGATGGGCTCCTTGACTTCCGAGGGCTGGGAGAAACTGCGCACCCGGGCGAGGACGGTGGCGGGGTCCACGAGGCCGAGATGGCGAGCGGCGCGACTGATGAAGAACTGCCAGGGGATCCAACGTGTGAGCATGGTGGTTCTGGGAGGCCGAAAAGCCTGGTTTGCCGACACGCCAGCAAGCCGACGCGTCGCGTTGGGGATGGAGCGCAGCGCGCCGGGGACTCCCACTGGAGCCCGGGGCGCACATGACGACGCTGTGGGACGAGGCTGAACGCCGGGAGCGCGCCTGTCGGGACAGCGTCATACAACAAGTATAGCAGAGCCGGAAAACGAGGGGAAGGCTTTGCGCCGGGTATGTCAGGAGGATGACGGGAGCAGGGGCGTCACGGTGGGTTGTAGTCTTCCGTCTTACACAGTGTAAGACAAAGACGTACGAAACATTTCCCGATTGTCTTATATTTCCGCGTGTTCAACCTGGATATACGGGATATGCTGAAAAAATCTTGTCACCCCACTCCTCTGGAGGTTCAGTTCATGGCTCGCATATCCATCCCCCGCAACGGCAAGTCCCCCATGGAATTCGATGGCGAACGTCTGGCGTTCATCGCGCCTGAATCCGGGTTGCCCCTGGGGGCGCTCGAATGGCGGCTCACACTGTACCGCGTCCATGCCGGGGGATACGTCTTCGCCTCCCAGCTGGAGTTGGCAGCGCCTGCGCGCATGACCCTTTCCAGCGCCATGGATTTCAACTCCGCGCATGAGCTGGTGGCGTATTTGCACAACGGCGACCACCACTGTGTGGAGCCGCCCATGACGCTCATCGCCGAAGCCGCCAAGGTGGACGCCGGGTTGCGCAGCCGGCTGAAGCCCGCGTGCCTGGCGGATGGCCGCCCCGCAGTCCGGCCCGACTACGAGTACATCAACCACCCCGGCGGCAACGCTGCAGATGTCTACATTCCGGTGGAGCCCGCCGCCAACGCTGCAACGAGGGCTTCGGCGGACGACGACAGTCTTGATGCGGACGTCGAACTCGCTTTCGCCTGACCCTTCTTTCCTCCTCTGCGTCCGATCCCGCCGTGGCGTCCCATGATGCGGCGTCACGGCGGGGCCGGTCGTCACCGCTCCACCGGTCGTTCATGCGCCCGGGGGCGAGCCGCCGCTTTCCCTGCCGCCCATGCTCTGCGCTCGCAGCATGACCTGCGCTCGCAGGGGGTTGAGCTTGCCGCCGCATACAGGTACAGCATCCCTTCGCGGCGCATGTTTTCACAAAGAATCATCCCGACGCACGACCCCGCCGGTCTCGCGTCGCGTATTTCGCGCACGCGCCGCGCTCCGCCCCCCCCGTCGACAGTGACGCCGACGCAACCAAGGAGCCATCGCCGCATGACCCCAAACGACGCGACCCGCACGGACCGCGCCTCCGCCGTGACGGCGTGGAGCTGTCTCGCCGTGGCTCTGGCGTTCTACTTTTTCGCCGCCATCAACCTGGATCTCTGGAATTCCCGGCTGATGGATTACGACCCGGAGCCGGACGCCGTGGAGTATCTGGCGACGACCATGGCGCTGAAGGAGGAGGCCCGCCACGGCATCCGCATCGGCAACGAGGAGCTGCCCTCGCGCTACCCCTTCGGCTACCCGGCGCTTATCCTGGCGTTCTCGCATCTGTCCGCGGAACCGGAGGTGGCTTGGCCGTTTCGGGTGAACCAGCTTCTCGGCGCGCTCACGCTGCTGGGCGTTTTCGGGTACTTCGCCGCGCAACGACGATGGGTCGCGGCGGGGGTGGCTGTCCTCCTCATGGCGACAAGCCCAGCGTTCGTCACCTACACCCGCGCGGCTCTCAGCGAGATATCCTCCACGGCGTTCATCCTGCTCGCGTTCGGGTTGGCGGCGTGGGGCGTGCGCACACGCAACGCGGCGGCGTTCGTGGCCGCCTCCCTGGCGCTGGGGCTGGTGACGAACTTCCGGCTGCAGTTCGTGCTCTACGGGTTGCTGGTGTGGATACCGCTCTATTTGTGGTTGACGCGAGCAATGCCGCGGAGCAAGGCGCTCACGGCGTTCTTCGTCGGCGGAGTGGTCTTTCTGGCGGGGGCTGCGCCCATGCTCATCTTCAACACGTTGGAATTTGGCAGCCCCATGGCCACGGGCTACCATTATTGGGTGACCTTCCCGAACTTCGCCTACTGGTTCCGGCCGGAGATGATTCCCCAGCAGATCGGCGACTTTCTGGCAACCTTCCTGCTCCAGCGAGACAACTTCGACGTGCCCAACCTCGTGGGACCCGGCGTGGAGTTCACCCCGGCGTTTCTGCCCTTGGCGCTGGCGGCCTTCGTCTTCGGCTTGTGGGACAAAGGCTTGCGGCCTCTGGTCATCGCAGCGGCGTTCTTCCTGGGGTGGATGTTGACATACAACATCGTCAGCCACCGGTTCTACTTCAGCCTGCTGATGCTCGCCATCCCACTCATCGCCGTGATGACGGAGCGGCTCTGGCGGCTGCGAGGTCGTCTGGCCGGCGTGGGTCGAGCCACGATCCCCGTGGTGGGGACGCTGCTGCTGCTCACGGTGCTGGGCGTTCCTTCCCAGGCCGGCTATCCGCAGGAACGCATCGTCTCGCAGACCCTGGCCTTGCTCGATGACTACTACTGGGAGGGCAATCCGCGGAAAATCAAGATCGCCAAGGTCTTCGAGAACCGCTTCAACACCCGCCGCGAGACGCCCACCCTGGTGGTCTCCACGGTGAACGCGGCGCTGGTCAACGCCCTGGCGGCGCGCAACGTCCACGCCATCCCCGCCGACCCGGAACACCAGTTCCGCCATGGCCCCTACTTCACCTTCGGGCAACCGGAGATCGACAACGCCATCCACCTCTACGCTACCCACGGCTTCCCCGTCTTCTTCCTCGCGCGCACTCTGGAGGAAGCGCGAAAAGGCGCCTACCTGCCTGCGGGATTCCATTGGGAGCAGGTCTACTACGACCCGAACGTCGGCGTGCTCTACGCAGCCAAACCCGACGCGCAGACGCCCGCCCCGGCGACGCCTGCAGGGGAGACGGCTGACACGGCGACGCCTGCAGGGGAGACGGCTGACGGGGAGACGACACAGGATCCTGCGTCCGCGCACGCCGAGACCTCCGGAACTGGCGAGACCTCCGGAACTGGCGAGACCTCCGGAACTGGCGATGCCGGAGGCGACAGCTCCCGGGGGGGCGCGACTCCCTAGCCGGGGACTCCCTTGGCAGGGTGGATGCTTGGCCACATCGGGGCGCGCGTCCTGAGTTCCCTGCGTTCGGCGCCAGCGCCATTCGCCCGGGCCGTCACGTCATGCTCGTTCAGGCCGCCGAAGGTCGCCCGGTTCGTCCCGGTTCACCCGGTTCACCCGGTTCGCTCGGTTCGCTCGGTTCACTTGGTTCGCCGGTTCGTCCTGGTCGTCCCGCCGCACCGGGCCCCCAGCGGCCTTGGAACCCCGGGTGCGTTGGCTCCCCCGGGTGTGTTGGCTCCCTCGGGTGAACCAGTCAGCCCAGTTTAAAAGCCGTGGCTTTGGCTTGCTGGAGCGCGTCGCGCAGCCTGGCTGGTCCGGCGGGGTCGCCGGCTGGGTGGAGCTCTCCCGTGGCGAGACGCACCACCGGTTCGGCCGTTTCCAGATCGGGAAGGATGCGTAATCCGTAGGGCAGGGGGACGTCCTCGTGCTCCTTGAGATAGACGTCGCCGTCCCAACGGCCATCCGGGGCGAGGATTTCGATGCGTCGTTTCAGCTCCATGGAGACTCCTGGCAGGCTTGGCGGAGGGAAGGTGGAATCCTACCGCGCCTCTGCCTTGGGAGCAAGCCGACCGGGCGCGCCGGGGTGGAGGCGTCGTCCAAAAGGGAGGGAGTGGAAGGCGTGCGGCGCGCCAGATCATGAGAGCGTGGCGTCCCGCATGTCCGCCTGCGCGCGCCGGAGCGTGGGCGCAGCGGTGGAGCCAGGGGCTAGTCCGTCAGATCCAATCCCTTGATCGTCTTGTAGAACTGCGCCTTGGAGAGGCCGGCGATGGCCATGGCCTGCGCTTTGTCCCATCCGGTGTAAATAAGCAGGTTGCGGAAATACTCCTGTTCCGCGCGACGCAAGGCGAGCTGCTTGTAGCGTTTCCAGTCGATGAGTTCGGGAGGATGGAGCGCCACGGGCGCAGCGTCCTGGGCGGGTGAGGCCGCTGCGGCTTCGGGAGTGTCTGCAGGCGTGGCGGCTTCCCCGGAGGGCGTTTCCACGGCGTGCAGCCGCACCCGTGTGGGCAGGTGGATGGGGAACAGAACGTCGCTTTCGATGGCGAGGGCCATGGCCGCGCCCACCACATTGCGCAGTTCTCGCACGTTGCCGGGCCAGTCGTAGGCCTGCAGCGTTTCAAGGAAATCTTGGCTGGCTTGCTTGGGTCGCAAGGTGTCGCCCAGTTCGCTCAGGAAGTGCGTGATAAGTGGGGGGATGTCCTGGAGGCGTTCGCGCAGGGGGGGGATGGTGACCTGCATGGCCTGCAGTCTGTAGAGCAGGTCTTCCCGGAAGCCGCCTTCCTCCACGCGGGCCGAGAGGTCGCGGTTGGTGGCGGAGATGATGCGGAAGTCCACGGGCTGCTCGTGCGAGGCGCCCAGTGGCCGGCAGCGTTTTTCCTGCAGCACGCGCAACAGCTTCTGCTGCATGTCCAGCGGCAGTTCGCCTATCTCGTCCAGAAAAAGCGCGCCTTGATGCGCGCGAGCCACCAGTCCCCGGGTGCTGGCTTCCGCGCCGGTGAAAGCGCCTTTGGCGTGGCCGAAGAGTTCGCTCTCCATGAGCGCTTCGGGCATGGAGGCGCAGTCCACCACCACGAAGGGGCCGGCGCTGCGGCTGCTGTTGGCGTGGATGGCGCGGGCCATCAGCTCCTTGCCGCACCCTGTTTCGCCGTAGACGTGTACGGGCAGCTCGGAGGCTGCGGCTTTGGCGGCGTCTTCCAGGCAGTGGAGCAGCGGCGGGCTTTCCCCCACGATGCCGGCGCGTTTGAACTGCAGCAGCAGGCTTTGGGAGGTGGCCATGCGTTTGTTGCTGCGGTACTCCAGGGCGCGCTTCAGGGAAAGACGGATCTTCTCCAGGGAGGCGACCTTGCTGATGTAGTCCCAGGCGCGGTGCTCCAAGGCGAGCTTGGCTGCGGCGTCGGCGCTTTTCCCCGTGATGATGATGACTTCCGGGTTGGAGCGCGCGGCGCGTATTTCCGCGATGTGGTCCAGGCCGGAGCCGTCGGGCAAGACGGCGTCCAGCAGAACGATGTCGTAGTCGCCGTGGCGCGCCAGCTCCAGCCCCTGGGCCAGCGTGTAGGCGGCTCGGGCTTCGTGGCCGAGATCCTGGACGAAGTCTTCCATGGTCTGCGCCCAGAGCGTTTCGTCGTCGATGATGAGGAACTTGCTCATGACGCGGGGCCCTGCATGGAGGAGCGCGGCGGTTCCCCGGGTTGGAGCAGCTGGCGCATGACGAGCTGCAATTCGTTGAGGGTGAAGGGTTTCATCATCAGCTTGATCTCATGTTTGCGGAGGGTTTCCTCCGTAATGAACTGACTGTAGCCCGTGCAGAGCAAGAACGGCGTGGCGAGGCCGTGTTGTCGCAGGGCGGCGGCGAGCTGCTTGCCGGACATGCCGGGCATGGTCTGGTCGGAGATGACGAGGTCGTAGACGTCGGGCTCGGCGCGGTAGCGCTCCAGGGCTTCGTCGCCGCTGGCGGCCTGGGTCACTGCATAGCCCATGGTCTCCAGCGCCTGAGCGATGGACTGACGGTAGGCGTAGTCATCGTCCACCAGCAGCACGGCGCGGGTGTTGTCGGGTTGCTCGTCCTCTCGTGGCGGCGTCGTCGATTCTTCCTGTTCGTCGGTCAGGGGGAGCAGCACGGTGAAGCGGCTGCCATCGCCGAGGATGCTGGAGGCGCGGATGGCGCCGTTGTGTCGGGTGACGATGGAGTGGGCGGCGCTCAAGCCCAGGCCGGTGCCTTCTTCCTTGTTCTTGGTGGTGAAGAATGGCTCGAAGATGCGCTCCAGGTGGTCTGCGGGGATGCCGGCGCCGGAGTCGTGGACAACGAGGCGGGCGTAGTTCCCCGGGGCGAGCTCCGGAAAATCCTGCTGAATGGCCGTGTCGTCGAGGGTGACGCGCTCCAGGGAAACCTGGATGGTCCCGCCGCCCTCGCCCAGCGCCTGCTCCGCGTTCACGCACAGATTCATGAGCACTTGGGAGAACTGGGTTTGATCGGCGCGGACCCGCATGGTCTCGCTGGCGATCTGCAGCTGGAGGGACGCCGTGGCCGGCAGGGAGGAGCGGATGAGCCGCGCGTCGTGGCGGACAGCTTCGGTCAGGTCGAAGACGCGCTTCTCCACGGTGCTGGTGCGGCTGAAAGTGAGGATCTGCTTGATCATGTCCCGCGCTTTCATGGCGCTTTCGAAGACCCGTTGCAGGGACTGGGTCGTGCGTGTATCCCGCAGCTCCCGGGCCAGCAGCATCTCCACGTTGGCCAGGATGACGCCGAGCATGTTGTTGAAGTCGTGCGCCACGCCGCCGGCGAGGGCGCCCAAGGCCTCCATCTTCTGGGCCTGGCGGAGTTGTCGTTCCAGCTCCCGCGTTCTGGTGATGTCCTCCGCGAAGACCGCCAGGCGATGATGCCATGAAGGCGATTTCAACACCGCTGGCACGGGGTAGATGGTGATGGAGAAATGCATGCCGTCGCGGCTGTCCTGGAAGGTGACGGGTTCTCCGGTTATCCGCGCCTCGTCCATCTTCGCGCGGCGGCGTTCAGCGATCTCTTCCGTGAACTGCTCCAGGATGTTGCTGCCGAGGAGTTCTTCAACACGCACACCGAGCCGTTGCGCGCCCACGTCGTTCACGGCGAGCACGCGGTTCTCCTCGTCCAGAAGCAAGGAGCTCACCACGGGCGCGTTCAGCAGCGCGCGCAGGTTGGCCTCGCTTTCCAGCAGTTGCCGTGTGCGCAGCCGGACGCGTTTTTCCAGGTCCGAATGCGTCTTCACCAGCTGGCGCTCCATCACTTTGCGCCCTGAGATGTCCTGCGCCACGGCGATGTAATAGGAGACGGAGTCCCCCACGCCGCTGTGGACGCGCTTGGTGCGGGGGGCGTTGCGCACGGCTACGATGCTGAGCGCAACGAAGGTCTCCACGCCGGATTCGTTGATGAAACACGCATCCATGGAGAAACCATCCCGCTCGCCGCTCACGAGGGTTCCAAGCCTGTTCGTGAACGCCCGCAGGTCTTCGGGGACCAGCTTTTCCTCATAGTCGAACACGTCCGATACGGCCTCCTGGTGCCCCACGAGGGTGAGGAAGTGCTGATTCACATCCAGCCAGCGAAGCTCCGGAGAAAGGAACGCCACCCCCACCACGTTGGCCTCCAGCAGGCTGCGCAGCCGGGCCCGCTCGTGTTCCAGCAGGGTCTCCAGCCGGATGCGGCCCGTGATGTCCCGGGTGTATTGCACCGCGCCCCAGAGGCGGCCTTCCGAGTTGAACAGCGGATGCGAGAAGACTTCCAGCCAGCGCGGCTCCTCCAGAATCGTGGGCTCTTCGGCGGAGGTCCGCACCACGGCGGCGTGAGGCAGCCCCGTGTGCAGCACGGCCGCGACGGGGTCCTGCGGCGGCGGCGTGTCCGTCCCGTAAAAGACGGCCGAGCGCTTGCGGCCCGCCAGGGGCGCCATGTGGGGAAACCATCGCGAAAGGGCCTTGTTATCCCGCAGGATGGTCTGGTCCACCCCCACCACGTCCACACCATCCTGGATGGCGTGGAAGACGCCGTTCAAGAACCGCTCCTTGGCGATGAGGTCCTTCTGCGCCATCACGAGGTCTGTCACGTCGTGGGAGAACACGGCGGCTCCGCGACCGCCGCCATCCAACTGCTGAAGCGGCGCGACGACCACGTGGAGAAACCGGCCCCCCAGCACCTCGTGCAGCACTTGTGGCTGACCGCTGCGCAAGGCTTCCATGAAAATGGGCAAGCGCGTCTCCCAGAGGTGGGGCGGGACGAAATCGCGGAGGTTGGCGGAGCGGGCTTCTTTGGAGGAAAGACCGAGGCTATGCGCCATGGCGCGGTTGCATTCCATCATGACGCCGTCCTCCCGCAGCAGAAACACCGGCGAAGGCGCGGCGTTGACGAGCGCGCGCAGCGCTTGGCGGCTGTTCTCCAAGTCCCGGACGGGCTCGTGGCTGCTGGTGACGTCCGTGAGTTCGCACTGCAAGAAGCTCTGGAGCGTCTCGGACCCCGACGCAGGCCGGGTGACGAGCATGACGCGCATGTTCAGCCATCGAATATCACCGTTGGCGCGGGTATACGCGATCTGCTCCACGCTCTCCACGGCGCCGGCGGCCCCTTCGTCGAGTTTGCGCTTGAACGTCTCCAGCAGCGAGGCAGGCGGCAGAGCGTTCAGCAGTTCGGGGTTCGCGCGCAGTTCCTCTTCGGTCGTTTCGAGGAGCTCGCAGAGGTCCGGCGTGAAGTCCTCCAGCGTCATGGCCGGCCACGCAAGGCGGAAGAAAGGCCGCTTGGGCGCGGCGTCGGAGGGCGGCGGGGGGAAAAGCGCGTCCTCGGGGGGCGCCTCGCGGAAGGGCTTGGAGAGATCCCGGAACACGGCCACGGCCAAGGCGCGTGGGGTGGAAGCCGGCTTGGGCGAGACGCGCGCGCGCCGGCGACGCGCCTTCCGCGGAAGGGCGCGCACGTTCACCGCAGCGGAAAAGACCTGGCCGCCGAGGCTCTGGAGGTTGATGACGAAGCGAGAAGCAGCCGTGCGTTTGAGCCTGGCCATGGCGGCGGCGAGGTCCGCTTCCGCCCCAGGGGCGAGGAAGTCGTAGAGGGTGTGGTCGGCAAGGGCTTCGGCGGCCACGCCCAGCACGTAGCGGGCGGCTTCGTTGGCGTCCAGGATGGCGGCGTGGTCGTCGTCCTCCATCGACAGGACGAGGACAGGGTCGTCGGCGGCTTCCAGCAGGAGCGAGTACGCAGCGTCCTTGGAGAAGAGTGCGGGCATACTCCCGGCCTTGGTTGGATGGGGTCGTGATAGCGACTCGGCGAATCGCGAATAGCCTGAGCGTATGGCAGGTGGTTCAGTCAGCTCAAATCATCTCTACGTGGTGATGTCAACGGCAAAGGCATGTCTCATGCAGCGAGACTGAAGTCCCTGTCCGGCTGTGTTGCTGCAATTCATTCAATATGTCAAATGGTTGAATGGTCCGACGAAGCGAGACGGGCGTCTCGGGCTGTAGCGCCTAGTCTCTTGTAATGAGACTTTTCGAGGACTTCTTTCATGGAGATCGCCTCATAACATCGTATTCTTGTTGATATTGTCGTTCAAAGGACCGGCAGGCCGGCGTCCCGGGTCTCCGTATGCTCGATTGGCACTATTTACAGGGTGTTATAGGGTTGTTCGTGGTTGGCGCCGTCTTTGCTTATAGGCTCCCGACTTACACGTCCACAAGGAGCTTGCCATGCCGTTGCCCACCACCGCACGCCTCGCCGCCACAGCCCCCCCGCCGCGCCGGGGAAGGGCGCTGCGCTTGCTTTGCCTGAGCGCGGCGTTCGTGCTTTCGGTCTGCGCGGGCGTGGCGCTCCATGGCGTCGTCCTGGCGGAGGGGCCCATGGAGGTCTCACCGGAGCGGACTCTCCGTGTCGGCGTGTTCGAGCACCCGCCGGAGGTCGTTCTGCGCGATGGCCGCGTGGAAGGCCTGGCGGCGGAGGTGCTCCAGACAGTGGCCGCCCGCGAGGGATGGCGGCTGGAGTATGTCACCGGCGACGCCGGAGAGATTCTGCAGCAGGCGCGCCGGGGCACATTGGATGTGCTGCCGGTCCTCTGCCCGGCCATGGAGCGCGCTGGCGGTATGCTGCGCGGCGCGGAAGCCGTGGCGTTGAACTGGGCCGTGGTCTACGGCCGCAGGGGGCTCCAGCTCCCCAGCCTGCTGGACCTGGAAAACCAGCGGGTGGCGCTGCCCCGCATGGGCTACCCGTGCGACGCCTTCCGGCAGCATATGGAGGAGTACGGTCTCACCGTGGAGTATCGGGAAGTGGCCAGCCAGCAGGAGGCCATGGAGGCCGTGGAGCGCGGCGAATGTGATGCGGCCGTGGTCAGCCGGCTGTACGGCGACCGCTATGGACGCGACTTCCAGGTGGACCGGACACCCATCGTCTTCGGCCCGCACGCACTGACGTACGGCGCGCCTGCCCGACACGACGAGGGCCGGGCCGCGGCGCTCCTCGCCGTGGTGGACGCCCGCCTCGCTGCTCTCAAGGCGGACGCCGCCTCGCCCTATGGCGCCATTCTGGAACGATGGACGGACGGCCCGGAAGGCGCACGATACTGGAGAAGCTACGCGGCGCCGGGACTGCTGACCTTCATCCTGCTGGCGGCAGGCGGCATCGTGCTGCACCGCCGTCTGTTGCGCGGGGCGGCGCAGGAGTCCGGGGCTTTGCGGCGTCGGTTGGCGCAGGAGTCCCGGGGGCGGCTCGCAGCGGAGCTCGATTCCCACGAACACAAGCGCATCCTGCAGTCCAGCTTCGACGCCATCCAGGATCTCGTGGTGGTCCTGGACCGGAACATGCGCGTGGTCTTCAGCAACTGGAAGGGGATGGAGCACGTCCCCCACGAAGTCCGCCGGTCCAAACCCATCTGTTACGTCTGCTTCTACGGCGTGACCGAAGCATGCGACCAGTGCCCCGGACGCGCCATCTTCGAGACGGGGGAGACACACGTCTTCGAACAAGTGAGCCCCACTGGCGACCGGCTGCTGGAGATCAGCATGCACCCCGTCAAGGACAGGGGCGGCCGCGTCATCTTCTCCGTGGAGCATGTGCGCGACATCACCCAGCGCCGCCGTCAGGAAGAGGCCCTGCGCCGGAGCGAAACCCGGCTGCGCAACGTCATCGACAACGCGCCCATCGTCTTCTGGACCATGGACAACGAAGGGGTGCTCACCTTCCACGAAGGCAGGGGGCTGCGTCGCCTCGGGCTGGAGCCGGGGGCCTTCGTGGGTCGCTCCATCTTCGATGTCTTCGGACGCTCGCCCCAAGTGCTGCAGGCCGCATCCAGCGCGCTGCAAGGCAAGAGCGTCTCCACCATACTGGAACACGGGGGCCACGCGTTCGAGGTGCGCTACACGCCCATATTCGACGAGGCCCGTCGTCTGGTGGAGACCGTGGGCGTGGCGCTGGACATCACGGAGCGCATGGACGCCGAACGGGAAATCCTGCGCGCCCGGTACATCCTGGACGCGCACCTCTCCAACTCGCCCCTGGGGGTGGTGGAATGGGACGACGCGTTCCGGGTGACGCGGTGGTCCGGCAGCGCCGAAGCCATCCTGGGGTGGAGCGCGGAGCAAGCCGAAGGCCGCCACCCCTCCGAACTGGCCATCGTCTTCGAGGAGGACCGGGACGAGGTGGCCGCGGCCATGGAGAACCTGCTCTCGGGGCAGGTCAAAGGCTGCGTGGTCCGCAACCGCAACATCACCCGGGAAGGCCGCGTCATCTGCTGCGACTGGCACAACTCCGTGCTGCTGGACGAGGAGGGCAGTCTCGTCTCCATCCTCTCTCTTGTGGAGGACGTCACCGAGGCGTGGCGCGCCAGCCAGGAACTGCAATACGCCAAGGATTCCCTGGAGGAGACCGTGGCCCACCGCACCAGGGAGCTGCAGCGCGCCATCCACGACATCTCCCTGGCCAAGAGCCGCACGGAGACCATCCTCGCCTCCGTGGCGGACGGGCTGGTGGTCACGGACAACGAGAACTACATCCTCGGGTTGAACCTCGCCGCGGAGGCCATTCTGGGCCTCTCGCCCATCGTGCTGGGGGAGAAGCTGGAGCACGTCATCGAGGACCGCGGCCTGCGCGAGCAGCTCTCCAGCAACATCCGCAAGGCCAACCGGTACGACTCCTACCAGTTCGAGCTCACCCTGCCCAACCAGGTGGACGGCGCCCCCATGTACGTGCAAGCGCGCACCGCCGTCATCAAGAGCGGCGTGGCTGGCGCGCAAAGCGGCGTCATCCTCAGCTTGCGCGACGTGACCGTGGAAAAGGCCGTGGACCGCATGAAGACCGAGTTCATCTCCACGGCGGCGCACGAGCTGCGCACCCCACTCACCGCCATCCAGGGCTTTTCGGAAATCCTGCTGACCCGGCGGCCGCTCACCACCGAGCAGACCCAGCGCTACCTGCGCTTCATCCACAAACACGCCGAGGGCCTCGGCTCCATCATCAACGATCTGCTGGACATCTCCCGCATCGAGTCCGGGCATGGCTTCTCCTTCACCATGCGGCCCTACGCTCTCAACGACGTCGCGCGCCGCAAGGTGGAGGAGCACCAAGCCAGCGCCAAGGACCACGTGCTGCGCTTCGAGCCCTCGGAGGCGACGTTCCAGGTGGAAGGCGACGCCAGCCGGATGGAGCAGCTCCTGGACAACCTCCTCAGCAACGCCGTGAAGTATTCCCCGGCGGGCGGGGAGGTGTGCGTCCGGGTGAGCGCTCCGGAAGTCGCGGAGACCTCTGACGCTTCGGAAGCGCCGGCGGGAACCATCGTGCTCAGCGTGGCGGACCAGGGCGTCGGCATCAAGCCGGAGCAGCTCGAGCACGTCTTCGAGAAATTCTACCGCGCGCACGCCAACGACGGCGCCATCCCCGGCACGGGCCTGGGCATGAGCATCGTCAAGCACATCGTCGAAGCCCACCACGGGACCGTCCACATCGAGAGTGAGCCCGACGTGGGAACCACCGTCATCGTCACGCTCCCCAGAACGCAACACACCCGGCCTTCGGTGGGCCGCGCTGCAGATTTCACCACAACCAGCCCCGACGCCTCCGGCGTCTTCAGGGAGGCGACCCCATGAGGAAAGTGCTCATCGTGGAAGACCAGGCGGAAGTCCGTGAACTTGTCGAGGTGACCCTGAGCCAGAGCAACGTGCGTGTTCTGCAAGCCGAAAGCGGTGACGACGGCGTGCGTCTGGCTTTGGCGGAGCTGCCGCAGCTCGTGCTCATGGACGTCATGATGCCCGGCGAAATCGACGGGTGGGAAGCAGTACGGCGCATCCGCGGCGACGAACGCATGCGCAAGGCCACCGTGCTCATGCTTACCGCGCGCAGCCAGTCCAGCGACTTCCAGCAAGGCAGGGAGGCCGGCGCGGACGGCTACATCACCAAGCCCTTCAGCCCGCTTGCGCTCATCAAGAAGGTGGACGAGGTGCTGGGATGAACCCGGATTCACCGTTCCTTGTCCTTCAGGAAGACGCTCCGCAGGCGTCCGGTCAACCCCCCGGCCAAGACCGGGACCCCGGACGGGACGCCGCCGCGTCCTCGGAGCCCGGCGGCTCGGAGCGGCTCTGCGACGCTCGTCAGACCCTGCGGTACGCCAGGGACCTGGCCCGGCTCTACAAGCTGGAGAAGGAGCGCGAGGAGGACCTGGCCGCCGGCGCGGAGATGCAGCGCCGCTTCCTGACGCCCAACGAGAAGGTGCTGCGCACACTGGCCTCCCACGGCGTGAACGCCGGGCTCCATAATCAGGCGCCCCAAGGCGTCACCGGGGACTTCTTCGCCGTACGGGACACGGAGGACGGCGTGGGCTTCTTCCTGGGCGACGCCTGCGGCCACGGCCTGGCTGCGGCGCTGGTCTCCATGCGCATCTCCAGCCTCATCCAGACGGCGCCGTACGCCTCGCAACCGGGTCTCTTTCTGGGACGCATCAACCAGGATCTGCACGGCCTGCGCATGCGGGACGCCTTCGTGGCCGCCTGCTACGTCTTCATCCAGGGCCGCCGCATCACCGTGGCCAACGCAGGGCAGCCGTTCCCCCTGGTGCTCTCGGCGCCTCCCGGGGGGCAGGACGCGTCAGTCGGCTTCGTACGGGAGGTGGCTGCGGCGGGCATGCCTCTGGGCCTTTCCACCCACGCCGTCTACCGGGAAACGACCGTGACCCTGGCCCCGGGGGAGCGGCTTGTCTGCTTCACGGACGGCGTCACCGAAGCAGCCGACCCGCAAGACGCCATCTACGGCCTCGAACGCATGACCGGGCTGTTGATCCGCTGCGCAGCGCTGGCGCCGGGGCTTCTCGTCAACGCGCTCCTGGAGGATCTGCTCACCTTCGTGGGCTACGGCGTCGTGGATGACGACCTCTCCCTGGCCGTGCTGGAGCCCGGCTACGCCGTGCAGGAGCATTCCACCGTGCGGCGGTTCGCCATCCAGGGCGATGAAGCGAGTCGTCAGCGCCTTTTCGACGAGGTCGCCGACGCCCTGACGCAACGCCTGGATCCGGAGCAGGTGGACGAGACCGAGCAGGACCTCTTTCTGCTCGCCGTGGTGGAAGCCGTGAACAACGCCGCCGAACACGGCAACCAGAACGACGACACCCTCCCCATCCAGGCGGATCTCGCCGTCTTCCCCACGGTTGCGCTTTTTCGGGTGAAGGACGTCGGCCCCGGCTTCACCCCGGTCTTTCCGGACCTCGCCGCCGTGACTGCCTCGCGCGGTCGCGGCCTGGGCATGATGCGTCTGAACGCGGACGCCGTGCTCTTCAACATCCCCGCCAACGAAACGTTCCTGATCAAAGGAGGAACCCGCATGCGTCACGACACGCACCACGTCAACGCCACCATCCACGTCTTGCCCGGCGGCGTCACCCTCATCTCGGAGCTGGCGTTCGGCGACCAGAAGAAACATGTGGCCATGGGCCTCGGCGAGTTGCTGGACGACGTCCGGCCCGACGAAATGGCCATCCTCATCGACCTGCGCGGCATCAAGGTGATCACCAGTCTCGGCTGGGGCGCCATCTTCGCCAGGTTGGAGGATCCCGCACTCAGGAACCTTACCCTCTTCAACGCCAACGAAGCCATCATCCGCGCCGCCGAGCAGATGGCCATCGGCGCGCGGGGCGGCGTGTACGACAAGCTCGTCGTCCACGGCGGCTGCGCCGGCGCCCTGGAGGTGATGGCTGCCCTGCTGGAAACCGCCGCCCCTTCCCAATGACCTTCATCCTTCGGAGCGCATCATGAATGACACCCCCCCCATTCTCATGGATGGCCTGGATGAAGAACTCGTCCAGGGGTTCTTCACCGACGTGGAGGAGAGCTTCTACCCGCAAGTCAGCCAAGCCATGGACTGCATCCGCGCCGGGGACGTGCTCCTGGGCGTGGACGGCCTCATGCGGCCGCTGCACACCATCAAAGGCTCCGCGGCGTTCATCGGCTTCGCGGAGATATCCCACTTCACCCACAAGGTGGAGGATTTCCTCAAGGCCGTGCAGACAGGCGACCGGCCCGTGCGCGCCGTGGAGGACGCGGACCGCATTCTGCGCGCGGTGGACAAGGTCTTCAACCTGCTGGATCAAGCCCGCGCCGGCGAACCCCTGGACGCGGCGGGCCAAGCCGCCGTGCTGGAGGAGCTGACCGCAACCGCCGTGCGTCCGGCCGCGGCGCACGCCGGGGGCGCAGCGGAGGTCCTGCGCGTGGAGCTGCTCGCCGCGGCGCGGGAGTACGTCTGCGAACCGGTCACGGTGTTGCGGGTGCTGGCGGCGCGGGTCCATTTGCCGGCGCAGCATCAGCCCATCCTGCACGCTCTGGAAGCGCTGGATGACGGCGCGCGCGCCGCGCTGGATCTCTCCCTGGCGCGTACGCTCAACTCCACCACCTGGGGCGCGCTGCAGGCCGCGGCGCAGCGGTTGGATCTCGCGGTCTTCGGCATGGGCTCCTCCTGCCGCGCCACCTTCCACGCCTGGGGTTTCGACGCGTTCATCCGTGCGCATGACGACGAAGCCGCCTTCCTGGGTTCGCTGCAAGCCGCCGCCACTGTGCAGGCGGGGGGGTAGCCATGGATATGCGCGCAGCCGCTCATACTTGCCTGGAGTCGCTGGAGTCGCTGGTCCTGGAGTTGGAAGACGCCGCCTCGACCGCTTCCCCCGAAGCCCCGGCGCTGCGTCAGCGCATATTCAAGGCGTTGGGCCTGCGCGATCTGGAGGGCTGCGCGGGCGAAGCCATGCTCCTTCTGGACATGGTGGAGGATGGCGTCGTCCCCGTGGACCCGGCCTTGATCGACGCCATGCTCCATCTGGTGGAGGGGCAGCGGCGGGTGTTTTTCCACATCGCCGACGCGCTGGCGGGACCCGCCCGGAAACCGTCGCAGGCGGACGTTGCGCCATCCCTCTCGCCACAAACGCTGCAAGCGCCGCAATCGGGGCCTGCGCCGCGCGCTGTTTCTCCGAACGACGCGGACTCGGCCGCGGCGATGGAAGCCGTGCTCGCGTCTCACGAGGAAACGCCTGCCGGGAACGCGCAGGCAGCGGATGCATCCGTCGAGGATGCGCCGGCCGGAGCGGTCTCCACCGAACGCGGGCAGGGCGCCGCGCTTTCCGGGACGCTGAAGGACCACGCCGGGGCCACGGAACCGGCCGGAGCCGGCGCGGCGTCGCTGGCGGCCGTCTCGAACCTGCCGGGCGCTGGGCGTCGGGAGAGCGCCGCGTTCCTGAAGGTGGACACCGTCAAGCTGGACGAGCTCATGGAGTCGGTCAAGGAGCTGCTCATCACCAACACGGTCATCGTGCAGCATCCAGCCATGCTCGGCGAGGCCATGAAGGAGCTCTACGCCACCGTGCTGGCGCAGAACCGCGTCATCCAGGACTTGCGGGACCATGTGGTGGACATCCGCCGCGTCGCCGTGAGCGGGCTGTTCAACCGCATGGGACGCTTGGCCCGAGAGACTGCCCACGGCGAAGGCAAACGCGTGGAGGTGCGCCTGGAAGGCCAGGAGGCGGAGCTGGACAAATCCATGCTGGACCTCCTGGGCGACCCCATGACGCACCTCGTGCGCAACGCCGTGGACCACGGCCTGGAGCCGCCTGCGGACCGTGTGGAGGCGGGCAAGGACCCCGTGGGCGTGGTGACGTTCGCTGCGCGGGAAGAAGGCGGGGAGGTCGTCATCGAGATCCGCGATGACGGCCGGGGGTTGGACAGGACGCGCATTCTGGAAAAAGCGCGGGAGAAAGGGCTGCTGGAGGGGAAAGCGGGGGAGACCATGTCGGACGAGGCGATCTACGGGCTCATACTGAAACCGGGGTTCTCCACGGCCGACAAAGCCACTGCGTTGTCGGGTCGTGGCGTGGGCATGGACGTGGTGGCGCAGGCCATTCTCGCCATGCGCGGGGAGCTGGAGATCGCCTCCACCGCCGGCGCAGGCAGCGTCTTCACCATCCGGGCGCCAGCGAACCACGCCGCCACGGAGGGCATCGCCAGCGGGCTGGAGGTGGTGGTGGCCGGACAGCATTTCGTCATCCCGGCCAAGCACGTGGTGGAGATTCTCCGGCCGGGTCCGCACGAAGTGGCTTCCATGGTCAACCAGGGGGAGGTCATCAGCGTGCGCGGCAAGACGTATCCCATGGCGCGCATGGCGTTCGTCTTCCAGCTGGACTGTCGGCTGCACGACCCGAAGCGCTGTCTTGCGCTGCTGGTGGAATCGGGCGGACGCCGCAAGGCCTTGCTGGTGGACGACGTGGTGGGCGAACAGCAAGTGGTGGTGCGCACCTTCGAGGGATTTTCCAAGCTCTTCGACGTCAGCCTCTTTTCGGGGATGGCGCTTATTGGCGACAAGATTTCCGTGGTGGTCAACCTGGAGGCCTTCTTCGTGGAGTCCGACCGCGACAACCGCCACGCGTGGTGTTCCTTCAACATCTGCAACACGCCACGGAGCGCGACGGATGCCGTGTGCGCCCCGAAGGAGGATGACCATGCCTGCGCCTGAAGACGCATCCCTCGCGTACGCGCAGATGCGACGCTACGCCGAGGATCTGGCCTACGCCGTGGAGGGCATGAAACACGCCATGGATTCCCTGGAGGAAGCCTACCTGGACACGGTGCATCGCCTGGCGCTGGCCGTGGAGTACAAGGACGAGGAGACCGGCGCGCACGTGGTGCGGCTTTCGCGCTACACCGAACTGCTGGCGCAGGCGTGGGGGCTGGACGAGGCCTTCTGCCGGCGCGCGCTCTTTGCGGCGCCCATGCACGATGTGGGCAAGATCGGCATCCCCGACAGCATCCTGCTGAAACCCGGCCCCCTGACGACGGAGGAGTTCGCGGTGATGAAGACGCACCCTGTCATCGGCGCGCGGATTCTGGCTCGGTCTCGTTCTCCCATCATCCGCATGGCGGAGGCCATCGCCGCCACCCACCACGAGAAATACGACGGTTCTGGCTATCCGCACGGGACGGCCGGCCGCGCCATTCCCATCGAAGGCCGTCTTGTCGCCATCGCCGACGTCTTCGACGCGCTCACCACCCGCCGTCCCTACAAGGAAGCCTTCAGCGTGGCGAAGTCATTGGACATCATGCGCGAGGGCAGGGGCGTCCACTTCGACCCGCTCCTGCTGGACTGCTTCTTCGATGTCATGGATCAGGTGCTCGACGTCAAAGCGGAAGTCGAATCGACGCCCGACGGCGCGCTGGCGGACTACGCCTGCGCAACGTGGCGTCTCCACTGCGAATGCGAGGAACGCCTCACGGCCTCGCTGGAAGGAGAACTCCCATGATGACAAGACGGCAACGGTGCGAGCCCTTCCGCGACGCCAGCGACGAGGCGCTGGACCACCTGCGGTTTCACCACGACATGAACAACGTGCTCTCCACCATTCTGGGCAACGCCGAGCTCATCCTCCAGGGCGATTTGCGTGACGAGGCCCTCTTGGAGGGGGTGGAGCGCATCTACATCGCGAGTCTGCGCGCTCACGCCCTGGTGGAGACGCTGCGCCACGAACGCAACCACGAGAAGTGAATGCGCCCCGCCTCCGGGGGGGACCGGGAGACGGGGCGCCGAAGCAGGGAATGCCTCCCCGCGCAATCAATCCACGATCGCTAGCCGATGGTCTTGCCGGCGAGGCTCAGCTCGTGCAGGGGCAACACGTGGGCGCCGTCTTCCCGCAGTTGTTTGAGGGCTTGTGCAGCGTCATAAGCCTGGAAGGCGTTGCAGTGCACTCCGGGGCACACGGCGGGGCCGCTTTCCGGGAAGTTCTCCGCGTTGCAGCACATGCCGGCGATGACCACGGGGCCCTCGGCCGTCTCCACACGCACGGCCTGGCTGCCCGGGGTGTGGCCGGGTGTTGCCAGCAGGGTGAGGCCGGGGAGTATCTCCGCATCCCCTTCCACGGCGCGCACGTCCAGATCCTCCACGAAGGCGGGTTCGTAGCGGTAGTCCAGGGGGTGCGGCGCAAGACACGCATCCAGTTCCGCTTTCTGGACGTAGATGGGGGTCTTCTCGAACAGGGGGTTGTTGCCGCAGTGGTCGTCGTGGAGGTGGGTGTTGATGACGAGGTCGATGTCCTCCACGGTCAAGCCGTGTTCCTTCAGGGCGTCTTCCAGAAACTGTGCGGTGAGGCCCGTCTCTGTGGTGAATTCCTCAGGGGTGACGAAGTCTTCCAGGCCGGTGTCCACCAGCGCGATGCGGCCCTCGCCGTTGGTTTCACGCAGAAGGAAAGCCCACATGGGCAGCCAGATGCGTTTGCCGTAGCCGCGCTGGTAGGTCATGATACCCTGGTCCACATTGCGAACGCCGACGAGCAGCGGCGTGATGGTGAAAGGCATGGCGCGCTCCTGAGAGGGCTCTGCGGCGAAGGATGCGACGTGGGGCCGGGTTCTTCGCCTTGGGTTGTGTCTAGAAGGAGAAGACCTTGGCGTCTTCAGCCATGTCGATGAGGTTCGCTTCGCCGCGCAAGGCCACGCCTTCGGGCAATGGGGCGGCGGGGGAAAGCCGGGCGCGTGCGCTCTTTTTCTCGAAGACGATGCCCACGCCGGCTTTGCGCAGGAAGTCCAGCAAGGTGTCTATCTCGTCGCGTGGGGGCGTGGGCAGGGACTCCCTTACGCGGGGGCTCATCCTGCGCGCCAGGGTCACGGCGTCGTCCAGCAGAAAAAGCGTCACGCGGCGGCCTTTGAGCGCTGCCAGCTTGGCCAGCCGCAGGCACTGGCGCACCCGCGCCGCGCCGGCTTCGCCCCGTTCGAGGTCGCCATGGGTCAGCATGAAGAGGTAGGTGTGCATGGCTGTGCTCCCTTGCGCGGTTCAGCGCCGCGTCGCAGCGACGGGGAGCCGGATGTGGAAGCTGGCCCCGCCGGTTTCGTTGTTGTTGACGTACACGCCGCCGCCGTATTCCTTGACGATGCCGTAGCTGATGGACAGGCCCAGGCCCGTGCCTTTGCCCACTTGTTTGGTGGTGAAGAACGGCTCGAAGATCTTGGGGGCCAGCTCGGCTGGCACGCCCACGCCCGTGTCGCTGATGCGCACGGTGACGAACTCCTTGTTCGCCAAGGTCTTGATGGTGATGCGTCGCAGCAGCTCGCCGGCGTGTTCGCCCCGTCGTTCGGCCCGTTCCTCAATGGCGTCGCGCGCGTTGATGAGGAAGTTGATGAAGACTTGCTCCATGCGGTTGGATTCGCACCGCGCCGGGGGGAGCTTTTCCGCCAGCTCCCACGCCACTTCGATGTTGCGCACGGCGAGCTGCTGGCTGAAGAACTCGAAGGACCGCACGATGACGGCGTTCAGGTCCACGGCTTCCAGCTCCGGCGCGGCTTTGCGGCCGAACTCGCGCATGTGGTCGATGATCTTCACGGCGCGTTCGATCTGCTGACTGACCATGGTCGTCAACCGCTCCAGGAGCGCCACGTCCGGGACTTCGCCGCGGTCCACCCGGCGCTTCACCAGGTCCACGCTGGTCTGGATGACGCTGAGCGGCTGGTTGATCTCGTGGGCGACGCCTGTGGCCATCTCGCCCAGGGTCGCCATCTTGCTCGCTTGGATGAGCTGCTGTTCGGCTTCCAGCCGGGTGGTGATGTCCGTGGTGGTGACCAGATAGACGGCGTGGTCGAAGAACGTGGAGGGCGAGACGCTGATGGAGACGTAAAAGCGCCGGCCGGACTTGTTGCGATGGCGGGCCTGGTCCATGGCGCCGGTTTCACGCAAGCTCTTGAGGAACTCGTGCTCCGCGCCGTCCACGAAGTGTTCCGCGCCGCTGTCCACGAAGAGCTCCAGAAAGGACATGGTCGTGAGCTCGGACTTGTCGTAGCCGTAAGCCAGCAGGGCGCTGCGGTTGCAGTCCAGGATGGAGAGGTCGGCTTCGTCCAGCACGAAGACGGAGCTGGGGATGTTGTTGAAGATGTCGCAGTACTTCATCTCGGAGCGTTTGAGCTCGCGTTCCAGCTCCTTGCGCTCGGTGATGTCCAGACACATCTCCATGGCCGCCACCAGTTCGCCCTCCGGGCTGTAGACGGGAGCCGTCCGCACGATCCAGGACGCGCTGGAGCCGTCCTTGTAGCAGCCGCTTTCCTCCGTGGTCTGGGGCAGGCCCGTCTCGAAGGTCTTCTCCACGGGGCAATCCGGGCACGGGGTGTCGCGGTTCTTGTAGGCTTTGTAGCAGTACTCGCCCGGCGTGGCGGAGAAGCGTTCGCTGAAGGCGCGGTTGTACCGCAGGAGCTCGAAGTTGCGGTTTTGCACGGTGATGAAGCAGGGCGCGCCTTCAAAAAGATCCTGATAGTGATCCATCTGCACGGCGAGCTGCTCGTTCTTGGCGAGGAGGTCGCGGCCCATGGCGTGCACGGCCTCCACGAGCTGACCCATCTCGTCCGAAACGCGCTGGCCGGCAGCCGGGGGCGGCGCCGGGGGCGTTTCCCCTCTGGAGAAGACGGCGGCGTCGCGCACCAGCGTGCGGATGGGCCGGTTGATGAGACGGTGGGTGAGCGCCGTGAGCCCCGCGCAGAGCAGCAGAAAGAGCGCCAAAGCGAGATAGGCGGAGTGCTTCTTGAAGTCCGAAACGCCTTGGCTGGCGGCTTGCATGCCGAAGGTGAGGTCCAGCACGCCGAGGATTTTTTCGTCCGGGTGATGGTCGTGACATGCTGCGGCGGCAGAGCAACCGGGCTGGTTGGGAATGGCCGCCGTGAGGCTGAAGCGGCCGTTTTCGAGGTCGCTGCGGCTGGGCGGGCCATCGCTGTCGTAGAGCCGGTCCGCTAGGGGGGGCGTCAGGGAGGGCGTGGGGCTGGCGTGGCAGCTCTGGCACAAGGCGGCGTCCATGGCCACTGTCTCCCCCACGGCCACGCCCTCGCCGCTGGCGAACATCACGCGGCCGTCCTTGTTGATGACGCGCACCGCATGCAGCAGTTCCAGTTCGCTCGTGTCGTCCACGATGGCGGCGATGCTGTCGCGCGCGTTCAGCAGCATGGCGTGCTCCAGCCCCAACCGGATGGTCTCGCCGATACGCTCGGCGTTCACCGTGAACTGCTCCCAGGTCATCCGCTCCTGGTATTCGATGCGGTACAGAGACCACACGAAAATGCTGCCGAAGACCATCCCCGCGATGGGAATGACGATCTTCAGGATGAGCCGGCGGCGCACCGCTTCCACGCCGGCGTGCAGCATGCGCAGCTGCCTGGCGAGGATCGGGGGGAGCGTCACGCGTCCTCCGCGACGACTGCGGTGAGTGGCAGCTTCACCTCCACCATGCTGCCTTGGCCCGGGGTGGACTCCACACGGATGGTCCCGCCGTGTTGCCCGATGATCTGGTTGGAAACGAAAAGACCCAGGCCCGTGCCCCGCGATCCCTTGGAGGAGAAGAAAAGGGTGAACATCCGGTCCAGGGTCTCCTGGTCCATGCCCACGCCGTTGTCCGTGATGGTGAAGCGGACGGCTGGCGCGCCTTCCAGCGTGTCGTTGGCGACTTCCAGCCGCACGGTGAGGGGGACGGCGGGGGCGTTTGCAGCGTCTTCCGCGTCGGGAGTGTCGGGATCGGCCGTCTGCCGGGCGGCGCGTTCGGCGCACGCATCCACCGCGTTTTCCAGAAAGTTGACCAGGGCGGAGGTCATGGCGGTTTCGTCCATGGGCGCGTCGGGCAAACGCTCTGGCGGCTCCTTCAGGCAAAGGACGAACTCCACGCCCCGCTCCTGGGCTTTGGGCTCCACGATGCCGCGCAGGTCCTCGGCGAAGGTCGCCACCTTGACAGGCAAGCGCTCCGGCTCCCGGGACTTCACGTAATAGAGGATGTCCAGCACCATCTTGCGGATACGGTGGATCTTGTCGCGCACCACCAGCCAGCCTTGGCGGACCTTCTCCGGGTCGTCCCGCGCAGACCCGCGTCCACCTTGAAGACGCCGCCGTCCAGGGAGGTCAGCAGCCCCTTCACGCCATGGGACATGGAGCCGATCATCAGCCCCAGGGAGGCGAGGTGGTCTTGCAAGGCGCGTATCTGCGTGATGTCCGTACCTATTTCCAGCACCTGGACCACGCGGCCCTCTTCATCGCAGATGGGCGCGCTCTGCAGCAGCACGTTGCGGGGCTCGCCCCGCTTGCCTACGAGCACGGTCTCCAGTTCGTGGGAGCCGCCGTCCTGGAAGGTGGCTTGCGCCAGGGAGGCCTCGCCGGGTTCGTCGCTCTGGTGGGGATCGAGGACGCGGGAGCGGTCCTGGCCGGCGAATTCGTGTCGGTAGAGGCGGTTGGCTTCCGTGATGGTGTAGTCCTGATCCACCACGGTGATGAAACAGGGCGCGGCGTCGAAGAGGCGCTGGAATTTCTCCTGCGCCGCACGGGCGGCTTCCTGGAGACGCGTCACTTCCGAGACGTCCACGGAGAGCTCGATGACGAGCTCCACTTCGCCTTCCTTGTTGAAAATGGGCGCGGTGTGCACGAGCACGGGGATGGTCCGGCCGTCTGCGCCGCGCAGGGTTTCGCGGCTGCGTCGGCCGCGGCCTTGCTCCACGGTGGCCCAGACGGGGCAGGCGTTGCCGCTGCCTTCGCGGTCGGCGTAGGGTTCCCAGCTGTTGGCGCCGGTCAGGTCGCCGATGCGTTCGGCATAGAGCTCGTTGACGGCGACGATCTCCAGATAGCGGCTGTGCACGGCGATGAAGCAGGGGAGTTCGTTGAAGTAGCCGGGGCCTACCAGCTCCCTGCGTCCGTCTGTGGGACGCTCTGCGGGCTGCTCTGCGGCGTCGCCTGCTGTCGCGTCCTCGGGGTTCGGTTCGCTGTGTGCTTCGTCGCTCGTCCCGGGTTCCTCGAAGGCCTGGCAGAGGCTCCTCATGGCGGAGGAGAGGCCCTCCACCACTTGGCCCACGGCAATCTGGCGTTCCAGCTCCACCAGCCGGGCGGACTTCTCCTTGACGATGCGCTCCAGATTCTCCGTGTGTTCGCGGATCTGCCGGCGCATGGCGATGCGTTCGGAAGCGCGGCGCAAGGCGTTCACCAGGAGTTCGTCGCGCACGGGTTTGGTGATGAAGTCCAGGGCTTCGTGCTGCAGGCTCTTGATGGCGAGATCCATGTCCCCGTGGCCGGAGATCATGATGACTTCGATATCCGCGTTGACGGCTTTGATGCGGCGCAAGAGCTCCACGCCGTCGATGCCGGGCATCTTGATGTCGGTGAGGACGATGTGTGGCTCGAACTCGTCGAGGGTTTCCAACGCCGCCTCGCCGTTGGAGGCAGTCCGGGTCTCGTAGCCCAGATCCGCCACGGAGAGACCGAGAATTTCGCAGATGGCGGCTTCATCGTCCACGATGAGCACGCGCAAGGCGGAGGGCGAGAGGGTGAGGGCGTCGGGCTGGTTCTGCTCCTGGATGGTGGCGTTGGGCATGGGGGAAAGCTCCGGAGGAGGCGTCCGGCCAGCCGGAGCCCCTTGTGGGGGTGGGCCAGCCGGACGCGCAGGACGTCGGCGCGCAGGGGGCGCCAGTCGGGTATGGGGTTAATCCGCGCTCTCGCCAAGCATCTCCTTGATGAGGCGCAAGACTTTCGTGCGCTCCACAGGCTTGGAGACCACGGGCACGTTCTTGTTGATGGCGGGGGGGCGGGGCCCGACGCCGCTGATGACGATGACGGGGATCTCCGCGAGGGAGGCTTCCTGCCGCAGTTTGACGTAGAACATGGTGCCGCCGCGGCCGGGCATGTCCATGTCCAGGGTGATGAGGTCGGGGTTGTGCATCTGCGCCATGGCTACGCCTTCCACGCCGTCTTTGGCGGTGAAGGTCTTGTAGCCGGCTTCCGAGAGCATCTCGTCGAGATAGGAAGTGATCTCGGGATCGTCGTCGATGATGAGAATCTTCTTGGCCATGAGTAACCTCGCAGGTTTCCTTGACGCCGGCTGTGCCGGGCTACTGGTCTTGCGTTTTGCCGAGTGCCTTGGTGAGCTGGATCGCCACGTTGACGCCGCGGCGCACCTCGGGGTCGCGCAGGGCGTGGTAGGCGTCTTTCACGCCCATGGGCTTGACGGTGTCGAGGTCGACATTCGCCGGGACCTCCGTCATCTTGCCGAGGAACTCCACGAGCTCCGGGCTGGACATCTTCTTGAGCAGGCCCAGCATGGCCACGAAGTTGTCGCCCATGGCTTCGATGTCTTCCGGTCCGTAGGCTTGCGCCACCTTGCCGCGCACCTCCAGCATGGCTGCGTAGGTGCGGAAGACGCCCTTTTGCTCCAGCTTGCCCAGCTCGAAGATGCCGTGGTTCACCGCGCCCTTGAGCAGGGGCTCCACCGTGTGGAAGAGTTCGATGAAGTTCTCCAGCTGGTCCAGAGCGAAGGCGATGTTGTTCATGTTGCGCATGAAGCGCTTGAGCAGATGGAAGGAGTCCTCCAGCTGGAAGCCGTGCTCCACGTCGCCCAGCTCGCGCAGCATGATCTGGAAGGACTGCTTCATGAGAGGGGTCAAGTCTTCCTTGAGCTCCTCGATGCCTTCGCGCGCTTTGCGCATTTCCATGAGCTCGGCTTCTATGACTTCGAGCTTCTCCAGGATCTTTTTGTTTTCGTTCGCCGCCATGTGTGGTCCCCCTTAGAGGCTGCAGGCGCCCATGCGCTTTTTGCCGGCCATGAACATCTGGGGCTCCAGGGGCAGCTCCTTGCCTTTGAGCATCTGGTTGAAATAGACCCATTTGAACATCATCTTGCCCCAGTAGTTGAGGTAGGTCTCTTCCAGCAGGGACATGGGTCCCACGCCGGGGAAAGGATACTTGCCGGGCAGGGGCTCGATCTTGTAGTTGAAGTCGATGAGGATGGCTTTCTCGTAGCCCGAGACGATGAAGCACGTGGAGTGGCCGTCGTAGTCCGGGCGGGGCGCCAGACCTTCGATTTCGCGCACCAGGTTCTCCACCACGATGTCCGCTTCGAAGTGCGCCACGCTGCCGGCTTTGGAAGTGGGCACGTTGGTGGCGTCGCCGATGACGTACATGTTCTCGTACTTGGTGGACTTCAGGGTGTGGTGGTCGGTCTCCATGTACCCCATGATGTCGCCGATCTCGCAGTCCTCGATGACTTTGGAGCCGAAGTTGGGAGGAATGGAGACGAGCAGGTCGTAGTCCACTTCCTCGCCCTTGTGGGATTCGATGACCTTGCGCTCGTGATCCACGGAGCCGATCTCGAAGTTGGGCGTGATCTTGATGTTCTTCTCTTCGCAGAGCTTGCCGAGAATCTCCGCAGCCACGGGCTTGGTGAACGCCCCCGAAAGCGGGGTGACGAGCTCGATTTCGATGTTGCAGCGCACGTCGTTGATCATGAAGAACCAGTCCGCCAGGAAGACGAACTCCAAAGGCGCCACAGGACACTTGATGGGCATCTCCGCGATGTTCAAGACGAGCTTGCCCTTCTCGAAGTGCTTGATCTTCTTCTGAAGATCCACTGCGCCTTCCGGCGTGTAGAAAGTCTGGATGTTCTTGCCCCAGCCTTCCTCCATGCCCTCGATCTCTTCAGGCGCCACCCGGCAGCCGGTGCCGACCACGATCCAGTCGTAATCGTACGAACCGTTCTTCGTGGTGACTTTCTTGGATTCGGGATCGATGTTGGTGATCTCGTCCTGCACGAAATCCACCCCTTTGGGGATGAAGTCCATCTGAGGCTTGATGCAGTCTTCGATGCTGTAGATCTCGAACGGCACGAACAGCCACCCGGCTTGGTAGTGGTGCTGCCAAGTGCGGTCGATGATGGTGATTTTCCATTCTTTCGGGTCCAGCTTCTGGCGAATCTTCGTGGCCACCATGACGCCGCCGGCGCCTGCGCCTAGTATGAGGAGTTTCTTCATGACCGTGAGGGCTCCTTGCAGATGGAGTGGGTGATGCGGCCAGCAGCCCACATCGGGCTACTGTACCATACCTGTCTGGTCATGATTAAGCAGGGGCTGTGCCAACTGTGGATGATTCAGCATGCGCCTTTTATTCCAGTATGTTATAATGGCGAGCCGCCCACGCGCGCTCCACCCGGCCCGCAACATTCGTTGACGACGCACCCCCGGGACGCCTCGCACAAACCCCGGCGCGCTTCGCTTGCCGAGATGTGTCAACAAAAGATGACGGCGCAACATGTGTTGCAGGGCCGGCCGCGCCACGGGCCAGCCCATGACGTTCGCAGCCGAAAGCGCCGCCACGCCTCCTCTGCACGGCCTTGGCGGGCTGTCCCCTCGCGGAGGGCGGCGCCGTGCGTCGGGGGTCACTCCTTGCGCGATGCGTTCAGCCGACGATTGAGCGCCTGTCGGGAGATGCCCAGCAGCCGCGCCGCTTGCGCCTGGTTGTTCTCGCACCGACGCAACGCTTCCTGGATGACGCGGTCCTGCGCTTGCTTCAGCGTGGGGAAGGCGGGTTCCGGCGGCAGGCTCGCGCCCAGGCGGAACCCCGCTTCGGAAGCAGCCTCGGCGTCTGCTGCAGGCGGCAGCATGGCCATCCATTCCTCCACGGCGTCCGCGCGCAGGGGTTGCGGCGGAGCGTCTGCGGCGTCGCTGCGGGACTCGCGCAGTTCAGCGTGCTGCAGCGCCAGCGCATTGTAGAGCATCGCTTCCAGCTCCCGCACGTTGCCGGGGAAGTGGTAGCGGCTCAACAGCTCCAGAAAATCCTGGCTGACGTGGAAAGGCGGGGCGCCAAGCTCCTCTGCAGCGCGGCGCAGGAAATGGCGCGCCAGCACGGGGATGTCTTGCGGTCGTTCCCGTAAGGGCGGGATGAGCGCCATGTGGGTGCGCAGGCGGAAGAAGAGGTCCCGGCGGAAGGTGGCGGGGTCCATCAGCTCCGCGACGGTGCGGTTCGTGGCTGCGATGATCCGCGCGCGCAGGGGCCGGGGCGTGTCCGAGCCCAGGGGGTAGTACTCACGCTCCTGAATGAGTCGCAGCAGCTTGAGTTGCGACGCGAAGGAGAGGTCGCCGATCTCGTCCAGAAAAAGACTCCCTTCGGCGGCGGCGTCGATGAGGCCTGTGCGAGCGCTTTGTGCGTTGGTGAAGGCCCCTTTGCTGTGGCCGAAGAGGGTGTCGGCGAAGAAGGCGTCGTCCAGTCCGGCGGCGTTCAGCGCCACGAAACGACCGGGCCGCCCGCTCAAGGCGTGCACGGCGTGGGCCGCCAGCTCCTTGCCCACGCCGGTCTCGCCCAGGATGAGCGCTGGCGCCTCGGTCACGGCGATGGCGCGCAGACGTTTGCGCACCGCCAGCATGGAAGGGTCCGCAGCGATGAGACCGTCGTCGGCTTCCATGTCGTCCGTCCTGGAAACCTCCGCCGGCTTTCTGGCGAGGGACGCCGTGGCTGTTTTGGACGCTGCCGCCGGCCCTCGCGGCTGCTGCGGCTGCTGGGTTTGTGAGGAGTCGGCGGGGAGGGGGACGGCGTGAGAGGAAGCGAAGGCCCCCAGGGTGTGGTTCGCGGAAGCGGCGCGGAGAGCCTCGGCGTCGTGAAGCGCCGTGTCCACGGTTTCCAGCAGGCGGGCGCGGTCCACGGGTTTCAACAGGAAGTGCAACGCCCCGGCGCGCATGCAGCGCACGGCTGTCTCCACCTCGTTGTGGCCGGTGACGACGATGGCGGGCAGGCCCGGGTGACGGGTGGTGATGATGGTCAGCAGCTCCTCTCCGGAAAGGTGGGGCATGCAAAGATCCAGGATGACCAGGGAGAAGGCCTGCCGCGCCAGCAGTGGCGGGGCCTCGCGGCTGTCCTGCAGGGTGACCACGTTGGCGTAGCCGTGGTACCGCAGGTTCAGGGCGTAACTGCGCAGGGCCTGGGGTTCGTCATCCACCAGAAGGATGGGCAGGGCAGGGGACGCTTCAGACATCATCACGAAACGCGAAACGGTGCGACGGGGTGGCCAGCGTTATTCCGCCAGGGGGAAGATGGCCCGCGCAGCCACGCCGCGCGAGGAGTGTGACCCCCGGGGGGGCGATTCGATCTCCAGGGAGCCGCCATGTTCGCGCACGATGCCCAGGGAGATGGCCAAGCCGAGACCCGCGCCGTCTTCGGCGTGGCGGGTGCTGTAGAACGGGTCGGTGACGCGGGGGAGCGCGGCGTGCGGAATGCCCACGCCCTCGTCGCGCACTTCCAGGATGGCGGAGCCGGAGGCCTCGTCCTGCAGCACTTGCACCACGATGGCCTGGTCCCGCCGCTCCAACGCGAGGCAGGCGTTGTGCAGCAGGTTCACCACCACCTGCTCCAGTCGACGCCGCCGACCCATGAGCAGCGGCTTGCAGACGGCCAGGCGCAGCGAGAAGCGCTCCGTGTGGTGCTCGATGGTGCGCCGCATGAGCGAGACGGCGGATTGCGCCACGTCGTTCAGGGAGACGAGTTCGAAATCCCGGCCCACATCCTGGCGACCGAAGTTCTTCAGCTCCGCCACGATGTGCTTGATGCGCTCGGCGCCGCTCAAGACGCCGTGCAGCAGCTCGGGCACGTCCTCCAGGATGCGCTGGATGCTTTCCGTGTCCAGAGGGTCCAGGTGGTTCGAGGGGACAGGATGATCCGGCGGTTCGGAAGGCCCCGGCGCCCCGGCGGATTCCGTTGACCCGGAACGGACCGCCTGACTCGAGGGGCGCGCCAGCGCTGGGGGGGCGGCAGGCCCCGGAGCGCCCGCGGGGGCGGTCGCTTCGTCCACCGCCTCGTCCGACGTTTCGGCAAGGCGTTGCAGCACGGGCTCCACGCGGCTCCAGAGGTCCAAGAGCAGTGGTGCATTCAACATGATGACATTGTTGGGATTGTTCACCTCGTGCGCCACGCCGGAGACCATGGCCCCCAGAGAAGCGAGCCGGTCTGTGTGGATGTAGCGCGATTCAGCCCGCTTCTGTTCGGTGATGTCCATGCCGAAAGCCTGGAAGTCCTTCACGTGGCCGGTCTTGTAGAAGAACGCCTGGATGATCCAGCGCATCCAGCGCTCGGAGGGGTCGTGGGGCTGCGGCGGTGTTTCCATGTCGCGAGGTTCGGAAGAGCAGCCCAGCATGCGGCATTCCACCTCGGCCACGGGGCGCTCCAGGGTGATGTTTTCCACCGCCGCGCGGCACGCTTCCCGAGATGCCGGGGGCATGAGACTCAAAAAGTCACGGGTGACGAGGGCTTCGCGGGTGACGCGCACTGTGCGCAGAAACGACTGGTTGGCGAAGGTGAGCGCCCAGTTCGGCAAGAACCCGCAGACGGGATCTGCGCGGCGCGCCGGCTCCGGACGACGCCGGCCCGGCGAGAGCAGGTCGATGATATCCTTGTATTGACTGACATCCTCCACCAGGAGTTGGCGCACGGGGCCCGCCTCGTCCGCGAAGGTGGAGAGCCGCACCCGCACCCAGGCGCTGCCGCCGGCGCTGGTGCGGATGTACTGCTCCACGGCGAGCCATTGGTCCTCCGGACAGCGGATACGGCCTTCGGCGTCGGGTTCGCAGGACATCCCCAGGCAGAAGAGGCTCAACACATCCTGAAAATTCATGTGCGCCAAGTCCCCCGGGGTGCACTCGGTGATGGCGAAGAATTCCCGGTTCACGTAAAGAATACGGTCCGTTCGATCAGCGTGGACCACGGCGAGGGGCAACGCGTCCAGCACGGCGGCGCCCACCGCCGGGGCGAGGGTGCGGCGGTTGGCGATGGCTGTCGGAGGGAAGGGCGCTGTCGGGGACATGATGCGAGGGGTCGACGAGGCGGCGTTGTGTCTGCTTGAAGCGGGCGTGGTCGGGAATGATCGGTGGCGCTCCGGCGCGCCGCCACACGGCGCTGGCCGCGGTGGTGGCGGATGCGGGATGGCCGGGGAGCCGTCAGTGGGCATCAATGTAGACCAGTTCGGTAGGCATTGCAAGCGCACGTCGCGATTCGTGCGCCGTGGAGCGGCTTGGTCGCGTTGTGGGCGTCGTCACGTTGGCGCCGGGGTGGACAGAGGCGCGGCTGAATGAAGTGTTCTGGGAGTTGGCGCGCGCCGGGTAATCCGTTTCGAGGCGACGCTTTTCCTTCGGGGCGCCGCACGAAAAAGGGGCTGCCGCGCTAGACGACAACCCCCTGGAATAACTGGTCGGGATGGCGTGATTCGAACACGCGGTCTCTGCGTCCCGAACGCAGCGCTCTACCAGACTGAGCCACATCCCGAAATCAGGAATCACCTCTTCTGCCAGAAGGGCCGGGCCTTGGCAAGGGGTTTTTTTGGTGGGGAAGCGCCGCGCGTGAGAGCGCGCCGGCAGGCGCAGTGGCCTCGCACATCGGCGGAGGAAACGGTTGGAGCTTAAAGCCCGTCAATGGACAAAATATGGGGAGTATGCAAAGAATTACCCGGAGTGAACGCCCGCGCGACGTCGCGTCGGGGAAACCTCAAGGAGCGACGGGTGAGCATCAAAGTCGTGGTGGTCGATGACTCCGCCTTCATGCGCAAGGCGCTGACGACCATGCTTGAAAAGGATCCCGAAATCCGCGTGGTGGCTCAAGGCCGCAACGGCGAGGAAGGGTTGGAGCTCATCCGGAAACACCAGCCGGACGTCGTGACTCTGGACATCGAGATGCCCAGAATGGACGGCTTGACTGCCTTGCGCCGCATCATGATGGAGATGCCGCGACCCGTGTTGATGATCAGCTCCCTCACCACGGAAGGCGCGGAGTCCACGCTCAAGGCGCTGGAGCTAGGCGCTGTGGACTTCATTCCCAAACAGCTCTCGAAAGTCAGTCTCGACATCATCAAGATAGAAGAGCACCTCATCAGCAAAGTGAAGACCGTGGCGCGACGCGCGTTCCGCGCCCCTCGCGCCCTGCGCGCCCCTGCGCCGCCACCTTCACAGACGACGCAGACTCCCCAGACCGGGCGGACTGGACTGTCTGGGCAGGCTGGGCGAACGCGCAGCAGCGTCACGCAGCGGCCTGCGACAGCAACCGCCCCCGCCGCCCCAGTGCAGCCGCGAGGCGGGCGTCAACTCCGCGATGTCGTCGCCATCGGCGTGTCCACTGGCGGCCCCCCCGCCGTGCAGAAAGTCCTCGCACAGCTGCCCGCCAATTATCCGGCGGGGGTGCTCATCGCGCAACATATGCCTGCGGCCTTCACAGGACCCTTCGCCAAGCGGCTGGACGCTGCGAGCCAAGTGCGCGTGAAGGAAGCCGAGGACGGGGAGCGGTTCACGCCCGGGGTCGTGTACATCGGGCCCGGCGGCCGCCACCTGACCCTGGCGCAACGCGGCGCCCGCATGGAGATCCGCGTCTCGGACGAGCCCGCCAGCGAACTCTACAAGCCTTCTGCGAACATCCTCATCCGTTCCGTGGCGGAGACGTCGGGACGCCGCGCGCTGGGCGCCATTCTCACGGGCATGGGCAGCGACGGCCTGGAGGGGATTCGTCTGTTGAAGAGCCGGGGCGGCCGCGCCATCGCGCAGAACGACGCGAGTTGCGTGGTCTACGGCATGCCCAAAGCCGTGGTGGACGCCGGGCTTGCCGACGAAGTGCTGGACATTGAAGAGATGGGTCAAGCGCTTATGGATAATCTTTACAAATGAATGTCGTCATATCGTGACGTCGAGGGCGTATGCAGGGGGCTGGAAGCGAGCGCCGACGCAAAAGGCTTCGCCATCGTCCGTGACCAGACGAAGCCGCAGGAGAATGACGCGAGTCCCGGCGCGCCTTGCGTCATGAGACGCAGCCCGGTATGGTCGCGAATCGGAGAGGGCTCGGCGCGAAGTGCAACGAACGCCGACTGCCAGCCGCCGGCCTGGAGGGAATCCCCGGCAAGGCGAGGGCAAGTCGTCCGGCGTCGGGAGACGCTCGAGTCGGCTTGAGTCGAACGGGTCCGCCCAATACGTCAACAGCAATTTCTGTTCGCGAGGAGATGGCCCATGTCTGATCTGGAAAACGCATTGCGGCTCTTGCGCAGCGAAGATGCGGACGAGGTGCGCGAGGGCGCCTTCCTCGCCGGCGAAGGACGCCATGAAGAGGCGGTGGAGCTGCTCATCAGCCACCTGCAAAGCGGCGACCTTGGCGTGCAGGAAGCAGCAGACGCCGCGCTCCGCAGCATCGGCGGCTCCGGGACGGTGGCGGGGTTGACGCCGTTGCTGCGCTCAGACGACGCCCCCGTGCGCAACCTCGCCATGGACATCCTGCGCGAGATCGGCAACCAGGACATGGAGGCGCTCGTCGCCTTGCTGCGCGACGAGGATACGGATATCCGCATCTTCATCGCGGACATCCTTGGCGAAACCGGCGACCCCTTGGCAGTGGCGAGCCTCTGCAAAGCGCTCTTGAACGATCCGGAAGTGAACGTGCGCTACCAAGCCGCCGTGAGCCTGGGCGAACTGGCCATGACCGAAGCCGCCAAATGCCTGAACAAGGCCATGGCGGACGAAGAGTGGGTCCAGTTCGCCGTCATCGAAGCCCTCGTCAAGATCCGCGACGAATCCTCCATCAACGCCCTCACCAAAGCCATGGACGACGCCACCGACCTCGTCGCCTCCATGATCGTGGACGCCCTCGGCGAAATGGGCGAGATCAAAGCCGTGCCCCTGCTGCTCCGGAAGCTCGAAGAATCCCCCACAGCCTTGCGCAACAAGATCGTCAAAGCCGTGGTCATGATCATGGGCGGCAAGTCGCTCTCCCTGCTCTCCGAACAGGAACGCGAGAATCTGCGCCAGTACGCTCTGGTGGCGCTGGAGGACGAAGACGAAGAAATCCAGGACGCCGCCGTGGCCGGCTTGGGCGTGGTGGGCGGCGAACAAGCCGCCGTCGCCATACTGGACCTTGCCGCCACACTGGATCCCGAACAGGACGAAGAACGCGTGGCGCACATGGCGGACGCCCTGGCGCGAATAGGCCGCACCGAGGCGCTGAAAGCCGCCGTGCAAGGCGAGGACTGGAAACGCTGCATGGCCGCCCTGGCCGCTGTGGCCCGTCTGGGCGACGCCGGACTGGCCCCCGTGCTGCAACAAGGCTTCTGGGAGAAGGACCAAGACGCACAGCGCGTCATGGCGGAAGTGCTCAAGGAAATCGGCGACGCCGACACGGACGAGTTCTTCCTGGAAGTCCTCGCCCGACACGAGGACGCCACCACCGTGCGCACCGCTGCGGAGTTCCTCGGCGTGAAGCGCAAGAACCCAGCCGCCGTCGCACCCCTCTTCACCCTGCTGCAACACCCCTACGACGACGTGAAAGACGTGGCCCTGGAATCGCTCATCGCCATCGGCGGCGACGACGTGCGCACACATTTCACCACCCTGTTCGACAGTGAAGAACCCATCGACCGACTCATGGCCGTCTACGCCCTGGGCAAGCTCGGCCACGCAGACGACCTTGCGCTGCTGCAGCAGGCGCTGGAAGACCCCGTGCCGGATATCCGCAAGATTGCGCTGGAGTCCATCGAAGGCGTCTGCCTGGAACTGGAGCGATTGCTGCCCCTCGCCTTGCCGCGACTGAACGACGAAGACCGGGATGTCCGACTCGCTGTCATCGAGATCGTCGGCAAGTGCGAGGACGACGCCATCCGGCCCCACCTGGAAAGCGCGCTGGAGGACGAGGACGAGTGGGTGCGCATCCGCGCGCTGGAAGCCTTGGGCGAACGCAAGGACCTCCAGGCCGTGGCGCGCATCACCCCGCTGCTGGAGCAGGACAACATGCTCGTGACGCTGAAAGTGGTGGAGACCCTGGGCGCCATCGGAGGCGAAGCCGCCTTCCACGCGCTGCTGACGCAAGCGGACCACGAAGACCCGGACGTGCAAGCAGCCGTGGAGGCCGCTCTGGACCGCATTCGCGATGCGGGCGCCGCCAGCGGCGGCCGGGACGCAAGCGCCCCCGAACACCGGCCCGAATACAGGGAGGATCAATGAGTTCGCTCTTCTCGAAAACCTCCCTGGGTCGCAAGGACCTGAAGATCGGCGACGCCGAGTTCGCCCAGCTCAGGGACTTCATCTACGAGCTGTCCGGGATCTACGTGGCGGACAATCGCAAGTACCTGCTGGAGAATCGCTTGAGCGGCCGGATCAAGACGCTCAACCTCAAGGACTTCAACGAGTACTACAAGTACCTGCGCTACGACTCCAAGCGCAAGGAAGAGCTCACCAAACTCTTCGAAGTGATCACCACCAACGAGACGAGCTTCTTCCGCAACCCGCCGCAACTGAAAGTCTTCAAGGACAAGGTGCTCTCCGTGGCTCTGGAGGAGCAACGCAAGAAAGGCCAGAAGCGTTTGCACATCTGGTCTGCAGGATGCTCCACCGGGGAGGAGCCCTACACCATCGCCATCATCCTCCATCAGGTCCTGGGGCCGGAGCTGCGCTCGTGGAACGTGAAAATCACCGCCAACGATCTCTCGGAAGCCGTCATCGCCGCAGCGCGCAAAGGCGTCTACAGCGAATACTCCCTGCGCACCACGCCCAAGGAGGTGGTGGCGAAATACTTCACCAAGGATGGGGACCGCTACCTCATCAATCCGGATGTGAAGCGGCTCGTGCATTTCGGCCAGATCAACCTCAACGACCGGCTCGCTGTCAAACGCGTGGAGCGCTCCCAGATCGTCTTCTGCCGCAACGTCATCATCTACTTCGACGACGCCATGAAGAAGAAAGTCATCACCGCGTTCTACGACAATCTGGAACCCGGCGGCTTCCTGCTCATCGGCCACTCCGAGTCGTTGCACAACATCTCCCGCGCCTTCAAGCCGGAACACCACCCCGGCGCCATCGTCTACCGCAAGGTCTGAACGCGGCGGCGTACGAACATGCGAATGCACATGGTGAAGGCATGGTGGCGAGGGTCTGCACGTGGTAGCCAGGGTGCTCGCCGTGGCGAACCAGAAAGGCGGCGTGGGCAAGACCACCACGGCGCTCACGCTGGCAGGCGCGCTGACGCTCAAGGGACGCCGCGTCCTGGTCATGGACCTGGACCCGCACGTGAGCGCTTCCGTGCATCTGCGCTTCTATCCGGACCAGCTCCAGCACACCGCGCTGGACATCTTCCGCAGAAAACCCGGCGAGAAATGGCGCGAAATCTGGAGCCCCATCATCCAGACCGTGCCTGTGCGCAGTCGCGACGGGGAAGCGTACGCCTTCGACTTTGCGCCGGGACACATCCGTCTGGCGGACCTGGACGTGGACCTCGCCGCCACCCGCGGCAAAGGCAGCCTGCTCCTGCGCGCATTGATGAGCGTGGCGCCCGACTACGACTATGTCATCCTGGACTGCCCGCCGCATCTGGGCGTCCTTCTGGTGAACGCTGTCATGGCGGCCGGGGTGGTGCTCATCCCCATCCAGACGGAGTACCTCGCGCTCAACGGGCTGCGGCTCGTTTTCGAAACCATCCGCAACGTGAATCGCGTGCGCAAGGAACCTGTGCAGTACCGCGCGCTGCCCACCATGTTCGACAGCCGCGCCTCCGCCTGCCGGCGCGTGCTGGCCATGCTGCGCGCCAAACTGGGCCCCAAGCTGCTGGAGACCGTCATCCATCACGACACCAAACTGCGCGAAGCAAGCGGCAAAGGCGCGTTGATCTACGACCTCTTCCCCGAGAGCCGCGGCGCCCTCGAATACATGCAGCTCGCCAAGGAGATTGAGGCGCTATGAACAAGAGCCCCGAAGAATACTTCCAGGACGCTATGCTCCCCGAAGAAGGCGAAGCCCTGGACTTCTCCGACGCTGAACGCGCGTTTCTGGAAAAATACCTCGGCCTGGAGGAGGACATCCTCGATCGCCTCGGCATCGAGGAGCCCGCCGCCGTCAACTCCGTGGAGCTCGCTGAAGTGGAGCCCGCGCCAGCCCCGGCGGAAGCCCTGGAATCCATCGCCGAGCCGGAAGACCAACCCGAGACCGTCACGCCGGAAATCGCTCCCCTGGAACCGGCCCTGGAGGCGACGCTCCACACGGCCGAACTGCCCGCAGACGAGACGCTAGCAGCCACAGAAGAAACCCTGACCGCTGGGGACGCCGCCGCCGAATTCGCGCCGGCAGCCGAACTCGCGCCAGCTGGCGAACTCTCCGTGGATGAACTCGTGCGCCAGCAAGAGGAAGTGCAGCTGGTCAGCTTCTTCCTGGCGGGACAGGAATTCACCATCCCCATCCAAGCCGTGCAGGAAGTGGTGCGCTTCGTGGAGCTTACCGCCGTGCCGGAGTCGCCGCCGCATCTGGGGGGCATCGTGAACTTGCGGGGGCGGGTGACGCCGGTGCTGCGGCTGGGCGTGCTCATCGGCAAGCAGACTGCGGAGGACGCCGCCGCGCAGGAAAAGGAAAGCGCGAACCATTTCATCATCGTCTGCAAGAAAGACGCAATCCAGGTGGGCCTGCTCGTGGAGAAGGTGCACACCATGTACAGGGCGCCGCAGTCCGCCATCGAGTGGAACGTGGAGCAGCGCATGGGCGCGGACGTGGAGATCGTCCGCGGGCTGCTGCGCTCCGGCGACGGCCTCATCGGCGTCGTCTCCCTGGAGCGCATCCTCGAAAAAGCCCTCGGCGCCGAAGGAGGCTTAGGTGGCTAAACATATCCTCATCGTTGACGATTCCAAGACAGTACGGAACCTCGTGGCGTTCATCCTCAAGAAGGAAGGCTTCAAGGTCTCCACTGCGGAGAACGGGCTCGACGGACTGGAGACGCTCTACACCCTGGACCACGTGGATCTCATCATCTCCGACATCAACATGCCCAAGATGGACGGCTTCACGTTCATCAAGACGGTGCGCGAACAGGAAGCCTACCGCGACATCCCCATCGTGGTGCTCTCCACGGAAGGCCAAGAGAAGGACATCCAGCAAGGCATCAGCCTGGGAGCCAATCTCTATCTGGTGAAACCGGCGCAGCCGGAAAAATTGCTCAAAAACGTGAAGATGCTGCTCGGCTAGCGCGCCCCCCGGCGCCCCCGAGAGGAGCAAAGGACATGAGCCAGGATTTTCTCGATCCGGAAATCATCGCAGACTTCATCATTGAAGCCAAGGAACACCTGGAGACCATCGAGCCCAACCTGCTGGAGCTCGAAAAGTCGCCGGAAAACCTCGGCTTGCTCAACGAGATTTTCCGGCCCATGCACTCCCTCAAGGGAGCCTCCGGCTTCCTGGGCCTGAACACCATGAACCGGCTCGCACACAGGGCCGAGAACATCATGGACGCCTTGCGCAAAGGCGAGATGGTCGTCACCAGCGAGATCATGGACGTCATCCTCAGCGCCACGGACTTGCTGCGCACCCTCGTTGACAACCTCGAAAGCCAAGGCGCCGAAGGGGACGTGGACGTCGACGACCTCGTGCAGACCATCGACCGTATCCTCGCCGAGGGTCCCAGCGACGACGCCGTCGCGCCCGCCGCCGAGCCGGAGACCGTCCCCCTGCCGGAAGCGCAGCCCGTGTCCCCGCCCGTAGCGCCCGCCGCGACAGCAGAGCCCTCCGCACCCGTCACGCCTGGTGACGAGTCGTCAGGCAGCGTCAGCGACGAACCGACAGAGCCCGCGCCCACCCACGACCTCACGCCTTACGCCCTCACGGCCTTCGGGGAGAGTCACCTGAACGACTTCCTGGAAGAAGCCCACGAGATCATAGAGAATCTCAACGACGGCCTCGTCACCCTGGAGAAGGAGCCCGAGGCGTGGGAGGAGGTCACCAACAACCTCTTCCGCTACTTCCACAACCTGAAAGGCAACTCCGGCATCATCGGGTTCAAGGAGCTCAACGAACTCACCCACGAAGCCGAGACCCTGCTGAACCGCGTGCGCAAGGGGGAAATGGCCGCCTCCACCCGCGGCCTGGTGGATCTGCTGCTGAACGTGGTGGACACCATCGAAAACCTCGTGGCGTGCATCGACACCAAGAACGGCCAAGTCGCCCCCATCGAGACGGGGCAGGTCATCCAGCGGCTGCAGCGCGCCACGGAGCGCGGGGAAGTGGAGACGCCCGCCGCCCCCGCGCCCGAACCAGCTCCCGAGACGGAAGCCGACCCCGTCGCTGCGGAGACGCAAGCCGCCGAGCATCCCGCGTCAGAACCCGGCGCCGGCGACTCTGGTTTCGACGCAGAAGACGTCGCCATCTTCGAGTCCACCACCGCCCAGCAGATCGAAGCCATCCGGTTCGCGCTGGACAAGCTGGGGGAAGACGCTTCCCAGACAGACCTCATCGACGGCCTTTATCGCGCCCTCGTCACCCTGCAGAATTCCAGCGGCTACATGGGTCTGGACGAGTTGAAGACCTACGCCCAGCGCACCGCCGCTCTCGTGGACCAGGCGCGTTCCGCCGGCATCGGTTTCGACGCCATCCTCGACATCATGAAGCAGGAATGCGCCATCATCGAGGATATGATCGCCAAGGAACTCGGCGTCATCAAGGGAGCCGCGCAAGCCCCCGACGCAACCCCCGAGCCGGCGCCCGCGCCCAGACCTTCCCCCGAAACGGAAGCCGTCGACAAGGTCGCGCCCGAGCCGGAACCCGCACCGTCGCCCAGATCTGCCTCCGAACCGGCAGCTGCGCCCGCGCCCAAGCCCGAGCCGGAACCCGCACCCGCGCCCAAACCTGCCTCCGAACCGGCAGCTGCGCCCAAGCCGGCTTCCAAACCGGCGCCCAAACCGGCCCCCAAACCGGCAGGGCAGCCAACGCCCCAGCCCGCGCAAGCCCAGCAGCAAAAGGTCAAGACCTCCTCCACCATCCGCGTGGACCACGAGAAGCTGGACCACCTGATGAACCTCATCGGCGAGCTCATCATCAACCGCAACCGCTTTTCCATGATCGCCCGGCAGCTGGACGAAGCCGATCCCACTGAAATCGACGTGAGCGACACCGCCCAGGTGCTCACCGAGACCACCTTCGCCATGGCCCGCATCTCCGATGAACTGCAGGACACCATCATGAAAGTGCGCATGGTGCCCGTGCAGACCGTCTTTTCCCGGTTCCCCCGTCTGGTGCGCGACCTCTCCCGCAAGAGCGGCAAGAACGTGGAGCTCGTCATGGAAGGGGAGGAGACAGAGCTGGACAAGTCCGTGGTGGAGGTCATCGGCGACCCACTGGTGCACCTCATCCGCAACTCCGTGGACCACGGCGTGGAGTCCGAAGAAGCGCGCGTCAAGGCCGGCAAGCCGCCCACGGGACGCGTCTGGCTGCGCGCATACCACCGCGGCAACTCCGTGGCCATCGAGATCGAGGACGACGGCAAGGGCATCGATCCCGAAAAGATGCGCGAAGTGGCTGTGCGCAAAGGCGTCATCTCCCCCGAGGAAGCCAAGACCCTGGACGACCGCGAAGCCCGCGAGCTCATCTTCGCGCCGGGCTTCTCCTCCGCAGAGAAGATCACGGACATCTCCGGCCGCGGCGTGGGCATGGATGTGGTGCGCACCAACATCAAGAACCTCAAAGGCTCTGTCTCCATCACCTCGGAGACGGGCAAGTTCACGCGCTTCACCCTCACGCTGCCGCTCACGCTGGCCATCATCGACGCACTCATGATCAAAGTCGGCGGGGACACGTTCGCCATCCCTCTGGACGCCGTCTCCGAGACCACGAAGATCGAAACGCGCCGCCTCACGGAGGTGAACCACCGCAAGGCCGTCACCATCCGCGGGGAGGTGCTGGGCATCGTCTCCCTCTCCGAGATGCTGGAGATGCCCCCGCCAGAAAAGACGCCGGAGATCCTTTCCATCGTGGTCATCCAGGACAGCGAGCGCCGGCTGGGTCTCATCGTGGACCGCTTGCTGGAACGCCAGGAGATCGTCATCAAGCCTCTGGGCGCTTACCTGGGCGACCAGAAGGGCATCTCCGGCGCAACCATCATGGGCGACGGCTCGGTGGTGCTCATCCTTGATCCCCACGAGATCTATCTCATGGCCACTTCCAAAGCCATCTGAGTCGGGGGAGGACAGTGTGCCGCCACGTCACCTGCGCCGTTTTCTGCTGATTGCGCTTTGCGTCGCCGTGGTCGCGTCCGGCGGGGGGGCGTCCCCGGCGCGCGCTGGGGGGCATGAGGACACGGTGACGCGCGCCTCCCACGGGCTCCTTGCCCAGCTCGACGCAGCCACGCCAGTCACGACGCCCTCCGAACCGCCCGCCGAGGACTCGGCAGAGACGCCGGCCCACGCGTTCACGCCGGAGACGAGCGACCCTGCTCGCAGCGAGCCCGACCCGTCAGCCGAGTCGTCAGCCGAGACGCCGCCTGTCACGTCCCCCGTCACCCCGTCGGTCACGCCAGCCACGACGCCCTCCGAACCGCCCGCCGAGGACTCGGTAGAGACGCCGGCCCACGCGTTCACGCCGGAGACGAGCGACCCTGCTCGCAGCGAGCTCGACCCGTCAGCCGAGACGCCGCCGTTCCCGAAGCCATCGCAAGCTCTGCAACAGCCGGCGCTGCTTCCCGCGCTGCCGACGGCTTCCGACAGCGTCCCCCCCCGCGAGGACAACGCCACGGATCCCGCCGAACGAGTGGACTCCCTGGAACAGGCGCTGACAGCGCAGGAGCCCGAGGAGGAACCCATCAAGGAGCCGGAACACCCCATTCCGGGGGCGTTCGGGTTCCGTTTGGGCCAGCTCTACACGCCGGACGAGGGTGCGGAATTCGTCGAGGAACGGCAGGGTCTTGTGCGCGTGGAGGTGGAGCCGTTGCAGTCCAACCCCCACCTGCGCTTTCATTCGCTCTGGCTTGATCCGGAAGACCAGACTGTGGCGCAGATCGTGGGCGTTGGACCGCAGGAGGACGAGCGGGCCGCGGAGCTTGCTCTGGCCCGACTGCGCGACGCCCTGGAGCGCAAATACGGGCCCATGACGTACGAAGACCTCGCCTACTCCATCCACAAGGAAGGCCGTTCCATCCACCTCGGCGCAAGCCTGCAGGGCGATGTCTGGGTGGTGGCCGTGATCTATCAGGATGACGCGCTCACGGCCCAGGCTTTGGAACGCGCAGCACGCCAGCGATACGGCCTGACGACCACGCCCCGAGCCCGGGACGACGCCGGTCTGTGACCCGTGCGCCGTGGGCGCGCGGCTGTCCCGGTCGCGACATTCCTGGAGTTCCTGGCGTTCCGGGTGTTCCGGCCCTGTGCAGGACGCCGCGGCAGGGGCGCATTCTCCAGACGGAAGCCCCCACGCCGAGTCCCACGGATGCGCTAGAAGAGGGTGTAGAGCTGCGCCGCCACCACGCCCAGGCAAACGAGCACGGCGAACAGCAAGACGCCGGCGAGGAGCGCTGCGGGCTTGAGCCGCAAAGGTGTTTCACTGTGCGCAATACCCCGCCACGCAAGACTCGCAAGCAGAAGACAGGTGACGCCGATGGTGTAGGCCAGCCACGCCGGCTGGCGCACGTCGAAGACGCCGAGCCGGCCCGCATGGGTCACGCCCAACCATACCATTGGCGCCACGCTCACCAAACCGGCCCACATGGCTGCTTGCGCTGTTTTTCGATAGGCGAACGCGTAATAGTCCCGCCCGAAATCCTGCTTCCTGCGCCGCGCCAGCAGCCAGCCAAGCCCCAGCGCCGCACACGCGGTCACGCCCAGGCAGACCGTCAACGTCAGCATGGGCCAGACACTGGATAGCGGCTCGATGCTGCCGATGGCGGAGAAGAACGACGCAATGGACCGGTCCACCGCCGAGGCCGTGGGATAGTGGCGCATGATCCACTGCAGTACGAGCGCCAGGAAGGCGGTGGCCACGGTGGAGAGAACAGTCAGCCAACCCAGCAGGATGTGAGCGCTTTTCACCTGCTTCATGCGTTTCCAGCCCATGACGTATTGCAGCAGGAACAATGCGGTGAGCGCCGCCACGCCGGCCACGGCGAAGCCCGCAGGGCCGAGCATGGGGGTAGCTGACTCGAGTGTGCGATATTGAACGTACCGCATGGCGAGCACAGCCCAGCCGCCAACGAGAAAGGGCGCGACCCCCAACGTCATGACCAGACCCATCTCCCCGATTTGCTTGGCGAGTTTGTCGAAAAAAATCTTCTTCCGGGAACGACCCGTCATCTCGAAGAGGGTGGCCAGCAACGGCGCGCCCGCTGCAGCGAGCAGCAGATACGCCATCAGGCAGAGGAAGAACGTGCGGACGTACAGAGCGTACTCCACCATGGTGAACGGGAAAGACATATCGTTGTCGCTCCTGGAAAAAATGGTCTCCGGAAAGCGCGTGGCTCAACTGTCACTGCCTTATTTTCGTCGTCCTGGCAACCGCGTCGCTTTGGATGGCCCCCCAACGCGCTGTTTCCCTTGATAAATCGCTCAAGGAGGCGTATGGTGCCCGAAAATCGCGGCGGCTTGCGGGCGATCCGCATCCCGGAAGGAGCTTCCCCGTGGCGCACTCACCCAACCCTACGACGACCCTTTTGCGCGACGCGCCCCCCCCCGGCGCCACGACCCGGCGCAGGCCGGACAAGCGTGTGCGCCGCGCATGCGTTCCCCGCGCTGCGCCGTATGTCGCCATCTGTCTCGCGCTCTGCCTGCTCTTCGCCGCCGGATGCGTGCGGCAGACCCAGTTCAACGAGCTGCAGACCACCGTGGAGGAAGACGCCCACTACGACCGCCAACGCCTCCGTGACCACGCCTCCCGCCTCGACCTGCTGGAAGAGCTCGCCCTCGCCGAGGGGCCGGAGCGGCAACGCATTCTCGCCTTGCTGGAGGCCAGACGCGACCTCTATGTCCCTGAACCCGCACTGACCCCATCCCCGGACCGCACGCCTCGGCCCTTCGTCGCAGACGCCATGCCCGACGCCGAGGAGGATACGACCGGGCCGACGCCCGAAGAGACCTCTGAGACTCCGCCGGCAGAGCCCCTTCCCGCAACGCCTGACGCCGCGCCGACGCCCATCCTGCCCCCGGAAGAACCGGTCGCTCCGACGCCGCTGCTCGCCGAGGAGGACGCCGACGTCACCGCAACCCCTGACGCAACCCCGGACACAACCCCGGAAGCAACCCCGGACACGGCGGTCGCCGCAGCCCCGGCCGCAACCCCGGAAGCAACCCCGCGCTTCACCCCGAAGCCCTTCGATCCGAGCGTACTCGCTGACGACTCCACGGATGTGAGCCTCGATGACGCAACAGCCTCGACGATGGATCCCCCACGATCCTCACCCGTCAAACGGCCTGTCGCAGCTCCCACGCCGCGGCCCACGGTGGCTGCGGACATGGGGCCCGGCCCGGAAACGCCCTTCGCCGAACCCGAGGAATGGACCGCGCCCGAAGAACTCCCCGACACGGCCTCGGAGCCCGCCGAGCAACCGACGCCCGCAGGCGTGCGCATGGCGGACCGCTCGCCTCGGACGCTCTACAGCGAGGCGGTCCAGCTCACCCGGCAAGGCGACGCCGATCGCGGCCGGCAGCTGCTGGAGGCCTTCCTGATGGAACACCCGGACCACGAGCTCGCGCCCAACGCCTACTACTGGCTTGGCGAGACCTACTACAGCGACAGACGCTACGCCCAGGCCATCCTCACGTTCAAGGAAGTCGCCTCACGCTTTCCCCGGCACCACAAGGCGGCGGCCTCCATGCTCAAGACCGGCTTCGCCTACGAGCGACTCGGCGACACCGCCAACGCCCGCTTCTACCTCTCCACGCTGGTGGACGAATACCCGGGCAGCGATCCCGCCAAACTGGCCAAGGCGGCGCTGGATGAGCGCTTTCAATGAATCGCACGACTTCGACGCCATCGAGCGGGACACCTTTCCATTCCTGGAAAGTGAGACAGCCCGTGCGTCTTCACCCCTGAACCCGGCTCCCCCGGTCCCCCCGGCTCACGCAGTCCGCCATGAGGACGACGACGAAGCCGAGGCCACCCGCGCAGCCTGCTATGAGGATGGCTCCGACACGAGATGGAGCCGGACTCCCCACCGCCCCGCGACGACGCTTCCCGGCGGGTGCTCCGCGCTGGACGAGGACGTCGCCTTCCCATGGGCATTGCGCGAGGACGGCGGCGGGCGTCCCCGCACCCGCGCCGAGCTCCGGGAGTTCTGGGCCAGCCTCGCCCTGCGGCACACCCCCCATTTGGGTGCGCGGACCTGGAAACGGTTGATGGATTTCTACGGTGATCCCATGAAGGCCGTGCTCGCCGCGAGGCGCTGGCGTGTGGACGGACTCGTCTCCAAGCAGGCCTTCGCGGCGTTTCGCGCAGAGGCGTGGCGGACGCCGGCGCGTCGAGAGTGGGACGCCGTGCGTGACTCCGGCGTGGCCATGGTGCTCTGGAGCGACCCGCATTTCTCCGCATGGCTGAAAGCCATCCCGGACCCGCCGCTGCGGCTCTACCGCGCAGGCAATCCCCGTTTGTTGGCGGGGCCCGCAGTGGGGGTGGTGGGGTCGCGGCAAGCCAGTCGGTGGAGCCTGGAGCGCGCTCACGCCATCGCGCGGAAGCTCTCCGAAGCGGGCGTCACCGTGGTTTCCGGCATGGCCAAAGGGGTGGACCGCCACGCCCACCTCGGCGCCATGGAGGGTATCGGCGCCTCCGTGGCGGTGCTTGGCGCAGGGCTGGACCGCGTCTATCCGCCCGCCAACGCGGACGTCTTCGCCGCCCTGGCCCGTGGCGGGCTCGTCATCTCGGAATTCGGTCCCGGCGTGGAGCCCCGGCCGGCGCTCTTTCCGGTGCGCAACCGCATCATCAGCGGGTTGAGTCTCGGCGTGCTCGTGGTGGAGGCGCGGCAACGCAGCGGCGCGCTCATCACCGCGCGGCAGGCCTTGGAGCAGGGTCGGGAGGTCTTCGTCCTGGTCCCGCCGGAAGGCGCGCCGGGGTTCGAAGGCAATCATCGTTTGCTGGAGCAGGGCGCCCAGGCCGTGTCCGACGCCGAGGCCATACTGGAGCATCTGGTGGACGCCATCGCCCGCTACGACGCGCACACCCCCCGGCCCAACCGCGCCGCAAAGACCGGGGCCCACGGGCCTTGTCGCATCCGCTCGGCGACGGAGCGCGCCGGCGCCTGCGAGGCGGCGCAGCCCCTCCCCGGACTCGGGGGGACGCCGCGCGAGGCTTCTCGGGAACCGTCGGCGGAAACGCCTCCCGCTTTGGACGACACGGTGGACGACGACGGCCGCGCAGTGCTCTCGGCGCTGGCGACGCGTCGGGACCCCATGCATCTCGATGAAGTGACGCACGTGCTGGAGTGGGACGCGGGTCGGGTCAGCCGCGCGCTGCTCATGCTGGAGCTTGCCGGCAAGGTTTGCCAATGGCCCGGCTTGCGGTACAGTGCGTGCTGAAGCTGTCACGAAATCTTTTCTCCCAAGGATCGCATGCAACGCATACCACTGAAGCTCGCCAAGCCGGAGATGGTTCTCGCCAAGGCCGTGCTGCGCGACAACGGCCAGGTGCTGCTGGCCGAGGGCACGGAGCTTTCCCAGGGGCTGTTGGACAGGTTGCACGGGATGAACGTGGAGTCCATCACCGTGAAGGGGTCCCCCGTGGCCCTGGAGGGGTTGCCTTCCAGTGATTTCAACAAGCGCGCCGAACGGTTGGACCACCTCTTCCGCAAGCATGGCAAGAGCGCATTCATGCTGAAGCTGAAGGGCCACATCCATGCTTGGTTCGCCATGAAAGCCGCGGCCCAGGCAGCGGAACTGCTGGGCGATCCCGAAGAGGGCGCGGACGAGAACGGCGAGGCTGCGTCATGACACAGGACTTGCTCACCCAACGCAAGGATCGCATCCTGCAGGTGAAAGACCTGCCCACGCTGCCCAGGGTGCTGGACGAGGTGACGCGTCTGGTGGAGGACCCCAACTCCTCAACGGATCAGATCGCCAAGGTCATCAGCTACGATCAGGTGCTCTCCGCCAAGGTTCTGAAGATGGTGAATTCGCCCATCTACGGGTTTCCGGGACGCATCGGCTCCATCCAGCACGCTCTGGTGCTGCTCGGGTTCAATGTCATCAAGGGGGTGATCATCTCCACCTCCGTCTTCGACATGATGACTGCAAACATGGTGGGTCTGTGGGAGCACAGCGTGGGGTGCGCCCTGGCCAGCAGCGAGGTGGCGCGGGCCGTGGGGCTGGAAGATCCCGAAGAATACTCCGTCTGCGGCTTGCTGCACGACCTGGGCAAGGTGGTGGCTGCGGTGCAGCTGCCCGAGGCCAAAGCCGAGATTGACGCTGTGGTCAAGGAACAGGACATCTTTTACCGCGAGGCCGAACGCATGGTGCTCGGCTTCGACCACCAGCGCATCAACGGCTGGATCGCCGGCCACTGGCGGCTGCCTCCGCAGCTGAAGGAAGCCATGGCCTTCCACCACGCCCCTTTGCGCGCGGAACACTACACTGCAGCAGCGTGCGTGGTTCACATGGGGGATTTCGTCACGCGGCTCTTCGAGTACGGCGATGCTGGCGACGACAATGTTCCGGCCGTGGATCCCAAAGCCATGAAGCTGCTTTCCATGACGACCCGGGAGCTGGATCTGGTGCTGGGCGCCGTCAGCGAAAAACTCATCGACGTGGCTGATGTGCAATTCAATTGACCCCACTCCCGCCACGGGGCGGTTGTGTCTCTTCCACCCCGTGGCGCGGTGCGTGTTGCTGACGCCGGATGAAACGCTGGTGGCGCTCTTCCGTGGTCTCTGGCCGGAAAATCGTGTGGTGTGGGAACATTACGCTGTAGCCGCCAAGGCCATGGAGCGGCTCTTCGGCGAGCCGCCGCAGCTGCTCATCGTGGACGACAACCTGGGCGACCAAGCCGGCCGCGACCTCGTCAACGCCATCAAGAGCGAGAACGTCTACCGGCAGGTGCCTGTGGTGCTCTGTGTGGAAGAGCACGCCTTGGGCGATGACGGCGAAGGGCTGATGTGGACGAAGATCGAAGCGGACGATTTCCTCGTCAAACCCGTGCGGCCCAGCGAAGCCGTCTCCCGGCTCACGCTCACCTTGTGCCGCGCCGCGCGCTCCCTGGACGCCAACCCACTTACCCGGCTGCCGGGCAACACCTCCATCATCCAACGCATCCAGGAGCTCATCGAACAAGGACAGCAATTCGCGCTGGCTTACTGCGACCTCGATCACTTCAAGTCCTTCAACGACCGCTACGGCTTTTCCCGCGGGGATGAAGCCCTGATGATGACGGCGCGCATCATCGTCAACACCATCCGCAGCCTGAACGTGGAATACTCCTTCGTGGGCCATGTGGGCGGCGACGACTTCGTCTTCATCGTGCCGGTGGAGTCGGCCGAGCAGGCGTGCGCGCGCATCATCGAGAACTTCGACGCCATCGTCCCCAACTTCTACGACCCCGAAGACCGCGCACACAAAGGCATCATCTCCACGGACAGGCAGGGCGCCGTGCGGGAGTTCCCCGTCATGGCCATCTCCATCGCCGTGGTCGTCAACCGCGGCGCGTGGCTGAACCACTACGGCGAGGCCGTGCTGGTGGCGGCGCAGCTCAAGAAGAAGGCCAAGGAGAATCCGCGCAGCAGCTATGTCATCGACCGTCGCGACTACGAAACCCGCCCTCCGCAGGCGTAGCGTTTCGAGCTGAAGCCATGCCGCTGCGTCCATCATCCGACAACGCCGCCGACTTCCCGGCCGCCGTGGGAGCCTTCCTCACGTTTCTGGAAGTGGAGAAAGGCTTCGCCGCGCACACCGTGGCTGCCTACCGCCGCGATCTGCAGCAGTTCCAATCGCATCTGGAGCGCGTCGGCGCCACCCTGGCCGAGCCCGACGCCATCACCCGCCAGCACGTGCGTGGCTTTCTGGCGGAGCTGCACCGTCGTGGGGAAGCGAAAGCCACCATGGCGCGCAAGCTCTCGGCCGTGCGCTCCCTCTTTCGCTACCTGCTCGCGCGCAAGGTGGTGGCGGAAAACCCCGCCGCGCAGGTGCGCAATCCCAAACAGGATGCGCGTCATCCCAAGACGTTGAACGTGGACCAGGTTTTCGCCTTGCTGGACCGTTCCGCCTCTGCCGAGGAAGCCGCCGCCGACCCCAGGGATCGAGCTGTGGCCCTGCGCGACCTCGCCTTGGCGGAGTTGCTCTATGGGGCGGGACTGCGCGTGAGCGAGGCGCTTGGCCTGAATGCGGCGGACGTGAGCTTGCGCGAGGGCGTTGTACGCGTGCTGGGCAAAGGCGGCAAGGAGCGGTTGGCGCCGTTTTCGGACACGGCGCAGGAGGCGCTCGCGGCGTACCTTCAAATCCGGTCCGCATTGGATCCCGCGGGCAGAACCCCGGCGCTCTTCGTGGGAGTGCGGGGTGGGCGGCTGCAACGCCGTCAGGCCAATCGCATTCTGGAATCCATGGCCGCCGCCGCCGGGCTTCCGCAGCGCGTCTCGCCGCACGCCTTGCGCCACAGCTTCGCCACTCACATGCTGGAGGACGGCGCGGATCTCCGCAGCGTCCAGGAGCTGCTGGGCCACGAACGCCTTTCCACCACCCAGCGCTATACCCACCTCACTTTGGAAAAGATCAAGCAATCCTACGATGTAAGCCATCCCAAGGCGCGCCGCCGGCGGTGATGCGCCACGTCGGCCGAAGTGACAACGTCACCCAACCCCGGCTTCATCCCTGCCATCGCGTGAGTTGGTCCGTTGCTTGATGATGTCGAGGGGAATCCCTTCTCAGCGGGGCGTACGGCGCCCCATCGATCCCGTCACGCACAAGGACGACAGGCTCCTCCCCGAAGGTCACGGGGCTGGTGTTGGAGAGAAACGCCGACGGCCGGCAGACCCGGCGAAGGACCTCAAGGAGCGACTACCCGATGGAATGCCGGAGACGCTGGACTGCGCCGAAACGACGCTTCGCTGGACCGACCTTGGCGTTGTGTAGGCTGCCGGGCCAGCCTTGGAAAACGCCACGGCGTTCGGAGTCTTCCGTTTCGCGTGGGCTTTGGCGGCCCCGGGGGGTGACGCTGGCGGCGCTGACGGCTCTGGGGTCGTGAGTTCAGGCGGAAGGAAACGGCGCCAGGTCGCCCCGTGCGTCGAAAACGGGGGGGTCGGCGTCCTGGAGCAGCCGCGTGTGCCGTGGTGATTGCGTCAACAGGGCCGGCGAGGCCAGCACGCGTTCCAGGTGTTTCGTGTCCCGGATGCGGAGGACGCGGGTGGTCTCGGCGGACCAGTCGCCCAGGCTGTCCAGGGCGGCCGTGAGGCACTGGCGGTCCGTGGGAAAGTGGATGGGGATGGCGGCTTTTTCCGGGCTGATGCCGGTAAGGGCGTTGGTCACGGTCTTGGCGTAGTCCATGGCGTCCACGAGGCGGTCCGTGGTGAAGTCCGCAAAGCCCACGCCCAAGGCGTTGCCCTGGGAGTCCGGGTGGAGGTTCCGTACGAGGATGCGCGCCACGCAGGGTCGGTTGGGGTCGGGTTCGTCAAAGGGGGAAAGAATGTCGCGGTTGCGGCCGGTGACGTTGGTGTCCATGCCCGTGCCGCTGATGTTTTTTCCAATGAAATCGACGATGAGCAGGTCGATGTCGCGGAAGGGCAGGGTGGGCGTCACCTCCTTGGCCAGGCGCAGCAGCTCGCATTCGCCAGCTTCGAGACCTGCCTTGTCGAAGGCGCGCAGGGTGTGCAAGGCGCCGTGGGCGTTCTCCACCAGGCCGATCCCCGCCAGCACGGGCGTCGCGGCCAAGGCGGCGCGGCCCATGGCGAGGATGACCTGCGCCATGCCATGACGCACCGCCGCCCGGTGCACGGCGGCAGCGCCGACGTGTTTGCCCAGGCCCACCACCAGCATCTTGAAGAGGCCGCTTTCGATGGCGGCGGTATATTTCGTGTGTGCTTTCACCCTGTTGACGAGCACGATGTGGTCCGCGGCCATGGCGTTTCGGTCCAGCAGGACCGGTACGCCCAGCGCCGAGACGGCGACCTCGTCCACCTCCATGCCCGAGCGGATGGGCGCGTCCAGACGGGCCTCGGTCAGGCCCAGATGTTCCAGGTAGGCGCGCTGCCCTTCGGCGGTGGCTCCGCCGTGGCTGCCCATGGCCGGCGTGATGAACGGCAAGGCCCCGCGTTCCTTGAAGAACGCCACGGCGGCGGCGAGCACCACATCCAGCGCATCGATACCACGACTGCCGGCAGTGATGGCCACTGTCTGTCCGGGGCGCACGGCGTCTACAGGCACGGAGGCGGTCAGCTCGCGACGAACGGCGGCGGCCGGGTCCGGCAGCGTCTCCGTCACCAATTGCTGCTCCAGCAGGCCCATGGGCGGGAAGGGCGCAGCGGGTCTCATGCGGGATCGTCTTGGTCGGGCGCAGGCGGCATGAGGACTTCGAAGCCAAGGGTCGGGTCCACGCGGCGGCTCATGGCTGTCTCCGTGAGCTCGATGACCACCACTTCGGCCAGCTTCCAGATGGCCACGCCATGGCGTACGCAGCCGACCAAGGCCTCTTCGCCGCGGCCCAGTGCGGCGTGCATGTGCAGCTTGGGCTCGCCGGCTTCGTCGGGAAAGATGGTGCCCACGGCCGCGGCTTCATGGACGGCTTCCAGGGGGTGGACCATGGGGGTGATGGATGGCGCGTCGCCGTCGACGGGGCCCGTGATGAGACGCCCTTCGCCGGCGCCGCCGAGCAGCAGGCAGACAGCTCTGGCGAGGCCGTTTTCCTTGGCGAAACGCTCCAGGCAGTGCGGGAGGACGTCGCCGTCTTCAAGTCGAAGGATGAAGGTGCGCCCGAGGGCGGCTTGAGAGACATGCATGCGCGCGACAGTAGCGCAAGGACTCCGAGTTGAAAAGAGCCCTTGCGCCTGGGGTGGTGGTTTCGAGGCAGCGTCGCAGCGTCATCGCGCCGAAGCGCGTCGCTTAGGGGAGTTTGAATTTGATGGAGTCGATGATGCTTTGCAACTCGGCCTGGTTGGCGGCGAAGGCCGAGGGTTCGCCGGCGGCCATGAAGTTGTAGTAGTAGTTGTCCTGGTCGTATGCTTGCCAGATGATGCGCTGGATGCCGCCGTCTGCGCCTTTGGGGGCCTGGACGATTTCCCAGCCGATGACGTTGAGGCTGCGGTCGTTCTTCTTGTCGCTGTCGTCGCGGCGCTTGACGCTTTCGAGCTTGCCGATCTGCTGCATTTCCTGGTTCTGCTGGATGGAGGCCTGCACCGAGGCGGCGGCGGGGAAGCTGGGGGTCATCTGCGTCATATGGTATTGGAAAGACAGGCTCGTGCCCGGTTTCATGAAGATGACGCCTTCCTCGGTGGCGGGGTTGCCGGATTGTTGGCTCCAGCCCGCCGGAATGGTGAAGGTGAAGTTGCGCGCAGTGTTGGTGAACGTGGTGGGCTGGGCGAGCGTTTGGCCGCCGGCGTTGGCGGGGGCGGCGGGCGTCGGCTCGGCTTTTTCGCCAGTGACGTCGCCGATGCTGGGCAAGGAGATGCCGAATTGCGCAGGCGCGTAGTCCGCAAAAAAAGCCAAGACGGCGAAGGCGATGATGCTGACGGAGAAAAGAGCCAGAGTGCGTGGCATGATGAGAAACTCCTGCGTTGCTTAACGTTTGCCTCGAACAAGTCCAACCACGAAAAGCAGAGCCACGGCGCCGGCCGTCGCTGTGATGACAGAGCCGATGAAGCCAGCTCCGTGAAGACCCAGGATGGAGAAGAGCCACCCCCCGACCACTGCGCCCAGCACACCCACGACGAGGTTGCCCAACACGCCGAAGCCGCGGCCTTTCATGATCCGGCCAGCCAGCCATCCAGCCAGCAGCCCTATGAGTACGAACGCCAGAATGCCCATGGTCGTCTCCTTGGAGTCATGGCGTGAGATGCGTGCAAGGGAAGTACCCCTTCTATACCCCGACCACACGTCGAGAGCAAGGCGGTTTCAACTTTTTATGAAAACTCGTTGACCAGCGCTTCCGAACTGCTACAATGCATACCCAGTGAAAACTCCGCCTGCACCCGCCGGCGAACACCAACAGGAGGCGTCTATGCAACGCATGCTTCTTTCCATCCTCGCCCTCACCGTCCTTTGTTTCTCGCCTTTCGCTGCGCACGCTCAGGAAGGCTTCCAGTCCGAAAAATTCTACATCGCGCCCGAATTCGGCGCCTACGGCAGCCCCACCGACGAAGTGGACTACGCCCTCAGCTTCGGCGGCTCCGCCGGCTATTTCATCACCGACATGTTTTCCGTCGGGCTGGAGGCCAACGGCTACTACATGGGCCTTGACCACGGCGGCTTCCGCGGTCACCAAGACGCCAGCGGCTTCGGCTTCAACGGCCTCGTGCGCGTCTACCCCATCGCAGAAGACCAGTTCCGGCTCTACGTGGGCACTGGCCTGGGCGGCCTCTTCCTCAGCGAAGACATCCACTATGGCGAGGAAAGCAGCTTCTTCACCCTGCCGGTGGACCTCGGCGTGACCATGCAAGTCCATGAGCAGGTCAACATCGACCTGGGCGGCCGCTACCAGCGCGTCGGCTTCACCCACTACGGCGCCGACCTCTTCGGTGGTCGCGCCGCCGTGCGCATCAACTTCTAAGAGCGCACACAAAAGACTGCATCGCCGGGGGAGCATTTCGCATGGGGCGGCGCTTCCCCCGGTGTTTCGTTCCAGGGACGGACGCAGACCGCCCCCCCATCAACCCACGTTCCCATCGCCCCACGTCCCCATCACCGCATCGCGGCGTGGATCCCACACCTTGCGTCGGTTGACGAAAATGTCTACTCTCGTCCTATGACCGACAAATCGTTACGACGCATGACGCAGGAGGAGCTGACAGCCATCGGCGCCGGCTTCCGGGACATCAAGGAGGCGCTCCGACTCCACCGCGACGCCCACGAGCAAACCCTCGACCACGAACGACGCGCCTTGCTCGATGCGCGCATGACGGAGTTGAGCCAGCTCATCGACAACATGTCGCCCCAGATGGTGGAGCTCCAGTGGGACGAAGCGGAGCGACCAGAGTGGGTCTACCCCGAATTGGTGCGGCGCGCAGCCGTCCAGTTGAACTCGGACCTCCGCAAGCTGAAGAACACGGCCTTTGTCCTGGAACTCGCCGGCGGCGCCGTGGAAATGGGCGCTGCGCTCTTCGCCAGCCAGGAGGAGCCGCTTCAGGAAGCGCTCATCCGCATGGGCATGCAACCCATCGGCGGCGTCATCCCCCGCGCGTGACCGCCAACCCGAACGGCCGTGCGCCAGGGTTGCCGGCCGGACGGCCTCCGAGCCCGGGCCACGTCGGGGTGCAGGGCGTCCGAGGGAGCCATGGCGATGAAGCTCTATTCGACCCTGGCGGCGTGGTGGTCGCTCATGTCCCCGCCGGAAGACTACGCCGAGGAAGCTGCGGCCCTTGCAGCGCTTTTGATGGAAACGGCAGGCAAAGACGCGCGCCTGCTGGAGCTGGGGTGCGGCGGGGGACACGTCGCCTCACACCTCAAGACGCATTGCGTCATGACGCTGGTGGACTGCGCTCCGGCGATGCTCGCCATGAGCCGCCGACGCAATCCGGAATGCGTCCATCAGCTGGGCGACATGCGCTCCCTGCGGCTCGATGAACGCTTCGACGCCGTCCTCATCCACGACGCCATCTCCCACATGTTCACCCATGAAGCTCTGGCGGCGGCGCTGCGCACGGCGGCGCATCATCTCCGGCCGGGAGGCGTCGCGTTGTTCTGCCCCGACTGGACGACGGAGACCTTCACCCCGGGCGTGTCCATGGGCGGCGTGGATGCGCCGCACGCCCACCGGGGAATGCGTTATCTTGAATGGACGCGACCGCACGATGGCCAGAATTCTTATCCTGTCGATATCGCTTATCTCCTGAGAGACGGCGAGACCGTGCGCGCCGAGCGCGACCAGATGCGGCTTGGAGTTTTCAGCCGGGCGCAATGGCGAAGCCTCTGCGAGGCGGCGGGATTCACCCGCGTCGAGCGCAAGGAGGTCGGCTCCCGGGACGTCTTCCTCGCATTGATGGGGATGCCGCGGCTCTTTGCGAGCCGGCCTTGTGAGTGACGAGGGCGCCGCACGCGTGCTCATGGCGTGGCGGGAAGGGGCGCGAGGGCTCACGGTATATCTGAAAACTCAAGGCGTTGACGGGTTGATGGCGTCGTCGGGGGCTGTCCTGAGGGGGCCGCGCCGGCAGAGTCCGTAGAAGGGGCAATAGGCGCAATGGCGGTCCGGCCGGGGCGTGAACGCGCGGGACTGGCGCATGTGCCGCAACATGAAGCCGAAGAGGGTGGGAAAGTGTTCCTCCACGGCCGTGCGGCGGGTTTCGGGGCGCAAGCTGGGTCCGAAGAGCCGCTTTTCGACGCCCTCCTTGCGCAACCCCACCAGGGCGGCGTTCACGCGTTCGGGCGGTGCGTCAGCCCAGGGCGTTTCGCCTGCCAGCGCCAACAGCACATAGGCGGGCAGTTGCACGCTCTTGACGCGTTTCGCCATCTCCTCGAAGACGTCCGGCGGAGGCTGGATCGTTTCGCCCCTCGGCGCGTCCTCAATGAAATCGGCGGCGGGGAGCCCCGGCCAGGCGGCCACGCGCGCCCAGAAAGCCTCGTCCATCCAGAGATTTTGCGCGGGCGTGTGGGCGCCGCCGGTCTTGTAGTCCAGCACCACCAGCTCCGCAGCGTCAGGATCCTCGGCCGTGGGGGCGGGTCGGGCGTCCAGCCGGTCCAGCTTGCCCGTGAGATGCAGGGGGCCGTCCGGGGTCTGGATGACGTGGGAGAGACGGCGCTCCAGGGCGAGCACCCGGCCTTCGGCGAGGGCGTTGGCGTAGTCCCTCATGCGACGCTTCCCGGCGCGTTCGAGAAGGATCTGCCGGTCCACGGAGAGTTGGCGGTAGAGATCGCTTTCGTGCAGCGCATCGACATAGCGCAACGCCAAAGCCTCGGCGTCCACGGCTTCGGCGCTGATGGTGTGGTGCAGGTGGTCGCGGAAGTGCGCTTCCAGCACCGCATGCGCCAGCGAGCCCACCGCCATGGGGTCGCCTTCTTCGTCCACGATATCCACTTCGCTCAACTTCACGACATATTTGTAATAAAACTGCAGAGGACACCGCAGGTAGCCATCCAGCAGGGTGGGGGAAAGGTGCTGCTGAAGGAGCCGCTCCACGGCTTCGTCCATGGCCGGGGTGCGTGCGAGCGCTTCCGGAGCGTTGGGCATGGGCGTGGCGGGGAAGTGGACCACAGAGAGGGGACCGCGGTCGCCGTACGCATCCTCGAAGAGTCGTCCCGCCGCGCGTTCCTTCCGCCACAGCAGCTCTTCCAGGTAGCGACTGCGCACCGGTTTGGCGTCCTGGCTGCGGCCCACCCCGGCCTGATACAGGCACACGGCGCGTCGCGAGCCCTTGAGCAGCCGATGGAAATGGAAGGCCGTCTCCGCCTCGCGGCGTCGCGCGTCCGGCAGACCCACCAGCCGGCGCAAGGCGTCCGGGAAGAGGGGGTCTTGCGCGGGGGCGCCGGGCAAGGCGGACTCCACGGCGTCCAGCACATGGACCTCGTCGAAGCGCACGCACCGCGTCTCCAGAAAGCCCAGCACCTGAAGGCCGCTCAGGGGCTCCGCCTCGAAGGGGGCCCGTTCGCTGGCGAGCATCTGCCGCAGGACGGTGAAAAGCAAGGCTTGGTCGAAGGGCGCGGCGGCCATGCGACAGTCGCGCAGCTGCGGAATGACGGAGTAGAGCAACCGGTGGAGATGTTCCGCGTCCAGGGGGAACCGCCGCCACAGCGCCCGACCGTGATGGATGAGCAAGTCGCAGCACGCTTCCAGGGTTGCGGCCAGATCACCCAGGGTGCGGATCCGGCTCCAGGCGACGATGAAGCGCTCGATGACGGCCTCCAGCAGCGCTTGCGCGGCCTCGGTGTATCCGGAGGGCGCGTTCGCCAGACGGCGGGGGGCTTCCTGCGCCGAATCGGCGGGGGGCGCCAGCAGTGTCTGCGCGTCTGGCCACTCGGCGGGAGCGGTGTGGCGTTCGCCTTGCCGGATGCGTCGCTCCAGTTCGTGCATGACCGGCCGCATGTCCGCGAAGACGCCGCGGTCCGGCGTGGAGTCGTCCCCGGGCGGCGTTTCGGATGCGACGGCCTCCTCCCCCGCAGTCGGAGCGAAGGGGTCCAGCATCTTGAGGTAGGGGTGGCGGATAAGCTCCAGGGCGTCCCGCCAGTGCAAAGGCGCCTCTGCAGCAGCGGAGGCGGGCTGCGAAGAGTTGGCCGGAGCGTCCTGATCCCAGGCGGCGTGTTCCTGAAGCTGCATGGCCGTCTCCAGCAGCCGGGTGAGACTGGAGCGCGCCAGGGGGAACCCCATGGAGACGTTGACCTCCGGCTGCGGCAAGGCGTGCAGGACAGGCATGAGCATCGACTCATGCAAAAGCGCGATGGCTGCGCCTTGGGGTGAGCCCGCCGGCGCGGCGCGGTCGTTGTCGGCGAGGCGTGTCTGCAGCGCCGCGAGTTGGGAGTGGACGTCATAGCCTTCCACCAGTTCCAGAGTGGCCGGTCCCTCGTCGCGGGGATGCGGCGGAGTCCACAGCCGCAGGGAGGCGGGGCGCCACCGTCGCACCAGCGTGACAGCGGGATCGCAGGCCCAGTGGGGCGTTTCGGCTGTGCCGATCCGCGGGTCGCTCTGGATGATGACCCGGGCGCCGTTCTCCCAGAAAGCGCGGCAGAGTCTATGGGCTGCGTCGGCTGCGGAAGGCGCGGGGGCGCCGGTTGCGATGGCGGACGTGTCGAGCGGCCCGGAATCTCCGTAGGCCGTATCCACCACGCCGGCGAAGAGCAGCCGACGAAAGGCGTAACGCGTCACGCATGGCTCCAGGGCATGGATGACGCGGCGGGCCTCCAGCCCCGGCGTGGTGAGGCCCTCCGCGCGCAGGGCCGCCGAGTAAGCTGCGCCGATACGACCCAGGGATTCGAGCAGCGCCGCCGCAAGGGGCCCTGTCTCCTCGCTGGCGTAGGGGATGTCTGTGGGGTCGATGTCGTGGCGGAAGAAATCCTCCATGAGCTGCGCCAAACGCACGCCCCACGGGTAGAATCGTTCCGGGGGCAGCGTGGCGAGGTTCGCCAGAGGGTCCTCGGGGCGCGCCGCCGCGGCAAGGCCGGCCACCACGTCGCTGAGCACGGCCACGCGGTCCAGGGGCCCGATGGAGACGGCGGCGGGGCCGGGCGCGTCCGCATCGTCCTGCGCCAGTTCGCCGGCAAAGCGCGCCAGCAGACCGCCCATGGTCAACATCTCCGGCAGGCGGCACGGCTTGGGCAACTGCGGGGCGTGCAGCAGCGCTTCCCGCAGGTAGCGGCCCGGCCGGCGGTGCGGAAAAATCACCATGAACCGCGAAAGATCCCGCTCGCCAGGCGCTTCCTCCAGAAGCATGGCCGCCACGGCAGCAGGCAGATCTTCGCTCCAGGGGACGATATCCAGGACGCGGTCGTGGGCGTTGCGGGCGGTCATGCGACCCCCCCGGCGGGAAGCCGCACCTGTTCGATGCGGCGCATATCCAGATAGACGATGTGCGCGACCAGATCGCAGCCGGCGGCGTCATCCTCCGCGCGCATGGCGTGCAGCAACCGCAGGTAGCGCCGGGCTTGGACGGGGTGGTCGGCCGAGGCGCCGCCTGTCTTGTATTCCAGCACGATATCCGCTTCCGGGAGTTGGACGAGCAGGTCCGGACGGTGCACCGCGCCGTGTTCGTCCATGATGGCGGCTTCGGGCCAGCCCAGGCGCAACAACCGCGCCATGCCGGGTTCGTTCAGCAGCCAGTGGAGCAGGGGCGCAATGGCCGCGGCGGCCTCGGCGGGGTCGTGTGCGAAAGCCGCGGGGTCGTGCGGATCGGCGAGACCGCGCAGTCCGGCGCGCAAGGCGCGGGCTACCGCTTCGTCGAAGGGGCCAGCGTCGTCTTCGGGCCGGAGGTGGGCAAGGCATCGGTGGATGAGCTCGCCGCGGCGGCGCTCCTCGAAGCGTTCCTCTTCCAGCGCGCTGCGGTAGATCTTCAATGCCGGCAGCCATGCCATGGGCCGATATTCCGGCGAAAGCGTCTCCAGCAAGACGGCTTCGGACGACGGCGCGGCGGCCTCCACATGCGCGTTGCACGCTGCCGGCGCGAAGGCCCCGGGCGTGGGCGGCGGCCCGGTCGAGACGATTTCCCCCGTCTCCCAGACAAGGGGCTCGTCGACGCCGTCCTCCGTGTCGTCCGCCGCATCGTCATCCAGATAAGGGGACAGCAGGTGGCGCAAGGCGCGCAGCATGGGTTGATCGCTTCTCGACAGATCCAGTCCGAAGAACGCGTGGAGCTCTTCCACCGGCCGCGTCCACGCCACGTAGAGCAGGTGGAGTTGCTCGGCCAACGCCGCGGCCGTGGCCTGTTCGTGCGCGGGACCGGAGGCGGCGTGCTTGCGCAACAGCACCGGCGGCTGGGTTGCGTCCTCGGCCTCCCAGGCCACGAGCCCCCCCGGCGGGTTGATTTGCAGGCTGTGGAAGGGGACGATGACCACGGGGAACTCCAAACCCTTGGATTTATGAATGGTCATGATGCGCACCGCGTCCACGGACTCCGGCAGGGGCGCTTTCTCCTCTTCGCCTTGCGTGCGCCAATATTCCAGGAAGGAGGCAGTGGAGACGAAGCCCTCTTCCTCCGCGGCGTAGACCACCTCCAGGAAGCGGCGGATGTAGAGCTCGTCCTGAGGGCGGCGTTCCAGTATGGCGAATCTGGAGACGGCTTCACGCGTCAGATCGTAGGGGCTCATGAGGCCGGCTTGGGTCATGAAGGGCTTGAAGAGTCGCGCCCATTGCGTGGGGAAGGCTTCGGCGAAGTCCAGATACAAGGGACGGGCGGAGCGCTCGGCGTGCTGACGCCGGTCAAGCAGAAACGCATGCAGCGCCTCGGCGGGCAAGCCCATCGCCGGTCCGAAAAGGGCGGGACCGGAGACGCACTCCCAGAAAGCGAGCTCGTCCATGGGGTAGTCCAGAAACGCCAGGAAGGCCTCCAGCTGCCGCACCACGGGGTGTTCGGCGAGCAGCAGGCTGGACTCCGTGACCACGGGGAAGCCCCATTCGATGCACCAGCCGGCCAGCTCGCGGGCTTGGGGATTGGTCCGCACCAGCAAGGCGATATCCCCCGGTGGCCGCACGGTGGCAAGTTCGCAAAGCAGGGCCTGCAAGACGTCCTTGAGACGGGCTTCATAGGCGTCGCGGGTTGCGCCGGGCAGGCGGGTGAGCCGCACTCGGCCGGGGAGCTCGCGTTGAGGCGTCTGAGCAGCGTCCGCGAAGGTCTCGAGTATGGCCGACGCCAGGCTGTTGCGCGTTGTCGCCGTCAGGTCGGGAGCCATGGCCTCGGCCACGGCGGTCGCCACGTCTGGTTCGGCCAGGCGGCTGAAGAACTCGTTGTTGAAGCGCACCACCGCGGGGGCGCTGCGCCAGTTGGCGGGGAGCGTCTCCCGGGTGAGGGCTGCGCGGAAGGGCTGCAACAGTGGGTCCAGGGGCGCGCCTTCGAAGAGGGCGGCTTCACCGCCCCGCCACCCGTAGATGGCTTGTTTGACGTCGCCCACGTAGAGGAAGCCGCCTCCGGTCGCGAGGGACTCGTTGACGAGCGGAGCGATGGCGTTCCACTGCGCGCGGGAGGTGTCCTGGAATTCATCGATGAGCAGATGCCGCAACCGCAACCCCAGTCGGCAGTACGCTGCGGAGACGCCGTGGGTCCGGGCGAGGAGCTCCTGCACCAGAACGGGGCCGCGGTCGGCCAACAGCAGGCCCTCGCGTTGTTCCATGGCGCGCAAGCCGGCCGAGAGCGCCGCCGCGATGTGCGCCATGGGCGCATACGCCAATCCGCTGAGCAGCGCCTGGGCAGCCTGTTTACATTGGCTCCAAGTCGCCTGCAGCGCGGCGTAGAGGTCCTCCGCCTGCTCGTCCACCATGGCCTTGGAGGCCTTGTTCACGCAGTCGCGGAAGGATTCCTTGGCGATGTACTTGGAATCCTTTGGCATGTCGCCTGGGTTGAGCGCGAGCTGGCTGTCCAGGAACGTCAGGAAGCGTTTGTCGCAAGCGAGCTTGTGCGTCTCGATGTGCGCGGCCAAGGCGCGGCACGCTGCGCCGTAAGCGTCGCATGCGGGGAGCAGCAGACGGCGCAGCTGCTCCGGATCGGTGAGGAAAGTGTCCTCGCGGCCGACCTGGAGCTGGAAGGCCTCCGCCAAGCGGTCGTGGAGGGAGCCGTAGGGGAGGAATCCGCCGGGGTCGTCGTAGAGGAGCAAGGCCTCCGCTGCGGCTTCCAGCATGGCGCGTGCATGGACATCGCCGCGGCGGGCTGCGGTCGTGAGCGCGTCGTAGAGCGGATCGTAGAGAGCGTCGGGATCGAAGACGGGTTCGAAGTCCGGCGGCAATTGGAGCTCCAGCGCAGCGAGGCGTAGGATGGCGTGGAGCTGGCTGTCGATGGTGCGGATGCTCAAGAGGGTGAGGTCGCGCAGCAAACGCTCCAGCCAGCGCTCGGCTTGCTGTGGGGTGAAGCACGCTGCGGGGTGGTGGGGCGCACGCGTCTTGGGGAGGTCCAGAGCGCGTTGCTTCAGCGCAGCGATGGCGCGGGTCTTCATCTCCTGGGCGGCGGCGTGGGTGAAAGTCAGGCCGACGATTTCGCCCCAGCCGTGGCCGCCGCTGCTTCCGCTGTTTCCGCTGCTTCCGCTGTTGCCGCAGACGGGGGGGGCCGGGGCGGCGTCGCTTGCGGCCAAGGCGCAGAGGAACCGGCTGGTGAGCGCATACGTCTTGCCGGAGCCCGCGGAAGCCTTGATGATGGAGAACATTGGTCGAAGTGGAGGACTATACGTGAGGTTGGATGAATGAAGCGTGCTGCGTATGGCTTGGTCTTAGCACAGAACCGTCGCTTGCCCAAGCGCCTTTTTCGTGGCAGGCGTTGCACTTGACAGCGGAGTCATGGTACGTTTCGGCGGATGCGCACGTGTATTGGCCGGAGGGCCGGGTAGGGTGTCAGTTCAGGTCATAATCGTTGCGGAACGCGAGGAAGCCAAACAACTGCTGGGTGAATTGTCGTCCATTGGCGGGTCCTTGCTGGCCATGCGCGCTGCGGACAACGTGGCGGAAGCGCTCCAGATGGACGCCGCCTCCCCCACCGATCTCATCGTGCTGGACGCCCGGGGCGACCACGGCGAACTGTTGGTGAAGGAAGCGCGGGTGCGCTTTTCCGATGCAGCGCTCGCCGCCGTGACCGACAGGGACACCGCCGACGCCAGACGGCGTGAGACGGAGTTGTTCCTCCAGGCTGGCGCGCGCTACGTGCTGACGCGCTCCCATTTGGTGACGGACATGCTGAAAACCCTGGCCGCCATGGCTGCGGAGCGCACCCGCATGTCCGCCGCCTTGCGCCGGGTGCGCGCTGGCGACGGCGCTGCGCAAGACGCCCTGCTCGGCGCGCGTGAGCCACGCCAGCATGGTGTGAGCGGACTCTCCGCGCAGATGAGCCGCTTCGATCGACTCGACCGGTTCGACCCGCTCGATCAGGTGGCCTCCATGGAGAGGACAACGCCGTCGGCGGCGTCCGTGCAGACAAAGCAGGCGACCCCGGAGCTCGATGACGCAGAGAACGCCAGCAGTGGCGACGACGCGCAGCGGGGTCAAGCGACTCGTGCGGGAGAGCCGCCGGCCGCAGCGCTTCCCGACGCCATGTCCGAAGCGCGCCGCCACAGCGACGAACCCGCCCCCCTGAAGGAGCGCGCACCCGACTATTTCGAACAACGCGCGCGGCGGTTCTTGGACCTCATGGAGCTCAGCATGGAGCGGCAGATGTACCGGGTGGATCACAATATTGGACCCTCCCTGAAAGGCCTTGCGGAGGAGATGAGCCAACGCCTGGCCGGCCCACGCGACCTGGTGACCCTCTACACCGACGCTCTGGCCATGAAACGACGCGGCGTCGCGCCTTCGCAGTACAAGGCCTACGCGCACGAGGGGCGCTTGCTTCTTCTGGAGATGATGGGCTATCTGGTCTCCTGCTACAGACGGTGGCGGCTCGAAGGCCTTGCCGCCGAAACACGCCGCGCCGGGGATTCGCCAACGCCCGCGGCGAGCGCCGCCCACAACGACGCCCACAACGACGCGCACGCCGGCGGCCACGGGGAACAGCAATGACTGAGTTCACACGATACGAGCTGAAATTGTACATCACAGGCCGCACGCCGCGCTCCGAACGCGCTGTCTGGAACTTGCACCAGATCTGTCAGGAAGAGCTCAAAGACAACTGCGACGTGGAGATCATCGACGTGCTGGAGCGACCCCAGCTCGCCGAGGATGAAAAGATCATGGCAACGCCCACGCTCATCAAACGCGTCCCGCCGCCGTTCCGACGCATCATCGGCGACCTCTCGGACCGTGACAAAGTGCTGGCTGGTTTGGATATTTATACAGAAACAAAGGACGTGGCATGAGCGATTCGGTAGCCTCTTCCGGCCTCGCCAAACTGCCCACGGGCATCCCCGGCTTCGACGCCATCAGTCGCGGCGGGCTCCCTGTAGGCCGCGCCACCCTCCTCGCTGGCGCTGCAGGCAGCGCCAAGACCGTTTTTTCCTGCCAGTTCCTCGCACGCGGCGTCCAAGAAGGCGTGGGAGCCGGCGTCTTCGTCACGTTCGAGGAATCCGCAGAGGATATCCGCGCCAACATGCACGGCTTCGGCTGGGACATCGCCGCCTGGGAGAAAGCCGGCGCCTGGGCTTTCGTGGACGCTTCCCCCTCTCCGGAGGAAACCCTTCAGCAAGCCGGCGGATTCGACCTCGGCGCCTTGCTGGCGCGCATCGAACACGCTGTCAGGAAAGTCGGCGCGGACCGCGTCGTCATGGATTCCCTCGGCGCCGTCTTCGCGCAGTTCGAGGACCACACCGTGGTCCGGCATGAGCTTTTCCGCATCGTCCACGCCATGAAGCGGCTCGGCGTCACCTGTTTGATGACAGCTGAACGCGTTCATGAAGACGGCCCCGTCACCCGCCTCGGCGTGGAGGAGTTCGTCACGGACAACGTCATCATCCTTCGCAACGTTCTGGAGGAGGAGAAGCGTCGCCGCACCATCGAGATCCTCAAGTTCCGCGGCGCCGCGCATCAGAAAGGGGAGTTCCCCTTCACCGTGCAAGGCGGCGAAGGCGTCATCATCCTCCCCCTTTCCTCCATGGAGCTGGAGCAGAAGTCCTCCTCCGTGCGCGTCCACTCCGGCTGCGACGCCTTGGACGAGATGTGCGGCGGGGGCTTCTTCCGCGACTCCGTCATCCTTGTCTCCGGCGCCACGGGCACAGGCAAGACCCTGGTGACCACCCAGTTCGCCGCCGCCGGCGCCGAGCGCGGCGAACGCTGCTTGCTCTTCGCTTTCGAGGAGAGCCGCGAACAGCTGGCCCGCAACGCCGAAGGCTGGGGCGTGGACTACGCCACCCTGGAGCAGGAGGGCTTCCTGAAGGTGATCTGCACCTACCCGGAGACCATGAGCCTGGAAGACCATCTGCTGCATATCAAACAGAGCGTCGATGAATTCCAGCCCCAGCGCGTGGCCGTGGACTCCCTCTCCGCGCTGGAGCGCGTCTCCACCCTCAAAGGCTTCCGCGAGTTCGTGCTGGGCTTCACCTCGTTCATCAAGGACCGGCAGATCGTCTCCCTCTTCACCTCCACCACGGCCAATCTCATGGGCCAGTCCTCCATCACGGAGACCCACATCTCCACCATCACGGACAGCATCATCCTGCTGCGCTATGTGGAACTGCTCGGCGAGATGCGCCGCGGCGTCACCGTGCTGAAGATGCGCGGCTCCATGCACGACAAGCAGATACGCGAGTTCACCATCGATTCGAAAGGGATGCATATTGGCAAGGCGTTCAGGAACGTCTCCGGCATCATCTCCGGATCGCCCGTCTACATCACCGAAGGGGAAGTCAGCCGCATCGGCTCCATGTTCACGGAGTAGCAGACATCTCCCCGTCCACACCAGGCGCGCCGCATGCTGCGCCGGCCGCCTGGACGCGGCATGCGGCCGTGCACGGGCCGACGGCGGCGCCGTCCGTCGCCTGCCCGCCCAGCAGCCGCGGGGCTTGCGTTCTCATTCCGTCGGGGGAATCGCCTTGCGGTAGATGCGCCACGTCTTGTAGATCTCCGCGCGGAAGAAGCTGAATGCGCGCATGGTGGGGCGGTTGGTCTCCACGATGAGCGAACAGTCCCAGTTCGTCAGATTGAACTTCAAAAATTGCAGGTAGATGGACATCATCAGCGCCAAGTGCAGCCGACGACCCTGGTGTTCGCGCCGCACGCCCATGATGAGGCTGCGCACCCGCTTGGGCGTCTTGAAACGGGCCTCCCAGTAGAGCCGCGCCACGCCCCACGGAGTCAACCGCCCGTTCATCCGCTGCAGTTGGGGGGTGATGTCCGGCACGTTGATGAGGTAGCCCACCAGCTTGTCGTCCTTGTCATAAACGGCGCGCATCAGCTCAGGCCGGAGCAGGGGTTTGAGCTCCTTGAGGATGCGCTTGAACTCCGCCGTGGTGAAAGGCACATGGCCCCAGTTGGGCTCCCACGCTTCGTTGAAGAGCTGCCGCGCTTCGTCTGCGCGCCCGATGAGCTCTTTGGCCGTGGGCATGCGCATGGTGAATTGGCTCTCGCGCATGATCTTGTCGATGCGTTCCTGGAAGCCTTGCGCGATCTCGTAGGTGGGGGTGCCGCCATAGCCGTACCAGTCCACGGCTTTTTCGAATCCGTAGTTCTCCACAAGTTTTTGGTAATATGGAGGATTGTAGGTCTGCAGGATGGCCGGGATGGTGTCGAACCCGTCGATGAGCAGCCCCACTTCGTCATAGATGGCGAAACCCAGGGGCCCCAGAATCGCCGTCTTCCCTTGCGACCGCAACCAACCCTCGGCGGCGCCGAAAAGACTGTCGGCCACGGCTTGGTCCTCCACACACTCGAAGAAACCGAAAAAGCCCTCACCCTCGCCGTGTAACTCCTCGTGTCGGGGGTTGATGTGCGCCGTGAGCCGCCCGGCGACGGCGCCGTCCTTATAGGCAAGGAAGTATTGCGCCTCCCCGTACTCATGGAAGGGACCGCGTCGGGGATCGAAGACTTCGCGCTGGACGATGTTCAACGGCGGACACCAGATGGGATTGCCGGCCTGAGCCGCCCACGGCGCGCGCAGAAAATCCTTCATGGCCTTGTCGGTATAGCCGACGGGGATGACTTCGATGCTCACGGATGTCTCCTTGAGGGGGTGGATGGATGGCAAGCTACGTCCTTGCCCGAAGCAAGGCAAGCGCGCATTCGATCCTCGCTGCGCCGGCCTGTTCGATCAGGTGCGCCGCTGCGTCGTCCGTGTCAGGCAAGCCCGGCAGCGTCCAGGAGCGCGGCCACACGGTGCGCATAGGTATGCTCCTTCAGGATGAGTTCACGCCAGTCCGCCTGCAAACTCTTGGTATCGTTTGAAGTGTGATGAAGTCGTGCAAGGATCTCCGGGATGGCCTCGGGCGTGCGGTACGCGACTGGACGGGTGAGTTCGCTAGGGAAGATGGCCAGCCCGGGCGAATCGTCCGTCACCAGTAGACCGCCTGCGGCCCAGACGTCGAAGTGCCGCTGGGACAGACCGGCCGGCAGCAGCAGACTGGAGGCCGTCAATACGGCGGCTGCTGCGTTGTAGACGCCGGCCAGGGGACCATAGTAATCCACCGGCGGGCTCAGTTCGCATGAAAGAGTGTGCATGTATTCACTCCATGACTCGTCCCCGAAAACGCGGGTGGGGCCGTACGCTGTCGCCGCCTCCACCGCCGCGAGCCGTCGCAGCCGGGAGCATTCTTCCGCGCCGAGACCGGGAGCGCGCGCGTCCCGCCCCGGCCAGAGTGTTTCCAGGCCCAGTCGACGCATCCACCAATGGAAGTCCGTCGCCTCGCCGCGGCGCATTCGTGTTTGAGCGGCGTCCATGTGCGGCAAGTGGGCCAGCACGCCGCTGAAGAAGCTGTCCCGATTGGGGAAGGCGAGTCGTCCCACGAAGACCGTCTCCTGCCCGAGGGTCTCCGCCGGCACAGGCAAGCGTGTGGCGCTCGCCTTGGGGTGGAAGACCTGTGGCCAGGTCGCCAGGGGCAGGTGTAGCGTGCGCGTGGCGCCGTGCCGGGCGAGGGGCTCCAGAAAGGAGGCGTCCGTCACGGCGAGGAGCGCTTCCCGCCAGAAAGGCGCCTGCAACCCACTGAGCTGATGGAAGGGGTTGTCCACCAGCCAGACGACCACCTCGCAGCCCGCGCGCCGCAAGAGGTGGAAAGCCTCGCCGTGGGGGTCCAGTCCGCGGAAGTTGACGGAGAGCATCAACCGCGGCCGCGTTTCGGAGAGTATGCGCGCCACGGCGGCCGGGGACTCGCTGGAAGCGTGGTCGAACGTCAGGGGAGAAAGCCCGGCGCGGGCCAACGCATCGGCGAGTTCGAGCTGCAACAGATCATGCGAGGAGCCGGGAAGCAGGGCCGCCTGCGCGGCAGGGCGCGGGCCGTGCGGAGCGTTCTTCGGAGGCGTCAGCCGCGCCATCCGCAAGGCGGCCAGCACAGGTCCCCAGAAAGTGGGAAAGAGCCGCGCCGCGCTCTTGTATATAAGGATGGGCGATTCGCGCAGTAGCGCCGCGGACTCGGTGGCGTCCAGGGTCGTCGGCGGCAGGGGGCGCCACCTTGCGGGGATGCGTGCGGACCACGGCGTCGCCTCCGGTCCGGTTCCGGCGACGTCGCCTTCCATGGCGGCGGCGAAGGCCGGGGCCTCCACATAGCGGACGTCATGCGCGTCGAGTCCCCATTCGGACAGCAAGAGGGGCAAGCGCTCGGGCTCGGGGCCCAGTCCCAGCACCACCACGGATCGCGAGGGGGCGCCGGGTGCGGGGGGCAACATGGTGAACTGTTCCGGCGCGGCCAGCAGCGTGCGTTTGCGGCCCAGTTCATCGTGTATGGCGGTGCGGGTGGGGCGTGGCATTGGGCGTGGGGGAGGAAAGGGGCCGCGGCGCGCCGCTGTTCAGGGCTGGCGAACCGTTCGCGGATAAGGTACAAGAGCCCGGCTCATGAAGAAATACCGCGATCACTACTTCAAGAAAGCCAAACGCGAGCAGTTTCCGGCGCGGTCCGTCTACAAGCTCAAGGAGATGGACAAACGCTTCGCCCTGCTGGCGCCGGGTCAGCGGGTGCTGGATCTGGGCGCCGCTCCGGGCTCATGGACACTCTACGCCGCCAACGCCGTGGGAGGCAAGGGCCGTGTGGTGGGGGTGGATCTGCAAACCACCGAAACGGCGTTTCCAGCGCAGGTGAACTTCCTGCAGGATGACGTCTTCGCGCCGGGACCGGAGCTCACGGCGCTGCTGGAGTCCCTTTCGCCCTTCGATGTCGTGCTGAGCGACATGGCGCCCAAGACCACCGGCGTGAAGTTCGCGGACCAGGCCCGCTCCGAGGAGCTCTGCCGCCAAGCCTTGACCCTGGCTGAGACGACCTTGCGTCACGGCGGGCGTTTCGTGGTGAAGATCTTCATGGGGCCGGAGGCGGACGCCTTCCGCAAGACCATGCAGGCGCGCTTCCGCAGCGTGAAGACCTTCAAGCCGCAGAGCTCGCGCAGCGAGAGCAAAGAGATATTTTTCGTTGGCCTTGACTTCAAGGGTCAAGCCGGGAGTCAACAGCAAGCGCCCGATGAGGACGCGTCATGAAGGAGCATTTCGATGGCAGGACACAGTAAATGGCATAATATCATGCACCGCAAGGGCCGCCAGGACGCCAAGAAAGGCAAGCTGTTCACCAAGGCGGCCAAGGAAATCATCATTGCGGCGCGCGCCGGCGGCGGCGATCCGGACATGAACGCCCGTCTGCGCCAAGCCATTCTTGCAGCCAAACAGGTGAACCTCCCCAAAGACAAAATCGAGAACGCCATCAAGAAAGGCACCGGCGAACTGGAAGGGGAAACCTACGAGGAAGTCAACTACGAAGGCTACGCCCCCGGCGGTGTGGCCATGCTCATCGAGTGCGCCACGGACAACCGCAACCGCACAGTCTCCGAGGTGCGCCACGCTCTCACCAAGATGGGCGGCTCCATGGGCGAGTCCGGCAGCGTGGGCTGGATGTTCGACCGCAAAGGCGTCTTTGTCTTCCCCAAGACCGTGGAAGAGGAAACCCTCATGGAAGTGGGCCTGGAAGCCGGCGCCGAGGACGTGGTGGATGACGGCGACGCCTGGTCCGTGCAATGCCCGCCCGAAGCCTTCGACGCCCTCTCGACAGCCTTCGAAACTGCCGGCGTGACCCCGGAAAGCGCCGAGGTGACCATGGTCCCCCAGAACAACATCGAAGTGGACGAGGAGACCGGTCGCAAGATCCTCAAGCTTCTGGGCATGCTGGACGACCTGGACGACGTGCAGAACGTTCACGCCAATGTGGATTTTCCGGAATCCCTCATGGCGGAAATGGAAGGCTGAGGACGCTGTGGCTTCGCGTGCGGAAGGGGTCGTCGTGCTGGGGGTGGACCCGGGCACGCGCTGCACGGGCTACGGCGTGGTGCAGGAACGCTCCGGCTGCGTCACCTTGGTGGCGGCGGGGGCGCTGCGTCCCCCGGCCAAAGCGCCCATGGATCAACGCCTGGGCGCGCTGTTCGCCGGCCTGGACGAAGTGCTCGCCTTGCACAGCCCGCATGAAGCCGCGCTGGAGGAGGCCTTCACCCACAAGAACGCCGCCTCCGCCCTGAAGCTGGGGCAAGCCCGCGGCGCCATCATGGCGGCGTGCGCGGTGCGCGGCGTTCCGGTGACGGGATACCAGCCCACCCTGGTGAAACAGGCTGTGGTGGGCACGGGCCGCGCGGAAAAGGAACAGGTGGCGTTCATGGTGCGACAGACTCTCGGCGCGCTGAAAGCGACGTGGCCTTTGGATGTGACCGACGCCTTGGCCGTGGCCTTGTGCCACCTCAATGCGCGGCGACTGGCGCGGCTGGTGGACGCCGCTTCTGGCGGTCGTCGCTGATGCGGACGCCTCGCTGTGTCTCAACCATGCGGAACACCGTATGATCGCCTATCTCGAAGGCCGCGTGCTCACACGCCGGGAACGTTCTTTCATCCTCGTCACCGAAGGGGGTGTGGGCTACGAGCTCGCCGCCGCCGCGCCGTTCCTCGTCAGTTTGCCGGCAGCGGGGGAGTTCCTCGCTGTCTACGTGCAGACCATCGTGCGCGAAGACGCCATGGAGCTCTACGGCTTCGAGAGCTTGGAGACGCGCAACCTCTTCGCTTTGCTCATTTCCATCTCCAAGCTGGGCCCCAAGACGGCGCTGGCCATTCTTTCCACGTTCGACACGGCGGAGCTCACGCGCATCGTGGCGGAGGAAGACGTGACCACGCTGACCCGCGTGCCCGGCATCGGCAAGAAGAGCGCGCAGCATATCGCGCTGGAGCTGCGCTACAAGCTCAAGGACGTGGCCCCCGCCGCCGTGGCGAGCCAGCCAGGAGGACGCGACGCCGCCCCGCCCGCCGCCTCCGCCGCCTTGGACGCGCTGGCGGGGTTGACCAATCTGGGCTACGATGAACGTGAAGCGCGCGCCGCCGTGGACGCCGTGCTCGCCGAGGAGCCGGACTTGGCAGGGGACAAAGACGTGGCCGGCATCCTGCGCGCTGCGCTGAAACATCTGGCCAAAGGACGCGCTTCATGAGCCTGGACGACGTCTGCTTCCCCGGGGGCGAAGAGTCCATCCGGCCCCAGCGCCTGGACGAATTCATCGGCCAGGACGACATGCGCGCCAACCTCGGCGTCTACCTGCAAGCAGCCAAAGCGCGACGCCAAGCCATGGACCATGCGCTGTTCTACGGCAATCCCGGCCTCGGCAAGACAACCCTGGCGCAGATCATGGCCAGCGAGCTGGGCGTGAACATGGTGCCCACCTCCGGCCCCGTGCTCGAACGCGGCGGCGACCTTGCAGCCATCCTCACCAACCTGGGCGCCCGCGACATCCTCTTCATCGACGAGATCCATCGCATGCCGCCTGCTGTGGAGGAGATTCTCTACCCGGCCATGGAAGACTTCAAGCTGGATCTCGTCATCGGCGCAGGACCGGCGGCGCGCACCGTCAAGATCGACCTGGAGCCCTTCACCCTGGTGGGCGCGACAACCCGGCTGGGCTTGCTCACATCCCCGTTGCGCGATCGCTTCGGCGTCATCCTCCGGCTGGAGTTCTACTCCCCGGAGGAGCTGGCGCGCATCGTCACACGGGCTGCCGGCATCGTGGGCGTGAACCTCAGCGAAGATGGCGCCCTGGAGATTGGTCGACGCGCGCGAGGCACCCCGCGCATCGCCAACCGGTTGCTGCGACGCGTGGGCGATTTCGCCCATGTGCGCCAAACACCCGTGGTGGACGCCGAAGCCGCTGCTGCAGCCCTGGGCCGCATGGAGGTGGACGAACACGGCCTCGATCCCATGGATCGCAAGATACTGGAAGTCATCATCCGCAATTACGAGGGCGGCCCGGTTGGCGTGAAGACGCTTGCCGTGGCGTGTTCCGAGGAAGTCCGCACCATCGAGGAAATCTATGAGCCGTTCCTCATTCAATGCGGCTTCATCAAACGCACTCCACGCGGCCGCGTGGCCACGGCGCGCGCCTACAAGCACCTCAACATCCTGTAAATTCGTTCGTCCGCCCACCATCACACCCCAGAGCGGAGCGAACAACGCCCCGCCAAACCGCAGGAGCGCGCCATGACCGACAAGGCCGCCGCCCACACGCCGCAAGGCCGGGCCGTCACCAGCCGGGTGGAGCTGCTGGCGCACACGCCGGACGCTCTCTCCCTCATCTACGCCGCGTTTCGACAGTGCTATCATCGGGGGTTTGTCGGTGACATGCAGCCCCGCTTGCGCGACGGCGAGATCCCTCCTGAGAAGCAGGCGGAATTCGTGGCGCGCATCATGGAGTCCGGCCACACCAGCCCCGTGGAACACGTGAGTTTCACCTTCGCCGTGGAAGGCGTCTCCCGCGCATGCACCCACCAGATCGTGCGCCACCGCCTCGCGTCCTACTCCCAACAGAGCCAACGCTACGTGGACGCCACCGCCTGCGACTACATCCTGCCGCCGCAGATAGCGCGCATCCCGGAAGCCAAAGCCCGCTTCGAAGCCTTCATGGCAGAGGTGGCCAACGCCTACGGCGATCTGCAAACCATTCTGGAAGCACACGGCCGCGAAGGCTCGCAAGCCAACGAAGACGCGCGTTTCGTGCTGCCGCAAGCAGCGGAGTCGAAGCTGGTGCTGACCATGAACTGCCGCTCCTTGCTGCATTTCTTCGAACTGCGCAGCTGCGCGCGCGCCCAATGGGAGATTCGCAATGTGGCGAACCAAATGCTCGCGCTGTGCCGGGAATCTTTGCCCGTCATCTTTCAGACAGCTGGCGCGCGGTGCGAACGGCTGGGCTACTGCCCGGAAGGAGAGCGCTTCAGCTGCGGGAAGTATCCGACAAAAGTCTAGACTTTTTTGAGAGACTCTGTGTACAAGACGTCCTCCGGCGCGCGCTGGGGGACGTTTTTTCATGGGTGAAGCCGCACAGTGTCTACGCACGCGACGCATCGGTACAAATTGGGGAGTGGGCGTGCGGTGTTTTTTTCTTGACGGGCGGATCCGAACACTTGGCTTGAACGGTGAGATGGTGTTCGTTCGGCGAAGCTAAATCTTCAGTTTCAGCCTGTAATTCGTAGCAAGCACAAACATGCACTGTGGAAAACTTTTTCAACAACTGTGGAAATAGCTGTGGTCAAATTATGAAAACCCTTGAGGGTGAACATTTCGTAATGGGCGGCCTCCTTGTTCGACTCAGATAAATAAAAATAAATTCCAAATGGTTGCGTCAATTAGCGGATTGGGAAAACTGCGCTGTTCACTCTCCCCTTTTGTGGCGAAACCGTCCTTGCTGGCAGCCGATCAAGGCGGTAATACCTTGCGCCATGCAACACGTCTGGCGCGAAATTTCTGATATTCTCCAGAATTCGATCAACCCCGGTCTTTTCACGGTCTGGATCAAGCCCCTGGAAGCCACCGTCACCAGCGAAGGACTCACCCTCGCGGCGCCGAACGACTTCGTCGCTGTCTGGGTGCGGGACCGCCTGCTGGAGTCGATCCAGGAAGCCGCTGCTGCGGTGCTGGGCGAGACGCCGAAGATCGACATCGTCGTGGCGCAAGGCGGGACCACGCCGGTGGCTGCGCCCCAGCCCACAGGACGTCCCCTGCGCGCGCGGCAGGCGCCGCTGCCACTGGAGGCCCCCCAGCCGGGGAGCCCAGGGTACCGCTGGAAGTTCACGTTTGCGGACTTCGTGGTGGGGCCTTCCAACGAGCTCGCATACGCCGCCGCCAAAGGGCTCTGCGAAGAGACCATGGCTGCCGACCAGCTCTTCCTGAGCTCCACGCCCGGTCTCGGCAAGACGCATCTGCTGCAAGCCGTGGGGCAAACCCTGGCTGAACGCAGCAACAAGGAAAACGTCTGCGTGGAGTACATGACCGGCGAGGAGTTCGCGCGGCGGTGGCTCACGGCCTTGCGCGGCAACCAGCTGGAGCGCTTCAAGGCCCGGTATCGCGACGCCGTGGACATCCTGCTCCTGGAGGACGTGCACTTCTTCCAGGGCAAGCAGAAGTTCCAGGATGAATTGCTGGCTACCGTGAACGCCCTGCAAGATCGCGGGGCCAAAGTCGTCTTCTCCAGTTCCTTCCTGCCGCGGGAGTTGCGCGACGTGGATGTCCAGCTCGCGTCACGCTTCTGCTCCGGATTCCTCGCGCTCATCGAAAAGCCGGACTTCTTCACCCGCGTACGCATCCTCAAGCAGAAGGCCGCCACCTTCCAGGTGAACCTGCCCGACGACGTGGCCGAGATGCTGGCGGACCGCCTGGTGAGCGACGTCCGACAGCTGGAGAGCTGTCTGCAGAACCTCGTGCTCAAGGCCAAGCTCCTCAACAAGCACATCACCATGGATCTGGCCAGCCAAGTGCTCGGGGCCTTCAGCGTGCACGCCGCGTCCCTCAACATGGAGGGCATCATCGAGTTCATCTGCGCCAGCTACGACATCTCCGCCTGCGAGCTCAATTCCCGCAGCAGGCAACGCCGCATCGTGCAGGCGCGCAACACCGCCTTCTTCCTGGCGCGCAAGCATACCGAGCTCTCCCTGAAGGAGATCGGCGACCGCTTCAACCGTCGGCACTCCACGGTGCTCAAAGGCATCGCCAACGTCGAACGCGAGATGGAACTGGAGACGCCCCTGGGCCGCCAACTCCGCAACACCGTGAACCTGGCGACCCGGCTCGGCGCACACGTCCGGTCACCCAACCAGACGGACTGAACCCTCACGCATCGCCCGCCAGCGTCTCGCCCGCCACGCCGCCAACAGAGCGCTTTCCTGCGGGGGCATGCGGATACCGTGACCGATCGCCGGCCGCGTCCACCACGTCGGGAAGTCGTGGAACCGTCGTGCATCCGGAAGCGTGAATCGGGAAGGGCGGGGCGACGGCGTCTTCCTTCATGACGCCAGGAGGGCGCGCGGCAGGTTCCCCTAAAGGGCCGTGAGCTCCATGGCGCCCCAGGCGCCCATGCGGTCGTCACACTGCGCGAAGACGCCCTCCACGCCGGAGCCTGCCAACGATTGCGCACGCTCCAGCACACGCTCCACGTCCGTGGCGGCGCCCAGCAGATTGCAGAGGGCGGTGGCCGCGGCGTCCGCCGTGACGGCGCAACGAGCGCGCACCACCACAAGATCCCCACGACCAAGGCTCAGGGAGTGCCCGAACCTGCCTGACGACGCACACAGCGAGAGCGGGAATGCCGTCGACGGCAGGCGTACGCCCACCCGCGCCGACCCCGTGGGCGCTGCGAGCAGGCCCACCACTCGGTCACGTGCGGAAAGCATGAAGAGATCGCCGCCGTTCTCCACCAGGACCTCGGCGGGGCGCCATGGCGTTCCATCCTGCAGGCGGGGGGCCAGCTCCTCCAGCCGCCTCAGGTGTGATGGCGGCGCGTCCGGGAAAGTGTCCTGCAGACGCCCGGCCAAGGCGCGAGCCGTCCATTCCGCCACGCCCCCCGCCACGGCGGCCATGGGCCCCACCTCGGCGACTCTGGCGGCGTGCGCCATGGCGCGCAGCAGAGGGTGCGCCCGCGGCGCCGCGGTCACCGGAACGAGACTTTCGCCGAACGCGGGATGCGCCAGCATGTACGCCTGCAGATGACCCCGACAGTGGCGCACGGCTTCCGCAGCGACGGCGGCGATGGCGGCGACGCCATACGGCGCACAGGAAGCCGGGGGCTGCGTGGTCACCAGGCGGAGGTCCGTCTCTCCGATGACGACCTGGAACGCGATCTCCCCGGCGCGCGGCGTGGTTTGCGACCGATACCGCCGTGACGTGAAGGCGTTCATGCGCCACGGCCGGACGGCGTGGGGATGGGGAGAGACTTGTCTGGAAGGCGTGACCATCTGCGCGGGGAAGGCGATATCGTGGCGGGACTCGCTCAGGGGGTGGGGCCGTGCGGCGAGGCGCCGTCGCGGCGCGCGGGCAGTCGCACCGCGCGGGAGGGCGTTTCCTGGGGCGGAAACGACGGCGGCAGCAGGTGACGCAACGTGTCCGGCAAGGGCGCGCGAACGATCACCCGGCAAGTGACTCCCTCTGCGGGGGCGGGGGAAGCCGTCGGCGTGAGTGTGGCGTTCGTCACCCGGATGCCGGCGAGCACGCCGCGTGTCACTGTGGCGATGTCGTCCTGCGTCAATTCGAAATCCTCGACGCGAGCGGACCCTTGCACGAAGACGCCATGTGCGAACCCTGTCAAGCGGCGTCTGGCGTCCAGTTCGGCGGCGCGGCAGGCGGCGTGCGCCTCGTCTCGGGATGTTTGTGATCCGGCGAACCCCACGCCGCTGGCTGTCAATTCGCCGCGTGTGTAATCCACGTAGACGAAATCCGACGGGACGGCGGCGGGAGGCGCTTCATCCGCCATGGCGCAAGGGGGGAGACCGAGTGGCTGCGTCACGCTTCCACATGTGATGGCGCACGCAAGGACGACAGCCGGCAGGCGGCGCATGGTTCCGCTCACTCGGCAGCCAGGCGAACACGGTTGCGGCCGTGCTGCTTGGCGCTGAAGAGGGCCCGACTGGCCTCCGCGATGAGCTCTTCCGCAGCCACCGCGGCTTCGGGCCGCATGAGGGCGACGCCCACGCTCGCAGTGAGCAGGCAGACCGCCTCCGTTGGGCCGTCCATCTCCATGAGGCGCAGCTCTTGCACGGCGCGGCGCAAGGCGTCCGCCACGGCCACGGCTTCGTCTTCACCCACGTCCGGCAGAATGACGGCGTATTCCTGCACGCCGTACCGCGCGAGCAGGGCGCAGGGGCGTCGTCGCAGGGCTTGGTCCATGGAATCCGCCACGTGGTTCAGACACGTCACGGCGCGTTCTTCGCCCACGCGTTCCTTGAATTCCCTGAAGTGGTCGATATCGATGAGCAACAGACCCACGGCCCGGCGGCTGCGCGCAGCTTCCCGCAGGGTGCGCGCGAAGATGTCATCGAAGAGGCTGCGGGTGATGACGCCGCTCTGGGGCTCGAAACAGAACATCTGCTGCGAGGTCGAGCGATCCATCTCCCTGTGGCCGGCGTCCAGGCTGTCCGTGGGGTCCAGCGAGGTCTCCAGGGGCGTCCGTGAGGAGGGAACGCGCTGCTCCGAGAGCGACTCGCGGCTGTCCTCGGCTTGCGGCAAGGTGATGACGAAGGACGCTCGGGGTCGTTTGCCTTGCGTCTGCTGAAATTCCAGCAGGCCGCCCATGTTCTTCACCAGGCGGTAGCACATGGGCAGGCCCCGGGGCTCCTCGGCTTCCTCGAAGGGCATGAAGAGCTTTTCGGGATCGAGCGCCGGTCCATGGGCCGGGTAGCTCATCTGGGCGGTCACGCTTTTTTCGTTGGCGGCAGTGCGCACGCGGATGACGTCGCCTTTGGCCGTGGTGGCGGCCGCGTGACGGAGGAGGTCGATGAAGACCTGCCCCAGGGCGTCGGGGTCGGCGAGAGCGTAGGGCAGGGTGGACTCCAGCTCGAAATCGCACACCACGCCCAAGGCGTCCAGCTCCGGAGAGAGCAAGGCCGCCGCGTTGGAGAGCAAGTGGTTCACGGAGCACCCTTCGCGCGAGATGGCCACGGGCTTCATGTAGTCGCGGATGCGGTCCACAAGTTGCTCCAGCCGTTGCGCTTCCCGCAGGATGATGCCGAGCTCCGGGGCAGGGCTCTTCTTTTCCAGCCGGCGGGCGAACCCCGCGATGGACATGAGCGGATTGCGGATTTCATGCGCCACTTCCGCGGAAATGGCGCCCAGGGTCTTCAGCTTGGCGCTCTGCACCAAAGCCTGCTCCAGGAAGACGCGGTCCGTGATGTCCATGAAGATGCCTTCGACCACCGCGGGAGTTTCTCCGGTCGCCACACCTTGCGGCGCAGCCGGGTCGCACGGGAGTTGCGGGATGGAGCGGGCGATCCCGTGGACGATGCGGCCTTTCTTGTGGATGAGCCGGCACTCCACGGAGAAGGACGCGCCCTCCTTGAAGGCCTTGCGCAGAGCGCTGCGCACGGGGCGGCGGTCCTCCGGGTGGATGCGGTAGGTGAGCCAGGAGCGGTCGCCCACGGCTTCATCCGGGGTGTACCCCAGAAACTGGGTGACGGACTGGTTGATGAACTCCAGGCTCAAGTCTTCCCGAATGGCGTAGATGATGAGCGGGATGTTCTGCAGCAGCAGGGAGTGGCGTTGCTCCGCGCGGTGGATATGCTCCTTGAGGCGGCGGCGGTTCTTGAGCCGGCTGATGAGGATCTTGAGGTCGTTGAACTCGATGGGCTTGCGGAGATAGTCGCTGGCGCCGAGCTGCATGGCCCGCACGACGGTGTCCACGGAGGCCACATCGCCCATGAAGATGATGTCTTCCAGGCGTCCTTGCTGGATGAGTTGGGTGGCGAGCTCGAAGCCGGAATCGTTGGGCAGGGAGAGGTCGATGAACGCGAGGGGGTAGCGTTGCCCGTTCATGGTCTCCAGCAGCCGCCGCGGGTTGGAGTGCGGCTCCGGCGCGAAGCCGGCGCTCTCCAGCATGACCGTGAGGGAGCGGCAGATGGCCGGGTCGCCATCCACGATGAGGGTGCGGAGATTGTCTGGATCGTACGGACAGGAACGCATGTCGGTTCTCGCGAACAAAAGGCTGTGTCTTGTGGCGAAGTCTGTTATCTTGTTTGAACCCGTGTGGCAATACGTCTCCGGGCGACGCTTGACATCATTCAAAATATCTTACACCGCGCGAGGTTGCGCACCGCCGCATCAGCCTCCCCCTGCTGCTCCATGTCCATCTTTTACGACATACGCGACGCCTGCGCCAGAATCGCCGCGCGAGCCCGCCACGTGCGCATAGAGGAGCAGGCGGTGGACGCCGCGGCTGCGGCCTTGACGCCCGCGGATCTTGTCCGACACACCCCGGCGGATCCCCGTTGTTGCTTCGAGGAGGGCGACGAGGAGGCGAAGTGCGCGTTCGTGCTCATCCGCAACAGCCTTCGCTTCGGCGCCGGCTGGTTCGATTCCCTATATATCCCTGACGAGTTCGGCGGCAGCGGCCACGCGTTCGTGGCGGCGCGACTCGCTGACCGGTTCCGCGACGCCGGGCCGCTCACGGCGGCGGAACTTCTCGGCATGACTGTCGAGGACGCGGCTTCGCTCTTCGGACAGTCTGCGGCGAACAAGGACGCCGTCGAGTTGATGGGGCTCTACGCTGCAGCGATGCAGGATCTCGGACGGCAGGTGGCGGGCAACTATTTCGCTTCCTTCGCAAGCCTTGTACGGGACGCTCAGCACAGCGCCGCGGGGCTGGTCAACATCCTGAAACGCCTCAAGTTCTACCAGGATGTCAGCAGCCACCACAGTCAGCCCGCGCCGTTCTTCAAGCGCGCGCAGCAGGCTGCTGCGGACCTGGGGACCATCTTTCGCCGCGAGGGCCTGGGCGGCATGTACGACATCGAGGAGATGACGGCCCCGGCCGGGGCGCGACTCCCTTATATATTGCGCATCCATGGCGTACTCACGCTGACCGAAGCCCTCGCCGAGCGTGTGGATCACGGAGAGCCTCTGGAATCCGGCGACGAGGAGGAGGTGGAGCTGCGCGCCGTGGCCTTGCACGCCGTGGAGCGTATCAAGCAGCAACAGCAGTACGAAGGCGTACGCGCGTCCTCCACAGGTATAGCTCAGGCCCTGTTCTTGGTGAAGGTCCCGCCGTCAGCCTCCGCCATGCAGCCGCATCACGCCCGATGCGTCCATTATTGATCGAAGACAGCCGTTTTGCAATGCGTTGAGTCGCACTGATTACGTACTCATTCATTTCACATAACGTACAACAATGACGCGCGCAAAGCGCAAGGAGAAACCGTATGGATTTCACCGGCCTAGAGACCATAGCTCTGCATGCAGGGCACGCCCCGGATGCGGACACCATGTCACGCGCCGTGCCCATCCATCAGACCACAAGCTTCCTCTTCAGGGATACGGAACACGCCGCCAATCTGTTCAATCTCAGTGAGCCGGGATATATCTATACACGCATCATGAACCCGACCACAGAGGTTCTGGAAAAGCGGCTGGCCGCATTGCACAACGCCAGCGCCGCACTCTGTACGGCTTCCGGAATGTCCGCCATTTTCTACGCCGTGGCGTCCATCACCCAGCATGGACAGAACATCGTGTCCGGCTCGAACCTGTACGGCGGCACGAACACGCTCTTCACGCACACACTCAAGCGGTTCGGCATTGAAGCGCGCATGGTGGACTCCTCCGATCCGGCAAATTTCGAGCGCGTCATCGACGAAAACACTCGGCTGATATTCAGCGAAACCATCGGTAATCCGCGTTGCAACGTGGACGACCTGGAGGCGATAGGCAAGCTCGCACAGCAGTACAATGTGCCTTTCATTCTGGACAACACCGTGGCGGCGCCGCCCATCTTCAATCCCTTCGACGTCGGCGCGCACATCGCGGTCTATTCGCTCACGAAAATCATCGGCGGCCACGGGCTCTGCATCGGCGGCGCCTTGGTGGAAGCCGGAACTTTCGACTGGGCGTCCGCCGGGAAATACCCGGAGATCACCGAACCAGATCCCACCTACCACGGCCTCGATTTCTGGGATGCGCTCTGTACATTGGAAGGCACGCCATGCACCGCCTTTTGCACCAAAGTGCGAACCAGTCTGCTGCGGGATATCGGCGCGGCGCCGGCGCCCATCAACAGTTTTCTCATCCTTCAAGGAGTGGAGACGCTGCCGCTGCGTGCACGCGCGCACTGTGAGAACGCACAGCGTGTGGCTGAATTTCTGGCGTCTCACCCGGCCGTGGCGTGGGTGAACTACGCGGGCCTGCCCTCGCACAAAGACCACGAACGCGCCAAGCGATACTTCCCGCTGGGACCGGGAGCAGTCTTCGGTTTCGGGGTGAAGGGCGGTTTGGCTGCGGGCCGGAAGTTCATTGAATCCGTGCGTTTGTGCTCGCACTTGGCGAACATTCTGGACGCGAAGACGCTGGTCATCCACCCGGCTTCCACCACGCATTCGCAGTTGACGCCCGCCGAACTGGAACGCGCTGGCGTGCCCGAGGACATGGTGCGCATTTCCGTGGGCATCGAAAGCGCGGAGGACATCATGGCGGACTTGGATCAGGCTCTGCTCGCTTCCCAGACCGCCTGACGTGTTGAACTGAACCCAATACCAAAAGCCGGAGCCGCATGTGAGCGGTTCCGGCTTTTGGTGCGTCCGATTCGGACTGCGTCCCTGTGCTCGAAAGCCAGGGGGGAGGAGAATCAGATCTTGGTGACGTTGGAGGCGCGGGCGCCTTTGTCACCGTGTTCAATGTCGAAGGAGACGCGGTCGCCTTCGTTCAGGGTCTTGAACCCCGCGGCTTGAATGGCCGAGTAGTGGACAAAGACATCGTCGCCTTCTTCCCGTTGGATGAAGCCGAAGCCCTTCTTCTCATTGAACCACTTTACAGTGCCTTCATACGCCATGAGTGCATCCTCCAAGATCGGATAAGAAAATGCGACCGTGTCGCTGGGGAGTGAGACGCGGGGGGTGGCGCGTGGGTCGATAGAGACGCCGCGTCCGTTGCTCAGCAACACCGCACGACGTTGGCGGCGCGGGGCCCTTTCTCGTTTTCGATGAGCTCGAACGAGACGGGGTCGCCTTCCGCCAGGGTTTTGAAACCGTCAGCCTGAATGGCGGAATAGTGGACGAAGACGTCCTCGCCATCGTCCACGCTGATGAAGCCAAAGCCTTTTTTCTCGTTGAACCACTTTACGACACCTTGATACATGGGACACCAACTCCTTGCGTTGAGAAACCGAAATGACTTCGTAACGTATACGGTAAATGCGGGCCTACTGCGAAAGGAAGAAAAGCGCAAGGGGAGGGCGTGGGTTTTTTTCAAGAGCCTGAATTTTTATCATTATTGTACAGTAAAAATACCCGAAACCAAGGAGGGTGAAGCAAAAAGAAAAAGGCCGCGGCAAGAAACCGCAGCCTTGCAAAATCCGTTGAAATAAGGTTCAGGAGATCTCGACGCGAGGGCCCGTGGCGGAGATCTTGACGTTCTCTTTGCTGGAGGCGTCCTTCTTCCAGCTCAACTGGATGGAGATCTTCTCCTTCTCCTTTTTCTGGGAGACTTCGATCTCGCAATCCACGATGGAACTCGGCGCGAGGGAGACGGATTCATCGCCAAGCTGGATGTGCACTTTGCCGGCTTTCAGGCCGTTGAGCAGGTCTTCGAGGTACGCTGTGACTTGGTTGAGCTCCAAGGCTCCGTCTATGCTAACTTTATTTTTACCCATGGCGGTTCTCCGAAGCAAAGGTTCGTGAAAACAAAGCGACGCTCCTTCCATACCCCGAAGCCGCGTGGGAAGCAATACGCGAGAGGGGGAAAGGGGCGTCGCTTGGTGGGTGTATGCAAGCGCAACTGCGCGTCTAGGAGGCGGCTTCCTTGCCGTCGTCTTTCTTCTTGGCGGCGGGCTTCTTCTTGGGTTTGGGGGGCTCGCCTTGCATGGTGATCATCTCCCGCTCACTGGTGACGTGTCGCCACGCCTGGGTGTGGTGCAAGCAGTCGACAGGGCAGGCTTCTTCGCAAGTTCCGCAGTAGACGCACGCGAAGGGGTCGCAGACCCAGGAGCCGGTCTTCTTGTCCACGGTGATGCACTGCGATGGGCACTTGCGCGAGCACAAGCCGCAGAAGATGCACTTTTCGATTTCGTTGTAGAGAGCGCCCCGGGCGCGTTCGAAAGGTTCGCGGACCACGAAGGGGTAGTTGCGCGTGGCTTTCGGCGTGACGAGGTTTTTCAGGATGTTGACGGTCATGGGAGTGAATTTCATGGGCCGTCTCCTAGCGTTCCGTGCAGCTGATGCAGGGGTCGATGGAAAGCACCACCACGGGCACGTCCGCGAGCTCGATCCCCGGCAGCATGGCGGCGAGGGGCGGGATGTTCGCGAAGGTGGGAGTGCGGATGCGCAAGCGATCCAGGTGCTTGGTGCCATTGCCTTTGAAGTAGTAGAAGAGCTCGCCGCGTGGTTGCTCCACGCGGGCATAAGCTTCGCCTTCCGGGAAGCCTTTGACCGGCGTGCGGATGTCGCCTTCCGGGAGTTTGCGCAGGGCCTGACGCACCAGGTTGATGGACTGGTACGTTTCGAAGTAGCGCACCCGATGGCGGGAGTAAGCGTCGCAGTCGTGTTCCACGATGGGTTCGAAGTCCAGCTCCGGGAATGCGGCGTAGCCCAGCTGGCGGTTGTCCTCGGCCACACCGCTGCCGCGCAGGCAGGGGCCCACGGCGCCCAGCTCCACGGCTTTTTCCTTGGGCAGCATGCCGATGCCCACAGTGCGTTTCTTCACTGTGTAGTCGTCCAGCAAAGTGGATTCGAGTTCCTTGAGCTCGCGCTCCACGTTGTCCATCTCGGCGAGGATCCAGCGGATCTGCTCGGCAGTGAGGTCCTTGCGCACGCCGCCAAGCACGTTGACGGAGACGATGACGCGGTTGCCGGCTGTGGCTTCGTTGATGTCCATGACACGTTCGCGAATGCGCCACAGCTGGTAGAAGAGGCTCTCGAAGCCGAAAGCGTCAGCGAAGAGGCCCAGCCAGAGCAGATGGGAGTGGATGCGGTGGAGCTCCGACCAGACCACGCGCAGGAACTTGGCGCGGTCGGGTATTTCGACGTCCATCATTTTCTCCACGCCTTGGCAGTAGCACATGGCGTGGATTTTGGAGCAGATGCCGCAGACGCGTTCCACGATCTGGATCATGTGGTGGATGTCGCGGATGTCGCAGAGCTTCTCGAGACCGCGGTGCACGTAGCCCAGTTGGGGTACGGCATTGGTGACGATTTCGTCTTCCACCGTCAAGGAGAGGTGGATGGGCTCGGGAAGGACCGGGTGTTGGGGTCCGAAGGGGATGGTGGTCTTGGCCATAGAATCTCCCTTGCGCCAGGCCGGGGGCCTAGCTCGCGTCCTTGCGCGTGACGCCGTATTTGCAGAAGGGCGTCACGGCCACCTCTTCATCGAGGTAGAGGTGGTTGGCGAAGTTGAGGGCAAGACCTTCGAAGCAGATGCCGAATTGGTCTTGGATCTCGTTTTCCACAAGGAACGCAGCGAAGTCCACGTCCGAGATGGACGGCGCGTTCTCTTTCTTGGGTTGCTTCAGACGCAGGTTGGCCAGTTTCAGGCCCTTGTCATAGTGGTAGATAAGGTCGACGTGGTCTTCGTCAATGTCCACAGCGGTGATGGTCATCAAGCGATAGCCTTGGCTTTTCAGCCGCAGGATCTCATCCTTGAGGGCGTCGCGTTGGACATCGACGGTTTCGATGAAGTTCTGGGGCATCTTATTGCTCCTTGGCCTTGGCGGCGAAGAGCTCCAGGGCTTTCACCACGCCATCGATGATGGCTTCCGGTTTGGGCGGGCACCCCGGCACGTAGACGTCCACGGGGATGACTTTGTCCACGCCGCCCACCACGTTGGGCGCGTCCCGGAAGACGCCGCCGGAAAGACCGCATGCGCCGATGGCGATAACCGCTTTGGGCTCGGGCATCTGGTCGTAGAGGTTTTTCAGCACTTTCTTGTTGCGGTGGTTCACCGTGCCGGTCACGAGGAAGACGTCCGCATGTTTGGGGTTGCCCACGTTGATGATGCCGAAGCGTTCCACGTCATAGACGGGCGTGAGCACCGCCAGGGTCTCGATGTCGCAGCCGTTGCAGCTGCCACAGTCGAAGTGCATCACCCATGGCGATTTGATGCGGGACGTCTGGATGAATTTGGAGAGTGCATTCATGAGCGCCTACCTGTAATGGAGCCAGACGAGATTGATGATGGAGAAGGCGATGCCCACGGCCCAGGCAGAGCCGAGCATCCACTTCCAGGTCATGCGCGAGGTGGAGTTGTCCACGAGAATCTCCACGAAGTACGTGATGGCCAGAAGCAGTACGATGCCCGCCAGGCTCGTGGACCAGAACAGCGACACCAGGCCGAGCACCAGCGCGATTTCGTACCAGTGCGCGATCTCAATCAGTGCGAAGTAGGGCCCCGAGTATTCCGTGTACACGCCGCGCACGATTTCCTGGTGCGCGTGGTGCGATGCGGAGATATCGAAGGGCGACTTGCGCAGCTTGATGGTCAAGGCGTAGCCCAGCACGATGAACATCAGCGGCAGTTGCAAGAGCAGCGGTTCCTCCATGGCGTAAACCGCCGAGAGGTTGAAGCTGCCTGTCGCCAGATAGATGCTCACGATGACCATGATGAGCAGGGGTTCGTAGGTGATGATCTGCAGCAGCTCCCGGTGCGCGCCCACTTGGCTGTAGGGCGAAGGCACCGTCAGCGCGCCGATGACCAGAAACACCGCGCCGATGGCCTGTACGAAGAAGATCAACAGCAAGTCCGCTTGCAGAAAAAACATCACCGTGGCCACGGCGGCGCCTGCCAGGTAGACGAAGGCGCAGAAGGCCAGCCAGTAGTTGCTGAGCAGTCGTTCCTTGCCGAGCAGTTTCGCCACGTCGTAGAAGGGCTGCAGAATGGGCGGGCCCAGCCGGGACTGCAGCCGCGCCGTGATGCGCCGGTCCACGCCGGTGATCAGACCAGCAGCCAACGGCGCCACGATGAGGCCCACGAACAACGCGAGCAGGGTCTCTCCGGTACTCATTACAGGCCTCCTCCAATCATCAGCAGGATGAGCAGGATAGCCGCGCCATTCACCCATCCGGTGATCTTGTCCTCACCGAAGAGCTTCTCCAGATAATAGTTGGAGGCGGACGGCTTCACACTGGCGAGCATGGGGCCGGTGTACGACGTCGGGTCGTCCGGCACCTGCGCGCCGGAGAGATACGGCCCCACCACGCGCTCTTTCGTGGCGTTCTTGAAGTAGAACCACGCCGCCAGCAAGCAGAGGCCCAGCACGAAGAAGAGCGGCACCACCGGGAACGACCCCGTGGCGTTGGCGAGCATGCCGCCGGAAACCTCGAAGGGTGTGGCGGCGGCGGCTTGCGGGAAGACGCTCGCCAGCTGCTCCACTGTGGGCAGGATCATGCTGCTGTAAATCCACGGCGCGAAGAGCGAGAGCACCACAGCGCCGGTGATGAGGCCCACCAGTGGGGCTCGCGTCAGCACGGGTTGTTTTTCGATCTGGATCTTGCCCTGGAAGGGGTAGCTCATGAACATGCCAGCCCAGCGCGCCCAGTAGAGCACTGTCATGGCGCTGCCTGTGGCCAGGAGAATGACGAGCAGGATGTTGTCTGCTGCAGCTTCGATGGCCATCCACTTGCCCAGCAGCACCCCGAAAGGCGGCAGGATCATGGTCAGCGCGCCCACCACAGCGATGAGCGCCGTCACAGGCATGATCTGATAGAGGCCCCGCATGTCTTCGATGTCACGGCTCTCGATGCGCTGTTCGATGGTCCCCACACAGAGGAAGAGCAGAGCCTTGCTCACTGCGTGGAAGAGGATGAGGAACATGGCGGCGGCGATGGCGTCCGGCGTGTTCACCCCGGCGCAGGCGATGATGAGACCCAAGTTCGACACCGTGGAGTACGCCAGGATTTTCTTGCCGTTGGACTGCCCAATGGCCAGCGCGCCAGCAGCAAGGAACGTGAACGCGCCCGCCAAGGCCACGGCGGTGGAGAAGAACGTCCCCATGTACACGGGGGAGAACCGCAACACCAGATAGACGCCTGCTTTCACCATGGTGGAGGAGTGGAGCAGCGCCGACGTCGGAGTAGGCGCGACCATGGCCCCCAAGAGCCAGCTCTGGAAGGGCAGCTGCGCCGCCTTGGTGAAGCCGGCGAAGACGATGAGCCCGATGGGCACCAGGATGAACGCCGACTGCGGCGCCGTGCGCAAGATCTCCTGGATGTCCATGGTGCCCACGCCGGAGTAGATCCACACGATGCCCAGCAGCAGCGCTGCGCCGCCCAGGCTGTTCATCCACAAGGCGCGGATGGCGTTCTTCTTCGCCACATCCGTGAGGTCGTGTCGGATGAGCAAAAACGAACAGACTGTCGTCAACTCGAAGAAGAAGTAGAAATGTGAGAGATCGTTCGTCAGCACCAAGCCGTTCATGGCGCCGAGGAACAGAATGAGCACCGCGAAGAACTGCGGCTGCCGGCTCGTAGCCAAATGCAAGTGCTCCTCATGATTCTTCATGTATGGGAGCGCGTGCACGCAGATGATGGAGCCGACAATGGAGACCACCGTCACCATCAGGATCGAGAGCGAATCGCCCACGAAAAGCGGATGGTGCGTGCTGTGGTCCACCATGAACAGTTCGAGCACGGTCAACAGGATGAGCTGGAGCACCGCCAACGCCGTGATGATGTGCGTGCGTGTCGCCACGCCGACGCCCAGAATCACGAACAGCAGGAGATAGTCCAGGATGATGATGATGGGACCCGGATTCAACCCGATGAGACTCGGCGCCACGGCGAACGGCGAATGCGAGATGAGCAGAAGCGATGCTCCAGCCAGCACCGCCGCCGTGACCAGCACGACAAGCACTCGCAGCGCGTTCATTCTGAGCACGTACAGGCCCAGAGCCGCTATGAACGGCGCCACCACGAGAAGAAACAGGAGGGTATCGAGCATACCTTCTCCAAAGCGCTAAAGGGTGGCGAATAGTGGCCCGGGCCCCGGGGGCCCGGCAAATGCCCGGGCGCGGCCTCTTGCAATCGAATGTCGAGCTACAATGCCTCGGTGCAACACTTCTGTCAATATTCATGAAAATTCCATTATTCCAAATTGTTGGGTTGTGATTTTCTGACAGGAAAGAAAAAAACCTACAAATTCAACAATGTGATTTAATTCACATTTCCGGGTGCGTGACGAACAGTGCGCGACGCGTGTCACACAGCTGTCATCTTTAAAAACTTTAGTCAGTAAATACAAGATGTAAGCATGATATTTCCGCTCTGTCTGAATGCCGCGCTCAAGAGCTGCACGCCTGCGCAACATACCCCCATAGTGATTCCCTCTTGCGCTGAGAAAGACCTTGTTACTATAATCACAAAGTTGGAGCGGGCAGGCTTTCATTTTTGTAGGAGATCATGCGCTCGCATCGCCTGCGCCACCGGCAGGGCAACGCCGAAGCCGCCGCCTCCAAATGCAGACGGCGGTTTCGGCGACGCATCACGAACGCTGCAGAGGGCGAACCGGGCGGTATGTTCAGGGGGTTGGTCTGTACTCTGATGAACGATGGCAGGCGCGGCAGGCGCGGCAGACGACGACAGACGACGGCAGGCGACGGTGTGGACCCGTGCCGGCGCATTGTTTCCCGAAAGAAAGCGCAGCGCGGCCCGGAAGGCCTTGCGGACCAAGTCGCGCCTGCAAGGCAAGGCAGGTCGCGCCCGGGAGAGGCCGTCGTACAGTAGGGAGGAAGGCGACGTCACCGCCGCGGTGGGGAGCCGGGGCGTCGGGAGAGGGCGGCGTTATTCCGGCAAAGGGTGGCTGGCTGCGAAGGCGGAGAGGTCGTCGAACATGGCTTGCGTCTCGGCTACGGTCATGTTTTCGGCGAGCAGCCAATGGTTGGCTTCCAGGTGGAACTTGTGCGCCCAGGGGTGGTCTTTCAGTGCGTCCCACACGGCCCATTTCCCCTTGTGGATGATGCCTTTACGGTTCATGAGGCTGATGTGAAAGCGCTCGATCTCCATGGGGTCGCGCGGCTCCATGGGCGTTTCCTCATAGAAGGGCCGCGCCTGGATGGAAAGCACGAACCACGGCTCCAGGATGATGTCCTCGAAGCAGAGGCGCGTGGGGTCGTCCAGATACGTATACTTGAGTTGGGTCCGGAAATCGTCCGCCATGGGTGTCTCCTTGCAAAGCGTGTGCGGCCCTGTTTATCCTGTTTCCCTGCGGGTGACAACGCGCAAAGGCTTCCCTTTCCTGCGACACTAAGGTATGGTTCGGGGATGATTATTGATATTGTCCTCATGTGCGCTGGGGCGGCGTTGCTGTGGTTCGGCGCTGGTTGGGTGGTGGATTCCGCAGCAGCTGTGGCGCGGCGTCTCAATGTGGACGAACTCGTCATCGGCCTCACGGTGGTGGCCATGGGCACGTCCGCGCCGGAATTCTTCGTCACGGCGTCGGCCGCATTCAAGGGACTGAGCTCCATCAGTCTGGCCAACGTGGTCGGCTCCAATGTGTTCAACTTGTTCATTATATTGGGGGTAATGGCCATGCTGCGGCCCATCCCCACGCACAAGATGATTCTCTATCGCGACGGTCTCGTGCTCTGGGTGGTCACCGGTGTCTTGTGGCTCATGGCCAGCACGGGGTCGCTGGACCGGATGATGGGCGTGGGATTGCTCGCCATTTTCGGTGGGTACCTCTTTTTCGTGATCCGTAAGGGACTGCGCGACCCGGGGCCTCTGGATCGCGCCATGGCCGAGGAATTGTTGGAGGAAGCCGGCGACCGCGTGGCGAAGTGGTGGGATGGTCCGCGGCTTCTGGCGGGGTTTGCGCTCATCACTTTGGGCAGTGAATGGCTGGTGGAAGGCGCACGGACGGTGGCCATGGCCGTGGGGGTTTCGGAGTGGGCTGTCGGGCTGACGGTGGTGGCTGCCGGCACCTCGCTGCCGGAGCTCGTCACCTGTTTGGCGGCGAGTCTGCGCGGCAAGAACGACATGTTGCTCGGCAACCTGGTCGGTAGCGATTTCTTCAATCTCGCCGGCGTATTGGGTTTGACTGCGGTGCTGCGGCCCATCGCTGTTGACCCCAGCGCCCTGCCCAGCCTCTCCTTGATGACCGTGGGCGTTGCGGTGGCGTTGCTCTGCATGCGAAACGGCTGGCGCGTGACCCGCTGGGAGGGCGCGCTGCTGGTGGGCGTCGGCCTGTTCCGCTGGGGTTGGGAGTTCACCTAGCGGCAGCCTTTCCAGCACCTGTCGGCAGCGTGTTCGCTGCGGGTTGCATTGGCGGATGCGCGCGTTCCAGCGTCGCCTGGAAGCGCCATGCGTCGTTTGCGCCTCGCACGGGTCAACTCGTGCATGAAAAGTATGCCCACCGCGAGGACCAGCGCCGTCCACCAGAGCAGCGACTCCCAGCCGTGGATGGCGAAGGCCTCGCCGTAATCCGATTCCAGTATTTCGAAAAACCACACCACTCCATAGACGAGATAGACCGGTGCGAGTGCGCGGATGAATTGTGTCCCGCGTACGGCGACGCCATCGCTGTCGTCATCCTGAAACGTCTCCTTTTGCTGCGCTGGCGTGCGAGCCGCCGCGGCGTCGTGTTTCGTCTTGACGAAGAGCCAGCCTGCGAACCGTGGTTGCGCCCACCGCGCCAGCCATTGTAGCTCCGGATAATAGATGACGCCGCCGACGAGGATGTAGATGAAAAACTGGCCGACGCGCCAGAGGGATTCCGCCATGGGGCCGTCATGGCCGAACGTCCACGAGCCGATCATCACCCAGAGTGAATAAACCAGAATCACGAAGGCCAAGGCGCCCATGACGAGCAGCCCTCCGCGCTTGGAAAGGATGATGAAACAATACAGCAGGATAGGGCTTGCGATGACAAACGGCAAGCCAACAAGGATGAGCAGGATCAGCACGACGGCTGACGACTCGGTGGATTCCACGACACGGCTCCGGGAAGGCGTTCGGGAGTGATTGCGCCGCTATGGCCCCATCAGGACGCGCGCCAGCGCCGCAAGGATGAAGCTCATGACGAGGCCTTTCCAGGGCCAATGGAGACGGCGACCTGCCATCACGTTGAAGCAGCCGGCGGCGGCTCCCATCAGAAAAAAGACCGTGGCGAAGAGCCGGAAGGCGTGGTTCTCCGTGTAGCTGCCGAAGGCGAAATGCAGCGCGGCCGCCAGGCACAGCCCCATGACGAGCAGCCCCAGCACGATGCGCATGACGACTGCGGCACGGGGATTCTGCGCATTGAAGCTGAGCGTTCTGACAAGCGAATCAATCCAGTCATCCGGGTCGAAGGACCTGGGCATGCGGCCTCCCCTGGCTCACCGTGGCTCGTGGCGGCGTGCAGCGCGCGGCATGCAACAGCCATCCCGAATCGGATCATACGCCAAGGAGTTGAGAAAATCCATAGGCGTTTACTCTTTTTCGATGTGGAAAGGCGTATCGTATGGCGTCTCGTCAAGCGTGGTGCGCCATACCAGACGGCCGTCGTCCAGCTTGTGGGTCGCCAGGGGGTAGACGGCGGAGCTGGCGTTGGGATCGGCGCCGCTGATGGTGAGGCGGCGCACCGCCAGGGGAGAGTCCGTGAAGTAGAGGGGGAGGCGCGGTTGGGCTTGCATACGGCGTTCCCGTCGGCGTCGCAGTATCTTGAGTTGTTCCGGATCGTTCCACGCTTGCTCCACCAGGGTGCGGCTTTCGCCGTGCAGGAAGGGGGTGAGCCGCACCCGTACGCAAAACGGGTGGGCACGCTGCGTTGCGCAAGGTTCCTGTTCCTGAAGAGCGCAGTCCGCTTCCTCGGCGGGTGGCGTGCCTTCTGCTTTGGGGTCCATGCGCCGGAGATGCTCCGGGGGGCAGGGGATGAGACGCAACTCCGTCGTGGCGCGTCGTGGCGTCTCGAAGACCGCCGTCCAGAAGAGGGAGCGGCCGTGGGCGTCCACGTCGTCGGCGGCCAGACTGCGCAGAATGGTTTCCCCTTGCATGCGCGCCGCCGGGAGCAGCAGCTGTACAGCCATCCGCGCTGTGACCGGGTTGGCGGCTTGCTCCAGCGGCAGGGTTTCTTCCACGAAATCCGGCAGTGATTCGGAAAAGAAGCGACGATCCGCCTCCAGGGTGCTGGAGGAGGCGGCGCCCCGTATCAGGAAGACGACGGTGGCGATGATGAGCACGACGCCGATGATGATGAACAAGATCGTGGGCATGGTCGGTTCGGGTTCGGGACGCGGTCAGGCGTCGGGGTTGTCGACGCTGAAGCCGCCGCGCTCCAGCTGGAAGGTCGCGTGGTGGATGCCGAAGCGTCGCTGCAGCGCATCCTCGGCGTAGGCGAGCAGCGCATCCTCAGTCGGGAGAGTCTCGTTGAGCCCTGCGTCGGGGTCAGGCCGGACGAGATGGACCGTGAGCGCCGTGCGCGTGGTGGAAAGCGCCCACACATGGAGGTCGTGATGGCCGACGACGCCGGGAAGGTCTTGGAGGAAACGCTCCACCGCGTCAAGATCCACGGTGGGCGGCACGGCGTCCAGCGCCAGCCGCAAGGCTTCCCGCAGCAAGCGCCATGCGCAGACCACGATGACGACCACGATCAGCAGGCTCATGAGCGGATCCAGCCAGAGCGCCCCGGTGTACAGGATGGCGACGGCCCCCGCCACCACGGCCAGGGAGACGCCTGCGTCCGCGGCCATATGCAGGAAAGCCCCACGAATATTGAGGTCGTCCTTGCGGCCGGCAAGGAAAAGCAGCGCCGTGATCGTATTGATGACCACGCCGACCGCCGCCACGGCGAGGACGGTTGGGGTCTCGATGGGCGCGGGCTGAAAGAGCCGTGTGGCGGACTCCCATGCGATGGCGCCCATGGCGAAGAGCAGCAAGGAGGCGTTGGCGAGGGAGGCGAGCACCGTGGAGCGACCCAACCCATAGGTATGTCTGCGGCTGGGATGTCGGCGTGCGAAGTGGGCGGCGGCCCAGGCCAGCGCAAGACCCAGAACGTCGCCGGCGTTATGTCCGGCGTCGGCGAGCAACGCCATGGAGTCTGTCATCACACCGAAGACGATCTCCACCAGGACGAAGACGACGTTCAGCCCCACCCCGAGAGCGAAACGCAAGGAATGGTGGGGCTTCGTCGTTTCCGTGTGCGGTGCGTGCCGGGCCATGCGCTTCCATAGCGGAGAGGGCGCGGTGGCGTCAAAGTATTCGGCAAGACGTAAGAAGACGCCCCGACGCGAAACACGCCGGGGCGGAAGAGACGGGAGAGCGGGGAGCGAACGCCGCAGCGTTTACCCGAAACGACCGGTGAGGTATTCTTCGGTGAGCTTGTGGCGCGGTTTGGTGAAGATCTTTTCGGTCATGCCCACTTCGATCATCTTGCCCAGGTGGAAGAAAGCGGTGCGGTCCGAGACGCGAGCCGCCTGCTGCAGGGAGTGGGTGACGATGACGATGGAGTAGATCTCCTTGAGCTCGCGGATGAGCTCTTCGATGATGCCGGTGGCGATGGGGTCCAGAGCGGAGCAGGGCTCGTCCATGAGCACCACCTCGGGGTTGACCGAGATGGCGCGCGCAATGCAGAGCCGCTGTTGCTGACCGCCGGAGAGGGAGGTGCCGGACATGTCCAGCCGGTCCTTGACTTCGTTCCAGAGGCCGACGCGGCGCAAGGAGGCCTCCACGGTTTCCTCCACCTCGTGCCGGGTGGCGGCTAGCCCGTGGATTTTCAAACCGTAGGCGATGTTGTCGTATATGGTTTTGGGAAACGGGTTGGGCTTCTGGAAGACCATGCCCACGCGGCGGCGCAGGTTCACCACGTCCAGCCGGGGGTCGTAGATGTCCTCTTCATCGAGGACGATCTTGCCGGTGACGCGACAGATGTCGATGGTGTCGTTCATGCGGTTGAGGCACCGCAGGAAGGTGGACTTGCCGCACCCGGATGGGCCGATGAACGCGACGACTTCGTTCTTCGCCACGTCGATGTCGGTATCGTAGATGGCGTGGAAGTCTGCGTAGTAAACGTTGACGTTGCGGCAACGCATGATGGCGGGGCCGTCGACGATGGCGGCTTCGAGCGCCTTGGGATCGTAGACGTCGGTGGCGGCGACGGTGGTGTCGGCTTGTGCCATGGCGGTTCGTCCTGCTGGTTGGCCGCGGGGCGGCGTGAATGCTTGAGTACGTGAGCGCTGGAGCGTCTGAATCCGTTGAGCAATCTGTGTCGGTGCTGTGGCGTGGTTATTGTGCGCCGGGCCGACGCGGAGTCGACCCGGCGCGAAACGGCGGAGACGATTTAGAAGTCGTCCATGGTCAGCGCAGGACCGAGGTCCTTGGCGACTTTGGCGAACTTCTCACGCTCGGCGTCGGGCATGGGGATCATGCCTTTCTCGGCGAGGTAGCCGTCCGGACCCCAGGCTTGGGGGGAGGTCCACTCTTCCAGGTAGGCCTCGATACCGGGGATGGTGCCGATGTGGGCCTTCTTCACGTAGAAGTAGAGGGGACGGGACACGGGGTAGGAACCGTCGGCGATGTTGTCGAAGGTGGGAGCGACGCCGTTGATGATGGTGCCGTGCACCTTGTCCATGTTCTGGTCGAGGAAGGAGAAGCCGAAGATGCCCAGGGCATGGGGGTTGGCTTGCAGCTTCTGCACGATCAGGTTGTCGTTTTCGCCGGCGTCGATGAAGTGGCCGTCTTCACGGAAGGTGTGGGAGACGGTCTTGAAGTCATTCTTGTCCATCTTTTCGATGAACTCATACTTTTCGGCGCCGTATTCCATGACGAGCTCGTTGAAGGCGTCACGGGTGCCGGAGGTCGGCGGAGGACCGAGGACTTCGATCTTCTTGTTGGGCAGGGAAGGATCGATGTCGCTCCACATCGTGTAGGGGTTGTCCACCAGGGTCTCGGAGCCGTCCGGGTTGGGCACTTGCTTGGCCAGGGCCAGGAACAGCTGCTCGCGGGGGAGCTCGTAGGTGGGGGCTTCGTTGGAGTTGGCGAGGACGATGCCGTCGTAGCCGACTTTCATTTCGAGGACTTCAGCCACTCCGTTTTCCTTGCACATCTCCACTTCGGTCTTCTTGATGCGGCGGGAAGCGTTGGTGATGTCGGGGTGTTGCACGCCAACGCCGGCGCAGAAGAGCTTGATGCCGCCGCCGGAACCGGTGGACTCGATCTTCGGAGTGGGGAAGTCGGTCTTCCGGCCGAAGTTTTCCGCCACCACGGTGGCGAAGGGGTACACCGTGGAGGAGCCCACGATGGAGATGGTGTCCCGGCCTTGGGCGTTCGCCACGCCGGCGAAGCTCAGGGCCACCGCGAATACCGCGAGGATGGCAACGATTTTACGCATTCTTTCCTCCAACTCAATTGGTTGTATTCGGGAGCGCGCAACATGCGCGCATACCACACGGGTTCAGGCTTCTCGCTGCGGAGCGTTCCGTTTCGCCTACCACTTGCGTTCAAACTTCTTGCGCAGGAAGATGGCGAGGGCGTTCATCATGATGAGGAACGTCAGCAGCACCATGATGGCTGCGGAGGTCCGCTCCAGGAACGCGCGCTCCGGGCTGTCCGACCAGAGGTAGATCTGCACGGGCAGCACGGTGGCTGCGTCGGTGAAGCCTTGGGGAATGTCGACGATGAACGCCACCATGCCGATCATCAGCAAGGGTGCTGTTTCGCCGAGCGCTTGGGCCATGCCGATGATGGTGCCGGTAAGGATGCCGGGCAGCGCCAGGGGCAGCACGTGGTTCGTCACGGTCTGCATCTTGGAGGAGCCCACGCCGAGCGCAGCTTCCCGGATGGATGGCGGCACGGCTTTGATGGCGGATCGACTGGCGATGATGATTGTCGGTAATGTCATCAAGGTTAGCACCAGCCCGCCCACCAGAGGCGCGGAGCGTGGCAGCTCGAAGAAGTTGAGGAACACGGCGAGGCCCAGCAGACCGAACACGATGGACGGCACCGCCGCGAGGTTGTTGATGTTCACTTCGATGAGGTCCGTCCACTTGTTGGTGGGCGCGAACTCTTCCAGGTACACTGCGGAAGCCACGCCGATGGGGAAGGAGAGCGCCAGCGTCACCAGCAGGGTGTAGAAGGAGCCCATCACCGCGCCCCAGATGCCGGCGAGTTCCGGTTCACGGGAGTCGCCGTTGGAGAAGAGCGTCGAGTTGAAGCGCATCTCCACCAAGTCTCGTTCCTGCAGCGTGTTGATCATCGCCACCTGGTTTTCGTTCAACCGGCGCTGGTGTTCGGGGCCGGTCATGTCCAGGTTGCCTTTGATGAACTGGTCCACGTCGTCGTCCGCGTGCACCCACACTGTCACAGTTTGCCCGATGAGGTCCGGTTGCGCAAGCACCATGTTGCGGACCTGGAAGGACGCGCCGCTGGAGATGAGGCCGTAGAGCTCTCGTTTCCCGGAACGCCCCGTCACATCGGGGAACATGTCGCGCAGCGTCTGCTTCACCAGCCCGTCGAAGTTGCCTTTGCCGGGTTCGTCCGCAGGCACGGAGGCCGGGTCGATGTAGACTTCCAGTTTGACGTAGGTCTCCCGGAAGGCCGAGTACCCGTTGGAGACGATGCTGGTGAGCAGCGTCGCCAGGAGCAGCAGGCTCAGGGCGATGGCGCCAATCCCGTAGGCCTTGAAGCGGAACTCGGAGGCGTGCCGTTTGCGCAGGCTGCGCTTGAACTCTTCCGGCGTCAGGATTGCATCGAGATCATTATTCATATTGCTCTCTGTACTTGCGCACGACGACGAGCGCTATGATGTTGAGGACCAGGGTGATAATGAAGAGCACCAGGCCCAGGGCGAACGCAGCGAGCGTCTTGGGGCTGTCGAATTCCTGGTCGCCGACGAGCAGTGTGACGATCTGCACCGTCACGGTGGTCACGGCGGCGAAGGGGTTGGCGGTGAGGTTGGCGGCGAGGCCGGCGGCCATCACCACGATCATCGTCTCGCCGATAGCGCGCGAAACAGCCAGCAGGATGCCGCCCACGATACCCGGCAGCGCCGCTGGCAGAACGACTTTGGTGATGGTTTCGGATTTGGTCGCGCCCAAGCCGAAGGAGCCTTCCCGCAAGGATTGCGGCACGGCGTTGATGGCGTCGTCAGACAGCGAAGAAACGAAGGGGATGATCATGATCCCCATGACGCCGCCGGCGGCGATGGCGCTTTCCGACGCGATGTCCAGCCCCAGGGAGTCGCCCAGGCTGCGGAACAACGGCGCCACGACCAATGCGGCGAAGAAGCCGTACACCACGGTGGGCACGCCGGCGAGGATTTCCATCACGGGCTTGACCACAGAGCGCACTTTGGAACTTGCGTATTCGGACATGTAGATGGCGCTCATCAGGCCCACCGGCACCGCCACGAACATGGCGATGGCCGAGATGAGCATGGTGCCTGCGAACACGGGGATGGCGCCGAAGGCCCCGGAAGCGCCCACCTGATCCGCTCGGATGGCCATCTGCGGACTCCAGTCCAGACCGAACAGGAATTCCGTGATGGGCACCATGTTGAAGAAGCGGATGGCTTCGAACAGCACGGAGAGCACGATGCCGATGGTGGTGAAGATGGCGATGGTGGAGCAAGAGATGAGCGCAAGCTTCAGCACATGCTCCACATCGTTGCGCGCGCGGTACTCCGGTTTGATCTTGCGCAGTCCGAAGAATGCGCCCAACGCCGCGAGGAACAGGGAGGCCGCCAGAAGCGCCAGATGCCCCAGGCGCTTCAGCTCCACATAATGCTCGGCAGCCTTCTGGATGACAGGGTCACCTTCCCGCATCGTCACGTTGCCTTCCACCAAGTTGCGGATGTCGTTGACGATGAGGTTCAACCGCTCGGGCGGGAGTTCCTGCATCTCCTGCGGCAACTCGGAGATGATGACCTGCGTGATGACCGTGCCTTCCAGGATAGCGTAGGCGAAAAAGAGGAAGAACGCCGGCAGGAAGCACCACAGCGCAAGCAAACTGCCGTAGTACGAAGGCCGCGAATGCAGCAGATTCGCCTTCGAGATGCCGCCAACGGTGTTCAGCGAACGCTTGCGGCCATAGAAATAGCCCAAAACGGAAAGAATGATCAGTAAGATGAAAATGTTCGTGAACGTAACCATGTCGTGCTCGATTGGCTTTGTGATGTTGCGACGCTCAAGCGCTCGCGCGCACTTGGAGCGCGTTGATGCGAGCGACTGGGCGCCGCCGTGTCGACCGGCTTCTCATCCCACACGAATACATGAGCAATGTGACGGCTTGGCGTCGGATTATTCGCAGACGAGTGGCGTCGTCCCGACCCGCTGCGCATGAGCGACGCCGTCGAGCCACAGTGCCTGACGCGCCACAGGGAGCGGTTCTCCCTCCCAACGCAAGCAGCAACAATACAGCACCCCTGCGCATGGGTTGTTACAAATCTGTTACGATTCTGTAGCGATCCAGGCGCAGCGCGCCCTCAGGGCCTCCTCACGGCTTGCCAACCCACGTGTGGAGTGCTATTTAACACCATACACCAGCAACCATCCTTCGGAGGATTCTTTCCATGGCGTACAACCCATCCACCACCGCCAGATCCGGCGCGCGCACGGAAGTCGTCAACGCGTTCATGCGCACCGTCTATCTCTGGATGTCACTCGGTCTTGCGCTGACTGCCGGCGTCGCCTGGGTCACGGCCAACACTCCAGCCATCCAGCAGCTGTTCTTCCGACCCGACGGCGGTGTCTCCATGCTCTTCTGGGGCTGCGTCATCGCGGAGCTCGGGCTCGTCGTGGCCATTTCCGCAGCCATCAACAAGCTCTCCGGCGCGGCGGCCACAGGCCTTTTCATGTTGTACAGCGGGTTGAACGGGCTCACCATTTCCTTCATCTTCATCGCGTACACCCAAGCGTCCATCGTCTCCGCGTTCCTCACATGCGCGGGCATGTTCGGCGCCATGAGCATCTACGGCCTCACCACCAAGAAGGACCTCACCAGCTGGGGCAGCTTCCTGTTCATGGGGCTCATCGGCATCATCATCGCGTCGGTCATCAACATATTCATCGGCAGCGAGACGATGCATTTCGTCATCAGCTTCATCGGCGTCATCGTCTTCACAGGTCTTACAGCCTACGATACCCAGCAGCTGAAGACCATGGGCGAGACTGCGCCTGCAGACGACGCTACAGCCGTGCGCCGCGGCGCCATCCTGGGGGCTTTGCGGCTCTATCTGGATTTCATCAACCTCTTCCTCATGCTGCTGCGTTTGATGGGCAACCGCAACTGACGCAGCGATTCGACACGCCTATCCATGACAAGGGGCCTGCGGGCCCCTTTTTTTCGGCATAATTCCGTCATATTTCCTCGCAAAGACGTGTTTTATCTTTTCATGCGGGCATTTTTCGCGCATCATGCGCACCATGGCTCGCAAGAAACGCTCCAAACGCAAATCGTCCACAAGTACCTTGGGCGTAGACGCCAAGCGCGTCCTTCGGTTGTTGCAAGAGGCGGGCAAGCCTCTCTCCACGCAGGAAATCCTGAAGTCCCTCCAGGCCAGCCAGAAGGAGGGCCACCGGCTCAAGACCGTGCTGGCCGAGCTGGTGGAGGATGGCAAGCTCTACAAGCTCAAGCGCGGCGCCTATGGTTTGGCGCAGCAGCTCAACATCAAGACCGGGGAGCTGGAAGTTCAGCGCTCCGGCGTGGGCTTTGTCATTCTGGATGAGGAAGACACTGCGGACATCTTCATTCCTCCCGGGGACATGGGCGACGCTTGGCACCGCGACCGCGTCACCGTGGCTGTGCTGCCCGGCGGCAAAGGTCGCCGCCGCGAAGGCCGCATCACTTCGGTGCTGGAGCGGGGCTACAAGGTCCTCCCCGTGCGCGCTGGCCGACGCTTGGGCGAATATTTCCTCATGGAGCCCACGGAGCCCAGGCTGACGCCGCGCTTTTTGCTGCCGGCGGATTCCTTGGACGAAGCCCCCGAGCTCGGCGAAATCCTCATGGTCTCTCCAGGCGAACCCTTGGACAAGGGGCTCTGGGAATGCGCGCTGGTCTCCCGCCTCGGCCAGGAGGAGGACCCCGCCGTCCAGGAGACCCTCGTCAAGGAAAACCACGCCATCCCCCGCGATTTTCCCCAATCCGTCCTCGCTGAAGCCGCCGGGTTCCCGGAAAATCCCGCCCCCGAGGACCTGGAAGACCGCAAGGACCTCCGCGAAACACCCTTCGTCACCATCGACGGCGCTAAAGCCAAGGACTTCGACGACGCTGTCCATGTGGTGAAGGAAGGCGCCGGTTGGCGGCTGTGGGTGGCCATCGCGGACGTGAGCCATTACGTGAAAGCCGGCTCCGAGCTGGACAAGGAAGCCAGGGTCCGCGGCAATTCCTATTATTTCCCCCAGTCCGTGGAGCCCATGTTCCCGGAAGCGCTCTCCAACGGGCTCTGCAGCCTCAATCCGGACGTGGAGCGGCTCGTCATGGTGGCGGAAGTCCCCTTCTACGCGGATGGCCAGCCCGGCGCTGCGGAAGTCTACGCCGCTGTCATCAAGAGCCACGCCAGGCTCACATACGCGCAGGTCAAGCGCGTGCTGCTCGACAAGGATGACGCCGAACGCGCTGCAGTGGAGCCCGTGCTGCCCATGCTGGAGGAAGCCGAACGGCTGGCCCGCGTGCTGCGAAAAGTGCGCTCCAAGCGCGGCAGTTTGGACTTCGATCTGCCAGAACCGGAAATCCTCTTCAATATCTATGGCGAAACCGTGGAGATACGGCCCAAGACGCGACACTTCGGGCATATGATGATCGAGGAATTCATGATCGCGGCCAACGAAGCCGTGGCGCGCATTCTGGAGGCGGACGCCAAGCCATGCCTCTATCGCGTCCACCCGGAGCCCGATCCCGACAAGCTCGCCGGACTCCTGGACCTGCTCGCCGTGACAGACCTTGCGCCCCAACTGCCCCGACCCTCCAAAGGCCAGGAAGGCCTCGCGCCCACCCAGCTGCAGGAGCTCCTCGCCGCCGCCGAAGGCACGGACATGGAATTCCTGGTGAACAGGATGACCCTGCGCACCATGATGCAGGCCAAGTACTCCCCGGAAAACACCGGGCACTACGGCCTCGCCTCGGAGTGCTACTGCCACTTCACCTCACCCATCCGGCGGTATGCAGACCTCACGGTGCACCGTTCCCTCAAGAACTTCATCGCCCGGCAGGAGGTGGAGCGGCTGCCCTCCGTGCAAGGCCTCAAGAGCCTCGCGGACGACCTCTCCACCACGGAACGCACCGCCATGGACGCCGAGCGCGAGATCCTCAAGCGCATCACCATCCTCTTCCTGCGCGACAAAGTGGGCGAGTCCTTCACAGGCGTGGTGAATTCCATCGCGGACTTCGGCTTCTGGGTGGAGCTCGAGGAAGTCATGGCCGAGGGCTTGGTGCGGCTCTCCACCATGACGGACGACTACTACACCTTCCTCCCGGAGCGGCAGGAGCTTTTGGGAACGCGCACGGGGCGGAGGCTGAAACTCGGCCAGCGCGTCCGGGTGCAGCTGGTGAACGTGACTCTGGCGCGTCTGGAAGTGAACCTGGACCTCCTCGCTGTGGAGCGGCCCGTCATCGCCGCCGACGACGAGGCGCACGACGAAGCCGGGGCGCCCGGCGCGGACGCTGCAGGCGAATCGGTCGAGACCCACTTCCAGCCTGTCGCGACGCAGGAGCAAGCCTCGCGCAAGCGCCGTTCACGGGGGAGCCGGGGATCTCGCGGAGGACGGAAAAAGCAACGCCCCGCCGAAACCTCTCCCGCCAATGGAGACGCCGACCAGGCTGCGCATGCAGCGGAGCACGAGTCCACAGAACCTGCAGGCGCTGCAGAAACTCAAGCAGCTGGCGACGCCGAACCCAAGGCGCAGCCGAATCAGCGCGCCGCCAAGGGACGTGGGGCGAAGAAGGCCGCCGTCAAGAAATCCGGCAGGGCTCCGCGCGCGGCGCTCTCCTCGAAGCGCTCCATCTTCGGGCTCACCACGGCGCCGGGGGTGGCGTCATCGGAGAACGAGGCAGCGGACGATTCCCCCGCCGCCGAGAATTCCGCAGGGTCTCAGGATACTTCAGCAGACGCCACGCACGACGAAAACGGCGCGACCGGAGAGAACTCCGGGCCGAAGAAGCGCCGTCGTCCACGGCGTCGACCACGGCGCAAGAAGAAGTCGGCAGACACGCCCGAGGCGTCCGTTCCACATGAGACGACGGAAGGCCCCGACGCCCCCGGCGGTGGCGGGGAGGGCGACGCAGCTCCCGAGGGGTGACGCCGTCGCGAAATCGCTCTGACGGGAACGCGCCGCCCTGCGCGGGCGCTCCCGCCCTCCCCGAGGCGTCCGTTCCGCGAAGGGGTCTTCGGCATACGTGCGGAAGACGCCGGCGCATGGCCCTTGGCAACGTCGTTGGGATGCGGTAGGGGATTGCGTTTTTGCGACCAAACCCCGAACCCTCCTTGCAAGGCTCGTCTCCCATGTCCCTTCCTCATACTGCGTTCGTCTCCTTGTGGTTTCCCAAGCCTTCAGAAACATTCATTTTTCGAGAGGCCGTGCGTCTGCGGGAGATGGGTTTGCCGCTCACGGCGTATGCTCACTACGGGCCCTTCCCCCGGCATCTCTCCCCGGAAATGCGGGCTTTCGATGCGGTAGAGCACCACGGCGTGCGCCACCTCCGTCATGGCGTGCGGGACCTCTTCTACTGGCGGCGGCGCAATCCGGCTGCGCTGAGACGAGTGCTGCGGGAAATACCCTGGCGGTGGTACGGCGACCTGGAGCTCCAAGGCGAGAATCTGTGGGCGCTCCATGTGGGGCTCCATTTCGCCCGGCGCGTGGCGGCGCAGGGAGTGGAGCATATCCACGCGTGCTGGGCCACGGGAGCGGCCACCTCGGCGTACGTGGCCTCCACCCTCACGGGAGTTCCTTTCAGCTTCGCTGCCCGCGCCGGGGACATCTACCCCCCAGAACCGGCGCTGCCTTGGAAGCTTGCGCAAGCCAGCTTCGTTCGTGTGAACAACGCCTTCAACATCGACTACCTGCGTGGATTCGCCGCGAAAATTCCCGGTCTCACGGCGGCTGAACGCATGGCCTGCGCCGACAAGGTCACCCTCGTCTACAACGCGTTGACCCTGAACCACGGCGGCGAGGCTGATCTGCCCATGAAGCCGCCGCACCGTTTCCTGGCCATCGGCCGGTTCGTGCCCACCAAGGGCTTCGATTATCTGCTCAAAGCGTTGAAAATGCTGAAGGATGAAGGTATGGACTGGCGGCTGACCCTGGTCGGCGATGGTCGCGAGCGCGAACCCCTCAAACGGCTCGCCGGCGAGCTGGGCCTGACCGAGCGGGTCACCTTCCCCGGCTACGTCACCCATGAGCGCGTGGACCGGCTCATGCTGGACGCCGACGTCTTCGTCATGCCGTGTTGCGTGGCTCCTGACGGCGACCGCGACGGCATCCCCAATGTCATCATGGAGGCCATGGCGCACACCGTGCCTGTGGTGGCCAGCGATGTGGCCGGCGTGAAAGAGGTGGTGCGCGACGGCGAAACAGGTCGGCTGACGCCACAACGCGATGTCCCCGCGCTGGCTGAGGCCTTGCGCTTCATGACGGCGGATCGGGACCGCGCCAAGGCCCTGGCCGAGGCCGGTCGGGAGCGGGTGTTGCGGCTCTTCGACCCGGAGACGAACTGCCGCCGCCTCATCGAACTTTTCAGCGAACACCGCCGCGCGCCATCGCTCCCCGCTGCGACTTGACCTCGCCTCCCCGCTGCGACTATTCTCTGACACAATGGGAGGCGCAGTATGCAAGAAAATTTCGTCCTCAACGATATCGTTCAGAACATTTCCTTGTCCATGGGCGCGGCCTGGGCCAGTGGCCTGAACCTTTACGCCACCATCGCCGTACTCGGCATCATGGGCGCCACGGGGAACATGGCGCTGCCCCCGGAGCTGCAGATTCTCACGGCGCCGGGCGTCATTTTTGCGTCCATCGTCATGTATGTGGTCGAATTCATTGCGGACAAAGTCCCCGCTTTCGACACCGCGTGGGACTCTGTCCACACCTTCATCCGGATCCCCGCCGGCGCCATCCTCGCCGCGGAGGCCATGGGCCCCGTCAGTCAGGAAGCGATGCTCGTGGCGGGGATTCTGGGCGGCGGCCTCGCCGCGGGGACTCACGCCACCAAGGCGGGCGCGCGGGTGCTCATCAATGCTTCGCCCGAGCCCGTCACCAACTGGGTCGCTTCCATCACGGAGGATGTCGCCGTCATCGCAGGGTTGTGGACGGCGCTCACGTATCCGTGGGTCTTCCTCATGCTGCTGGGGCTGTTCGTCATTCTGATGGCGTGGTTGCTGCCCAAGATATGGCGTGGCGTCGTCAAGCTCTTCAGGACGATAGCGCGTTGGTTCACGGGGGCGCCCACGCCGGCGGCCCCGGCGCCTCCACCGCCGCCGCCGGGCGCGGTCACCTCCGGCGTATCCGTTACCGCAGCGTCTTCAGCCACACCGCCGGCAGCGTCGGCAGCTCCTGTGTCGTCACGGCAAAGCGATGTGCGCGTCCGCCTGGACGAGCTCGACGCCTTGCGTCGCGAAGGACGTCTGGAGGAAGCCGAATACAAGGCGTTGAGAGCCAAGGTTTTGGAATCGTTGTAAAAATCACATGACGATGTCAGGCTCGCCGGTGTGGTTGCAGCACGCGGACGGGAGCCCGACGGCAGCTTGCGTCAGCGCTCAGTCCGAGGCTCGCGACGGCGTGACAGGCGGCGTATCGTCGGGCAGCCACTCTGCATAGATGCGGGCGTAGGTTCCATCGTCCACCATGGCTTGAAAGGCATCGCGCCACCGCGCCACGATGTCGGGGGAGGACTGCTTGGAAAACGCGATATAGAGATCAACCTGTTTGAACACCAGGGCCGGCGTCAGGTCTTTGGGATCGTAGCCGGCGGCCCGCGCGGACCCGGCCATGCCCACGTTGGAGCCCGCCACCAGGGAGAGCCGACCGCTCATGAGCTTCTTGACGTTGATGATGTTGTTGGCGGCGCTCTGGAGGTTGGTGAACCCCCGTTCGAGAAGGAAGCGCTCCCGCGCATCGTCATGATAGGCGCCGATGCTGCGCACGCGTCGGGCGTCGTCCAACGTATTCAAGTTTTCAGGAACATTGTTCTTCTTGGCGTAGAGCACCCACTTGACGCGCAAGAGCGGCCCCACCCAGTGAAACTTGGCTTCCCGCGCCGGCGTGCGCGTGGTGGAAAAGAGCGCCACGTTGGGCAGGCGTTGCAGTGCCTGGTAGCCGCGCGCCCACGGCGCAATCTGGATAGGCGTTTCGTCCTGAAGGCGGCGCTGGATTTCGCGAACCATCTCCACGCTCAAGCCAGTGAGTTCGCCGTCGCGCATGAAGTTGGCGGGTGGGGATTCCTCCGTGAACACCTGCAGCGGCTGGGCGAAGACGCTCGGCGCCTGCAGGGCGCAGGCCACGATCAACACGCCGAGGCGGACGCCTGCGAGGGCGACGCGACGGAACGTCACGCAGCGGGATGAAGGAAGCGACACGCGCATGGCGTCGCATTGTAGTGATCAATTATGGCGAGAATATGGCGTATGTCTACGGGAGGTTGGAATGTCCCGGCGGAGGACGATCCAACGCGCCGGGTGATGCCGAGGCGGGTTGCGTTTCTCCAGTGATATGGATGTGAAGCGCGAAGCGAGCCGTGTTCGAACGCCGGCCGTGCTCACGGGGAATCGTATCTCCCCCCAAATCGAGTGAGCGAAATCATTCGCTGGAGGCGAATGCCGGGGCTTCCACTGTAATGCTCGTCTAGAAAGGCTTGAGCAGCGGCCCAGAGGTGGGGGCTTCTTCGCCGGCCATGCGTTTGAGCTCCGCTTCCATGGCGTGCGCGTCCAGCGGGCGACAGCGGGTGTATGTCTCGTCGCCTTCGAAGTGTTTTTCCACCAGGAAGTGTTTTTCCGCCAGCGCGGCGAGCTGGGGCCAGTGCGTGATGAGCAACACTTGCTGCCGTCGCGCCAAGTCTTGGATGCGTTCGCCGAGAAAGGTGAGGGTGCGGCCTCCTACGCCGGCGTCCACTTCGTCGAAGATGAGCGCGGCGTGTTCATTGCGGGCGGTCAGGCTGGTGAGGGCGAGGAGAAAGCGCGAGAGCTCGCCGCCCGAAGCGATGCGGTCCAGGGGTTGGGCCGGTTGTCCCGGGTTGGGCCGCCACAGGAAGCGGGCGCGTTCGTCCACCAGTCGCGCGAGCAGGGCTTCATCATCGGGTCTGTCCGGCGGTTGAGTTGCGTGATCCGGTCGTGTGGGGCGCTTTGCGCGATTTGCGTGATTCTTTGTATCGTTAGAATTTTCAAATACTTCGGTGCTAGAGTCAGTCGTGTTTATGGCCGCATCGCGGGAGTCCTGGGCCTGGGCTGCGGCGTAGGCTTCCGGGAAGAGCGGGTGCGGCGTGAACTCCACTTCCACCTTCACCTTGTCGGAAAAGCCCAGCCCGGCGAGTTCCTGCTCCAGGCTGCGACAAAGCTCTCCGGCGGCTTCGCGACGGGCTGCGGCGAGTCGTTCCAGAATCTCCAGGAGGGTCGCTGCGGCGCGGCGTTGCGCCTTGAGCAGCTGCGCGCGATCGAGGCCGCATGCGTCCAGAAAGGAGATGGCCTCGTCGATTTCCCGCTCCAGGTCCACGATCTCGTCCAGGCTGCGCTTGAGCTTGCGTTTGAGCTGCGCCAGCTGGAAGAGCCGCGCTTCGATGGCTTCGAGGTCCGCCTCTTCGGTTTCCCGTCGCGCGGCCTTGCGCAGGGCGCTTTCCATATCCACAAAAAATTCACGTGCTTCCGTCAATCGTTCCGCTTCGGCGGCGAACTCCTGGGGCTCAGCAGAGGCGCGGTTCAGCACGTCAAGGGCTTTGGCGAGGTCGTCCACGCCCTCCACAAGTCCGCCTTCAGCATGGCGCAGCGCCGCCAGGGCGTCCTGGATGGCGTCCTGGACGGCGGCATGGTCTTTCACGGCGCGACGGCGCGCTTCCAGGGAGTCTTCCTCGCCGGGTTGGGGCGCGACTTTTTCGATCTCCTGGCGCTGAAATTCCAGCAGCTCGCGGCGGTTTTCCAGCTCACGGCATTTACGTTCCAGCGCGTCGCGTTCGGCCATGACCGCGCGTATTTCCCGCAGAGCTGCGTCCCTGGCGGGAATGAGCGTTTTGTCTCCCACCCAGCTGTCCAGGATGGCGGCCTGGTAGGCGGGGTTGAGGAGCTTTTGCTGGCCGTGTTGGCTGGCGTGGACGAGCAGGTGCGGTCGCAGCGCCTTGGCGCGTTCCTGGCTGCCGAGGGCGTCGTTGATGGTGAGGCGGCTGCGCCCCGTGGCGGCGGAAAGCTCCCGACGCAGGAAGGTCTCCTCGGGGGCTGGTCGGGCGTCCTCCGTGTCGCTTGGGCGTTCCGGGTCCGGCGCATCGTCATCGCGGAGCACATGGGCAGGGAGCCCGCGGAAGATGGCTTCCACCACGGCGCGTTCCTTGCCGGGACGGACCATGGCGGCGTCCAGCTTGTCCCCGGTGAGGAAGCCCAAGGCCTTGAGGATGAAGCTTTTCCCCGCGCCTGTTTCGCCCGTGATGACGTTGAGACCGTCCGCGAATTCGAGCTCCAGGTCGTCGATGAGCGCAAGGTTCCGGATACGCAGGTATTCGAGCATGGCGGTGGTAAGGGCGGAGGTTCAGCGTTCCGCGTCGGGTACGGCGTCGGGGCCGGGGTTGTGGGAGGCGGCGGCGTCTTGTCGGGTCAGCAACCTGCGCACGCTGCCGCGTTCATCCAGACTCTCCAGCATGCGGTCGAAGGCGGGGAGTTTGCCCTCGTCTTGCGCGTTGTGCCTTGCCAGGCGGATTTCTTCAAGTCCTTCTTCGCGTCGGAAACACTGCAGGTTCAGCATGCCCAGGGAGAGGCCGAGGCGCCAGTCCTTGCGTTGGCGCAACGAGCGCTCCGAGAGGCACGCCAGCCGCAGGTTCGCAAAGCCGCGGTCCCCGGCGTAGAGCGCGTCCAGACGACGGAGGAAGGCGAGGTCCCCCGGGGCGTAGCGCAACCCCAGGGCGAGGCATTGATCCGCCGTGGTGGGCAGCCGCGTCTTGTCGTCATAATACTGCCCCAGCCGCGAGGCGGCGGCGTGATCGGGACCGGCGCGCAGCAGCGTCTCCGCCCACGCCATGCAGAACGAGGCCGGGCTCTGCGGACGCTCCCGCAATCCTCGCGCATCATGGGCTGTGTGTTGACGGCGGCGCAGGAAGAAGCGCGCCAGCTCCATGTCCTCCATCAACAGCGCGGCGGTGGAGGCGGCGAGATCCAGCGACAATGCGCTCTCCTGTGCATGAGCGGCTTGCAGCAGCGCTTCCCGCAGCACGGGTCTGTGCGCAGGGCCTCCTTCCAGGGCGAAGAGCGTGCGCACGCGCATGGCCTGACATTCCGGATCATCATGCGCGCCCAGCGCGCCGGCGAGGGTGGCGAGTTCCGCTTGGACCGCATTCGCCGGGGGGAAACGCAGGCTCAATGCGAGTTCCGCCTCGGTGAGCAGCCGCGCGCGTTCGACAGGCAGGCCGCGCCCTCTCGTGACGGGCAGCGTCTCCGCGAAAGCGAGCAGGGCTTCTGCGCGGTGGATGGCGAGGTGTTCCGCCTGGACGCGCTCCCATGCGGCGCGGCCCATGCGTTCGGCGACCTCCGGCCTTGCGCGGTAGTGAGTCAGCAGCGCCTCCAGCTCCAGGATGTGGTCATGGACGGCCAGTTCTCTGCCGGGGGCGAGCAACGCGTTCTGGTCCTCGCCGACGTCCTGGCTCAGCACCAGACAGCCACAGGAGGCGGCCTCCAGCAGTCTGAAGTTCACTTCCCCGGCGATGGATTCGTTTGGCGCCAGCATGGTGTCGCGGTAGAGGGCGAACATGGCCGGCCTGGCGAGCGTTTCCTCAATGGCGAGCGCGTCTTCCGGGAGCCGGCTGCGCAGGAACGTCGCCATGCGCTGGCGCAAGGGCCGGTGTTCGGTGAAGCGGCCCACGAAGCTGCAGGCTTTGGAACGATGGGCGAAGGGTGTCCAGGGTTGGGATTCCACTGGAACGGGCAGCCGGAGACGGGGCGTGGCCGCGGGAAGCGCCGGTTCGCGGGGGAGGAAAGCCATGTGGGGAGTGGCCAGGCCGTGGAAGCGTCGGATGTACCAGGCGTGCCAGAACAGGTTGAGGTGCGTGTCGAGGGACCAGAAAACGGTGGGGCAGTTCAAGGCGTCCAGGTTTTCCAGGAGCACGCGGGGCCCCAGGTTCTCCTGTTGGATGACGAGATCCGGCGAGAAGCCGCGCTCGTGCAGCAGGGCGGCGAGATCCACCCGCGCAGGGCCCTTGGGCCACAGGGTCAGAACTTCGTGCCCCAAGGCCTCGAAGGCCGGGCCGAGCATGGTGCTCACGACGCAGATGCGCATGGTGTCGACACTCCCACGGCATCCATACCGTCCAGGGGGATGCGGCGCAAGCGATCCGGGGACGCCTGCAGTTTCGGTGACGCCGTCACGCGGCGGCTTGCCAAGTCGACGCCGGTGGTTACCCTTGAATGCATGTGCGCGACACCTCCACAATCCCTGTCCCGCGGCGGGGCGTTCCTCCTCAAGCTTGCTGTCGCGGCGTTGCTCGCCGCGCTGCTGTGGTCTCCGGCGCACGCCGACGCCGGGAACGCCTCCACCTCCTCCACACAACACGGCGCGGCGTGTCCGCTGCCCCCGCGCGGGGACGCCAACGCAGCCAAGGAGTCATCCATGCCAACGCACGACGCCGCCCATCCCGCGACGCCGCCACTGGACGCCCGGTACGCCGAAGCCGTGGCGACGTCTTCCACCCTCGCCACGGCCGTTTTCGGCTTGGGCTGATTCTGGGGACCCGACGCCCAGTTCGGGCGTCTTGACGGCGTGGTCGTCACCCGGGTGGGATACGCCGGGGGGCGCAACGACAACCCCACGTACCACAACCTGCAAGGCCACACCGAGGTCCTGCAACTCCTCTACGATCCGAATGTCATCACCTATGATGACTTGCTGGATCTCTTCTGGAGGAGCCACAACCCCACACGGCCTTCGTTTTCCGAACAGTACAAGTCGGTCATCTTCTTTGCGGACGAAACCCAGCGCCGCCAGGCAGAGGCGAGCAAGGCCGAGCGTGAGGCCAAGGCCGGTCGGACCCTGCACACGGACATTCTGCCGGCGCCCACCTTCTGGCCCGCGGAGGACTACCATCAGAAATACATGCTGCGCCGCACCCCTCGCCTGGCGCAGGAGTACGAAGCCATCTACCCGGACCCGGCGGCCTTCCGCGACTCCACGGCCGTGGCGCGTGTGAACGCCTACGTGGCTGGCTACGCCGAGCCGGCGGAAGTGCAGCGCGCGTTGCCCGAGCTGGGACTTTCGCCCGAAGGGGAACGCGCCCTCCTCGCCACCGTGCGCAGCCGGCTCTAGGCCGGCGGACGCCACAAGACACAAGGGAGCCCCCGGCGACGCGCCGGTGGGCTCCCCATGCGAGAAGGCCGTCAGCGTTTCGCCGGGGGCGCAGGGTCCGTGTCCCGGACAGCATCCGGTGGAGAACGCTTCCGCAGCACGGTTCTTCCCCGTCCCGCCTGATCAGAAATCCTTGGACCCGTGTGGAATCGCCATGTTTCCGGACGCGTGAGCCTCACGGCCGGGAGCAGGGTCGCTCCCCATGCGAGACTCCCTTCGGCGCAATGGCGGAACACGCCCGGCCTGTGCTCCGAATCATTGGTATCATCCTTGGAAAGACGCGAGCGCCTGGAGACGTTGTCCCGCGATTATTCCGAAGCGCGCGTATGCCGAAAGCCCGCCCGGCAAAGGCGCTTCCGCTGGCGATGAGGCCGCGCTTCGGCTCGTCCCTGCCGCCATGGCCGCACGGACTGCGTCGGAAGCGGCGACGATCCCCAAGACGCGGGGACGTGTGTCTTCAGCCGTGGAGACGAGACCGCCCGGCGGTTCCCGGCCGGCGCCGGGGGCGTGGCGGCGTCAGACGTCTTCGGCGTCGGGGTCCGGGGTGGCTGGCGTGCTGCGGCGTTTGTCCTTCAGGCCGGTGACAAGGAGCGTGGTGAGGTAGTTGGGGTGCGCTGGCGCTTCGTCGATGTCCAGGTGGATGCGTTCATCGTCGAGACCGAGGCGGGAGACGACCCGTGTGCGCGCGGCCGCGCCGTGGCGCTTCAAGAGCTCGCGGATCTGGCTGAAGCGCCGGTAGGCCTTCAGGATGACGGCGTTCTCCGTGGTCTGCAGCCGACGGCCCAGCTCCTCCACATCATCCACGCCGGAGAGCACCAGCAGGCTTTCGTTCCAGGACGCGAGCACGGTCTCTGTGCGGGCGGCGGCGGCTTGCATGGAGGTGATGCCCGGCACGACCACCACGGGGAGCTCCGGTCGCAGGGTCCGCAGCTCACGCAGCAGGTAGGCGAAGGTGGAGTAGAGCATGGGGTCGCCCAGGGTGAGGAAGGCGGCGTGGCGGCCCCGGTCCAGCTCGTGGATGACAGTTTCGGCATTGGCGCGCCATGCCGTGTGGAGGGCGTCGTGGTCGCGCGTCATGGGAAAGCCCAGCCGCACGATGGGGACATGGCTGCGCAGGTGGGGCGCGGCGATGCGGTGCGCCAGGGAGTGGTCGTGTTTGGTGGAGGCCGCGGCGAAGACCACGTCCACCTGCTGGAGAGCGTTGACGGCTTTCAGGGTGAGGTGGTCCGGGTCGCCGGGACCCACGCCCACGCCGTAGAGCGTGCCGGGGCTGGGGGTGTCTGTGTCAGGCATGTGGTGAGTGGCGCACGGGGGAATGCCGCAGGCGCCGGATGAAGCGCGCGCTGCGAGGGTGGCGGTGGCGGAAAGGTGGTCTCTTACGCCGGGGGGCTGACGGCGTCAACGTGCGACTTCGCTTTGAGGGAATTGCGCGAGGCGATCGTATTGACATGTGCCGAGCGAGCGGCCATACCGTCGCGACGTATCGTGGTCCTGTCGTACGCCGCACCCGCCGTCTTCCACCGTGTCACGAGAAAGGGAACGCCGTGCAACGCGACGCTGTCACCGCCGATCTGCTCTTGCTCCTCACGGCGCTGCTGTGGGGATTCGCTTTCGCTTTCCAACGCATGGGCAACGAATTCGTGGGCCCTTTCACGTACAACGGGGTGCGTTTCGCCTTGGGCGCGGCTTCACTCATCCCGGTCATCCGCTATCTGGATCGCAAACGCGTGGAGAAGCCGCTGGCGCCGCCGCCGTTTCCCTTCTGGATGGCGGCGCTGCTGGCGGGGGTCATCCTCACGGTGGGCTCGGCGCTGCAGCAGGTGGCGCTCTTGTACACCACGGCGGGCAAAGCGGGTTTCATCACGGGGTGTTACGTGGTCATCACGCCGCTTCTGGGCATGGCGTTCGGACAGCGTGCGGCCAGGGGCCACTGGGCGGGCGCGGTCTGCGCGGCAGTGGGACTCTTCCTGCTTTCGGTGACGGACAGCTTCACCCTCGCCCCCGGCGACGGTCTGGTGCTGATAGGCGCGGTGTTCTGGGCGTGCCATGTGCTGGCGCTCTCCTGGCTTGCGCCGCGGTTCGACCCGGTCCGGCTGGCGTGTGGGCAGTTCGTGGTCTGCGCGGCGCTCCATCTGGTGGTCGCTGTCATTCGGGAGACGATCACCCTGCAGGGGCTGTGGGCCGCCGCCGTGCCCATACTGTACGGCGGGGTGGTCTCCGTGGGTGTGGCGTATACGCTGCAGGTGGTGGCGCAGCGTCGGGCCAACCCCACCCACGCAGCGGTGATTCTCTCTTTGGAGACGGTCTTCGCGGCGGCTGGTGGGTGGCTCTTGCTGAACGAGACGCTCGGGCCGCGGGGTCTGTTCGGCTGCGGGCTGATGCTTGCGGGGATGCTCGTTTCGCAACGGGCGTGCGCCAAAATCGACGACTCTGTGAAATCCCGCCGGTCGCTTGCAAAACCCTGAGCAGTATGGGATAGATGACAGAGGGTATGTTTCGGCTGAAAGTCTGCGGCCGGGGCGCCCCTGGAGAACGTCCCATGTCTTCACATCTTGTCTGGTTCCTCGTCGGCGTCGCATTCCTGGTCATCGAGCTCGTGCAACCGGGGTTCGTACTGCTGTTCTTCGGCTTGGGCGCCTTCGTCACGGCGGGAGCAGTGCTTGCGTTTCCGGAACTGGACGTCACCCTCCAGATCGCCGGGTTCGTGGTGGCCTCCCTGGTCTTTCTGTTCAGCCTGCGGCGCTTCGCCATCAAGACCTTCACGGGCAAGTCCCACGGGGGGACGGGAAGCGAGGAAGCGGATCCCAAGATAGGCCGCACCGCCACGGTGACGCGGGCCATACGCCCCGGCGCCCCCGGGGAGGTGAAATGCATGGGCAGCTTCTGGCGCGCCACCGCCAAAACCCCTCTGAAGGCAGGGGCTCTGGTGGTGGTGACTGGCAAGGCCTCGGCAGACGGCCTCACCCTGACCGTAGACCCCTACGACGGAGCATAATCGATGCCTGACAACGCGTTGCTGGTGGCCGTAGCCGCCATCTTCATCCTCATCGTGTTCAAGAAATCCGCCTGGGTCGTGCCCCAGAAGTCCGAATACGTGGTGGAACGGCTGGGCAAGTACCACACCACCATGGGCGCCGGGTTCCACCTGCTCATACCCTTCCTGGACAAAGTCTCCTACAAGCGCAGCCTGAAGGAAGAGGTGATGGACATCCCTTCGCAGATATGCATCACCCGGGACAACGTCTCCGTGGAAGTGGACGGCGTCATCTATCTCATGGTGGTGGACTCCAAGCTCTCCAGCTATGGCATCGAAAACTACAAAGTAGGCGCAAGTCAGCTGGCGCAGACTTCCCTGCGCTCCGCCTTGGGCCGCATCGATCTGGACAAGACCTTCGAAGAGCGTGAATCCATCAACCAGCAAGTGGTGGAAGCCGTGGACGAAGCCGCACAGAACTGGGGCGTGAAAGTGCTGCGCTACGAGATCAAGGACATCACCCCACCCAGCTCCGTGATGGCCGCCATGGAAGGCCAGATGAAAGCCGAGCGCGAGAAGCGCGCCGCCATCTCCATCTCCGAAGGCGACCGCCAGTCGCGCATCAACCGCGCAGAGGGCTCGCGGCAGGAAGCCATCTTCGTCTCCGAAGGTGAGAAGATGAAACGCATCAACGAAGCCGAAGGCCACGCCAAGCAGATCGAGCTCATGGCGGAAGCCACCGCCCAGAGCATCCGCACCGTGGCGGAAGCCCTCGCCGAGCGGGGCGGCCTCACCGCTGCCAACCTCCAGATCGCCGAGCAGTACATCAAGGAATTCGGCAACATCGCCAAGGAAGGCAACACCCTCATCGTGCCGAACAACCTCACGGACATCGCGGGCATGGTCGGCTCCATCACCACCGTCCTCGAAAGCGTCAACGCCAAGAAGGAGTGACGCCCCGCCACCCCTCGCCCCCCCCATACACGAACGAGGCCCCGGCCCCCGTCTTGACGGGCGCCGGGGCTTTTCCATGGGGGTGACCACACCGCCTGTCACACCTCGCCTGTAACGCATCGCCTGTCACACGTCGTCAGTCGGGACATCGGTGGGGCGTTGAGTTTCCGGAGCGAACAGGGGGCAGGCCGTTCATGATGACCGGAGCAGACAAGAGCGGCCGAGGTCGTCAGGCAGAGCAGTGGTCAGAGCGGGCTCGACCGGGGCGCGTGGCGTAGTGTGTGACGCGTGGCGCTCTGTGAGGTGACGCGTGGCGTAGGGGGGGACGCGTGGCGTAGTGTGTGACGCGTGGCGCTCTGTGAGGTGACGCGTGGCGTAGGAGGGGACGCGTGGCGTAGTGTGTGACGCGTGGCGCTCAGTGGGGGAGAGCTCCTTTCGAAGAACGTGGAGCCCTCCCCGGCGATGCGACCCGCGCGGCGCTCGACCGACGTGGCGACCCGCGCGGCGCTCGTCCGACGTGGCGACCCGTGCGGCGCTCGTCCGACGTGGCGGCGCGGTTATTCGGAATGGGCGGTTTCCACCACGCCGCTCGGGGTGATGACCGCCTCGTAGGCGTTCTCCCACACGAGGTGCCGCTGCGCCGCGGCTTGCACGTCCGCCGCGGTGAGGTCCTGCGCCTGCTCGATGGCCTCGCTGTTCAGATGGCGGGGCAACCCCTGCGCCATCAGCCCGGCGGCTTCGGTGGCGCGGCTGCCCAGGCTCTGGTGGTCGCGGTAGTAGTCTCCCACCAGCTGGCTCTTGCCGCGCTCCAGGTCCTCGGCGGCGAGCGGCGCGGCCACCGCCTCGGCGAGCACCTGTCGGAATCCTTCGCGGGCTTCGTCCAGCCGTTCGGGATCCACCCCGATGTAGAACGCCAAAAAGCCGGTCTTCGGGCTCTGCCAGAGGAATGCGGAGACGGTGTAGCCCAGGTGCATCTCGTCGCGCAGGCGGCGGAAGAGGGGGCCGCTCATGCCGGCAAGGCAGCTGCGCAGCAATCGCAAGGCCGGGGCTTCGTTCGTATCCTGCCCCGGTACGGGGAAGACGAGCACCAGGTGTGCTTGCTGCCGTTCGTCCAGGGAGAGCTCCAGCCGTCGCGACTCGTTCCAGGCAGGGGCGCCGGCCGTGTGCTGAGGGGATTCGTGGCGAGCGGGTTGCGCCGTCGCCATGGCCCGCGCAGCAGCCAGCACGGCCTCGCGGTCGAAGTCCCCGCAGACGGCCATCACCCAGGGTTGTTCGCGTTGGCGGGCCCACAGGGCGAGGAGGTCTTCGCGGTCGTAGCGAGCAATCTCCCGGGGGTGTCCCATGTGGTGGTAGCCGTAGGGGTGCTGTTTGAAGAGGAAGGGGAAGAGCTCGCGGAAGAGCAGTCCCAGTGGCTGGTCTTCGCGTTTTCGGATGGTGGCGATCTGGTTCACCCGTTCGCGGGCGATCTCCTCCTCCGGGAAGGTGGGGCTGATGAGAAGCTCCTGGAAGAGGCCGAGCACGTCTTCGGAGAAGCGGGTGGGAAATTTCATGGAGAGACCCAGAAGGTCGCGGCCGGCGTTGGCGCTGAGGTTGGCTGCGCGGTCCGCGAGGTAATCCTGGATTTCCAGGGCGTTGCGGTCGCCGGCGCCCTTGGGAAGCACCCGCGACATGAGTTCGCCGAGGCCTTGCTGATCCGCCTCAAGCAGCAGATCGCCGCCGGCGTACTGGAGCGAAAGCGCCGTGTAGGGCAGCGTCTTGTCCGGCAGGAGCACGAGGGTGCGACCCGGCGCCACCTCGATGAGTTCTTCCTGGACGACGGACGCCGTCGGGACGGATTCGTCCAGGGTCGGCGGGGACCCGGCGCCATCGACGGGGTCGCCCCAGGCCTCGCGCACGGCGTTCAGGAAGGTGGTTTCGTCGAACGTGGACGCTGGTTCTTCCGGTTGATTCGACTCGTCCGTTTGACCCTGTTGACCCGTTTGACCCGGCTGGTCAGGCCGCGCGTCGGGCCCGGCTTCGGGTGTTCCGGTGGAGGCGGCGGTCTGTTGCGGCTTGAGCGCAGCCACGCAGAGTCGTTCCGGCGTGATGTACTTGTCGGCGAGGCGCGCGAGCAGGGGCGCGTCCACATTGGCGAGCTCCACCAGATAGTTCTGCTCCGCCATGGGGGAGCCTTCGAAGAACTGGAAGAACCCCAGCTTGCTCGCGAGGCCGCCGAGGGTTTCCTTGGCGAGGTGGAGGGAGTCTTCCATGTTGAGTTTGGCGCGGTCCACCAGCTCCCTGGAGAAGGTGGTTTCGTTCAGCGCGGCCAGCTCGCGGGTCAGGGCGTCCCAGTATGCGGGGACGTTCTCCGGATCGAGCACTGCGTGGATGTAGAGCATGCCGGTGCGTTCCAGCGTCATGGCGGAGACGGCCACGGTGTTCACCAGCTGCTGTTCGTATTTCAGGGAGCGGTAGAGTCGGGAGGTCTCGTCGCCGCCGAGGACGTAGGCCAGAGTCTCCAGGCCGGCGGCTTCGCTGGAGCGGAACCCGGGGATGGGAAAGGCCGCAGCCACGTACGCCTTGTTGTAGGGTCCTTCCATGAGGCGGACGTGCGGTCCTGCGAGCTCCAAGGCGTCCACTTCCACGGGCAGGGGCGGCGTTACGGGGCGGGTGTTGCGGAATTCGCCGAAGACGCGGCGGGCTTCCTCCAGCACGTCGTGGGTCTCCACATCGCCCACCACCACCAGCAGCATGGATTGCGGCTGATAGAGCCGGTCCACGTAAGCAACGAGGTCCTCGCGCTCCAGGTTGCGGACGGTTTCTTCGTACCCGATGATGGGCCACTCGTAGGAGGAGCCTTGCCACACCATGCCTTGCATGGTCTTGAAGAGTCGGGTGGAGGGGTTGTCTTCCCCGCGTTCCAGCTCGGCGAGCACCACCTCTTTTTCCCGTGCGAGCTCTTGGGGATTCAGCGCAGCCTTGAAGACCATGTCCCGCAAGGAGGCGAGGGCGAGCTTCCAGCGGGCGGCGGGAAGTTCCGTGAGGTAGAAGGTGTAATCGAAGCTGGTGGCGGCGTTCAGATAACCGCCGGCGGATTCCACGGCGCGGGCTATTTCGCCGGCGGCGTCCGCTTCCACCCCTTTGAAGACCATGTGTTCCAGCAGATGGCTCACGCCGGCGGTCTGCGGGGTTTCGAAAGCGGAGCCGGCGTGGGCGTAAAGCCGGGTGGACACGAGGGGAAAGCGCTCGTCTTCGAGCACCAGCACGGTAAGGCCGTTCTCGAAGCGAGTCACCGTGGGCGTGGCGTCCAGGGCGTCGGCCGTGCCGTGCGTGAAGGTCAGTAACATGAGCAGGGCTCCCAGCTGGAGGAGGAAACGATTTGGCATGATGCGAGTTCCTGTCGCGTTGCGTATGCGGCGTTGCGGCGGTGTGTCGGTGTGGCGTATCCTGCCACTATACCCATTCCGGCGCGTTTGAACAGGGGTCTGGCCCCAACGTGACGCATTTGTAAGAGGAAGCGTTGCAGAGCGACCCTGAATGGCCTATGAAATACCCCATGGACGATCACATGGACGATCAGCACGCGCGCGCCCCTCTCGGGGGGGACGGCTCTGCGCCGCACGAGCGCCTGGACGGTCTCGAACACAATGACCGCGAGCAGGGTGCGCCGCTGGTGCTGGTCATCGACGACGAGCCCGTCAACTCCTTCGTGTTGCGCGGCATGCTCCTGCACATGGGCTTCCGGGTGCTCACGGCGGCGGACGGGCCAAGTGGCCGCCAGCTCGCCGCGCAGGCTCAGCCGGACATCATCCTTTTGGACATCATGATGCCCGGCGAAGACGGCTTCGAGGTCTGCCGTCGGCTCACCAGCGACCCCCGCACCACGGACATCCCCGTCATCTTCGTCTCCTCCCTGGCGGACGTGGACAACAAGGTGACAGGTCTGGAGCTGGGCGCCGTGGACTACATCACCAAACCCTTCGAGAAAGCGGAAGTGCTGGCGCGGGTGCGGCTGCACCTGAAATTGCGGCTGGCGCGCCGCGCGCTCATCGAGACGCAGGCAGCCAAGCTCGCCGAGTTGGCCAAGGCGCAGCAAGCCCTGCTGACCACACCGGAAGACGCCCCCCAGGCGCGCTTCGCCGTGCGCTACCTGCCTGCTCTGGAAGCCGGCGGCGACTTCTACGACGTGCTGCGCGTGAGCGCCATGGCCCATGTCTATTTCATTGCAGATATCGCCGGCCACGATCTCGGCGCATCCTTCGTCACCTCCTCCCTCAAAGCCTTGACCCGGCAGAACTCCGGACCGCTCTACACGCCCATGGAGACCATGAAGAACATCAACCAGGTCTTGAAGACCATCCTGCGCGAGGGCCGCTTTCTCACCGCGCAGCACATCTTCCTGGACCGGGGCGCGCAGACGCTTTCGCTCATCTCTGCGGGACACCCCCCGCCCGTGCTGCTGGACGCCAACGGCCAAGGCGACTTCATCCGCATCGAGGGCGACGTCCTTGGCGCCTTCGACGCCGTCTACCTGCAGGAACACCGCCGACGCGTGCAACCCGGCGACCGCATCTACCTCTACACGGACGGACTCGTCGAACGCTTCGACCCAAGCCGCCGCCGCACCGTGGAAGACGCCGAAGCCGCCTTGCTCGCCACCCTGAAAGCGCAGCGCGACGTCCCCCTGGAGGAAGCCGTGGAGAACGCAGCGCACGCCATGCTGAACGACGCGCCCACCGAAGACGACGTGGTGCTGCTGGGGATCGAGGTCTGATGTATCACGCCGACCATCAAGACACGAGCCTCGTCATCACCATGGCTGCGGAACTCTCGCGCATCGACGCGGTGTGCGAGGATGTGGACAGCTTCCTCGAAGCGCAGCGCCTGGCCACATGTCGCTTCGGCGTGCTGCTTGGCCTGCGCGAAGCCCTGGGCAACGCCGTGCTCCACGGCTGCGGACAAGACCCCGCCAAACGGGTGCGCATCCGCCTGGTGCTGGAAAACGCCAATCTGGCGTGCGAGGTGGAGGACGACGGCGAGGGCTTCCCTTGGAAGGAGATCGTGACCCGCGGGCTGCCCACGCCGGAAGCCACCGGCGGACGCGGCCTGCAGATTCTCCAGCGCTATTTTGACAAGGTGACTTTCAATGCTGCAGGGAATTCTGTACGATTCGTGAAACGCTGCGCGCAAGGAGAAGTCATGGAACAGATCGAACGCTCGGGCGCCCGCGTCGTGGTGCGACCCGAGCACGACATCGTCGCATCGGTTGTCAATGACATGCAACACGAGCTGCAACGCCTGGTGGATGACGGCGTCCGCACCGTGGTCATCGACATGACGCGCGTGGACATGCTGGACTCCATCGGCATCGGGCTGCTTATCGCCACCCACAACTCCCTGCAAGCCGTGGGAGGCGCCCTGGTTCTGGAGCATGTGAACCCGGACATCCGCAAACTCCTCAGCGTCATGCGCCTGGATCAGCACCTGGAGGTGCCACCGCCGCCGGAGTGAGCCCCACGGCCACAATCCGACGCCCGCACCCGGAGACCCCGAAAACTCTGGACGCCAGCGAAACGCCTCGGTCCGGCGCAGACCCGCCGAGGCGCGACGCGACGCAACCCCTTCCTTTCGCGCATACGGGAGACGCAATGGACGACGAAATCATGGCGATGTTCGTGGAGGACACCAAGGAAAACCTCGCCTCCATCGAAACGGATCTGCTCGACCTGGAAGAAGCCGGCGATGACTTCGACCCGGAGCTCATCAACCGCGTCTTCCGCACGGCGCATTCCATCAAAGGCGCGGCAGGCTTCCTCGCTCTGAACGCGGTGCGCGACCTCGCCCACAAGATCGAAAACGTCCTCGACCTCGTCCGCAACGGCGAACTGACGCCCAACAGACGGGTGGTGGACGCCGTACTCGCCGCCTTCGACCGCCTCGCCGACCTGGTGGACGCTCCGGACCATGGCGCGCAAGGCGACATCGCCGCGCACGTGGAGACCCTCACGAGCCTGCTCACGGAATCCTTGCCCCCGGAACAACAGCAGAGCCTCGCCACATCCCGCTCCCTCTTCTCCCCGGAAGGACGCCTCGTCTTCGAAACCACGGAGTACGACCTCATCCAGGCGCGCAAGGGCGGCAACAACATCTATATCGTGGAGTACGACCTCATCCACGACGTCCACAAGAAAGACAAAACACCACTGGACATGATGCAGTTTCTCGAAAAAAGCGGCCGCATCATCGATTGCAAGGTGGATCTCGCCGCCGTGGGCGACCTCTCCATGGAGCTCTCCAACCGCATCCCATTCTACATCCTCTACGCCACCATCCTTGAAGAGGACCTCGTCAAGACCGTCTTTCAGGTCTCGCCCCAATTCATCCACGAGGTGCCCGATAACGGCGACGCCGCCCTCCACGCCGTGAACGCCGCCGCAGCGCGCGCCGTGGACCGGAAGGACGCCCCGCGCCTGACCTCCGGGCCCGGCTTGGAGACCGTGGACGACGCCGAACTCGACTCCATGGAAGCGGCCTTCGACAAGGCCGCCCGCGAATACGCCGAACGCGCGCGCCAAACCCGCGCCGGACACGCGCTGCAACTGGACGACACGCCACCCCCCGCGTCTAGCGGGGAGCCCACAACGCAAGCTGCGGACTGCCTCGCCCTGGAGGGCAAGCTCACCATCGAACGCGCCGGCGAACTGCGCGAACAGCTCCTGCGCGCTCTGGACAGCGTGGCGCATGGCGATGTCCTGGCCCTCCGCTTCGAGGAGGTGGAATCCGTGGACCTCTCCTTCCTCCAACTGCTCTGGGCCGCGTACCGCTCCGCGCAAACCCGCGGGGTGACCGTCTCGGTGCAGTCGCTGCCGGCGCCGCTGGTGGCGGCTTCGGTGCGCGCCGGCTTTGCGGACCTCTCGCCGGAAAGTGTGGATATCCCGGAATTTCCCCTCATCGGCGTTCGCTGACGGGGGGTGAGGAGAGCCCTTCGCGCATGATGGAAACCGACCGCAACCTGACCCTGTTCAAGGACGAAGCCCAGGAATTGCTGGAGGAGATGGAGCGCGCCCTGCTGGCTCTGGAGGACGCCCCCCACGATGAGACCCTCCTGCATAGGGTGTTCCGCGCGGCCCATACCGTCAAGGGGCTCGCAGGCATGGTGGGCATGGACGCCATGGTGGCGGTGACTCACGAGGTGGAGACGACTTTCGACGCCATCCGCGCGGGCCGGCTCTCCCTGACGCACGAACTGGCGACCCTCGCGCTGGCCGCCGTGGATCACCTGCGCACGCTGACCCAGCACGCCGGCGGCGAACCGACGACCACCGCAGCCGACAGCGAGACAGGCGGGCGCCTCGCCGCGGCCTTCCGTGCGCGCGCCATGCAGGCCGGCGTCACGCTTGATGAACACTGCATGACGGAAGACGACGCTTCGGCCGCCGCCGGAGCGTTCGCAACACATCCGGAAGCGCCGTCCTGGCGCTTTGCGGCGCCTCCGGCCGGCGCGGCGGGGGCGGAACGCCAGCCTGCCTGCTTTCGCATCACTTTGAAGCCGCGCTCTCCGGAAACGCTGGACGACCAGGCTGGGCTGGTCGATCCCCTGGATATCCTGGATTCCTTGCGCGCTCTCGGGCCATGCAGGGTTCGAGTGCATCCCGAGGACGTGACGCCGCTGGAAGGCCTTGGCGTCCCGGCGGCGGAGGCAGCGCTTGCGCCACAGCTCTGGTGGGATGTGGAGCTGTGCGCGCCCGACGCCGCGCTCCCGGCTGAGGATTTCGAGAACGCCATCCGCGATGCGCTCCTCTTCGCCGAGGAAACCCTCGACGTCACCCTCGCGCCCCTCGACGACGCGACCCCTCCGGCCCCCCCGGTTCGCGGGGATTTCGCGGACTCGGCGGATGCCGCAACGTCCGCAACGTCCGCAACGGTCGCCGCTTCCCGACAGGACCCGACCGCGCCGGAGACCGCCGCCTCTCCCCTTGCCGTGCAGGGGGGGGAGGGTCCAGGGGCGTCCGCCCCGCCGACGTCAGGGCCGCCGTTTGCATCGTGCGAAGACCGACGCCGCGCCGATTCCCCGACCACGCCGATCCGCGAGCGCCGCCGCCGGGCCCACGAGACCTTGCGGGTGGAAGCGACCAAGCTCGACGACCTGGTGGGGTTAGTGGGGGAACTCGTCATCGCGCAGTCCCGGCTGACGCAGATAGCCGAGGACGTGGGCGACGGCGGGCTCACCGGGGTGGTCGAGGAAATCGATCAACTCGTGGGCTCCCTGCGCGACGCCACCCTCGCCATGCGGATGCTCCCCATCGGCGGCGCCTTCGACCGCTTCCGTCGCCTCGCACGCGATCTGGCCAACGAATTGGGCAAGGAGCTGCAGTTGACCACCTCCGGCGAGGAAACCGAGCTGGACAAGACCGTCATCGAGCGGCTCGGCGACCCGCTGGTCCACCTCCTGCGCAACGCCATCGACCACGGTCTGGAGCCTCCCGACGAACGCGAACGCCTGGGCAAACCCCGCGCAGGGACGGTAAGGCTCGCTGCGGAGCACACCGCCGGCAGCGTGGTCATCACCATCGAGGACGACGGCCGCGGTCTGGACCGCGACGCCATCGCCGCCAAGGCCGTGGAGCGAGGAATCCTCACTGACGCCAGTCGGTTGAGTGACGCCGAGGTCTTCGATGTCATCTTCCACCCCGGATTCTCCACCGCCGCGCAGGTGAGCGACGTCTCGGGCCGCGGCGTGGGCATGGACGTGGTCCGCCGCAACATCGAAGCCTTGCGCGGTCAGACGCTTCTGGAGAGCGAGCCGGGCCGTGGCGCGCGGGTCACCGTGCGGCTGCCGCTGACGCTGGCCATCATCGATGGGCTGGAGGTGCGCGTGGGCCCGGAGCGGTATATCATCCCCCTTTCTTCGGTGGAGGAGTGCGTGGAGCTGCCGCGCGCCAGCCGGCGTCGGGACGAGTGCATTCTGAATCTGCGCGGAGGCATCGTGCCGTACATCCATCTGCGGGACTGGTTCGACGCGCCGGGGGAGCCCCCGGCCATCGAGCAGGTGATCATCACGCGGGAGGGCGGTGCGCTGGTGGGCGTGGTGGTGGACGAGGTGCTGGGCCAGCAACAGACTGTCATCAAGAGTCTGGGGAAGATCTACCACCATCTGGAGGAGATCAGCGGCGCCAGCGTGGGCGGCGACGGCGCCATGTCGCTCATCTTGGATGTGGCCGCGCTGGTCAAGAAAGCGCAGGGGTAGCGCGGCTACGTCATCCGCCAGAGTTCCAGAATGGTCAGGTCGTCGCCGGGTTCGGCGCCACGCGTCTGGTCGTCGAACCACTCCAGAAGCAGTTCGCCGCGCGGCGGCGCCGACATGGCGGCCAGTCGCCTCGCCACGGCCTCCAGGCCGATCATGGAGCCGTCGGGGCGCTGGGCTTCATAGACGCCATCACTGTACAGCACCAGGGAGTCCCCGGGGGTGAGCGTCAACTCGAATTCGGGGTAGGCAGTGTCCGCCAGCGTGCCCAAGGGCAGGGCCGCGGCGTGCGTGTATTCCCGGACGCCATCCGCGCCCGCCAGCATGGGGGGCGGGTGGCCGGCCAGAGCAGCCTTCACCGCGCCGGTCTTTGGCCAGAACCGCGCTGCCGCCACGGTGACGAAGTGGGATTCCGCGAAGAGCGTCTCGGCGAGGTCGCGGTTGACGCTGGTGAGCAGCTCGCCGGGGTCGGGCCGGCGCATCACCTCAGCGCGCAAGTGCGCCCACAGCGCCGCCATGATGAGCGAGGCTGGCAGGCCTTTGCCGGAGACATCCGCCACATATCCCACCACGCTGCCGTCCGCCAGGGGGATGATGTCGTAGAGATCCCCGCCCACGAAGGTTGCGGGCCGGCTCACGCCCCACATGCAGAAGTCCCGGCATTCCTTGCCCAGCCGCGGCAGAAAAGAGTGCTGGATGGAGGCCGCCGCCTGGAATTGCGCTTCCAGTTGACGTTGCTGGTCCCGTTGCGCAAGCATCTGCGCGCGTTTGATGGAGAGCGCGGCCAAGCAGCCGAAGCACTCCAGCACTTTCACGTCCTCTTCGCTGAAGGCGTCGCGGCCGGCGGCGTTCACCACTTCTATGACGCCCAGAAGTTCATCCTGGTAGAGCAACGGGGAACAGATGAGCGCGCGGGTGACGAACCCCGTGGCATTGTCCGCACGCGGAGAGAAATTCGCTTCCCGGGAGGCGTCGTTCACCAGCATGGAGCGTCGGCTTTGCGCCACGGCCCCGGCCACGCCCTCGCCCAGTTTCAACCGAACGCCGGCCAAGGCTTCGCCCACGGCTTCTTCGCCTTCCGGTTCGATGACGCGGTGGAAAAAAAGCTCGCCTGCGGCCTCGTCGTACATGAGGATGGAGGCGGCTTCCGCCCCCGTGACGTCTTGGGCGAGCTCCAGCAGTTCAGGCAGCAGCTCCTCCAGCGACTCCATGCGCACCAGGGACTGGCTGGCTCGGAGCAGATGCTCCACGCGGCGGAATCCCACGCCGGGGGTCAGTGGTTCGAAAAAGGTCAGTGCGCTCATGGGCTCACAGGGGGTTGAGTTTCCCTGCAATCTACCCCACCCGGCGCATCATGACAACAGGGCGGGCGCAGAGGCTGTCCGGCGCTCCACGTGGCGCGGCCGGCAATCCTGCATGCTGCGAAGGGGCTGGCGCGCCCTGCATCCCCATAGCCTCAGAAGCGCGTGGCTTCCTTGGTCAACAGAAAACGCTCCAGCGAAAGCTCGCGCACCCCTTGGACCAGTCGCAGCGGACTCATGTAGCCACGGCTCCAGTCCAGCGTGAGGCGCACGGGGGGGCTGTCCGTTTCGACGGAGAGCGTGTCGGGGATTTCGATCGCCTCGAAATACGGGCGGATGTCGACGGATTTCACACCACGCTTGGACTCGTAGACCATCGGCCACGCCGAGGCCGCGCGGAAGTCCTTCCAGGCGGCGCACAGGGCTTCGGCGTCCGCAGGCGCAGCAGCGGCGGTCAACGCCAGTCGGTAGTCCTCTGCCACGGGCTGGGGCTGCTTGCGTTTCATGGAGAGCGACTCCACCGACAGCAGCGGCAGAAACGACGGCATGACCGGAGCCAGACGCGCCGTCACGGTCGCCGGGTCGAGGGCTTCGCGCAGGAAGCAGTTGACGTACTCGCCTTCGCTGGCCACGCCCACGGGCAGGGCTTTGCCGAAGGAGAGCAGCGGCAGGGGGTGGTACCCTTGGGAAAAGGCCAGGGGGAGTGCGGCGCGGCGGAAGGCCCGCTCCAGAATGGCTTGCAATTCCAGGGTGCTGAGGTACGCCGCCAAGTCCATCTTCGCGAACCAGAGCCGGACGTGCGCAGCCCGCTCGCTCAAATGCGTGCAGGCGGAGGAGGCGACGCCGGCTGCGGCGTTGTTGCGATGGTCGAGGACGTCGGCCCGTGCGGGGTCGGGCGTGGCGTCGGTCTCGTGAATCGCCGTGTCCACGCTGTCCGTCTCGGAGGGGATGTCGGCCGTACCCTCCGCATCCCTTGTCTCCCGAGGAGCATCCACGGCGTGGAGCTCTTGCTGATCCCGCGCGGCGTAGTTGAGCACGTGGCCCACGGGCGAGTCCTCCGCGAGTGTCGAGCCCCCTGTGGCGATGTCGCAAACCCCGCAGGAGACACACTTTCCGAAGCGGCAATCCGGGGTGCGTCTGGCGGTCGTGGACTCGACGCCATCCGTATCCTGCGCGCCGGGGTGCAAGGCCCGGCGCCATTCCCGCAGAAGAAAGGGCTTGTGCACGCCGGGATTCAGGTGGTCCCACGGGAGGGCGGCGTCTTCGTCGCGGGCGGCGAGGTAGGCTTCGGGGTCCACGTTCATGTTCGCGAAGGCTTCACGCCACGGCGTCAGGTCGAGCTGATCGTTCCAGCTGTCGAAGAGTGCGCCGGCGTCGTAGGCGCGCTCCACGACATCGGCCAAGGTGCGGTCGCCCCGGCTGAAGACGCCTTCCAGCCAGCTCATTTCCGGCAGGTGGTAGCGCAGGGTCAACCCCTTGGCCTTGTGGAATTTTTCCTTGAGAAACGAAAGCTTGGCGCGGGTCTCCTCCAGGGAGATCTGACGCGCCCATTGGAAGGGCGTGTGCGGTTTGGGAACGAAGGTGGAGACCCCCCCCGTGACCTGCACGCGGCCTTTGTTGACGCCGGGCGTGGCCAACGCCGTTCGGCGCACGCGCTGGCAGAGGTCGTGGATGGCGACGAGATCGGCTTCGGTCTCCGTGGGCAATCCGATCATGAAATAGAGCTTCACCGAACTCCAGCCCTGTTCGAAGAGGGTGCGCACGTGCGCCAACAGGCCTTCCGCCGTGACGCCTTTGTTGATGACATCCCGCAGCCGCTGGCTGCCGGCTTCCGGGGCCAGGGTGGCGCCGGTGCGGCGGATGCCGGCGATGGCGGCCATGATCTCCGGGGTGACGGAGCCCACCCGCAGACTCGGCAGGGAGACGCCCACCTGCTCCGCCGCGCACCGGGGGATGGCTTGTCGGAAGAGCGCCGCCAGCGCGGAGTAGTCCCCCGTGGAGAGGGAGAGGAACGAAAGCTCCCCGTAGCCCGAGGCCGCCAGGGCTTCCTGCATGACGCTGTCGAGGGTGGCGAGGCTGCGTTCGCGCACGGGGCGGTAGGTCATGCCGGCGTGGCAGAAGCGGCAGCCACGGGTGCAGCCGCGGGCTATCTCCAGGGTCAACCGGTCGTGGACGGCGCCGAAGGGCTGCACGGGGCGGCGGGGGTAGGGGAATTCATCCAGGTCGCGGAGGATGACTTTGGTTCGCGGGGGCGTCGTTGCGCCGGGGTGGTGGCGGGAGGGGACGTAAAGGCCCGGCGTGGTCGCGAGCTCGTCGAGCATGGCGGCCCGGGCGGTGTTCCGGCGGCGCATGGCGGCGACGCGTCGCAGCAGGTCGGGGAGGATGACTTCGCCATCGCCGAGGACCATGGCGTCCACGAAGGGCGCCACGGGCTCCGCGTTGAACGCGCAGCCGCCTCCACCCAGCACCAGGGGGCAGGCGTCGTCCCGGTCGGCGGCGCGGCGGGGTATTCCAGCCAGGTCCAGCATGTACAGGACGTTGGTGAAGCAGAGCTCATGGGTCAGGTGCAAGCCCACCATGTCCAGCGCAGCGAGGGGGGTGTCGCTCTCCAGGGTGGCGAGGGCCGCGCCGCGAGATCGCAACACGGCCGCGGCTTCGCGGCAGGGGGTGAAGACGCGCTCCGCCCAGAGGTCCGGCTCGCGATTCACGGCGTGGTGCAGCAGGGTCATGCCCGTGTAGGACATGCCCACTTCATACATGTCCGGAAACGCCAAGGCCATGCGGCCTGCGACGGCTTCCGGGGATTTGACGATGGCGCCTTCCTCGCAACCGAGGTATCGGCTGGGTTTTGGCAGCAGGGGGAGGAGTTCTCGCATGGCGTGTGGAGAGAAAATGCCGCCAACACACGCGCCCCGCCGTACGGGGCTGCTCCGCAGCGCTGCGAGGATGCGCATCGACACGGGTGCGGCCGCCGGACGGCGGGGCGGGAAGACGGCGCGTCGGAGGACGCGGGTCGGTCGTTACTTCTTGAGCAGACTGGAGATGTCGGACACCTTGCCCTCTGCGCCGGACATGTTCAGATTGCGCAGGGTGCTGGAGTTGGCCAAAGTGAGGTTGCTGGTGGCTTCGAGGTACTTGTTCTTGATGTCCTCGGGGGCGTTCTTGTATTCGTACATGCTGTGAGTCATGGAGATGTCGCCGCCGAATTCCTGCTCGAAGGGGTAGCCGAATGGCAACAGCAGCATCTGAACGCCTTGCTCCGTGGGCACGGTCTGCAGCAGAGCCGGCTCTTCCAGGGCGTTTTTTGCCTCATTGTACTTGCCGAGGACGATTTCGCCGTTAATTAGCTTGACCAGGCGGATGTCGTACGCCATGGAACAGGTCTCCTTAGGGTTTGGTGGATTGGTTCGAGGGCCGTAGGTATGTACTGCGGCCGGCGGTGTCAAGTAAAGGCGACGCTGTTGCAACGCACCCGGCTCGGGGGGAAATCCTCCGCAGCGGCCAGTCTGGCCAGTCTGGCCAGTCTGGCGGCCGGATCGGTCCCTGTGTGGGGTGCATCCTGCAGCGCCGTTTGGGAAGACCGCGGCGGCGTCTCCATGAGACATCCTCAATGAAGCGTTTTCATGAGGCGTACGGCTCCCGACCCGACCGCCAAGGCCAGCTGGCCCGCCGCGCAGTCGCGGTGTCGTCCCGGAGAATTTCCCGCGGGAAAGCCCCCGGGAGGACTTGACGCGCACGCGTTTCCTTAGTAAGCCTCGCTGTTCATTTTCTGCAAGGAGTTATCTACTATGTCCAAGCGTACGTTTCAACCCAGCAAGACTCGTCGAAAGCGGACCCTCGGGTTTCTTTCCCGCATGAAGACCAAGAGCGGCCGTGCGACTTTGCGTCGTCGTCGGGCAAAAGGTCGTAAAAAATTAGCCGGTTAGGTCTCGGCAAGGCGCTGCGTCTCCGCAAGCGTTCCGAGTATGCCGCATGCTATGGAAACAGCCGGCGCCATGCGTCCCGCAGTTTTCTCGTCTACATCCGGCGACGGTCCGCCCAGTCGCCTGCTTTCCGCTTCGGCATGGCTGTGAGTCGGAAAGTGGGCGACGCGGTCCGGCGCAACCGCGTGAAGCGTCTGGTGCGCGAGTTCTTCCGGGTGGAGCAGGAGTCGGTGCGTCGCATGGCGGCGCAGTGTGGCGATGTCGCCCACACCGTCCATGGCGGCGCGGCCAACGGAACCGGCGCAGCCGTGTCGGATGCGCGGCCAGAATTGCGGAGCGCCGCCTGCGCCTTGGAGATCGTGGTGGTCGCCAAGCGCGGCGCAGACCCTGACTCCATGACGCTGCACTCGGTCCGGGAGGAGCTGCTCCCGCTACTGCGCAAGGCCTTGCGCGCGCCGCATCGCACGCCGTCCTCTCGTCGGACGACCTGACCTCTCGCGTCGTTTCATCCCCACGCCGCCATGCAACGCGTCATACTCTTTCTGCTGATGGTCTACAAACGCGCCATCTCACCGTGGCTGCCGCCCGCGTGTCGGTTCGAGCCTTCCTGCTCGATCTACGCCATGGAGGCGGTGCAGCGTCACGGCGCGGGCCGCGGCTCGCTCCTCGCCCTCTGGCGTCTGTTGCGCTGCAACCCCCTTTTCAAGGGTGGGTACGATCCCGTGCCCCCCAAGATCGCCCCCCGCTCCGGCTTCACGGCGCGCGCAGGCGGGCCCCCTTACGACACCCATGGATAACAATCGCGTCATCATCGCCGTCGTGCTTTCCATGCTCGTTCTCGTGGCATGGTCGTTTCTTTTCCCAACGCCGCCGCCGCCTGTCCAGCAGCCTGCGCCCACTCAGCAACAGGAGGCCGCGGCTCCCGCGCCGGGCCAGTCCGCGGAGCCTCTGGGGCAAGTGGAAGCGACCCCCGTGACCCCGGTGGAGGGCAAGGAAGTCATCATCGACACCCCCCTCTACAAGGCTGTTCTCAGCAGCGCCGGCGGCGTGCTGACCAGTTTCCAGCTGCATCAGTACCAGCAAAGCATCGAGCCCGGCTCCCCGGACGTGGACCTCATCGGGCCTGCGCAAGTGAAGGGCCCCCTCGGCGTCATGGTGGACCGCAAGGCCACCTGGAAGATCGGCGCGTGGGGCGAGCCCATGGACGAAGACGGCCAGCCCTTCGAAGAGCGCGTCCTCGAAGCCGGGGAGAACGCCACTGTCGTCATCACCGGCGAGGTGGAGGGCTTGCGCCTCACGCGGCGGCTCACGTTCAGCGCGGACTCCTACCTTGTGCGGGAGTCCCTGCAGGTCGCCAACATCAGTCAGGCGGCTCTACAGCCCGGCATACGGTTCACCATGGCTGCCGCCAGCCTCACCGACGAGGATGACTCCTACCATCTCACCCGCGTCGCCTATTACGATGTCGACGGCTTGCACGAGGAGAGCGATACGGACGATCTCGCCACCGAGGGCGTGCTGGTGGGCGACGGCGTCTACTGGGGCGGCGTCATGTCCAACTACTTCCTCCTGGCGATCACGTCCGGAGATATCCCCGTGGATCAGGAGGTCGCCCCGGGTGTGGGGTCCGGGTTCCTGGCCAACTACGAGGACTCCATCTACCGGACGGTGGTGGACGAGCCTCTGGAGCCGGTGCAAGCCGGCGGCGAGACCACGTTGCAAGTGGCGTACTACCTGGGGCCGAAATCCGAGAAGGCCCTCGCAGGCGCGCCCAACGGGTTGACTGCCGCGCTGGACTTCGGCTGGTTCGACGTCATCGCCAAGCCGCTGCTCATCCCCTTGAATCTCTTCCATGAATGGACCGGCAACTACGGCATGGCCATCATCCTGCTCACTGTGGTCATCAAGATCATCTTCTGGCCGCTTTCGCAGAAGTCGTACAAGTCCATGAACGAGATGAAGAAGATCGCGCCGCTGATGCAGAAGGTCCGCGAAAAATACAAGGACGACCGCCAGAAGCAGCAGCAAGAGCTGATGAATCTCTACAAGACGTACAAAGTCAACCCCGCCAGCGGCTGTCTGCCCATGTTGCTGCAGATTCCGGTCTTCATCGGGTTGTACCAGGCGCTGCTGAACTCCATTCAACTGCGGCACGCCACATTCATCGAATACATCCCCTTTACGGACATCATTTGGCTTGCGGATCTCTCCGCCAAGGATCCTTTCTACATCACGCCTATCGTAATGGGCGCATCCATGTTCCTGCAACAGAAGATGACGCCCATGGCTGGCGATCCCCTGCAAGCTAAAATCATGATGTTCCTGCCCCTCATCATGACGTTCGTCTTTCTCAACTTCCCCGCGGGGCTCGTTGTGTACTGGCTTACAAACAACGTGCTCTCCATCGCGCAGCAATACTGGATGTTGCGAAAGGCGTAACGCGTAGCCGCAGGCTTTCCTTCATCCCAGGAGCCCCAATGGGAAGCGACGGATACATCAAGTTCGAAGGCAAAAGCATCGACGAGGCCATCGACAAGGCCCTCGCCCACTTCCATGTCGAGCGGGAAGCGCTTGAGCTCGACATCGTCAGCGACTCCAAGAGCGGCATCTTCGGCATCGTCGGCGGTCGCAAAGCCCTCGTGCGCGCCCGACGCCGTCATGAGGAACGCCGCGACGTCCTCAGCGAGATCGAACGCGAACGCGCCGTTGACGCCAAACCCCGCGCTGCAGCAGCGCCGCAGGATACTGTGGCGGTGGATGACGCCGACGCCGACGCCGACGCCGACGCCGAAGCCGACGCTGACGCTGACGCTGACGCTGACGCTGACAGGGGGCAGACCCAAGCCCGGCCCAGGCGCTCGCGCCGTAGCAGACGCGGACGCCGGGGCGGCGCGCGCGAGGCCTCGAGCAGCCGGGACGACCTTGCCGGACCTGCAGCGTCTGAGGGGCCTGCCGGACCCATGGACGACATGCCGGATTCCGCGTCTGCCCACCACGCCGACACAACGGCGTCCCAGCGCGCCGGACAGGCCGACAGAGATAATCGTGGACGCAAGAGCCGCGAACGCAGAGAACGCCCGGCCACGACGGCAGCCTCGCAAACCCCGGCCTCTGCCGAGGCCTCCGAATCGTCGCCGTCTCCCGAGGAAACCAGTCCGCCACGCGACGCCCTGGCCATGGAGGATGCGGACTTCCCGGGGGATCAGGACATCCGCGAGGAGCATGACGCGCCCTACGACGAGGCGCTGCATGAGCCAGACGTCCACGACGGCCAGGATGATCACGACGGCCAGGGCGAGCCGGGCGACTACATTGACGAGCCACTCATGGAGTTCGTGGACAGCGTGGTGCGTCGTCTCCTGGCGCCGCTGATGGAGGCGCCGTCCGTGTCTATCACCATGAGCGGCCCCGGCAGGGTCTCGGCCGTCATTGCGGAGGACGAGGATTCGGGTCTCGTCATCGGTCGGGAGGGCAGCACCATCCAGGCCATCGAGTATCTCGTCGGCCGTATCATCGCCAAGCAGTGGCCCACGCCTGTGCGCTTCCGTCTGGACGCCGGCGGTTACCGCGAACGCCAGAACGATTCGTTGCGACAGCTCGCGCTGGACCTCGCCGCCAAGGCCAAGAATCAGCACAAAGCGCAGTCCACCAAGCCGCTTTCCTCCTACCACCGCCGCGTCATCCACATGACGCTGCAAGGCGACGGCGCAGTGGACACCCGCTCCGCCGGGGAGGGGCCCATGAAGCGCGTGGTCATCGCCCCGAAGGACGCCAAAGGGGGCAAGCGTCGGCCGACTGCCCGGCGGCGCTCCGGCAAGCGCAGCCGCAACGGTGGAGGACGGTCCGAAGCCTCCGCCGCCCTCGAAGCGGCCGGTTCCGGCGGTTTTCCCAAAGAGGACGCCGGGGATTCCTGAGGCCGCCACACACCGCCGCCGGTCGCCGTCACGCTGGAAGTCCGGCTCGGGGATTTCTCGTCAGCGCGCCCCCCGCCAAGCCGCGCATCGTGCTATGCTCGCCCCATGTCGCCTCAGGCTCCACGCGCCTGGGGCGGCTCAGGGCGTGGTCTGGTCCCTGCCTGCCGCACGCTCGACCCGGCGCAGGGGTATCCCTTTTGAAGAGGTATGGATGATCCGACCATGAACGGCGCTCTTACCGCTCCTTCGATGGACGACACCATCGTCGCCATCGCCACTCCGCCCGGCCACGGCGGCGTGGCGGTGGCGCGCCTGTCCGGACCGCTCGCCATCCCCACCCTCAAACGCGCCTTCCGCGAATCCTCGGGGCGTCGTGAGGTCGAAGCCTTTGCGCCGCGGCTCATGCGGCATGGCCTTATCGTGGACGGCCAACACCGCCGTGTGGACGAGGTGCTGGCCGTGGTTTTTCCCGGTCCGCATTCGTTCACGGGGGAGGATGTGGCCGAGGTCCACTGCCATGGCGGTCCCATGGTCACGGCGGCGGTGCTGGAGACGTTGTTGGCGGCGGGCAAGGCCGTGGCCGCCACGGGAGGCGAAGGCGGCGTGGTGCGCCATGCGCGGCCCGGTGAATTCTCCAAGCGGGCGTACATGCACGGCAAGGTGGACCTGGCGCAAGCGGAGGCCATCGCCGAGGCCATCGCTGCGGACAGTCCCGCCGGGCTGGCGCTGGCGCAGACGCGGCTCTCCGGGGCGCTCTCCAGACGCGTGGGGGATCTGCGGGAGCATCTGGAGGAATTGCGCCGGCGGCTGTGCGTGGCCGTGGATTTTCCCGAAGAAGAGGTGGAGTGCCTGCCGCCGGAGAGTCTCGCTGGCGGCGTGCGGGACGTGCTGGCGCTCCTGGAGGGGCTGCTGGAAGCCGCTTCGCGTCGACGCGTCTGGGAGGAGGGCGCCCTGGTGGTGCTGGCCGGTCGGGTGAACGCCGGAAAGTCCAGCCTGTTGAACGCCTTGGCCGGCAGGGAACGCGCCATCGTCACGGCGACGCCCGGCGCCACCCGCGACTACCTGGAAGAGCGCCTCATCCTGGAGGGGCTCCCCATCACCCTGGTGGACACGGCCGGACTCCGCGACGACGGCGTGGTGCTGCTCGACGACGCCCGACCCGAACGCGAGCACCCCGCCTCCGCCACGTCTTCCGTGGTGTCGTTGGACCCCGTGGAAGTGGAGGGGATGCGCCGCAGTTGGGAGCTGGTGCGCCGAGCAGACCTCGTCTGTCTGGTGCTGGACGCCGGCGCAGCCACCCCCTTCGGCCCCGCCGAAGCGGAGCTCTTCGCCAGCCTGCCGCCTGCAGGACGCGTCGTCGTCTGGAACAAAGCCGACCGCCGCGCCTTGGACGAGGCCACGCGCGCCGAGCTGGAGACGGCCATGGGCTGCGCCGCCGCCACTGTCGCCACGGTGGTGCGTCGCGATGGGGAAACGCAGGGGGTGGAAGCCCTCGCCGCCGCCATCCGCACGGCGTTGACCCATGCGGACGAGGCCCCCGGGCCCGGGGAGCTGGCGCCCAACCAGCGCCAAGCCCAGGCCATCCACGCCGCCGCCGCGGAGCTCGCCGGCTTGCTGGACGACATCGCTGCAGGCGCGCCCTACGACGTGCTGGGGGTGCGGCTGGAGCTCGCTTCCTCCCTGCTTGCGGAAATCACCGGCGCCATCGCCAGTCAGGACGTTCTCAACAGCGTCTTCGACCGCTTCTGCATCGGCAAGTAACCCGAAATTCCCCCCTGCAGCCGGATGCATTTCGGCGTATCCTGGCGCATCAACCCTCAGCCGGGAGCTCCCCATGCGCCTTCACCCCCCGTGCTTCGCCCCATCGTCTTTCCATCATCTCCTGGCGGCGCTGACTACTGCGGCAGCCTGCGTGCTCGTGTTCGTGAACGCGGCTGGCGCCCTGGCGCCGCTTTCCACGTTCACGTTGACCGTCGACGGCGCCCCTGCAGTGGTGGCCGAACCCGTACGCGGCGAGTACGACTTTCCGTACAAACTCGCGAGCAAGGACGCCGTCTACTATATCGAGAGCGATGCGGCTCTGGGACCGCACCGCGCCGCTTTCCTGCAGGCGCTGGAGGCCGGCGCGCGCGTCACCCTGCACGGGGAGGTCTGGATGCTGGACCACGACTTGCTCATGTTTCATGCGGTGACCTCGTTGCAGACCGCTCGTTGAGACGCCGACGTTTCCGCGATGGAGTGCTGGAATTCGAGCCGGGCGGTTGACCTGGGCATCGGTCGGCTCTATATTTCCCATAGATACCTTCAGCGGGAGGGTCGTCATGTACGCCATCGCCATTTCCCCCCAGTCCTACGCGGGGTCAACCACCGGCCGCATGGTGGAGTCTGCGCGTCTGGAGCTTGCTCGTGACGACGCCATGACGCGCGCCACAGCCTATGGAGGTTTTGACGGCGCGTCCGGGATTCCTGTGGACGGCATGCGTCAGGAGCTGGAGCTTGCTCGGCTGGACGCCGCTGCGACCTCGGGGCTGGGCTTGGTGATGGACGTCCAGCAGGCGCAATTCGCCGCGGATCAGGCGGCCGCGGTCCCCTTTGCGGAACCGTACGCCATGACGGGCGGGCTGCTGAATGCGTATGCGTGAGGGCGCTTTCGGGAGCGCGTCTGTTTCGGGTCCTCTCGGTCCGAGGCCATTGGTTCGAGCGCCTTTTGGGAGTGACCCGTTTGCGTGCGCTGATGGTGCGAATTGACAGGCAACGTCGTCAGTGGGTGTGGGCGAGGAGAGAAACCGGACGGAATCCTTTGCGATTCTGTCGCGGTTTTTTGTCGTTCTCTTGACATCGGAGCGCAGGCCGGACTACGGTGCCGCGCTGGACGGACGACGCGGTCGCCTGTGTGGGACAGCGTCCATTGCGCCGGCGTCATCCGTGGATTGCATCGACATCCGTGGATTGCATCCATGACGCCGGAACTCGTGGACCTACGCCAAGCCGGGCTGAAAGCGCACGCCTTCCGCCCGTGTGGAGGAGCCGGCTCCCATGGCCATGATCGAATGTGACGACGTGCAGAAGTGGTTCGGCGACTTCCACGTCCTCAAGGGCGTCTCGCAAGCCGTGGAGCGGGGGGAGGTGCTTGTCATCTGCGGCCCGTCGGGGTCCGGGAAGTCCACGTTCATCCGCTGCATCAATCGCCTGGAGGAGTTCCAGAAAGGCCGCATCCTTCTGGAAGGCAAGGATATTCATGACCGCGACGTGGACGTGAACGCCTTGCGCGCCGAAATAGGCATCGTTTTTCAGCAATTCAATCTCTATCCCCACCTCACTGTTCTGCGGAATATCACCCTGGCGCCCACGAAGGTGCGCGGTCGGGACAAGAAGGAGGCCGAGGGCCAGGCCCTGGAGCTTCTGGATCGCGTGGGGATATCCGAACAGGCGCACAAGTATCCCGTGGAGCTCTCCGGCGGGCAGCAGCAGCGCGTGGCCATCGCCCGCGCGCTGGCCATGCGGCCCAAGGTGATGCTCTTTGACGAGCCCACCTCCGCCCTCGACCCCGAGATGATCAATGAAGTCCTCAATGTCATGAAGGACTTGGCCCGCGACGGCATGACCATGCTCTGCGTGACCCACGAGATGGGCTTCGCGCGCGAGGTGGCGGACAAAGTCGTGTTCATGGATGGCGGCGCCGTCGTGGAGGAGGGCCCCCCGCGGGACTTCTTCTCCAACCCGCGGCATGAACGCACCAAGGCGTTTCTCAAGGAAATTCTCTAGGCGGGGCCCGCTTCGCCTGGCATCCTCAATCCCAATGGGAGGAACTATGCTGAAACGTTGCATTCTCTGTGTGGCCGTCTTGGCCGTGATGGCTTTCGCGTCTGTGGCTTCCGCGGACAAACTGGAGTCGATCAAAGAGCGCGGCGAGCTGATCTGCGGGGTGAAGGACGCCGTGGTGCCCTTCGGGTACGTGGATGAGAAGACCAACCAGATAGTGGGTTTCGACGTGGATATCTGTCAGTATATCGCTGACATGATGGGCGTGAAGCTGACCCTGAAGCCCGTGACCAGCGCCACCCGCATCCCCATGGTGACGCAAGGCTCCATCGACCTCGCCGCCGCCACCATGACCCACAAGCATGAGCGCGACGAAGTCATCGATTTCTCCGTCACCTATTTCATGGACGGTCAGAAGATCCTCGTCCCCAAGGACGGCGACGTGAAGACCGTGGCCGACTTGGCCGGCAAGAAAGTGGGAACCGCCAAGGGCTCCACCTCCGAAAAGAACATCAAGGAAGCTCAACCCGAAGCCCGGGTCATCTCCTTCGAAGGCTACCCCCAGGCGTTCCTCGCGCTGAAGCAAGGCAAGGTGGCCGCCGTGACCACGGATTCCACCATCCTGCTGGGCTTGAAGAATTCCGACGAAAACCCCGACCAGTGGGTCATCGCCGGGGACTACATCTCCTCGGAGCCTTACGGCCTGGGCCTTGCCGAGAACGAGTCCAACTTCCGCGACTTCGTGAACTATTCGCTCAACGAAATGTGGAAGCGCGGCGACTACGAGAAAGTCTACATGAAGTGGTTCGGTCCCGAGACCATGTACCACCTCCCGCTGAACTGGAAGATGGAGCTCTGGCCCTAGCCGCAGCGCATTCCGCCGCGTGAGACGGGGAGGGGGCGCGCCCACGCCGGAACGAGGCGGCTCCCTCCTCTTGTGTTGCGCGCGCAAGGACGACGATGCAATACGATTTCAACTGGAGCCTGGTGCTCACCGGCGAGTACGGCGGGTGGATCGTGGAGGGTGTGCTGACCACCTTGCAGATCTCCGCTGTCTCCATCGTCTTCTCCATGCTGCTCGGCACGTTCGTGGCCGTCATGCGCATGTCCGGATTGAAGCTCTTGGAATGGTTCGCCATGGCGTTCGTGGAGTTCTTCCGCAACACGCCGCTGCTGGTGCAGATATTCTTCTGGTACTTCGGCAGCCACGCCGTGCTGCCTGCAGTCGTCAATGAATGGCTTTACGAACGGAATTTCGAATTCGCCGCGGGGGTCATCGCGCTCACGGTCTACACGGCTGCGTTCATCGCGGAGGAGATCCGCGCCGGGGTCTTCTCCATCCCCAAGACGCAGCTGGAGGCCTCTCGCGCCACAGGGCTCTCGTTTCTGCAGGCCATGCGTTACGTCGTGCTGCCGCAGGCGTTTCGCATCGTCATTCCGCCGCTCATCAGCCAGTTTCTGAACCTCATCAAGAATTCCTCGCTGTGCATGACCATCGGGGTGATGGAGCTGACGTACATGGCGCGCCAGATCGAGTCCTACACATTCCACGGCTTCGAGGCGTTCACCGTGGCCACGGCCATCTATCTTGTCATTTCACTGGTCGTCTCCTTCCTGGTCACGTGGTACAACAAGCGCTTCCTCCGCCAGATAGCCTATTGATGAACGCCGCCGCCATACGCCTGGCGCCGTCCGGCTTGGGCGCGCATGTATCCGGGCCATGCGGGAGCGCCGTCATGCAGAGGCCCAACGACGTGACGCGACACTGCAGGATCGACAACCACCAAAGCGCAGACGGGGTCTGCCCGGCGCAGGGGACATTCTCCTGCGTTCGACCCCGCCTCCGCCAACGCCTTGAAGGATGAGTTCGATGCGCTGGGACGTGGTTATAGACAATCTGGATTATCTGCTGTGGGGAGCCTATCCGGACGGTCCCCTCGGCGGGCTCGCGCTCTCCATCCTGTTGGCCTTGGGCGGCATCTTCGGGGCGTTCTGGCTTGGTCTGGCGGCTGGTCTGTTGCGGCTTTCCCGATTCTGGTTTCTGCGGTGGTCGGCCACGGTCTACATCGAGGTCATCCGGGGCGTGCCGCTGCTCATGCTCATTTTCTGGTTCTACTTCCTGGCGCCCATCGCGCTGGGGCACACCTTGCCGGAGACGTGGTCCGCCCTGGTGGCGTTCATCGTCTTCACCAGCGCCTACGTGGGAGAGATCGTCCGCGCCGGCGTCCTGGCTCTGCCCAAAGGCCAGATGGAGGCCGCGCGGGGCTCCGGCCTCTCCCATTCGCAGGCCATGCGCTTCGTCATCCTGCCCCAGGCGCTGCGCAACATGATCCCCTCTTTCGTGAACCAGTTCGTCAGCCTCACCAAAGACACCTCCCTGGCGTACATCATCGGCGTGCTGGAGCTGACCCGCGCAGCCACCCAGGTGAACAACCGCACCTTGACTGCGCCCACGGAGATTTTCGCGGCCATCGCCGTACTGTACTTCATCATCTGCTACGCCCTCACGGCCGCCAGCCGCCGGCTGGAAAAGCGGCTTTCCCGCTACCAGGCCCGTGGGCGCTAGGGAGTCCCCCCATGTCTCAGCCCACCGAGCCCTCGCCGGACCTCCGCGACACGGACGTCATCCACCGCCTGGACGTCCTCGCTCCGGCGCGCGTCTACGACCTGCTGACCGCCGCGCTCTTCGACCTCGCTCCCTCCGGCTGGGAGGAACAGGAGACCCCCGAGGGCGTGCGCTTCTCCCTGCATCGGGAGACAGCCGCCCAAGCCGACGACGTGGAGCGCAGCCTCCGCGCGGCGCTGCCCGACGTTGACCTTCAAATCGACCGCTTCGAAGTTCGGAACCGCGACTGGGCCACCGCTTGGCGCGAATACTTCACCGCCGTGCTCTGCGGCGAGGACTTCGTGGTGGTGGCGCCCTGGATGGTGGGGCCGGACCAACCCTTCCCGGGCCGCATCCCCCTCGTCATCGACCCCAAACAAGCCTTCGGCACCGGCCACCATCCCACCACGGCGCTCTGCCTGGAAGCCATCTCGGACCTGTATCAGAACGGCTGGCTGGGCCGGGGCATGCGTTTTCTGGATATCGGCACGGGCTCCGGCGTGCTGGGGCTGGCCTGCGCAAAGCTGGGCATGACCGGTGTGGGCGTGGACGTCGATCCCCTCTCCATCGACAACGTCGAGCAGAACAAACGCTTGAACGATGTCCCGGACGAAGCCTTTGCAGCCGCGGTGGGGTCCGTGGCGCCCATCGGCGCGAGCGAGATCGCGGACAAGGCCACAGGCGTGGGCAGCGAATTCGGCAACATGGACCACGTGGCTGGCTTCGCCGCCAGCGCGGATTCGCTCTTCGCCGGAGACGCCGTGACGACGCTGGTGGGGGAGGAACGCTTCGAGCTGGTGCTGGCGAACATCCTGGCGGGTCCGCTGGTGACCATGGCGGACGCCATCGTGGGCCGGGTGAAGCCGGGAGGCACGCTGGTGCTCTCCGGTCTGCTGACCTCGCAAGTGGAGGAGGTGACGACGGCGTATGTCTCGCGTGGTCTGGGGGCGCCGCGCGTCATGACGTCGGGGGAGTGGGCGGCGCTGGTGTTTGGGTGAGGGTCAATTGAAATACATCAATAGAAGGGGGGCCACAATCAGACCCAGCACGAACAGAAGGTGTTGAATCTTGGTGAAAAGTAGGTGGTAACAGAGTAAATTTTTGGTGGTTTCAATATTTTGCCAGAACTCCAGCTAAAAGGGAAAAAAGTAATAATGTGCATGATGCTATTGAGGGCAAGTTCAAGAAAATCTGCTGTGAGAAAATCAGACCAAGAAAGGCAGCTGTACCTCCGAGCAACCAGTCTGAAAAGGTGAACATATTTGTTTGTCGCTGCAAGGCGAGACTGAGCAGGCTGTTTGTGATGAGATCGACATATGCATCAGCGCTCAACATTTCATCGATTTTGTTTTTACTTCTGCTTCCATGACGATCCCCTTGTATCTGTTTGCCAGTAGCGCGATTCCCCGTCAACCCTCCTTACCATTCCGTAATATTTCGCCACCCCATGGCCCATCCGGTTGCCAGCGAACCCGCGACGCGGTATCCCTCCGAAAACGCGTATGGGACACTCCGCCGACCAACTCCGCCGCTGGCATGACGCCATTCGTGACGCCTTGGGAGACGCCCGCTGGTGGCCGGCGGACTCCCCCTTCGAGGTCGCCGTGGGCGCCATCCTCGCTCAGAACGTGAGCTGGGCCAACGTCGCCAAAGCCATCGACGCTCTCAAGCAAGACGGCCTCCTCGAACCGCACGCCCTCCACGACCTCGCCACCCGCGATCCGGAGGCCCTCGCTGTGCGCATCCGGCCTGCAGGTCACTTCCGCGTCAAGGCGCAACGGCTCCGCAACCTCCTCGAATTCCTCCATGAAACATGCCAGCTCGACCTGCCCCGCCTCGCCGAGTGGGATCTCGCCGAGCTGCGCGAAAAACTCCTCGCCGTGCGCGGCGTCGGCCCCGAGACGGCGGACTCCATCCTCTGTTACGCCCTCGCGCTGCCCTCCTTCGTGGTGGACGCCTACACGGCGCGCATCGCCGCCCGCCACGGCCTTGTCCCTGAAGAGAGCAGTTACGACGAACTGCGCGAGTACTTCATGGATCGGCTGCCTCAAGACGTCGTCGTCTATAATGATTTCCACGCACAACTCGTCCGTGTGGGCGCTGCGTGGTGCAAGAAAGCGGCGCCGCGGTGTCAGGATGGTTGCCCGCTCGCCCCGTTTCTGCCATGAAGAACTCCATGCGCCGCGCCACTTGCACCGCCGTCTGTCTCCTCGTCTGTCTGTTCGGGACCATGTGGCCGCGCGGCGGCGCAGTGGTCCATGCGCAGGACGAAGCCGCCATGCAGGAGGAGGTCGAAGCGAAGAAGCGCGAACTCTCCGTCTTGACCGAGGAGGAGCGGCGGCTCAACACGGGGCTTGCCAGCTCGGAGGACGCCATGCGCGCCATCGGGGAGCAAGTGGACGCGCAGCAAGCGGAGCTCGCGTCCCTGGAAGCGGAAGAACGCGCGCTCACGGCGCGTCGCGAGGCCCTGGAAGCGCGCCACACCGCGGCCAAAGAGGAGCTCGGCGCGTTGCTCAACAACTTGTGGCCGGTGCATTTGCAGAATATGGCCCACCGCGACAGGGCCATGGAATCCTGGGACCGCGCGGACCGGGAGTTCACTTGGCTGGCGCGGCTCTATGACGTGACCGGCGAGAAATTTCAGGAGATCATCGAAAAAGAGCGTCTCATCCAGGAGACCTTGGCGAAGCAGCGACAGGCTGCGGAAACGGCGCGCGCGCGTTTGGCGGCCATCAACAAGGACAAGGATCGCCTCCTTGCGGAACGGCTGCGTTTCATGCGAGAAATCGCCAAGTTGCGCAAGGAAAAGCTCTCCAAGGAGACGGAGCTGCGCGTGGTCCTCGCGGCAGTGGAGGAATTGCGCTTCAAGGTGCGCCGTCAAGCGGAGGAAGCAGCCGCACGAGACGCCGCGGAGGAAGCGGCTGCACGAAAAGCCGCGGAGGAAGCGGCTGCACGAGACGCCGCGGAGGAAGCGGCGCGTCACGCTGCAGCAGAGGTTGAAGAGGAGCCGGCGCCGCGATCCCCGCAGGCTGGCGCCAAGCCCGCCGCCACCCCTTTGCCGCAGGCTGTCGCGACAGGCAATATCACCGATTTGAAAGGCCGCTTGCCATGGCCTGTGGAAGACGCTGCCAAGCGTCTGGGGTTCAAGCAGGGAGCGAACCCCCCGCACCGGGGTATGGGGCTGGCCACGCGGGAAAACGCGCCGGTGCGCGCGGTGGCGTGGGGGCAGGTGGTGCACAACAGTACGCTGCGCGGTTTCGGCACGGTGGTCATCCTGGTGCATGGCGAAGAATATTTCAGTTTGTATGCATACTTGGCGTCCTCGAACGTCGCTGTCGGCGAGGAAGTGGAAGCCGGCGAGGTCATTGGTCGAACAGGCTATTTCCCTGAACTTCAAAGCCCAGGTCTGTATTTCGAATTGCGTTTTCACCAAAAAGCTATTAATCCGGAGACTTGGCTGGCGGCGCTGCAGTAAGGCGGACCCCGCAGTCCGCATGCGCCCGACGGCGACGCCTGAACTCCCGCGGCGCGCCGCCAACGCCGTAGCCTGGTCCCCCGTCCCTTTCTGGAGGCTTTTTTATGCGACGTCCCATTCTCATCGTCTCCATCTGCATCGCAGTGCTGCTGGCTGCGACCCCCCTTGTGGTGGAGGCGGAATCCAACCGGTACGACCCCCTCAAGCGCTTCAGCCAGGTCATGGACATGGTGGAGACCTACTACGTCCGTGACGTCACCCGCAGCGAGCTGGTGGATGGCGCAGTCAAAGGCATGCTCCAGGAGTTGGACCCGCACTCCGCGTACATGGACAAGGAAGCTTTCGCCGAGATGCAAGTGCATACCTCCGGCGAGTTCTCGGGCATCGGCATCGAGATCAGCATTCGGAACAGCCGTCTCGTGGTGGTCTCGCCCATCGAGGATTCCCCGGCGTATCGCGCTGGCGTGAAAGCCGGCGACATCATTCTGGAAATCGATGGCGTCTCCACGCAGGACATCACCCTCGCCGACGCGGTGAAGCGCATCCGCGGTCCAAAAGGCGAAGCAGTCGTGCTCACCATCCTGCACAAGAACACCAAGGTTCCCGAAGAGATCGAGATCATTCGCGACACCATCTCCATCGAAAGCGTCAAAAGCGATATGCTGGAGCCCGGCTATCTCTATCTGCGACTCACCAAGTTCAACGAACACACCACCGAAGAAATGCGCGCGGCCATCAAGCAAGCCCAGCAGCAAGGCGCCCTGAATGGCATCGTGCTGGATTTGCGTAACAATCCCGGCGGCTTGCTCGACCAGGCCGTGGATGTGGCCGACGCCTTTCTCAGCGAAGGCAAGATCGTCTACATCCAGGGTCGTTCCGAAGCTTCCCGCAAGGACTATCTGGCCCGCAGCCAAGGCGCGGATCTGGACACCAACGTCGTCGTGCTGGTCAACGCCGGCTCGGCCTCCGCATCGGAGATCGTCGCTGGCGCACTGCAGGACCACGAACGCGCTTTGCTCATCGGCGAACCCACTTTCGGGAAAGGCTCCGTCCAGACCATCATCCCCCTCTCGGACGGCGGCGGCATGAAGCTCACCACGGCGCTGTACTACACGCCCAACGGTCGCTCCATCCAGGCGGAGGGCATCATCCCGGACCTCCACATCCCCCCCGTGACCGAGGACGATTTCGACGTCTTCTCCCTGCGCGAGCGCGACTTGAACCGCCACCTCGAGAATGGTGAGGAGGAAGGCGAGACCAACCCCGAAAACGAGCGCATCCGCACCATGCTGGAGGAAGACAATCAGCTGCGACTGGCGCTCAAGTTCGTGAAGAACCTGCCCGCCATGAAGGCGTTCTACTAGGCGACATTCCGGCCCGCCGGGGACGCGCCGCGCACGCACGCGGACGTCCCCGGTCGGCTGACGCCCAGGCCACGCAGGCGTCCTGTCGCTGCCGTCACAGCCATGTCGCCCAACCCCATCGAGCCATCTCCATACCCTGCGGTCTTGCGCCGTACGCGCTTCCCGGCATGGCGACGCGCCATGTGGATCTGCGTGTGCCTGACGCTCCTTCTCGCAGCCGCCACGGTCCACGTCCACGCCGCCGGCCCGCGACCCGAAGCCCCGTCCGATCCCCCTGCGAACCAGTCGGCGCCGTCGTCGTCCCCCTCGCAGGATGACGCCCAGACCACGCTCGAATCCTACCGCAACAACCCGGCCGCGGTCGCTCGGCCCGTCCGGAAACGTCCCCGCGCAGCCCGATACGAGGAAGCCCTCGGCGGCCCTTTCGAGGAAGGCGTCAAGCGCATCGACTACGCTCTGCTCAGGACGCTGCAGCTTTTCGGGTACGACCAGCATCGCATGCACCTGGAGACGGTGGAGCCCGCCGACGCCGGCGAAGGGGGCCACCTGCGTCAGACCATGCGGCTGCGCCTGGACGAACCCCCGCGGCGCTTTCTGGAGGGACTGCGGCAGGCGCTGCGCGACTGGGTGGAAGGCGCGACCCTGGCCCCGCTGGAGTCAGCAGCCCCGGGCGTGGAGGGCTGGCGGGTGATCCTGCAAGGCCGTGAGACGCACCGCCTGCTCTTCGTCCTGCAGGGGATGGCGGAACATACGTCGCCGCCCCCCCCATCGACCGATCGACCCCTGCTCGCCATCGTCATCGACGATCTGGGCGAAAGCGCCGCTTTCGCGCGGAACTTGGCGTCCCTGGGCGAGCCCATCACCTTCGCCATCTGGCCATTGGCGTCTCACGTGGAGTCCGTGACCGCCGTGGCGGTGGAGACGGGTATGGAGATCATCGTCCACCAGCCCATGGAGCCCATGGCCTATCCGGAAATGAACCCGGGACCGGGAGCCGTCTATGTGGATATGGACGACCAAGCCATCCGCGCCACCGTGCTGGAAAACCTGCAGCGCGTGCCGAACGCCGTGGGCTTGAACAACCACATGGGCTCGCGATTCACCCAGAACGCACGGGGCGTGGCCGCCGTGGCCGAGGTGTTGCGCACGCAGCGCCTCTTTGCGTTGGACAGCCTGACGCACCCGCAGTCCACCTTCAGGAAGACCGCCCAGGCGCAGGGCGTGCCCAGCCTCGTTCGCGACGTGTTTCTGGACGTGGTGCGCAGCGAACAGGCCGTGGCGCACCAGCTGCGCAAGGCGGAGCGCATCGCGCAGGGCAAGGGGTTCGCCATCGCCATCGGGCACCCTTTCCCCGAGACGTTGGCCGGGCTCAGACGCTGGCTCGCCAGCCGTGATCCCCGAGTCCGGGTGGTCACCTTGCGGGAGCTCCTTGTCGCCAGCGGACAGACGCCCCCGGCCGCCGCCGACCATGCGCTCAAGGGCGCCGTCGGCGCGAAAGCCGCCAGACCCGGGGCGTTCACCGCGCCTTCCGCCTCTTTTCCATCGTCCACATCGTCCACACCGTCCAGGACGGGTCGAGACGAGGAGGCCAGCCGCGCCGCGCATTGATTCTTCCCGAAAAAACCGGTAGCAAGCGGACGTTTCGTCGCCATTGCGGCGGCGCGACCATCATCCTGCACCCCCACTGTCCATCACCCCCAGCCAGGAGTACGACCATGCCTGAACGCACCCTCTCCATCATCAAACCCGACGCCGTGGAGCGCGACCTCGTGGGCCCCATCCTGAGCATGATCCAGGAAGCCGGCCTGAAGATCGTGGCCATGAAGATGCTGCACATGACGAAGGAAGAAGCCAAGGGGTTCTACATCGTCCACAAGGACCGGCCCTTCTACGGCGAGCTGACAGACTTCATGTGCTCCGGCCCCGTGGTGGTCTCCGTGCTGGAGGGCGAAGGCGCCATCGCCAAGTACCGCGCGCTGATGGGCGCCACCAACCCGGCCAACGCCGAGGAAGGCACCATCCGCAAACGCTACGCGCTGGATGTGGAGAAGAACTCCGTCCACGGTTCCGACGCCGTGGAGACCGCGCACATGGAGATCTCCTACTTCTTCAGCCGGCTGGAGATGGTGGGATAGCCATGTCCACACGTCTGGCCTGCATCGGTTGCGGCAACATGGGCGGCGCCATCCTGCGGGGGCTCTCCGGGCTGGAGGGGTTCGAACTCTACGGCATGGACAGCGACTTGGATCGACTTCAGGCGCTGTGCGCCGAATGCGGCGCGACGCCTCTGGAATCGCTCAAGGAGCTGGTCAACAACGTGGATTACCTCATGCTTGCGGTGAAGCCGCAGCACATGGAGACGCTGTTGCACGATCTGGCGCCCAGGCTGCGGCCGGGGCAGACGCTGGTCTCCATCGCTGCAGGGCTCACTTTGCGGACGTTGAAGCGCTATTCCAGCGGCGTGTGCCCTGTGGTGCGCGTCATGCCCAACACTCCCGCCATGGTGCAGGAAGGCATGTTCGCGGTCTGTTTCGACGACCCGGACCTGAAAGAGGAACAGAAGGAGGCCGTGCGGACCATCTTCACCACCTTGGGCCGCGTCTTCGAGCTTGAGGAGAAGTACTTCGACGCTTACACCGCCGTGGCGGGCTCCGGGCCGGCGTATGTCTTCTACTTCATGGACGCGCTTGTGGAAGCCGCCGTGACGCAGGGGCTGACTCGCGCGCAAGGCGCCGAGATGGCCGTCGCCCTGTTCAAAGGCGCGAGCAAACTGGCGGAAGTTTCGCCGGATCACCTCTGCGAGCTGCGGGAGATGGTCACCTCGCCGGGAGGCGTCACCGTGGCGGCCAGCAACGTCCTGGACGCCAAGGCGGTGCGCGCCGCCATCGTGGAGGCCGTGGCTGCAGCCTGCGCGCGCAGCAAGGAGCTGGGCGGCGAATAGACGTCCGCTTCGTACGGATCGACGAAATGATTGCCGGCCGGTCGCTCCCGTGGGGGGGCGGCCGGCTTTTTTCTGGATCGGAGCCAGCGCCAGGATGGCGCCGATGCGGGGGGACATCACTGGAACAGGCCAGCCCACGATGCGTCAACCGTGCGCTGCAGAAGCCCAGGCGCGGGGCCGGGGTTGGTCGTCGCGCGTCGGTCTGGGGGAAGTCGTCTTCAGCACAAGCGGCCGCCGCGCACCTCATGAAAAAGGCCGCCCCGTGGTGGGGGCGGCCTTGTCGCATCGGGAACAGCGCGCGTCGCTAGTTCTTGGGGTGGCAGGCGGAGCCGATGCAGCCGGCCAGCTCTTTCTTGCGGTCGGGATGATCCTTCACGTACTCGCGGTGGCAGGACATGCAGGTGGCGATGTCGCCGCCCTTGCCATGGATGATGTTGTAGTAGGACGCTGCGGTCTTGTCTTTCTTGTCCATCACGTCGTGGCAGCCTTCGGCGGCGCAGCTCTTGTACTGATCCTCGCCTTCCGCGTGGTGGCAGGACTCGCAGGAGGCGTCCGTGTGGGTGGAGTGATTGAACGTGGTGACGTAGTTGCGATCGCCGCCGTCGAAGTAGTCCATTTCGATGCCGTCAGCCGGGGCTTCTTCGGCGTGGATGGCGGGCAGGGCGAAGGCGAGGACGAGGGCGGCCAGTGTGGCCAGAGCCAGAACAGTACGTTTCATGCCAGTAGCTCCTTGGTATGAAAAGATGAGTGGTGCGCTTCTGCGCTTCCGAGAGGTTCCCCCCGATGCGACGGGTGTTGGGAGGCCGTCTTTGCAGGCGCGTCGGTGAGGGCGCGGCCGATCCCAAATTGGCGAGACAGTAACATGGAAACGGGCGAAGGTGTCAAGCAGGCAGAGCGCAGGCCCTACCGCGCTGCGGGGAAAAGCGCAATCATGCAGGTGTGGTCGCCTTCCCGGGTGTTCACCTCCAGTCTGCCGCCATGCGCCTTGAGGATGGCCTGGGTGATGGCGAGGCCCAGCCCTGTGCCCTCGGTGCGTGGTTTGGTGGAGAAGAAGGGCGTGGTGATGCGGTCGCGGATGCCTGCGGGGACGCCGTCGCCGTTGTCACAGACGCACAGGGCCACGGCTGGGGTTGTGTTCAGGTTGGCGGATTCGGCCACGATGGTGATGGTCGGACGGTCCAGACGCGCAGCGTCCCGGTGGCGCACGGCGTAGAACGCGTTGTTGAGAAGGTTCAGCATGACCTGCTGCAGCTCGTTGCGCACCCCCAAAATGCAAGGCAGGCCCGGCGCGAGACGGCGCTCCACGCGCACGCCGGCGTTGCGGAGCTGGCGCTCCACCAGCTGCAGGGCGTCCTCCACGGCTTCGGCCGCCTCCACGGGGCCTTTTTCTTCGGGGGCGTTGCGTGCGAGGCTCAGCAGCTTGTCGATGAAGCGACTCATGCGGTGGCCTTCGCGGATGATCTTGCCGGGGAAGGCGCGCGCGTCGGGGTCGCCCCACTCGTCGTCGATGATCTGCGCGTAGTTGATGATGCCCGTGAGGGGGTTGTTGAGTTCGTGGGCCACGCTTGCGGCCAGTTCCCCCAGGGCGGCCAGTTGGCCGGCGCGGATGGCCTCGGCTTCCAGCCGACGTTGCTCCGTGATGTCCGTACGCACGGCGCAGATGGCTTCGGGTTCGTCCGTGGCGCTCAAGATGGGGAACGTGGTGGTGATGAAGCTGGCGGAGGCCTCGCCCAACAGCAACGTCTCTTCGATGGTGAGGGGCGCGCCAGCGATGAACACCCGGGCGTCGCGCTGGCGGATGGCGTTGGCGTCGTCCGGGTCGAAGAGCTCCTCGTAGGTCAGGCCCGCCACTGTGTCGCGTCCTCCTCCGAAGAGCGTCAGGAAGCGTTCGTTGGCCATGAGGCACTTGCCGGCGGGGTCCACCACGCTGATGGCCGAGGGGCTGTGGCGCATCACCCCTTGCAGATGCACCGTGCTCTCCCGCAGGGCCCGGGTGCGTTCCGCCACGCGACGCTCCAGGTCCTGCTTGGCTTCCTGCAAGGCTTTCTCGGCGCTGGCGCGGGTGGCCACCTCGTGGCGCAGTCGGCTCATGTTCATCTCCAGAGCGATGGCCGTGTCGTTCAACCCTTCCTGCAGGACGGAGAGTTCGTCCTCGAAGCGGTGGCGGATGGGCAGACGCGCAGCCAGGTCGCCGCTGGTGAGCCTGCGCAGGAACGCCGTGGCGTTGGCCAGCCTGCGGAAGAGCAGCACACGAAAGGCGATGAGGATGGCTGCGGAGGTAAGCAGCGCGCCGACGCCCAGCATCTGCAGCAACAGGTTCAGGAAATCCTGGAACTCCCCTGTGGCGCGTTTCGGGTCCATGACGAAATAGGCGTAGAACAGCGGCGCGCGGTCCACAGCGTTGACCAGCGGTCGGACGTAGACCATGGCCGCGTCTTCAGGGCGTTCGTAATAGAGCGGGCCGACCGGGGGGGAGGCTCGCAGCCAGCGGGCGTCCACATCCGGGAGATTCGTGATGGTCTCGCCGATATGCGCAGGGTTCGTGGACTGGAAGACCACCCCGGCCACGCTGACCACCATGGCTTGCTCCAGACCGGGCCCCAGCAGACCGCTGATGACTGCTTCGTCGCCGAGGGTCTCGTACGTCAAACCGCCGTGCGCCACCAGTTCACCCACGGCGGAGAGGCGGTCGTGTATCTCCTCCCGCGCGCGCGCCAGAAGCTCCACCCGATAGTTCACGGCCACCGTCATGAGGATGACGAACTCCACGCCCACCACCAGCAGGCTGACCTTGAAGGCCAAGCTGCGCGGAGAGAAGGGAGAGGGCGACTGACGCATGGCGTGCCGGGGCTACTCTTCGACGAAGTACTGGCTGGGGTTGGTGGGCGCCGGCGTGGGGTAGGACCAGCCGTACGGCATGATGGAGGGGACGTTGTGGAAGGTGTTCTTCACCACGCCGAAACCCGATTTGTCCATGAAGAGCCCGATGGCGTAGAACTGCGCTTCGGCGATGGCGTAGAACTGCGCTTCGGCGATGGCGAGGATGTCGTCCATCAGGCGCAACTGCACCTCGGGGTCGCCGGTGGCTTTCAGGTCGTCATGGTATTCGAACTGCTGCAGCACGGGGGCGGGCGGCTCCATGGCCAGGGGGTGTTCCGGGTCCATGCGCCAGTACATCCACCCCATGCCGAAGATGGATTCCGTGCTCACGGGAAGGTAGAACTGGTTCTCCAGCAGTACATCCAGACCGCCTTCTCCGCCCACGAACTGCGCGTCGTGTTCGTTGGCGTCCTTGGCGGCGTATTCCGCATCCCGGCTCACGGTTTCCACTCTGGCGTCCACGCCCAGGGCGCGCCATCCCGCCACGATGGGCTCCAGAAGGAAGGCGTATGCGGGTTGACACTGCACGTCGAAACGCAGGGGCCGTCCATCCGGCAGGCGCCGCACGCCGTTTGCTCCTTCGCCGGGGTCGCGGGTCAGGGCCATGGCGTCCAGCAGGGCGTTGGCCGCCGCCGGGTCGTACTCCAGATACTGCGTGGCGAGCCGTTCGCGATAGTAGGGCGATTCCGGCCGCGGCGCCGCCTGGTAGGGCGTCCTCTTGCCATTGCCGTCCTTGATGAACGCCTGCCGGTCGATGCCGATGGAGAGCGCCTTGCGGAAGCGCAGATCCCCGAAGACACGGCGCAGCACGGGGTCCTTGTGCGTCATGTTCAGACAGATGACGTAGGTGCTGGATCGACTGGGCAGCGTACGGAACAGATGGTAGCCGCCTTGCTCCATGTGTGCTTCCAGTTCCTGACGGAGGCCTTCGTCGGCGATGTGGCGATTCTGCATGTCGATGCGGCCGGCCTTGGCCATTTCGATCAGCGCGGCTTGATCGCCCACCGTGAAGCGGATGGTGTCGATATAGGGGAGCTGCCGGCCCATGGGGTCGATTTTCCAGAAATAGGGATTGCGCCGCGCCGTGAGCGTGGCGGCTCCCCCGGTGTAGCCTTCGTCCAGGAGCCAGGCCCACAGGCGGGGGAGTTCCGGGTTGCGGAAGCGGCTGGGGTCGTCGTAGTTGCCGATGGCCCCACACTTGCTGACGAAGCGCTCCGACCAGTGGGCGAACCCCTCGGCTTCGGCCTCGGCCTGCGCGTGCGGATTGTGGCGGGGGTGGAAACGCGCGAGGTAATGCTTGGGGTAGCTGGTGGGCTCTGCGCCCAGGGGATGTGCGAGGTGGCGCAGGAAAAGGCCGTAGGGGCTGGCGAAGTGGAAGTCCACGGTGTGTTCGTCCACCATGGTCACGCGGACGGTTTCGCCGCCGCTGACAAGCCAGGAGGGCGGCGCCTTCGTCAATGCCGGGTCGCCCAGCACGTCCTCGGCCCAGAAGAGGATGTCCTCCGCAGTGAACGGCGCGCCGTCGGACCACCGCATGCCCTTGCGCAGGTGGAAGCGATAGCGGGTGTAGTCCTTGTTGGGGGTCACGGCCAGGGCGATATTCGGGATGACCCGCGTCCAGGCCGGGTTCCACCGCACCAGGTTCTCGTACCCCATGGTGCGGATGATGAGGGCGTGGTCGCGGTCGCCGCGCATGCCCATGCGCCACTCGCCGCCATAGACGCCCGGTCGGGAGACGGGCTGGATGAGCAGCGGGACCTCCGGAAGCCGCTCGGCCACAGGCGGCAGCGCGCCGGCGCGGGTCTCGAGGTCAAGGCTGGGCGCCTGCGAAAACTCCGCGGCGGATGCGGCGAAGGCGATCCCCAGCAGCATGATCGATGAAGCGGCGAGGCGAATCATAAGCGCAGCGAAACGGGGCATGGCGAGACTCCGACGTTGGACGTGGGGGGGGCTGTCGCGGTGCGTTCGTCAAGTCGTACAGCGCCATTTTCTATTGATAAAAAGCTTGAACCGCAAGGGTTCATGCCGTAGAAGTTTGCCGAAAGGCGCTCTTTTATGTGTTTGGATGAGGAAACGAATTGTCGAGATTGGCGCCTCTCCGTGGCGCGCAGTCCTGTCCCTGCAAGACCATCCGTGTGGACGCGACGTCACGATTCGCCGCCCCGACCAGGACGCGTTGAGGCATGCATGTCGGGGAGGCCTGCTCCGAAGGGGTTCAGCTCGCCAGCGCAGTGGTACGGCGTCAGAGAGAGGAGTTCCGAGGAGGTGGGCTGATGGCGAGACCGGTGCACATGACCACAACACGCGTGCGCATTGCGTTCGGCATGCTCCTCGCCGTGCTCTTCATCATGCACGGCGTCGAACCACTCCACGCACAGACCCTGCGCGCGCAACTCGTCCGCATGCTGGGGGAACACGACCGCGTCCTCGCTGCAGCAAACCGCGCCAACGCCACGGACGCCGAAATCAGCGAAGCCTTCGCCGCCTGGCTGCCCCGCCTGGACCTCAACGCCGAAATCGCCCACGACGAAACGGACAGCTCCATCGACGTGGTCGGCTATTCCTCCCTCCCCCGCAACGAAGAACGCTTCCGCGCTTCCCAGCTCCTCTTCGATTACACCGCCATCCACGCTGTCTCCGAGCGCCGCCGGCTCCACGAAACGAGTCTCCACCAGCTCGAAGCCGTCCGACAGACACTGCTTTTCGAAGGCGCGCGCGCGTATCTGGACCTGCGCCGCGCCGCGGAACAACTTGCGTACGCCATCCGCTCGCAGGAACGCATCCGCAATCAGACAGGCATCGAGGAAACCCTGGTGGAGATCGGCGCCGGCCTCTCCTCCAATGTCCTCCAGGCCAAACAGCAGCTCGCCGGCGCCCAGGCGCGCCGCGCCCGCGCCGAAGGCGACATGGAACGCGCCGCCGTGCGCTACCGCGTGCTCTTCGGCGAAGATCCTCCGAAGGGCCACGAGGTCGTCGCGGAAACCCTCGCCATGCCGCCGGCGCCCTTCGTGTTGCTGCCCCTCACCGTGGAGCAGGCCACCGCAAGCGGCCTGGAGGACAACCCGGCCATCCTCGCCGCCGGCGCCGAGAAATCCGCTGCGCAGACCCGCTTGGACCAGGTGGACGGCCGCTTCATGCCGCGGGTGGAAGCCTTCGCCGAATACCGCCGCGACGAGAACACCGACGGCGTGGAGCGTTTGCGCCAGTCAGGCTCCGTGGGCGTGAGCCTGTCCCTGAACATTCTGGAGGGCGGCGCCAAATTCCACGCCCGCCGCGCCGCCAAGGCCCGGGTGCGCGAAGCCGCCCACAGTCAGGCCGATCTGGGACGAGACGTGCGCCGAGAGGTGGGTCTGGCTTGGCGGGAGCTGAACACCGCGCGCATGAATTACGAATATCTCAAGAACCAGGCCGCGCTGCTCGGCGAATTCCTGGAACTCGCCAAGCGGGAGCGCGCCATGGGCAACCGTTCCCTGCTGGACGTGCTCGCTGCGGAGGTGGAGTACATCAACGCGCTCTCCAACGCCGTGGCCGCCCAGTACGACACCTACATCGCCGCGTACCGCGTGCTCTGGGGCATGGGCGCCCTGGACCTGGCGGCTTTCGAGCCCCGGAAATAGACTGCGCCGATTCGACGCCCCGCACCCCGCAATCCGGCGCATGCGCCACGAACGTCCGTATCCCATCATGAAGAGTACTAGCCGCCAACGTCAAGCGGACCGCGCTGGCCGATCCGTGCGCTGCGCGTCGCCCAACGGGAACAGCGTAGGCCTCTTCCGCACCCTCCACACCGGCCTCGCCGCCGCGCGGGAAACCCTCCCGCAAGGACGCCATACGCCATGCGCGAGCTCCTCGGCGCCTTGACGCAGCGGCCTTGGACCGCTTTCGAGCTGGTGACGGCCACCGCCCTCATCGCCGTACTCACGCTCGCCTCGCCCCTCTACGTCATCCAGCTGCTGAACCGCTACGTGGCGCACGGTTTCGACGGCACCCTCATCACGTTGACCGCCGGGGTCTTTGTCGCAATCCTCCTGCTGCTGGGCTTCCGGACGGCGCGTATGCGCATGGCCGCTGCGTTGATGGTCGGCCCGGAACGCCGTCTGGGACGCGAATTCGCGCAGGGACTTGCCCAGTCGCGCGTCGGAGCGCTGGAACGATTGGATCGGCCAGATCGGCCGGATGGTGACGCGCCCTCGCCACCCCTCGCCACCGCCATGGAAGCCGCCGCCCGCTATCCCGCCGCCGCAGCGCCCTACGACGGCAGAACCCTCTGCGCCCTCCTGGACGGCCCCTTCAGCGCGCTCTACCTCCTCGCGGTCTTCCTTCTCAGTCCGACCTTGGGCGCTGTGGCCGTGGGGGGGCTGCTGTTCGTCATGGTTATCCACGCAGTCAGCGCGGCTTCAGTCCGCACCCTGGAGACGGAGCACGCCGACGCCGCCCGCGCCGTGCGGGTGGACGCCTCGGTGGCGGCGCAACGCTGGGAGACCGTGCGCGCCTTCCGTGGCGGCCCCACGTTTCTGGAGCGCCTGAACGCAGACACGCTTCGCTTGGCCCGGAGCCGCAGCCGCCTGGCGCGCGCCTTGGGATTCGGCCAGAGTTTCGGACAGACAGGCATGCTCGCCACCACCACCGCGGTCTATGCCGTGGGCGCAGTGCTCGCCGTGGAGGGGAACCTGTCGGTGGGAGCGCTC
>CAYVWB010000002.1:0-12607 GCA_964455395.1 uncultured Desulfovibrionaceae bacterium
TGCCATCGCCGGCCATGCGCACGCTCTCTGCGTACGCGATGGCTGAAAGAGAGATGACAGCGACTTCCGTGGTGCCGCCGCCGATGTCCACCACCATGGTGCCGAGTGGTTCGTGAATGGGCTTGCCAGCGCCGATGGCGGCGGCCATGGGTTCTTCGATGAGACGCACATCGCGGGCGCCGGACTCCGTGGCGGACTCGATGACAGCGCGTTTTTCCACTTGGGTGATGCCGGTGGGCACGCAGATGACGATGGTCGGCTTGACGAACTTCAAACCCCGGATGACTTTGCGGATGAAGTAGGAAATCATCGCTTTTGTGACGTCGAAGTCCGCGATGACGCCGTCCTTGAGCGGGCGCACCACGCTGACGTTCTCCGCGCAACGGCCCATGATCTCCTTGGCTTCCGACCCCACGGCGATGACGCGGTTGGTGTCTTTCTCGAACGCCACGACAGAGGGTTCGTTGAGCACGATGCCCTTGCGTGGGGTGTAGAGCAAGGTGTTGGCGGTGCCAAGGTCCATGGCCAGGTCTTTGCCGAGAAAGCCGAATAAGCGGTGGAAACCCATGTGCGTAGGCCTCAAGCCGGGGCTGCCCCGGAGAGATGGTTGCTGCGAGCCAGGAGCTCGCGCGTCTTGGCCGAGGACTCCTGCAGTTTGCTCTTGAGGTGGAGATTCTCCAGAAACAGCGCCAGCTGGTCCGCGAGCATGGCCGAGAAGACGCGCAAGTCCTCGTCGATATACCGGGAATGCGGACTGGCGAGACCCAGCACGCCGCGCACGCCGCCGCTGAAGACCAGCGGCAGAAGCAACGTGCTGCGCATGGCGGGGTTTCTGGAGTGCTTGCCGAAGAGCGGGGTGATGGGACCCCCGGAGGTTTCCCCTTCGCCCTGATGGAGCGTCTGGCCGTGTCGGAAGACCCATCCCACAAGGCCCATGTTCAGGTCCAGGGGGCCGTGGGATTTGTCCAGCAACGGGTTGTGCGCGCCCTCGATCACATAGGCGCCGCCCTCCGGCGTGCGCACGGCGAGGAACGTGTGTTCGAAACCGCACACGTCGCTGGTGAGCGCCAGCAGCCCTGTCAGGAATTCGTTCCAGCTCTTGATGCGCGTACGCATGGCGTGAACGACTTGCAGCGTGTGGTAGTACTGGTGCTGGCCCTGGCTGGCTTGAGCCAGCTCGAAGCGTTCGTCGATGTCCTGCAGGAAGTCGGCGAAAAGATGGAGGATCTTCTGATCCTTCTCACTGAAGCAGAAAGTGCGCTTGGAGTCCAGGCAGACAGCGCCTTCGCCGCGCTTGAGGGGGCAGCCCATGAAGGCTTTCACGGCGGCTTCCTCGTCCAGCTGGTAGTAGCCGAGCTTGCCTTTCTTGCGGTCCACGTTGTTGATGAGCAGGGGCTGGTTGTTGCGCAGTATCCAGCCCACGAACCCCTTCCCCGGCTGCGCCACGGCGCCGCGCTGGACATGGTCGCCCAAGCTGAAGGAGGCCGTCAGAACGTGCTCGCCGCTGCGACGATCCTGTTGGAAAAGCACGACGGTATAAGCGTCGAAGACGCTGCAGATGATGCTGAGGAGCCGTTCGAGGTAGCTGTGCTTGTCCATGGTGGCGACTACTCCGCAGGCTCGCGCGTCAGGTTTGGCGCATGTCCGGCGCAGACCGCGCTCGGGGGGAAGACTCGGACCGGTTGCGGCGCGTGGACCGAGGGAGCGAACGATTCGACGAAACCGACGAAATTGGCGAAACCGGCGAAACCGGCGAAACAGGAGCGAGCGGGGGCCGTCGGGAGACCCTTCGGGAGAACAGGCCCTGCCCTGTTCGCCAGGCGAGGCGTTGCATGGCCGCGGACAGCGACCGAACGCGAGCGCGGGAAGAAGACGTGACAGTGTGGGAAAGATAGCATGCGCAGCACTCTAGAGTATGTGGTGACGGATTGTCAATACATTGAAATTTTTGGCTTTGTGTTCAATCGTCCCCGAACCGTCGCGCTTGGTCGCATTGCGGCGTTGTCGTCAAGACGGAAGGCGTTCGTTGTGATATTCGTCATATCTTGAATTTTTCTATACAATTTTTAACACATTTGCCGTCACCAGGGAAGCAAAATCTTGCTGTTTCCGAAAGAGCGGCGTTGTCCTTGAAGAAAATCCGCGCTCGCACTATACTCGTTCTTTCGGACGCGTTGCCCGACGCTGCGCGCCATGCCGCAAGAGCGAACGATGATTCAATCCTGGAAACAGGCCTTTCAAGAGACACTCCACCCCGACGCAGCAGACGAAGCCCGCCGCGATCTGAGCGCACGGCTGAGCCTGAAGACGTTGCCTGCGCTCAAACGGCATCTGGATCTCGTCCACGTCAAGCACTGCCTGCTCAAGCCCTATTTCGAAATCCCGGACTACCCATTGGTGGAAGCCCGCGAGCTGTTGCCATCTTTCGAGTCCGATCCTTATGAATACGAGCAGCTTCCGGGCTTCAGCATGGTGGCCTTCGAGCGTCCCTTGAGCTATTTCGACGAGATCTTCCAGTTCGACATCCTCCACTCGTTGCTGGACAAAGCCGAGACGGACAAGGGCCTGGCCTGCCCGCTGCAGCGCGCCGTGCAGCAAAACAACCTCCAGGCGTTGATGAACCGCCTGCCCAAGCGCAGTCAGGACGCCTTGAACAAACGCTTCGCAGACAAGGATGTCTCCGACCTGGAGCACTACCCGGGACTGACGGCGTTTCTGCTCCAGCTCGACCGCGGCCACGTCATCGCTCAGGACGCGCGGGGCAACTTCCGTCTCGCCGGCGTCTACGCCTCTTTCCCCTCGGATCTGGACACGGAGATCAAGCGTTTCGGCATGCGCATCGGCAAATTCACCGTGGGCGACAACACGCGCTATGAGCTGAACCGACTGTTCGTCTATCAATTTCTCATGGAACTCTACGGGTTTCCCATCGTCTCGGAGCGTCGCACCTCTGCGTCGCTCTTCGCGCGCAAGTTGCACAAGCTCGGGGAGCGGTTTCTCATCCGCGTGCTGGGACAATCGGACCGCACCATAACATCCCTCTATCCGGAGCGCGGCGAAAAACGCTATCCCCGGGTGGAGAAACTCGCCTTGGTGCGTGTGGAGAAGGAACAGAAGGACGTCATCAAGACACTGAAGGAAGGCGGCTACTTCGTCAGCAACAAGCGTCGGGTCGTCATCCTACGCGTGCGCTACAAACAGCACAAGTTCAACCCGAACAACGTCCGCCAGGAACGCGCGCTATCCGTGGAGAGCCAGGAGATCCTCCACCCCGTCACCGGGGAGCCCCTCGCCGGGCTCAACATCATCAAGGACACCACCAACATGTTCCTGCGCCTCAACGACATCGTGCGCGGCGAATACAACGGCGCCATCATCTACAAGCGTCGCGAAGTGGTGGAGAACACGGACACGGACGAAAAGCGCCTCAAATTCCTCTACGCCTGGCTCAGCAAGCACCAACGGCGCATCATCAGCTATTCCGACGAATTCTACGCCAAAATCGCCCAAGTGCTGGACAACTACCTGCTCAATCCGGAAAACTACGACGCGTTCCAGAGCGTCCACGAACTCTACCACGAGGTCTGGTCCAAATACAGCTACATCCAGCAAGCCCGTCGCGTCCGGCATCTGGAGGAAATCCATGACGGCATGGATCGCAAAGGAAAACGCATCTCCCACCTGGACCGCCTCAAGGAAGCCGCCGAGCTGATGCAAGAGCTCAAGTTCGAAATCGTCAACTACTTCGACGACCTCGTCCACAGCGTCATCGCCATCAGCGAGACCATGATCCACGACCGCTATCTGGTGAACACCTACCTCAACAAGGACGACGCAGAGCTGACGGACTACGGCCGCGCCGTGCGACGCTACTACGCCGTGCTGGCCGGGCTCATCGACGAGTTCAAGGCCATCAGCCGCACCCGCCGCGAGCTTGCCCCCGCCCTGCTCGAGGCCCGTTAGCCCAAGCCCCGCCGCCTCCACGAAACGCCCACAAGGAGACGACCCCCGCATGAGCGATCTCAAGCGAACTCCACTGCACCCCTGGCACATGCAAGCCAAAGCCAAACTCGCGCCCTTCGCCGGCTACGAGATGCCCATCCAGTACACCTCCATCATCAAGGAACACGAACACGTCCGCCAGCACGCCGGCCTCTTCGATATCTGCCATATGGGGGAATTCCTCATCTCCGGTCAGGCCGCCAAGGACGCGTTGGCCGCCGCCGTCTCCCACAATCTGGAGACCCTCGCGCCGGGCCGCTGCCGCTACGGTTTCATCCTCAACGACCGCGGCGGCGTCATCGACGACTGCATCATCTACTGCATGGATGAGACCCGGTACATGGCGGTGGTGAACGGCTCGCGCGTGGATATCGACTACGCGACACTCGAGCAGCGCCTGGGCGAGCAAGCCGACCTGGAAGACATCAGCGAAAGCGCGGCCAAGCTGGATCTGCAAGGGCCCCAGGCCTTCGAAGCGCTTGCTGCGGTCTTGCAGAAAGATTTCAATGATCTGAAATATTTCGCCTTCAAGCTGACGGACTTCCAGGGCGAACCCTTGCTGGTGAGCCGCACCGGCTACACCGGCGAGCTTGGCGTGGAGCTCTACACCACGCCGGAAAAGGCGCTTCCCCTCTGGGAAGCCCTGGTGGCGGACGAACGCGTGCTGCCCATCGGCCTCGGCGCGCGGGACACCTTGCGCCTGGAAGCCGGTCTGCCGCTCTATGGACAAGACCTGGACGAGGACCACACCCCGGCTGAAGCCGGCTATGCAGCCATGCTCACATCCCCGGCTGCATACGTGGGCAAGGAACATGCCTGGGACGTACGTGAAAAGCTCATCGGCCTGGCCGTGGAAGGCCGCCGTTCGCCGCGGCCTCACGACGCCGTCCTGGACGCCGCCGGCGAACCTGTTGGCGAAGTCGCCAGCGGTTCCTACTGCCCCAGCGTGGGCCACGCCATCGCCCTGGCTTATGTCCGCAAGGACAACGCGGAAGCCGAGACCTTCACCGTCCGGGGCGCCCGGGCAGAGCTCCCGGCCACCCGCGTGGAGCCGCCCTTCTACACCCAAGGCACGGCGCGCGCCAAGCTGGCCTGACCCTCCGCCAGCACCGCGAAGTTCGCCCGCATCCATCGGAGCCGCCGCCCCATGCGCTCGTTCTACCTGGAATCCGCCGCCTGGCCCGAGGACCCCGCGGCGTCCCTCGTGCTTGACGAGGAGGAAGCGCGCCACGCCGTGAAAGTGGTGCGGGTGCGCCGCGGCGAAGTCGTGCGATGCTTCGATGGCCGTGGCCGCGAGGCTCGCTGCGAAGTCTCGGCCACGGCGAAGAACGCCGTCACCCTGACGCCCCAAGAGGTGCGCGTGGTCCCGCCGCCTGCGCGGCCCGTCACCTTGGCCGTGGCGTGGACCAAGGCCGCGCGCCGCAGCTGGCTGGTGGAAAAGGCCGTGGAGCTGCAAGCCGCCGCGCTGTGGTTCTGGCAGGCAGGCCGCAGCCAGGGGGATGTCCCCGTTACGCCCAAAGCGAGCTGGACGGCCCAGGCCGTGGCCGGGGCCAAGCAGTGCGAAGCGGCTTGGCTCCCTGTCATCCGGACCTTTCCCGGGGGGCTCGCCGAAGTGCTGGATGCGGCCCGCGCCGAGGCCATCCCCAACCGCTATGTCTTATGGGAACGCGAGGGCGCGCCGTTGCTCTCGGCCGGCATGCTCGCTGCGCCGGGTGGCGTGCTGCTGGTGGTGGGGCCGGAGGGCGGTTTCAACTCCGCCGAGCAGGCGCGTTTTCTCGGAACTCACCAGGATGACTGGAATGTTGGGAACGATATGGATGACGCGCGGTCCTGCCGCTGCGTGAGCCTGGGGCGTCGTGTGCTGCGCTGGGAGACGGCCGCGCTCCTCGGCCTGGGCCTCGCGTTCTGGGCGGGTCAGGGGGAGGATGCTTCGCCATGACCTCGCCACGTCGTCAGCAAGCCCTCAGGCCGGACGCCACACCGGACGCTGGTGGTGCGGATCATGCCGATGGCCCTGCGTCTCCTCCGGACGAGGCGCTGTCGGCGGAGCGCCACGAGCCCGAACACCGGGGCGAACACCGGGGCGAACACCGGGGCGACCCACAGGGCGATGCCCCTCCTCTGGAGCCGCACGAGCCCGACGCCGATGGTGCTGCGACTTCCACCCACGAGACCAGCGCCACCGGCGCAGACGAAGCGTCCCGAGCCGAGTCGACCTCCGTTCTTCATCCAGTGCATGAAGAATCCCGAAGTGCGCCCCGCCGGCCGTTGGCGGACCGCATTCGACCGCGCTCCCTGGAGGAATTCGTCGGACAGCCGCATGTGCGTCAACGCCTGAAGGGGTACATGGCGGCGGCGCGGCTGCCCAGCCTGCTTTTGCATGGCCCGCCGGGGTGCGGAAAGTCCACCCTGGCGCTGGTGTTGGCGGAACACACGGGGGAGCCGTATATCCGCGTCAGCGCGCCGGAAGCGGGTTTGGCGCTGTTGCGCAAACAGCTCGCCGGCGCTTCCGTGCTGGTGCTGGACGAGTTGCATCGTTTTTCCAAGGCGCAGCAGGATTTCTTTCTCCCCTTGCTCGAAAGCGGAGAAGTGACGCTGCTTGCCTCCACCACGGAGAATCCGTCATTCAGCGTCACCCGGCAGTTGCTCTCCCGGCTGCACGTGTTGCGGTTGAACCCCCTCGCCGATGAGGAATTGCTGGACGTGGCGCGTCGTGGGGCCGAGCGCATGGGCGTCCAGTTCGAGGAGGACGCGCTGGCCATGCTGGTGACCGCCGCCTATGGCGACGCCCGCACGCTGCTGAACCTGGTGGAGCACGCCGCCGCCCTGCCGGAGCATGCGCGCACCCGCGACGGCGTGGCCAGCGCCCTGCCCGACCTGACGCTCCGCCACGACAAGGCCGGGGACAGCCACTACGACCTCGCTTCGGCGCTCATCAAGTCCATCCGCGGTTCGGATCCGGACGCCGCGCTCTACTACCTGGCGTGTCTGCTGGAGGGGGGAGAAGATCCGCGCTTCGTGACGCGGCGGCTCATTCTTTCTGCCTCGGAGGACGTGGGGCTGGCCAACCCGAACGCCTTGCCCATGGCTGTGGCGTGTCAACAAGCGGTGGAGTTCGTGGGCATGCCGGAAGGCTTCATCCCCATGGCGGAGCTCGCAGTCTACTTGGCGGTCTCCCCCAAATCCAACACCAGCTATGCGGCGTACGGCCGCGCGCGGCAGCTGATCAAGAAAGAGGGCGTGCTTCCGCCCCCCTTGCATATCCGCAACCCGGCGACGAAGCTCATGAAGCAGTGGGGATACGGCAAGGGCTACAAGTACCCGCACGACTTCCCGGAAGGCTATGCGTCTCAACAGTACCTGCCGGACCCCATCGCCCACCGCCGCTTCTACAAGCCTTCCCCCCACGGCGCGGAGCCGCGTCTGCTTGCGTGGTGGCGCGAACGCACGGGCCGCGAGGACTGAACACCCGCCCCGCCGTTCAGGGGAGCCTGTTTATTGCGTCATCGCTTCCGGATTCAGCTGGTGAAGCATGCCCTTCCAATCGGCGAGGCCGTAGCGGGACATGATGTCCCGGAGCTTTCCCGAAGCGCGCAGCTCGCGGACGCCTTCATCGAAGATGGCGGCGAGTTCGGCAGAATCCTCCCGCACTTTGGAGAACCCCGCGAAGATGCGTTCGAATTCCTCCGGCTTGTCAATGGAGGCGATTTTCAACGCGCCTTCGTTGCCCAGCTGGCGCAGCTCCCAGTCCATGACGTAGGGGTCCGCGTAAATGACATCCACCCGGCCTCCGAGCAGCTTCTGGACGTTCCGGGTGAAGGCGTTCTCTCCTTTCATGGGTTGCACGAGCTCCGTGCCCTGGTTGTCCCGGACGTAGGCGTCCAGCTCCGGCGTGTAGGTGTAGTCCGCGATGGTGGCGAGCCGGACGTCGCGGAGGGAGTCCAAGCCGTCATACGTCCACTCGAAATCCTTGCGGACAAACCACGCGCTGCCGGAGACGCCGATCTCTTCTTCAGGGAAAACGAAGTTGGGGCGGCGGTCCTCGCCTGCGCCGATGACGGCGTTGAACTCCCCGGCCTTCACTGTTTCCAGCGCGCGTTTCCACGGCATGAGTCGGTAATCCACTACATATCCGCGGGGTTCGTAGATGGCGCGCATGATTTCCACCATGTAGCCCGGAAGCTCTGCGTTGGGGTCGCCGTTGTATGGCATCCAGGGATCGGCGCGGACGGTGACGACGCGTTCTGCGTCCACCGAATGCCCGGTCTGAGGGGCGTTGTCATCAGCGCGCGCCTGCGGGCCGATGGAGACCGTCAAGAGCGCGAGGAAGGCGATGAGCGCGGGAAGGAAGCGGAAGTGCATGGAAGCTCCTGGGGATGGTGAAAATGTCACATTACGTGACGCCGCCTCGTGACGCGTGACGTTCATGTCACATTTTAACGAACGACTGTGGCGATGCGTCTATTCCACGGTCAACGTCACGGCGTCGCGACGTCCCAGGTCGTCTTGCGCCACCACCCGATACGCGCCGGAGTCTGCTTCCAGAAACTGTGTGACCGTCGGCGGCCCCGTGGCGACGAGGCGGCCGTCCACGAACCAGTAGAGCGTGGTCACGTCCGGTCCGGCGCGCGCTGTCAGGGGAATCTTCTGGAAGGCAAGGGGTGCGCCCGGTCGCAGTGCGTAGGGGGTTCGCGCGGAAGGCGAGATGATGGCCGGCCCCCCTTGCGCCGGTTTCTGCGGACACTCCGGCGAAAGCGGCGGCAGCGTGGCCGGCGGCGCCAAACCCTCACGGCGCATCCACGCCGCCAGGGGGGCGGGCGGCGTGGTCACCAGCATGGGCCGCGCCGGACGACGGATGCGGGCGAGGCACTCTCCTTCCAGTCGCAGACCTGTTGCGTCGTCCACGAAGATGCGGCGGTGCAAGTCGCTTACTGGCAGCCGCGTGCGGCCGTGGATGCCGGTGACGACCATGGTCTCCGGCGTCCACGGGCTGGGCCGCAACCGACTTTCCGAACAGACCCGCACGTCCTCCAACGCCAGGTTGTCCGGCGTGGGCAGGCGCGCGCCGGGAGTCTCCACGGCGCGGATGACGTCGAACAGCAGCGGCCCCGCAACCCGTGCGCCGGAGACGCCTCGCACGGCGCGACCGTCCAGGTTTCCCACCCACACCCCGATGGCGAACTGTCGCGTCACGCCGATGGCCCAGGCGTCCCGATGCCCGAAGGAGGTGCCGGTCTTCCATGCTGTCGCCGGAGCGTCGCGGGTCAGGCTCCAAGCGTCGGGGAGGTCGCGTCGGGGCACCTCTTCCAGAATGGTGCGCACGAGGTGCGCCGCTTCACGAGAAAGGATGCGTTGAGGCGGCCCGGCCGGCTGGTTCGCCAGCAGCCGGGGGCGGCGGTAGAGACCTTCGCCGGCCAGCGCTGCGTAGAGCGCTGTGAGCTCCACCAGGGAAGCGTCGCAGGCGCCCAAGGCCAGGGGCAGACCGTAGTGGTCGGGCCCGTGCCGCAAGCGCAGCCCGCCGCGTTGCAGCAGATCGTAGAAGTGGCCCACCTTGGCGCGCGCCAAGACGCGCACGGCCGGCGCGTTCAGCGACTGCGCCAAAGCCTCCCGCACGGTGACGCGACCGCGGTATGTTTCGTCATAGTTTCTGGCAAGATAGCCAGCGTAATCCGTGGGAATGTCCAGAACCATGGACTCCGGGACGAGCCACCCTTGGTCGAACGCGAGGCCGTAAAGGAAAGGCTTGAGCGTGGAGCCGGGGGAGCGCTTTGCCAACGCGGCGTTGATGGGGCCGTGGTGGTGCGCATCAAAGAAATCATCCGTCCCCACCAAAGCTTGCACGGCGCGGCTTTCCACGTCCATCACCACCACGGCGGCGTTCTCCAGCCCCTCCCGCCGCAGCGCCGGCAGCCGACGTTGCATCACGCGCAGCGCCTGCCGCTGCATGGCGAGATCCAGCGTGGTCTCCACCCGCCATCCCGCTCCACTGCCTTGGCTGGCGCGGTGCGCCATGCGGCTGGCGTGTGGCGCTTCCATGGGCGTTGGGAAGAGCCGCGTGGGCAGCGCTTGCGTCTTGGCCATGGCCACTTCGTCCGAGGGGAACACGCCGGCTTCCCCCAGCGCGTCCAGCAGACGGTTGCGGGCCTGGCGCGCACGTTCCGGATGGCGGACGGGATCATACCCCTGCGGCGCTCGCGGCAAGACCGCGAGCAAAGCGGCCTCGCCCAGGGAGAGCGCTCGGGCGGCTTTGCCGAAATAGACGCGGCACGCAGCTTCCACGCCCACCACGTTGCCGCCATAGGGGGTGTTGTTCAAGTAGAGCTCGAAGATTTCGTCCTTGGTGAAGCGCCGCTCCAGCTGTACGGCGCGGAAGCATTCCTCGGCTTTGGCGGCCAGGGTGCGGGCTTGCGGCGCAGCGAGGCGCGCCAGCTGCATGGTGATGGTGGACCCGCCGGAGACGACCCGCCAAGCGCGCAGGTTGCTCCACCCCGCACGGAGGATGGCCAGGGGGTTCACCCCGGGGTGCCAGGCGAAGTAGCGGTCCTCGGAGAAGCGCAAGACGCGTTGCAGCGTGGGTGAGACATCCTTCAGAGCGACGGGGTGCCGCCGTCGTCCATCCTTCGGCAGGAAGACGCGCAGGGGCTCGCCGCCGGCTGCCGTGACCATGACTGCCGGCGGCGGCGTGAGCGAGGAGGTCCGCAGCGGGAAGCGTCTGTCCAGCATGAAAAACGCCGTGATCAGCGCCACGCAGACAAGCGCGGCCCATGCGCCGTAGATCGTCCCATTGCGACGCAGCCACTGCGTCGTGTGTCTCGCGCCAAGGCGCATGGCTACTGCGCGCCCCCCTGCTCCGCTGGCGCGGTTTCGCTCACGAGGGGAACGACGGCGGAAGGCGTCGTCGCGGGTCGGGATTTCGGTCCAGCGTCATCGGCGTTCCGGGAAGGCTGCGTATCCTGTGGAGATGATTCCGCGACAGGGGTTTCCGATGCCTCCGGCGCCGGGACAGGCGCGCCCAGGTCGCTTTCCACCGTGAGGACCCCGAGCGCGTCCGTGGCCATGAGCGTGGGGTCGTACATGGCTTCGGCCAACGCCGGCGGCGCGGCGAAATCGCCGGCGCTCACGGCGCGCAGCATGGCGTAAAGCCGCGCGGGCTCTTCGCCGTCCAGGTCGAGGAAGTAGAGCACGCGGTCGTCGCGGACATCCTGATAGGCGGCGTCAGCGGTTTTCTCGATCCAGGGGAGCCGTTCGCTCGTCTCCAGCCGGGGATTTTCCACCTCCAAGCCGGCGGGGAGCATGTTCACCAGCGCTACGTTGTCGATGGGGCCGGCCGTGCTTTCCAGGGTCAGCTCCATGACCAGCAGGTCGCCTTGACGGATGGCGTCTCGAGGATTCGCCGGATCCACGGGGTCGCCCTGGCGGTCCAGCAGCTGACGGGTCAAGGTCATGCCGGCGGAGACAGGCTGGTGGGAATCCAGCGTGGGCAGCCCCATGGTGGAAATCGTGTAGAAGCAGGAGCCCGGGGCGTAGCCGGGGTCCATGACGATGCGCAGGGGTTCGCGGCCGCGCAGGGCCTCTTCGCCGGCGAGGGAGAGGGGCGCGTCGCTGGAGAAGCGGATGACCTCGCGCTCGCCCATGTAGAGGGTTCCGCTGAAGGGCGGCGCCTCGGCCTGCAGCCGCAGGAAGCGACCCAAGGCGACCAGCGCCCACGCGCCTTCCTGTGTGTTGAGCACGGCGCGTTGCGAGAGGCTGTGATTCAGCAGACGGAGCAACTCCGGCACGAGACGCGCCACCCGCGAATCGTTGGGGAGGACTTGCAGCAGCATGGCAAGACGCAAGGCCTCGTCCCGCACGACGGAGCCGAGGGCCCCGCCGGTGCGTGGGGCGTCTTCATCCGTATCGCGCATGCGCCAACGGTTCTCCATGAGCCGCTCCATGGCGTTGGTGTCGCCGGTTCTGGCGTACGCGCCAGCGAGTAGCGTCATGGCGGCGTCGTGGTAGCGCTCGGGGTGGCGGGCGGCGTGGGCGTTCATGAAGTCCATGGCGCCGCGGTCGGGGTGGTCGCCGCCGGCCACGGTCAGCGTGTAGAGCATGTACGCCAGGAGGGTGACGTCCTCGCGGCCTGAAGCGTCGCCGGCCTCGGGGGCGCCCAGCGACTCATCCACCATCCCTCGCGCTTGAGCGGAGACGTACGCCAGCGCGTCGACGAGCGCGTTTTCGTCCACCGTGAACCCGGCCGTGCGGGCTTCCAGCAGGAAGTGCGTCGCGTAGGCGGAGCCGAAGGGCCACGCCTCCCGACCGCCGGGCCACATGGCGAACCCACCGTCGCTCGTCTGCATGGCGAGCACGCGTTGGACGCCGGCTTGCACCATGGACGCGTAGCCGCGGACGTCCAGTTCCGGCTGCATGGTCTCGGCGAGGTCGCCCATGTAGAGCAGCGGGAACGCTTGGGAGACGGTCTGCTCCATGCATCCGTAGGGATAGCCCAGCAGATGTTCGAGTGTTCCCGCAAAGCGTATGGCCGGCGTGGCGCCCAGATGGACGGTGCGGCGCAGGTCTTCGTCCAAAAAGGTCTCGGCGTCGGGCATGGGCAGACACTCGGCGGAGA
>CAYVWB010000002.1:12617-18946 GCA_964455395.1 uncultured Desulfovibrionaceae bacterium
CCGCGGAATCCAGCGCCCCCGCTTGGGTCAGCGTCTTAGGCGGCAATGGATGGCGGGACTCCAGCTCCACCAAGTCTGTGGCGGTTTCGTTGGCGCCGTCGGCCTGGAAGCGCGTGGTGATCCACCCCCTCGAAGCATCAGCGGCCGTCAAGGTGAAGAGGCCCATGCGTTCTTCGCCGTGCGGGACGTTCAGCGTCAGCGACTCGGGAGTGACGCTCGCGGGGCCTTCCGCACGCATGGTGAGCCCGAAGGCGGCGTCTTCACCCACGTCGTTGCGCACGCCCACAGGGACGAGGGTCCTGTCCCCCGGCGCGAGAAACCGCGGCAGCGTCGGCGTGAGCGCCAAGGGACTGCGCACCCGCGTCACGGTGTGGGTGGAGCCGAAGCGCGGTCCATTCACGGAGACGGCCATGAGCCGCAACGCTCCCTGGAACAGGGGCAGTTCGATGCTGAAGGCCGCCTCTCCGACGTCGTCGGCTTGGGTGGGTTCGAACCAGTACGCCACAGGTTTCACCCGGCGCAAGGACTCCGTGCGGACGTATTTGGAGAGCTTGGAGCCCTCGCCGCCGCCGGCAGGCGCAAGGCCTTCCACTTCCGGCAGGAGCATGGCGAAGGTGTCGAAGGCGACCACCTCCAGAGCGCGCTTGGCGTAGAAGTAAGGGAAGGGATCCGGCGTTTCCTGACTGATGAGCTGCAGGATGCCTTCATCCACTGCAGCGAGGGTGACCATGGCTCCCGGCTCCGCCGTGACGGTGACGTCCAGGGTGGTCTGCGGCCGGACGAGATCCGGCGCGGCGATGGCGAGGGGCGCGTCGTTGACGAGACGGTTCACGTTCAAGGGAGCCGCCCCGAAAGCACGGCTGGCGGCGCCGGGCGTGTTCTGCGCGGCGGGTCGCACGAGCACCGCCGTCACATAGGCGTTGGGGCCGTACGCCGCTTGCATGGGGAATTCGATCTGAGCGGTGTTGCCGTCCATGACGTAGGCGGCGGCGTCGTACACGCGGCGGCCTTCCACGGTGACGAGCAGCGTGCCGGAGAAGGGCGCGCGCACCTGGATGGAGGCGGTTTCGCCGGGGGCGTATTCCTCCTTGTCCGGAACGAGCTCCAGCGTGGCGGGGTTGGCCACGGCCCATGGCGAATAACCCCATCCGCCGGCGTAGAATTCCAATTGCGCCGCGGCGCCCTCGGTCTCGCCTGTCATGTCGGTGAGCGACACGCGGTAGCTGCCGGCTTGGGGCGGCGTGACGGTGAACGAACCCTCAGCGCCGCGCACGGTCTGGGTGGAGACGAGCTCGCTGTCGCGCACGGATTCATAGGCGTAGCCGCCGGCGGGTGTGCGTCGCAGCACGGTCTGCCAGCGGTCGCGCCACAGCTTGGCGGTGAGGCGTTTCACATCCTTGGCGAGGGCGCCGTCCGGCGCCGCCACCACGTACTCCACGGAGATGGTGGCGCCCGGGTCGTAGCCTTGGCGTTCCAGTGTTTTCAAGCCGGGGTAGCGCGTGTAGGCATGCGCGGTGATGCGTTGCAACGCCGCCACGCCGCGACCGCCGCGTTCTCGCACGCGGGCGGTGATCTCTGCGGCGAGGGCCGCCGGCGGGGTCAGGTTCTCCGGCACGGTGAAGGCGAACTCGGCTGCGCCGGCGTCGTTGAGGGCGTCTTCCTGGCGTTCCAGTTCGCGTGGTTCGAAGGCGCGTTCCGGATCCCCGAAGACGAAGGCTTCGTACCCGTGCGGCGCGAAGGGCTGGGGCAGGAGTCGCACCTGGGTCTCCACGGGGAGGCCCGCAGCTGGCGGTCCGAAGAAGAACGAGGAAGCCACGGTGTAGGCGTACGCGTCGCCGGGGGTGGGCAGGCCTTGCGGCGTCTCGATATCCACTTTGATGCGATCCGGGAGGAACTCCTCCACCTGGAAGCGGTATTCGCCGATGGTCTCCTCGGCGACGCGGACCTCGAAGACGTGTTTCCCTGTGAGCGCGTAGTCCGGCACATCCACGGTGAAGGACGCGAGCCCCTGGTCGTCCATGGTCAGCAGGGTTTCGCCCAGCATCCGTCCGCGGGGGTCCAGCCGACGCAGGGTCAGCGGCAGAGAGGGCGGCGCAGCGAGGTCCGCCTGTCGCACCACCACCACGCCCTCCACGGTCTCGCCGGGGCGGTAGATGTCGCGTTCGCCGTAGCAGTAGGCCATGTAGCCGGAAGGCGGCAGGGCGCGGCCGCTCACGGGTTGGCCGGTGGTGTCCACGCCCATTTCGTCGAAGAGCAGGAAGCTCATGTCGTCGTCAAGCTCCACCGTGATCATGAAGGGGGAGTGGCGTTCGTAGACGTCTTCCAGATTCTTGAAATGGACCATGCCTTGCGCGTCCGTCACGCCGGTGACCATGGGCTGGTTCTGCTCGGAGAGCACGGTGACCGTGGCGCCCTGCCTGGCCGCCAGGTCCGCGAAGGAGGCCACCCAGACGAAGAGGTCATCCACACCCTGCTTGGCCACCACACCCAGGTCCGTGCGCAGCACCCACCGTTGGGAGGCTCGCCACTCGTTGGGTTTCTTCAGAAAGATGCGGTAGAAGCCCGGGGCCTCCGGCAGGTAGTCCCGAAGCGGCAGCGCCATGGGCTGCGGCTCGTTCTTCTCGTACGGGACAGAAAGCCGCGTGTCGGTGAGGCGGTCTCCCAGAAACTGCGAGAGCTCCATGGCGTAGTAGTCGTCTTCGAAAAGCACGCCGGTGTGATAGTCCGTCAACAGCATGAAAATATTGTTGCGGTAGACGCGATCCACGGTGAGGTCCACAGCCTCCACGTTCACTGCTTCGAAGGCGAGGTTCTGCGCGCCGCGTTCTGCAAGGAAGATCCCCGCCCCGCCGGTGAAGCGCACGTCCGGAGCGAGATCCGGGAAGCGAACCTTCGTGCGGAAGGTCTCGGGGAGGATTGCGCCGTCCGCTGCAGTGAGGCCTTTTTCCAGCACGAGCGTGTACTCGGCGCCGGGTTCGAAGGGGCCGGCGAGGGTGAGGCCTTCGGCGTCGTAGCCCAGCCGGAACTCCACGCCCGGCTCCACGCGCACGGCGGGTTTGGCCTTGTCCGGGTCCACCGGCGCGGAGAGCGTCACGGAGAGCGTGCCCGAGGCGGCGTTCATCTGGCGCGTTTCGGTTTCACCCACATGGAGGACGGGGTCCAGCGCCAGGCGGTGCGTCAACGCGAGGGGCGACTTCAGGGGGATGTTGGAATTGGCCGGGGTGAGGCTTTCGTCCACCGCCACGGTCAGCACGCGGCCTTCCCGCGTCTTGGGGACCGGTTCGGAGAAAAACTCCATCGTCGAGGAATAATAGGATCCGTGCAGGGTGAAGGGGACGGTCCCGTTATCCGCCGCAGGGTCCTTCAGGGTGACGTGTTGAAGAAATTCCTCGCCTTTGACGGGCCTGTTGAACTTCAGCCGGACGCGCAGCCGCGCCTTATCCGGTTCGTCCTGGACGAATTCCTCCCAGATGCGTTGCTCCTGCAGAACGAAATCCGCCATGCGCAGCTGAAAGGTGGCGGGTCCCAGGAAGCGCTGGCCTTCCGGCAGAAACGTTTCGGGCTTGAGGGTGACGCCATAGGCGGCGGCTTGCTTGAAAGGTTTCTCGGGTTGGAAGCGCAACATGAAGGGGCTGACCCAGCGCCATGCGCCCTGGGGCGCGCCGTGCACGAGGGCGGGCGTGGCGGCCGGCTGCTGGCCCACCTGGTCCGAGTCCACGAGGGGTTTGTCGAACGCGAGCAGGATGAAGCGGCCGCCGCTGCGGTCGATGATGGCGGCGGCGAGCTGCGTTGCGTCGGGGTCCGCGTCGGGGTTCGGGGGATAGACGTCCGGATCGGGGGCCATGACCGGCTCCAATGCGGGTTCCTCTTCGGAGGCCGCCGCCTCGGTTCGAGCGTCGGGGTCCGTGTCGTCTCTGGCGGTGGGGTCGGCGGCGCGTTCTTCGTCGAGGGGAAGAACAGAGGTGGCTTCGGGCTGCGCCGGCTGCGCCGGTTGTACCGGTTGTACCGGTTGTTCCGGCTGGGTGGTCTCCTTGAAGGCGTCCGGGCCGCGCTCCATGAATTCGGAAGTGGACTCGCTGAAGAGCATCCACGCCTGCACCAGCGCCACGATGACAAGGGCGCCGATAAGCACGTTCTTGCCCGTTTCGCCTGCCTTGCCGGCTTGTTTCGTCGTGCGGGATTGCCGGGAGGAAGTGTCGTTGTGCTCGCTCATGCAGCGCCTCGCTTTGCCGTGCCTGCTGCGGTTTCCGCGTCCCGTTCGGGGAGGGCGCGTCTGCCGAAGATTCTCGGTGGGGGGGATGGCGTCATCCAGCGACGCCGTGGACCGCCAATACTCTACCATCGCCACACGTCGCGGCGCAAACGTTTTCCCTTGACCGCTTCCTCCGATGCCCTATACTCCTGTATGATGCGAATGACGCCCCACCGTTTCAGACGCGCCGTCTGCCCACAGGCCGCGCGCCTCTCTTCTCGCGTGTGTTGCGCTGCGGGCTTGTTCTGGCTGGTCGTGAGTCTCTTCGGCGCGGTGTGGGTCCCCAGCGCCTTGGCCGATCGCGTCTACGGATACGAAGATCCTCTGGGCATGCTGCACCTGAGCCCCCGCAAGGTGAACGACAAGTACAAGCTGCTGTGGGAGGGTGAAACCAAGCCGGACCACGCCGCCCTGGTGCGGCTGCTGCGCGAGCGGGAGGCCGTCATCGCGCCGGAAGGCCCCCTGGACGGCTTCACCAACCTGCCCTCCGTGGCCACGGGGCTGCCCTCCTCTCTCACCCCCGGGAAATGGGCCGCCCGGCCCTACCCGCACCCCAGCGCGAAACGCTATCTGCCGCTCATCGAGCGCGCGGCGAGTCGGTACACGCTGGACCCCCTGCTCGTCTACAGCGTGATGGAGCTGGAGAGCGGCTTCAGAGCGCGCGCCGTTTCGCCCAAAGGAGCGCAAGGGCTCATGCAGATAATGCCCGCCACGCAACGCGACCTGGGCTTGGCCGACGCCTTCGACCCTGCCGCCAACGCTCAGGCCGGCGCGCGCTACCTGCGCTGGATGATGACGCGGTTTCAAAGCGTCCCCCTGGCGCTCGCCGCCTACAACGCCGGCCCCGGCGCCGTGGCCAAGTACGGCGGCGTGCCGCCCTACGCCGAGACGCGACGGTACGTGGCGCTCATCATGGCGCGCTACAACCGCCTTCTGCTTCAGGACAAACAGGACCGCGCCGCGCAGGCCCTGGCCGACGCCGCCGCAGGCGATCCCGGCCCCCCCCGGACGAAGCCCCCGTACAGTGAACCCTGATGGCTGCAGGCCGAGCCCCGCCTTCAGGGCTGCGCTTGTCGCCGGCGTTCGGCGACCTTGCGCCGCGCCAGCTCCACGATGGCGTAGCCGTCCTCGGAGGCGTCCACGTCCCGTCGGGGCATGATGAGGCCCAGCAAGGTGTCCAACTGGATGATGTAGAGATTCTTCGTCTCCAGCACGTCCAACACGGCGTCCCAGACGAACTCCGTGCTTCCCAGCGCGGAGTGTTGCCGCAGATGCGCCTCGTCCGCCGTGACGGTCTTTTCGCCCAGGGTGACGCCACCTTCTCGCGGCAGACTGATGCGCGCCATGCGCCGTTGGAAATAGGCCGCCAAGATTATCGCAAGGACGGCGAAGCCGACGCCGCCCGCCAGCACAGAGTAGACATGCAAGCCCCACCGCTCCCCGAACACGATGATCACGAACATGATGATGACGAGCAGGAAGAATATCGCGAAGTTCTTCCAATTCTTCAGAAAGCCGGTGGCGTCGTTCTGGACGCGTTTGACGATGAATTGCTGGAATTCCAGAAAATCCCGCACGGTCACGGTGGTCCGGCAGCTATGGGCTTTGGCGGAGTTGTCGTCGGAAAGCATGCCACGATCCTCGCAAGGGTATTGGAGATGACGTCAGCTTCCCAAAGAATGCCCGCTCCTTGAGACAATGGCAAGCAACAACGCCAGGCGCGCACGGCGACACGCCGTTGTCACCCGCCTTGCGCATACTGTGGCGCTCCAGCTCCACGACGCCACAGGGAGGTTCATCATGCGTCCACGCATCTCCGGGTCGTTTCGTCTTCACCGTGCAATCGCCACGGCGTGTTCCTTCGGGGTGCTTCTCGCCCTGACGTGCCTGCTGGTCGTCACCGCGGAGGCCTTCGAACGCCAGTCCACGCGCACCGGCCCCGGCGGCAGGTCCAGCGAAACCACGGTCACACGCAAGCGAACGGGCCAGGGGACCGTCGAGTCCACGCGCATCACCACGGGTCCCCGCGGCGGCACGGCCACGCGACAATCCCGCGGCGTCTGGGATCCCGAGACGA
>CAYVWB010000002.1:19046-128899 GCA_964455395.1 uncultured Desulfovibrionaceae bacterium
CCAGTCCACCACCACGGGTCCCCGCGGCGGGACCGTCACCGGCAGCGGGACCACGCAGCGCACGGAAGACGGCGTCGAGTCCACGCGCACCACCACGGGCCCCCGCGGCGGCACGGCCACGCGACAATCCCGCGGCGTCTGGGATCCCGAGACGAAGACCTTCAGCCGCCAGTCCACCACCACGGGTCCCCGCGGCGGGACCGTCACCGGCAGCGGGACCACGGTCGTCCCCTAGCGGATCGGTGGTCGCCAACGGCCACGGCCGCTCACGCGGCGACGCTGGTTGCGCGCGTGGGGCGGCGCTCATGCCCCGTAGGAGCGGTTGCGCCACAGTCCCGACGAAACCCTTCGCCCCCACGGTGCTGACCGACCCGAGGAGGTAGGCGTCGACGGCGCGGATAGTGAGGCGAGGTCAAACGAGAAGGCGCAGTCCATGCCTCGGGCGCGCCTTCTCGCGTGCTGTCGTTTCGGCGTGGCGCGTGGGACGGCGCGGGGGCTTAGTCCTCCAGGACGCGGCCGAGCACGAGGCGCTCCTTCTCGTCGGCCTGGGCGAGGGAGCGCAGGAAGTTTTCGAAGTACTCGATGGTCTTGGCGAGCCCCTCGGCGAGTTGCACCTTGGGCTCCCAGCTGAGGGCGTTCTTGGCGAGGCTGATGTCCGGTTGGCGGCGTCGCGGATCGTCCTTGGGCAGGGGCTTGAAGACGATCTCCGCCTTGGAGCCGATGTGGTCGCGCACGGCTTCGGCGATCTGCAGGATGGTGTATTCCCCGGGGTTGCCGATGTTGACGGGCCCCGTGAAGTCGTCCGGCGAGTGCATGAGCTTGATGAAGCCCTCGATCATGTCGTCCACGTAGCAGAAGGAGCGGGTCTGTGACCCGTCGCCGTAGACGGTGATGGGGTTGCCTTGCAGCGCTTGGCAGACGAAGTTGGAGACCACGCGGCCGTCGTTGGGGTGCATGCGGGGGCCGTAGGTGTTGAAAATGCGCGCGACCTTGATCTTGAGGTTGTGTTGACGGTGGTAGTCGAAAAAGAGCGTCTCGGCGCAGCGCTTGCCTTCGTCGTAGCAGGAACGGGGTCCGATGGGGTTCACGTCGCCGCGGTAGTCCTCGGTCTGCGGATGGATGGCGGGGTCGCCGTAGACTTCGGACGTGGAGGCCTGCATGATCTTTGCCCGGAGGCGTTTGGCGAGGCCGAGCATGTTGATGGAGCCATGGACGCAGACCTTGGTGGTCTGGACCGGGTCGTTCTGGTAGTGGATGGGCGAGGCCGGGCAGGCGAGGTTGTAGATCTCGTCCGCTTCCAGGTAGAGCGGGAAAGTGATGTCGTGGCGGACGACCTCGAAGCCCTTGTTGTCCAGCAAGTGTTCGATGTTCATCTTCGAGCCCGTGTAGAAGTTGTCCACACAGAGCACTTCGTGACCCGCTTTCAGCAGGAACTCGCAGAGGTGCGAACCGAGAAAACCGGCGCCGCCGGTGACGATGATGCGTTTCTGGAGGTGCATGATGTCTCCTGAAGGAAATGTCGCGGGGTCTATGTCGTCCCGCCTCGAAAAAGCGTACCGCAGACAGAGTCTGTAGAGCGGAACAGGCGGCAAGGTCAAGGGAGGACGCCGCCTCGCTTCGGGGTTCGCCGTCGCCGCACCATTCGCCCGGCTCTTGACGCAAGGCTTCGTTCCCCGTAGGGCGTCTCCTCCCCTGCGCGCCATCGTCGCTGCGACCGTCTCGAAGGCGTCGGTTTCGTCGTCGCCTTTCTCCAACTCGAACTCCAGGACGCCATGCCTTCCAACCCCCAACTCACCGGTCTTGTCTACGCCTTGGCGGGCGTGCTCATCCTCACCCCGGACACGCTCCTCGTGCGTCTCATGGATGTGGATGCGTGGCGGCTGCTGGTGTATCGCGGCGCGGGTATGGCTCTCGGCGCCGCGTGCATCACCATGGCGGTGCGACGGCGGTCCCTATCGGCGGCGTTGCGCGGCGTGGGATGGGCGGGCGTACTGGTGGGGCTATGTTTCTCCACGGCGAACATTCTCTTCGTGAACGCGCTCATGCGCACCAGCGTGGCCAACACTCTGGCCATCATCTCCACGGCGCCCATCTGGGGCGCGGCGCTCACGGCGTTGCTGCTGAAGGAGCGACTGCCGGCGCGCACCTGGGTCGCTGCGGGGCTCTCGGCGGCGTGCGTCCTGTTCATCGTCGCCGGGGACCTAGGCGGCCCGGCGAGCCATCTGGAAGGCGATCTCATCGCGTTGGCGCAGGCCGTATTCATGGCTGCGGGATTCGTGCTGGTGCGCCGCCGTCGCGCCATGGACATGGTCCCTTGCATGATCATCTCCGGGACGTGCACGGTGACGGTCTCCACCGTGGCGATCTTCACCGTGGGCGGCGGCGCGCTGGCCATCGCCGCGGCGGACGTCCCCTGGATGGCCATGCTCTGCGTGGTGCTGCCGCTTTCCTTCTTCTGCCTGCTGACGGCGCCGCGCTACATCCCTGCGCCGGAAGTGAACATGATCATGCTGCTGGAGATGGTGTTGGGCCCCCTGCTGGTGTGGTGGGTGGTGGGCGAAGCCGTGAGCGAGGCCACCCTGCTCGGCGGCGCCGGACTCTTTGCGGTGTTGCTGGCGCACTCGCTGCTGGCGGTGCGTTCGAACCGCAAGCCGGGGCCGGGTGAGCCGGTGCGCGTGGGCGAGGCGTCCCTCAGCGCCGGGGAACGCACGTTCTGAGTGACGCGCAACTGGTCGAACCGTCGTGGGGCGTGGGGTCGTGAGGTCCTACGGAATGCGCCTGGCCGGGTGACGAGGCGCCCCGCGTTTTCCGCATGCGCCGGCGCCAGGCCCTTGTCATCCGGAATCCAAACAAAGCGCCCCGCCTCCATGAAGGAGACGGGGCGTTTGGCGTTGCAGGGCTTGCAATGGACCCGGTTGGGTCGATCAGACGTCGCGGATGGGCAAGGTGAAGGTGAAAGTGGAGCCTTTGCCGAGCTCGGAAGCGATGGCGATCTCGCCGCCGAGGCGCTCCACTTCGGCTTTCACCGCGGAGAGGCCCACGCCCCGTCCGGAGAGGGCCGTGACTTCTTCCTTGGTGGAGAGGGAGTCCTTGAAGAGGAGCTGGTAGACAGCCTGGTCGTCCATGCGCTCCGCTTCACCGGCGGCGAGGGCGCCCTTCTCCACGGCTTTGGCGCGCACGCGCTCGACGTCGATGCCGGCGCCGTCGTCGGAGATGGCGATGGTGAAGGAGTCGTCGCCAAGCTGCTTGATTTCGCAGGCGATGCGGCCCAGCTCGGACTTGCCGGCTTCCACGCGGTCCTCGGGGGATTCCACGCCGTGGTCGATCATGTTGCGGAAGACGTGCACCAGGGACTTGAAGAACTTCTGGTAGACTTCCTTTTCGATGTAGACGTCGTCGCCTTCCACGGGCATGGGCTCCAGGCCCTTTTCGAGGCGCATGGCGATGGTCTGCAGGTAGTCGTCATAGACGGTGAGCATGTCCTTGACGTTGTGCTTGCGCAGAGCGCGCAGCATGGGCAGGAGCTCGCGCTTGTCCTTGTCGCCGAGGTTGGCGGTCACGCGTTCTTCGATGGACTGGATCTGCTCCTTGCTGATGAGGAAGCGTTCGTCCGTCTCGAAGAAGGAAGCGCCGAGGGCTTCCATGAGGATGCGGCGGTCCTCCGCGATGATGGAGTTGGCGTCCCAGTCCGCCACCACGGCGGCGAGCTCTTTCTTGGTGGGGGGCGTTTCGGCGTTCTGCAGCGCATCCAGGTGGTCTTCGATCTCGTGGAGCTGGCTGGCGGTGTTGTGCAGGCCGAGCTGCGCGAAGTCGCCTTTGAAGGTGTGGATGATGCGGAAGATCTCCGCCAGAGCGGCTTGCAGGAACTCCTCGCCGGCAGGCGCGCTGGAGACGAGGGTGGGCGCTTCCTGGTGAATGAAGCTGGCGAGCTCCTCGAAGCCGAGGTTCACGTCGGACTGCTTCTCCAACGCTTTGACGATCATGCGCAGGTTGGAGCGCTCCCGCGCCATCTTCTGCTCCAGCTCCTTCTTTTCCGTGATGTCGGTGAGCACCAGCATCATGCGCTTGCAATCCATCTGATTGATCACCTTGTAGTCCACGCGCACGATCTTGTCGTAGATGGTGAACTCCGTGGGAAGCAAGGAGATGTAGACCTTTTCCTGCAGGTCCTGGGGAGCGCCGAAGACGTTCTCGAAGACGGAGCCCATCATGTCGCGGGCGTCCTCGGGAGTGTGGCGTTTGATGAGCTCCAGGAAGTTCTTGCCGCCAATGGGGCCGCGGAAGAGCTGCACGCACTCCATGGAGTATTCGTTGGAGATGGCGAAGTCGGGTCCGAAGGAGAGGAAGCCCTGGCCGGCGTTGTCCAGCAAGTTCTTGATGGAGTCGTTCTTCTCGCGCAGTTCGTTGGATTTCTCCTCGATCTGCTTGCGGTGGCGCACTTCGGCTTCGTTGGCTTGCGCAAGGAGCGTCTTCTGCTTGGTCAGCAGCTCGATCTCCTTTTCCTTGTCCTTGGAGAGCTCGATCATGAAGCGTTTGATGGAGACCACGCCGAGGAAGGCGTCGTCATCCGTGACGATGACCATGTCGTAGAGCTCTTTCTGGGGCCGGTTCATGGCGATCATGGAGATGGTGGCGATGTCCACGGAAGCGTCCACGATCAGGGGGTGGGGGTTCATGAGCAGCTTGACGGGACGCTTGATGAAGAGGTCCCGGCCGTAGAGGCTGCCGAGCTGCTGGTAGAATTCGTTGCGCATGATGAGGCCCACGGGGGCGTCCTTCTCGTTGAGCACGACGATGCCCTCGGCGGACTGGTTTTCCTCGAAGTAGTCGTGGAGCTTGCCGCCGTAGTCGACGACGGAGAAGGTCTTTATGTGTTCGACGAGGCCGCGGATGTCCTGGCGGGCTTCGTCCTGAGCGTCTTGTGCGGGGGCGCACTGCGGCGCCGCGTGTTCATCCGTGGCGGCGTCTTCGTGAAGCGTCTCCATGGTGTGGCCTCCTGGGGGACGTGTTGTTCGCCAGACTTGGCGGGTTCTGCAGGCGAAAAGCGATGCCGCAGCCGCCTGGAGAGACGGCGCGGCGGCGCATCGCGCGAAGGCCTCTAATTCTGAGTGATTTCCTTCACTGCTTCGAGGACCTTGTCAGCTTCGAAAGGCTTGGTGATGTAGTGCTTGGCGCCAGCGTTGAGCGCTTCGAGGATCTTGGCGCCCTGGCCCAGCGCGCTGACCATCATCACTTTGGCTTTGGGGTCGACCTTGATGATTTCCTTGAGACATTCGATGCCGTTGAGCTTGGGCATGGTGATGTCCATGGTCACCACGTCCGGTTTGTTTTCCTTGAACTTCGCCAGACCTTCTTCGCCGTTGGCGCCTTCAGCGACGATCTCGTGGCCGGCTTTGACGAGGATGTTCTTGAGGTTGTTGCGCGCGACGATGGAGTCGTCCACGATGAGGATACGGGCCATGTCTAAGCTCCTTGCGTGGGGAATGTCCTTGAGAGTGAAATACAGCGGCGAACGACGAGGGCTCTACTTGAAGACCGGCGAGCCCACGCCGAGGTAGAACACGAACTTGCCGAACGGCAGGGTGAACGGGATCTTGTAGACCACGCCGATGGACTTGATGACGCCGTCTTCCCGAAACTCGCTGGGGTTCAGCTCCAGCTCCACCCACTGGTTGGAGAGGTTGGAGAGGAAGAGGCCGTTTTGGGTGTTCATGAACTCGCCCAGGGAGTCGCGCGCCACTTCATCCAAGCCGTCGACATCCATCTTGGCGAAACGCCGACCGAACTCGGCCATGCCCTCCTTGGGTCCGGAAAAGCCCGTGAAGATGCGGTAGCGGCCTTCCATCTCGGAGTGGATGAGCGCTTCGAAAGGTTCCTCCTTGAGCTGCTCTGCAGGCTCCAGGAAGATGTTGTCGTCGATGAACCGCACCAAGTTGCGCACGAACAGCGTGAAGTAGTCCATGTACACCTGGGGCTCGGCCAGCTCGGGCATGCGCACGATGGACTTGGTGACGACGTCCACGTCGTTGTTCTTCAGCGCTTCGAACTCGCGCTCGTCCATGCCGGAGTCATTGCGGTAGTCGTCCAGGATCTTGCCGATCTGCTCGAAAGAGAAGATTTCCTTGTCGATGAAGGCTTGGCTCAGCAGCAAGTGGCGGTTGCTCTGCTTGCCGAGCAGTTCGGAGAGCTGCTCCTCCGTCATGTAGCCCTCTTCGATGGCGATCTCGCCGAAGCGCTTGTCCACCTGCGCTTGCAGCTGGTTGGTGCGCTCCACTTGTTCCGCGGTCATGAAACCGGCGTCGATGGCGAGAATGCCCAGCTTCACCCGCACGGTGTCCTGCAGGGCTAGCACCTCGCGCAGCTGCTCCGCAGTGACGAGGCCGTTTTTGAGAAGGTAATTGCCGAAAAATTGGCTGAACATCGCGCGTGCTCCTTGGCTTGGCTTTGCGTGTCTGACATATGGTGTGCAGTGAAGGTGGAACGGCGTAAGCCCCACACTACTAGGCGCGCTTTGTTACTATTTCCGTATTTTGACATGTCTTTTTGATGAAGATTTGACGACGCCGCCACATCGGGGCCTTGCCGCCACAAAGACTCCACGCCCCGCCAGACGCCGCTTCGCCGCCCGGCTGGCCCCCGACGGACCACGCGAAACGCCGGCTCGTCGTGCAACGAACCGGCGTCACATGGGGCGCGAGACCTCCTCGTGGAGCTCCGCCATCATGGTGGCCATGGCTTAGGTCGTCTTGTCAGGCGCGTTACGATGCAGCGCCGCCCGGCTGGCTGTGGCGAGCAAGGGCTGCGGCGGGGGTTTCAGGGTTGCAACCGCGTCGAACCGGATGACGTCTTGTGATCGGCGAGCGAAACGGCATGCGCCTCCACGCCGGGAGCGTCTTCTCGGCACGGCCTCTTACCCGGACCGTCTTTTCGAGGCCATTGGTCATGGCTCGATTGCGCCGTGTTGCTTCGCAGGCCATCCATCTATACAAAGCCTGGGAAGGAGGCGCGCGGACGGGGAGAAGCCTTGTCGGCAGTTCGTCCCTCGCAACGCTCGCCGCGGCGAAAACGAAGAACCGGCGCTAATAAAGATGGTCCAGCGCTTCGAAGTCCAGCTCCTGGAAGCCGGTTTGCGGGCTCTCCTCGCCGACAATGTAGGACATGACCGTATAATTGGTGTTGTCCAGGTCTTCAGGCAAGCCGCCGGTCACGGTCACGTCCCCCAGGTTGAGCACGTGGCCGATCTCGTGGAGGATGATTTCGTATCCGAAGGTGCCGGGCTGCGGATTGTCGAACTCCGCATCGAACTCGTTGTTGTCCAGGTAGATGAAGTCGAACCGATCCATGAAGGTGAACTGCCCCTCCTGGTTCCGGGCGAAGACTGCGTTGAAATAGTGGATGGCCGAGACGTCGGAATACGAGGGCACGTCCATCTGGCCCCAGTACACGTCCACGTTCTCGGCGTCCGGCGAAGTCTCCACGAAGCTCAGGTCCGTGACGGAGGTGGTGTAGTCCATGGCGGTCCGCACGGCGCTCTGTTGTTCGGGGGAGAGCGGCTCGAAATTGGTGACGGGGGTGCCGAGGTGGCTGTCGTAAATGGGCTCATCCATGAATGCGTAGCTCACCATGTTGTCGCCATTGGGAATTTCGCCGTCCCAAAGCACGGTGTCGAAATTGATCAACGCGTCGACGTACGGGTCTCCGCTGGGGGTCGGGAATATGGACATGGCGTCGCTCCGTAAGGCGCCCCGGGTTGGCCGCCAGCCGGCGGCTGTCGCATGGTCACGTGGTCACGCTGTCACGATGTCACGTGGTCGCCGGCGGCTGGGGAATTCTCCGCGGCGCGACAGGCAAGGTGAAGACGCAACCTTGCATGGCAAAAGCGCTGACAAGAGACTTGACCTGCGCCGGCGCTCGGCGCAAGGAGTCCTGTAAGCATAATTCCCCGAACGACCCCTCCGGTCAAGCAGAAATAGCACGGTCACCCACGACTCGCCGCCCTCATGCCCAAGTCTCCCGATTCCCGCTCCTCCCGTGTTCCTGCCGTCGACCACGCCGAACCCCTGCGCCGCTTCGAGCATGACGGCGTCCGGTTGGCCAGCCAGTGCGTCGGCCCGCCCCCCCGGCCGGGCGCAGCCACGCCTTCGCCCATGCTCTTCATCCACGGCAACAGCTGCGACCACGCCTTCTTCGCAGACCAGGTGGCGCGCTTCGCCACGGAGCGGTTCGTCGCGGCCGTGGACCTGCGCGGCCACGGCGTCAGCGACGCGCCCCCGGCGCAGCAAACCCCGCAAGCCCCACAGTCGTCGGGAAGTTCCGCAAACACCATGAGCCGGAAAGCAGGCAAGGAAGCACGCGCCGACGGCAGAAGCGACGGCTATGGCTTCGCCGCCCTCGCGGCGGATTGTCTGGCCATCATGCAGACCCTCGATGCGGAATTCGTCCCTCCAGAGCACGCAGACTCAGTAGCTCTCGCAGATTCCCCGGATTCCGCAGCCCCCCGAGAATCCACAGGGCCGCCCCTTGCCCCGCCCCCGTGGGTGGTGGTTGGGCACTCCATGGGCGGCGCCGTGGCCGTGGAACTGGCCGTGGCGGCGCCCGAGCGTGTGGCTGGGCTCGTCATTCTGGACGCCACCCTCATTCCGGACCGGGAAGCCATCACGCGCAGCCTCCCCGGGGTGCTGACGAAAATGCGCGGTCCCGACTACCTCGAAGCGTTCCGCCGGTTCTTCGAGACGCTCTTCGAGCCCGGCGCAGACGAAAATCTGAAGGCCTCCGTCTGGGAGCGCATGCGCGCCACGCCGCAACACGTGATGATCGCCTTGCTGGAAGATCTGCGGGACTACGCCGGCGCCCCCCTGGAGCAGCTCGCCCGGCAGGCTCCGCGTCTGCCCATTCGGTACGTGGCCGCGTCCCGGTGGCGCAGCGAGCCCGACGCCCTGCAGCGCGTCCTGCCCGGTGTGGATCTCGTGCAGCTGGAGGACTGCGGCCACTTCCTTACCCTGGAGGCTCCCCGTCGGGTGAACGCCTTGCTGGAAGACTTTCTGCGTCGGCTGGAAGGCGCCGAGGCGGATGCGCCTGCGGGGTCGTTTTTTCCTGAAAATATAGAGGATATTGATGAAAACGAGGACGCTGCGCCTCCCGGGGAATCCCCTGCTTCCGGGGGTTGACGCGCGCCGGGCATCCATCGCACACTGTCGATCGAAAGGCCGTGCGCTGCTTCGCTCCATCCGGGCTGGCTGTCGGGACAAGCTGTTCGGGCGTGGCTGCTGCGTCCGTTCTCAGCCCTCCTCCATGGCGCCATGCGAACGCTTCGGCGTCGACCTCCTTGGCCATGGCGTCTCGTTCCCTCCAGACCGTCTGTCCTTCTGTTGCATCCCATGAACCGACTCTCCCGCCACCTCCTCCTCGTGCTGTTTTTTGTCGCGTCGTGCGCTTCGCCGGCGAAGGCGGCGGCCCTGACGCACGGCCGGTTCACGTTGCAGGAAGCGGACTGCGTCGCAAGTGCGCTGGAGGCGCCTTGGCAGGCACTCTACGACGCCGCCTTGCCGCACCTCGTCGCCGCCGTGGTCGTCCCCCGCGAGGCCACCCCGGAGGAAGCGCTGTTGCGCGTCGTGCAGTGGGTGAACCGGCAAGCCACGCCGGCGCGTCACCCCCGGGTCGCTGCGCTGGGCACGGACGCTTCGTGGGATTCGAACACGGCGGCGGCTCTCGTTTCGGGCCATCTTCTCTGTTCGGAACAGGCGGCTCTCGCGGGTCTCATGCTTCAGCCCCACGTGGAGGCGCTGGCCGTGCGCGACGTTGCGCACCACACCTTCTTCGAGGCGCGTATCGCCGGTCGATGGCTCATCGTGGATCCCATGTTCGACGCGCGAATCCGCAACCACCGCGGGCGTCCCTTCGACTTCGAAGACGCCCAGGCCTACCTCGCCGGGGAGACGACGCGGTTGACGTTGCCCCGGCCGCCCTCCCCCAGCACGCTGGAATACCTCGATCTCTATCGGGAGGAGCGTTACACCGAGATCCGCCACCCCTTCCGTGGCCGGATCGTCCTGGAATTGCCGTCTTTGCGGGAGTTTGTCGGGGAAGACCTTTCGGCGCAAGCCCCGGTTTTTCTCCTTGCGGAGAAAGAACAGCCCGGTTTCGGCGTTCTGCTGTTGCGTCTGGCCGTATGCAACAACATCCACGCCATGCTGTCTGCTTCCGCCGAGCCCCACGCGCTGGCCGCGCGTCTGCAAGATGTTTTTCTGGAACGCATCGCCCGGGAGTGGCCCACGGACGCCGATACTGCCGAGACTCCGGACAACGCCTTCACCTTCTTCAAGGCCCGCAACCTTCAGTTGTTGGGCCGCTGCAAGGAGGCGCTTGCGCTCTATGCGACGCTGCCCCCATCGACCAGGGTGGCGCTGCACCGCGCGCAGTGTTACGCCGCCATGGACGACCGCGCGCAGTTCGACGCCCTCCAGCAGACCCTGGCGGATGACGTCTACTACCGTTTCCTCCATCAGGAACTCCACGGCGAGCCCCTGCATCCAGACGATCCCGATACCTTCAGCCGGTTCCCCTATCGACTGTATACGGACGGCCCCTCGTGAGACGTCGGGGACTCGTCGTGCGTCTGGAGACGCTGGTGCGCAACGCTTCGCCCGGCGCGGTGGCCGTCGCAGCGGCGGCGCTCTTTTGCGCAGGCGCATTCCTCACGCCGTGGGGGCTGGTCGCGCCCCACGCGCCTGCCGATCCCCGCGCGCGCAATGCGGAATTCGCCACGACCGACGACCATCCCCTGGCCAGCACGCGCATGCTCCGCATGGCCCAGACGATCCGCCAGGAACAGCCTGTCGGCGAGCGTTCGGTCAACAACGCGCCCTATGCGCTCATCGCGGGGGCGGCCAAGGGTTTCGTCTACCTGCCGCATTACCGCGAACGCGTCCGCGAGTTGGATGCGCGCCGCGCCGTCGGCCAGCCGGGGGGGGTCTATATAGTGGGAGACAGCCACGTGGAAGGGTGGGAGGCGCTGCCGTTGCAGACGGAACTGTCGCTGGAGAACCGTGGCGTGGGCGGCGACACCACGTTCGGCCTCATCAATCGACTGCCGCGACTCATCGCCGAAGCGCCTGACGCGGTCTTCCTCATGATCGGCGTCAACGACCTCATCATGAACGCGCGCCACGGTCTGACGCAGCGCTACGAGCTCATTCTGCGGCGTCTTCGCGAGGCCCTGCCCCACGCGGAACTCTACGTCCATTCCCTGTTGCCGGTGAACCAGACCGATTTCCCCATGACGAGCGAACATCTGGACAACGCGGACATCGCCGCCGTGAACGAACGGCTCCGACGGCTCTGCGCCGAGGTGGGCGCAACGTATCTTGATCTTGCGCCGGCGTTTCTGGACGAAACGGGCCGCCTGCGTCGGGAGCTGTCCCTGGACGGGTTGCATCTGAACCTGGAGGGCTACACCTTGTGGGCCGAGAGGATGACGCGCGAAGTGGAGTCGCTGCGGGTGAAAATGGAGCAGCGTGACAGCGCGCCGGCGCCTCCCGCCCCGCCCTCGTTCAGGGGAGCGGACGAAGACCACGCCACGCAGTGAATCCCGCCCAAGACCGGAGCCGTTTCGGCGCGCAGGGGGTCAGGGCCGGCGGCTTTGCCGAGCGCAGCCCGGGCGGTCGTGTCGCGGCGGACGACAGGCGCCACCGTGGCGGCGTCGGGTCCGATTGTTTGACACCAGGCAGGGACAATCGAGGTCGGTTTCGACGCTGGGGCGGCGTCGGGGTGGCGCTACTCTTCCGGAAGCAGGAGGTGACGCACGGCGTCAAGCTCTTGGCGTCCCAGCGCCGTGAGCCGCAACCCCTTCATGCGGTCGCAGGCGCCCCAGCATCCGCGTTCCAGCAGACCCTCGTCCACCAACCGCTGGATGTCCTCGTTGGTGTGCAAGGCGGCGAGCTTGCGGGGCATGTACCCCCCGAAGGCGCTGAGTTCCCCGAAGGAATCCACGTCCATCATCAACAGAAAATCACTGCGTTTTCTGCCGCAGGTTGCGCATTCGACGGGGTATGGCGAACAGTCGTGGGCGTTGCGGGTCATGGTGAATGGATGTGATTTGTGGGGTTGACGCCAGGGTGTGGTGTGGAGGCTTCGCGGGGTGCGGTATCGTGTACGGACAATCCCGAGATTCTGCCCTCAAATAATGCGGGTTATCGTGACGACTGCGTGACAAAACGGCGGCGTTTCGACATCGCCGGACGACCCCGGCAGCGGAAGTAAATGCATACAATACGAAGCCTGTCAGCGCAAGTTACAGTACGTAAATATTTCCATCATGAAGAAGTAAAAATGTACTGGTAGCGTACAGTCTACAGCAAAAAGTTGTCTCCGTGCAAGCAGAACCTGCCGGAATGCATGGGTGCATATCAGGTACGCCGAGGCGTGGCGGAACGGTGGGACGGGCGTCCGGGGGGGGACGGCGCCGCTTCCGGGTCATGTCGGGGTGGCGTGCAGGCGGGGCGCGTTTGGGGGCGATGCCCGCCTGTATGGGAAGGGAAATGGAGTGGCGTGCGGCCTCAGCAGACGCCGCAGAAGGCCTTGTTGGCCCAGCTCATGGCGTCCACGATGCAACGTTGCACGACCTGCGCGTCCAGGTTGTTGCGCTGGATGTAGTCGTCCACGGCGTCCCAGTCGGCGCGTTCCCAGGCGCGCGCGCTTTCGAGATGGTCGTGGAGGGGGCCCCGGTCTGCGCCGAGGGCTTCGACAAGTCGTTTCTCCAGGGGCAGCCGTTTGAGGATTTCATCCATGGGCAGCTGCATCATGACGTCCATCAGCGAGAGCAGCCCGAGCAGGAAGAAGGTGTCCTTGTCGTTGTCAGGAGCAAGCGTTTCCAGGTACTTGGCGCGAGCCATGCTCATCATCACCAATTCCGGCGAGGAGTCTTCCGACTTCAGCTCCGCCACCAGCACCAGTCGCAACCAGTGTTTCACTTGCTGGATGCCGAGCAGTCGCACCGCGTGCTGGATGGAGTTGATCTCCTGAACGAAAGAGAACGCCGAGGAGTTGAGGAAGCGCAGCAGTCTGTACGCCAGGGAGGGCTCTGACTGTACAAGTTTTGCAAGCTCCTCCACATCAAGCGATTCGTTGAGCTGCTGCATGATGCGCAACTTCCCCGCAGTGGCGGCGGGGGGGCGGCGGCCTTCCAGGTTTTCCGGCCGCGCGAAGAAATATCCCTGAAAGAGTTCGTAGCCCAGGGCCTTGGTGCGTTCGAACGTCTCGAGATCCTCGACTTTTTCCGCGAGCAGCGGACGTTTGGCGCGGGCGGCCTTGCGGGTGACCATGGGGAGCTGTTCCGCAGTCAGCGCCATGAGATCCACCTTGATGAGATCGACATAGGGGAAGAGCGCGTCGAAAGCCGGGTCGCCGGTGTAGTCGTCGATGGCGAAAGCGTAGCCTTCCTCGCGCAGAGCCGCCACGCTTTCCACCAGCGCGGGGGTCACCTCCACGTCTTCCAGAATCTCCACCACCACGCTCTCCTTGGGCAGCCCGCGTGGCGCGCCTTCCAGGATGAGGGGCCCGGGAAAATTGATGAGCACGCGTTGGCCTTGCTGGAGGTCCTCGCTGGAGCGGAGAAAGCCGCAGGAGGCCACGCTGACGGTGGCGTGTTCCTGGTCGATGACATCCGCAGCGATGGCGTCCAGGCCTTGCCGGAAGAGCAGTTCGTAGCCGTAGACGGACTGATCCGCCTTGAGGATGGGCTGTCGGGCGACGTAAAACGTCTCGTATGTTTGTTTCATCATGATGGTCTGATGGATTGCGAATGATGCGGTGAGGGTGTTACAGTGACCACTTGATGTAAGCGTATCGCTTGCAAAGATCAACCAATCTGCGAGGCTCCGGCATGCAACGTCCCCTGAACGTCCTTGGCGAACCCCTGGCTCCCTGCTCCCACGACCCCTTGACGGGATTCTACCGCGACGGCTCCTGCCACACCTCCGCCTCGGACGTGGGCACGCACGTCGTCTGTGCGGAGATGACTGCGGAATTCCTCTCCTTCACCCGGTCTCGGGGCAACGACCTTTCCACACCCAATCCGGATTTTCATTTCCCGGGGTTGAAGCCGGGGGACCGGTGGTGCCTGTGCGCGCTGCGCTGGACCGAAGCGCTCCACGCGGGGATGGCGCCGCTGGTGGTGCTGGAGTCCACCCACATCAAGACGTTGGAGTTCGTCCCTCTGGAGACCTTGCGCGCCAACGCCGCGCCGTCCTCCACGGACTGAAGCCGCGCGCACGTCGGTGCGAACCACTGCTGCGGCAGGTGGTTGCGCGTCATCCCCCTGTTGCGAGGGGGAGGCGTTTTCGGACTTCAGCTGCTGTACTTCTGGATGAGTCGCGATCCCCAGGCGCACCCGGCGTAAAGGAAGAGCAGCATGACATCCACCGCGCTCAGCAGGCTATGGAACGAATAGCCCCCCGAGACGAAGTTGAACACCATGAGGGAGAGAAAAAAGACCACCGCCGTGGCCACGCGTTGCTGCGTATTCCAGAGGATCAGAGCCCCGGGCGCGATGACATACGCAAGGACGAAGGCGATGGCGTACTCCATCTCGCCTTCGCGGAACCGCAGCGCGATGAGACACCCCCCCACGGCGAGCAGCACCGCCAACCAGAAACGAGGCGAAGCGCCGCCTCGGGATGGCGTCTCGTACGGGTCTGCGCCATAGATGCTGGCGCCGGAGTAGTCGTAGGCGTTGTAGCTGCCTGCGCTGCCGTACTCGGGTCGCTGGGGTTTTTTGGGCTTGTCGAAGGGAAAATCGTCATCGTCGTCGTCGAAGCGTGAGGTGGCTGCGGGCTTCGGTTTGTGTGTGGCTGCGGGCTGGTCGGAGACGCCGGCGCTCACGGGCCGTTCCGTGGCGCCATGGCTGGCGGGCCGTGTGGTCGCGTCTGGCGGAGTCGGGGCTGGCGGCGCTTCGGGTTGGCGTTGTTTCGGGGCTTGTTGCTGCGCGCGCGCCTGTTCCAGCTCGGGGTCGTCGATGCGATCGGGGTCATCCGGGTAGGGAATGACGATCTCCAGGGGATCGATGGCTTCCCGACCGTTGGTGAGGGAGGCGTGCTCCAGGGACTCCAGAAATTCCAGCGCTGTGGAATAGCGCTTCAACGGTCCGTAAGAGAGTGCGCCGAGCACCGCTTTCTGAACGCCCACGGGGACTTCCGTGTTCGAGGGAAAGCTGATGGGCGCGCCGGAGAGTCGTTTTTTCACCATGCAGTTGCGGTTGGATTCGCATTCCTCGTGGAATGGCAGCACGCCGGCCATCATCTCGTACGCCACGAGTCCCATGGAGTAGATGTCCACCTGGAAGTCGTACCCATGGCCGTACGGGTCCTTGATCACTTCCGGGGCGATGTAGAGGGGGGTGCCCACGCGGGTTTCGGCGTGGTCCGTCTCGGAGACGCGGCGCGCCACGCCGAAGTCGCCGATCTTGGCTTGGCCCTCCTCGGTGATGAAGATGTTCTCCGGCTTGATGTCGCGGTGGATGACGTTCTTGGAGTGGATGTGCGCAAGGCCCCGCAAGCAGTCCGAAAGCAAGGAGACGGCGCGGCGCCAGTCCATGGGCCCTTTCTTGAGCTCTTCGCCCATGGAGTTGGGCAGATAGTCCATCATCACGGCGATGAGCGCCGTGACGGACTCGTCATCCTGCTGATAGAACACTTGGTGGTTGTGCCAGCCCACCACGTTCTGGTGGCCGCCCAGGCTGTAAAGGTGGACGAGCTCGCGCGCGTCCTGACTCAGGGAATCCTGCAGAGACTCCAGGGTTCGGTCCTCCCGGCTGAGGCGACGCGTCAGCGATATGACCTTCAGCGCAGAAGTGAACTTTTGGCCCAGATCCTCCCGCTCCAACTTGAAGACGCAGCCGAACGCCCCTGCGCCGAGGAACGCTGCGACGCCCCAGCCGCCGAACAGCGGTTCGTTGAGCTTGAGCAGCTGTAGAATGGTGGTCTTGCAGTATAACGACTTGTCAGCCATGAGAGTCCAGTGCAGTGCTGTGGCTAAATGACATGGTGAACTCGGGCGCGATTTCCGCGAAAACACTCGGAAGAGAACGCGTGATGCGCTACGCGCGGCCTGCGACGTGTGGTGTGGTCGGGAGCCGGGAGTCGCGCTGGTGGGCGCTTGGCGTCAGGCGAGGCGACGATTTCACGAAAACACCGAATACGTAACACGGAATACGAAACACCAAACACCAAACGAGGCCCGCAGCCGGACAAACGAGCGCGCAAGCAGCCCCTCGGCGTCGGCAGCGCTCTCAGCGTTCCGGCTCTGCGCCATCAGCTCGGCGTCGTGCGCGACTCATGACCGGCTGGCCGCCCGGCGTCGCGATCGCACGTTTGCAAGGAGGTCGATCTCCGTTGAAGGACGCCTGCTTAGAATCGCGTCGAGCACGCCTGTGAATGCTATATACGCAAAAAGTTGACTCCCCTGCAAGTCGCAACTGCACAAAATCGTCGGACGCCGACAGACCATGGGACGACTCCGTCCCTGCGCCACGGCCGCTGCTCACGCTGCGTTCAGACGCCGCGCTCCCGCGCCGTGCGCTGGTTCTGCAACGCCAAGGCTTCCTCCAGCCGCTTGTCCATCTCCACGGCGGCGGCTTCCCGTCGTCGCGCGTCCTCGCGTTGTTCATGTCGCAGTTGCGCCATGTCGGCGCGGTGTCGTTCCCGTAACGCAACGTATGGATCCATGACGTCCTCCATGCCTGAAGCGTTTGAGGTGTGCGCGTGCGCTGCGGCGCGCCTCTCGTCCAGAGAATCTACATTTTTTCTAGATAATGTCTCACAATAGACCGCTGTGTCTCTCTGGTCAAGCAGGAAACCGCCTCGCCATCAGCGCACGATGCCGCAATGGGCCCTCGGAAAAAAGTCTTCGACGGCACGACGCGTCACACCCATCGAGGTTGCAAATCCAGCGCGATGTTGTATTGTCTGTCGTTGGAGCCGCGCCCCGCGCGGCTCCATCTGTGGCGCGCTGCTCTTGCATGTGGGCCACGCCGAATGACCAAGCCAAACACCGTGGAGGATACCCATGCGACGCTCATTGCGAACCGCCTCTGCCACCATCACGCCGCGCTCGGGCTTTTTCGTCCTGCTGAGCTGCGTCCTCGCCCTCGCCGCCGTGACCAGCGCCCACGCTCAGGACATGCGCCTGAAGGGTTGGGAAGCCGGCACGGAATACGACAAGCTCTACATCCCCGAAGACCGCGAGAAGTTCAAGGCCGTGTACTTGCGCACCATCGACATCACCCCCATGCCCGGCATGGACGAGGGACAGGCTGTCATCGTGGAGGATTTGGACTACGGCGATGAGATCACCGTCCACGTGGGCCCCAAGGATTTCGTCAAGAACCGCCTCGGCGTGCTCAAGCGCGGCGACGTCTGCAAAGTCTACGGCGTCTGGAACGAGCTCGACGGCGAAGAGATATTCGTCCTCAACAAGCTTGTCTGCGAAGACACCAAGCTCGTGAAAGTCCGCATGACCCGCGACGGCATGGGCTGGTGGAACCTCTCCCCCGAAGATCTGGCCAAGGAAGAACGCGACAATCGGCTCCCTTGAGGAGCGCGGCCTGCGCGGCCTGAGCTGCGTGGATTTGCGGGACGGGTCTGGACGCCTTCTCCCCCGCCCCACCTTTGATACGGGAGACGCTCTCGAGGACGCGGCTGTCGCAGGCGTCTGCTGTCGTGACTGGCGCGCCGAGTGGGCTCGCCGGGCAAGTCCGCCAGACAAACGCCCGCCGTCCCTGTAGCGCTTTGGAATTCCACAATGATTGTATGCATGGAGCAAGACGCATGACCGAACCCACGACCCCGCCGGTGAAACCACTTGGCCTGTTGACTGAAGCCGTGGAAGCCATGGGCCTGGAGATCACCTACGCCTATGACGACCTCGCCTTCGGCGCCCACAACATCTTTCTGGTGCAGTTCCCGCCGGATGCCGGCGCGCCTTTGCAGCTCTTCTTCAATGAGACCTGCGAAACCGAAGCCGCGGACGCCGTGGAAAACGCCCTGACCGAAGAATGCGCAAAACGCGGGCTCGCCCTGCAACGCGCAGGCCTCTATGTGCTGGAGGACGGCGGCGAGGACGACGAAGAGCTCCACCTGGAGCTCAGGCCCGGCGCCGTGTTGCAGTGACCGCAGGCGCGGCCGGGACTGTGCCCTGACAGGATGAGACGGCGCCGCCGCATTCCGCCCCTCGACATTGTGTCAGGGTGTCATGGCGTCAGGGACGTCAGGGGCGTGGGGCGCTCGAACCGACACGCGGAGTCGTGACGCCTCCCCCGAGCTCAAGCCCGGCGCGGCTGTGTGCTTCCCCGTCGTGTATGCGGAAGACGCCGCCTCGGGTGATTGCGGCGGCGGTTGTTCATGGGCGCAGCCGGGGGCTTCCCTTTCGGGCATGCGGATGGAGGGGCGGCGACTCGGCTCTCCCTCCCCGCTGGCCTGTCTCGGCGACGCGCCCCCTCTACACCGCCAAGCTGAACTCCGCCAGGAACGCCGGCGCAAGCAGCAAGGGGTAGCGGCGCTTCCACTCCACAGGAGAAGAGCCGTTGGCCGCCGTGACAAGCAGCGGCGCGACATCCGCCACCCCAGGCAGCTCCGGCGGGGGAAGCCGGACACGGGAGAGGCCGCCGCCTTGCGCCAGGGCTTCCAGCGCGGCGAGATCCGCCGCCTCATGAAGCAGCAGGTCGAAATCCTCAAGGAAGAAGCCGGCTTCCTGCGCTGCAGCGACAAGCCACTCCAGGGAGAGGGGCCGGTCCGGGTAGCGCTTGGCTTCCTTGTTGGCGGGGGACCCTGTCAACAACGTGTGCGCATGTTCCCAGTAAGCAGCGTTGCGACACTGCGCCAGCAGCCGGCCCCTTGGCGCCAGCACTTCGCGAAGTCGCGTCAGCGCCCGAAGGGGGTCGGCGGCGTGTTCCAGCGTGAAGACCGCCGTGACGAAGGTGAACCGACCGCGCCACGCCCGAGGCGTTTCGACTGCGGTGCGGGACCAGTCCGCCAGCACGGTCTCCACGACAGCAGGCGCGCCGCCGCCGTCAACCTCCTGCGAGTGATCCTCCACCTCCACGCCACAGAGCCCGCGGCAGTCCTTCTCTTCGTGCAGGGCCCGCAGCAGCTCGCCATGGCCGTATCCGAAATCCAGAATATGGGACGTTCCCGGGGGGATGCGCGCAAAGAGCGCCGTCGGGAAATCGGGATGGTGCGAAGCGCGCTGCATGGCGTTTTTTCGTCTCGATGCGCCGGGGGGCCATTTCTGCGCGAGATATCGCGTTGGGGCTTCGCGCTGCGGACGGTGCGGGGCCACTCGTCGTGGAGACGTTCCGCCGGCGTTCACGGAGTCGTCGGGAAACGCTTTCGTGCGGCGTGGACGTCATCCGGGCGGCGGTCAGCGGTCCTGTTCCCCTTCCATATAGAAGCGCTCCAGGAATTCACATTCGCGTGGGCTGAGGTTGTGGCTCACGCTGGCTTCTTCGCAAAGGCGGCTCAGGGTGCGGCGGTCGTCGCGGCTGCCGCCTTGTTCCTGCAGCTGATCCTCGACGTATTTGATGGCTTTCTTGACGTTCTGGCCTTCGGGCATGATGGTCGTCATGCGTGCTCCTTCCAGGTGGTGCGGTTGATTTGAAATCCGGGACAATAGCGGAATGTAGCGCAGGCGCGCAGGCCTTGCAAGGGTCTACGCCCTCATGTACTTTCCTGGGAGTGTCGCGCGTCGTCTCCATCCACCTCTGCAAGGAACTCCCATGGATTATCTTTTTTCCGCCGTCATCCTCGGCGTGGTCGAGGGGCTGACGGAGTTTCTGCCGGTCTCCTCCACGGGGCACCTTATCCTGGTGGGCCACCTGATAGGCTTCACCGGGTTGAAAGCCGCCACCTTCGAGGTGGTCATCCAGCTGGGCGCCATCCTCGCGGTGGTGGTGATGTACCGGGACCGTTTTCTCGGCTTGCTCTTGCCGAACCACGTCCCGCCGCCGGAGCATCCTGTCCATTACGCATCGCAGGAGGGCGCGGCGCCACCGCCCCAGCCCGTGCGTCGTTTCGCCGGCATGCGGGGGCTGATGATGCTCTTCGTCACGTGTTTGCCGGCCTCCGTGGTGGGGTTGCTTTTTCATGACACGATCAAGACGCAACTCTTCGGGCCGGTGACGGTGGCGTGGGCGCTGGGCGTGGGCGCGGTGATGATCCTCGTGGTGGAGTCGCTGCGGCTGAAACCCCACGCGCGCACTCTGGACGACATGACGTTTCGGCTCGCGCTCGGGGTGGGGCTCTTCCAGTGTCTGGCGTTGTGGCCCGGGTTCTCCCGTTCCGCTGCGACCATCATGGGAGCCATGCTCTGCGGTGCGGACCGCACCGTGGCTGCGGAGTATTCCTTCATCGCGGCGGCGCCCATCATGGTGGCGGCCAGCGCGTTGGATCTGGCGGGAAACCTGCATCTTTTCGGGCCGCAAGACCTGATCCACCTCGCTGTGGGTTTCGTGGTCTCCTTCCTCTCGGCCTGGGCTGCGGTGAAGGTGTTCATCCGGTTGCTGGGCAAGGTCACCCTGCGCCCCTTCGCGTACTATCGGCTGGCCATGGCCCCGCTGGTGCTGCTGTTCTGGCCGGAATAGCGGGAAAATGCGTCGCCCCGGCATGAACCACTTGACACCGCCGCACCTCTTGCGTAATTAACTCTGCTTCGCAGGGACGGCCACGCCCTCCCCCTGCCCTTGGCGAGGTAGCTCAGGTGGTTAGAGCATGCGGCTCATATCCGCAGTGTCGGGGGTTCAAGTCCCTCCCTCGCTACCAGCACATGACGGCTCCATCCTTCGGGATGGAGCTTTTTTTTGACGCTCCGGCCTCCCCCTCCACGTCCCATGCGTCGCTCTTGCGCGGCATGACGTACAGCCCATCGCGCGGTCAGCCCGTCGCACGGTCGCGCGGTCACGCGGTCACGCGGTCGCGTCAGCGTGCGCGTACAGCCACCCTCTTCCGTCGTCCACCGGTTCCGTGTTCAGCTGGCTGCCGCCGAGCGCTCCGGCGAGGAGCCCCCCCCCTCGCAGAGCCCCCTGGCCACGGCTTCGCGCCGGGAGTCCCGAAAGCCCGGGAAAGTCCGACGCGCAAGCCGGGGAGCAATTCTCCGGTCGGCGTCTCCTCATGCAGGGGACGTCGTCTCCCGGACGACGCACGGCCGGTCGCCGTATGCATGCCAATTCTTCATGTCTTCGAGCTATTGCGCGCATTCGAAGAAGAAACGGGCGGCGCGGCGGGGAATCGTCTTGGAGAAGAGCATGGCCACATGGCAGACCGGGGCGGCGGATTCGTCCTCCCAGCCGGCAGGCGTTCGCGTCAGGGATTCGTGGGGCAGGACGAAATTGTCGACAGACGTGTGCAGCGCCAGGCACGGACATGGAGGCGCGGGGAGGTCGGCTTCGCGGGTGGTCAGTTCGCGCCAGAGGGCGCCTTCGTACAGCAGGCTCTCACCAAGACTGCCCATGGCCAGAGCGGCGAGTTTGCTGCCCGCCATGGGCGCGCCGAGGGTCAGCACGCCGCCGAGTTTGCTCTGTCCGTGTGGCGTGCGGCACAGTTCGCTGCCGACGTAGCCACGCAGCAACAGACCGCCCAGGCTGTGGCCCACCGCAAAGACCGGTTGGCCGTGGGCCTGACGCAAGCGTTCGATGTGGGCGTCCAGGCTGCGCATGATCGCAAAGAAGTCGCCTCGAAAAGAGTTGAAGGTGATGGCGTAGACATGGGGATACCCGCAACGTCGCAGCCGACGGCGGAACAGCGTCCAGTTGGAGGAGTTGCCATAGAGACCGTGGATCAACAGCACGGGCGGCGGGCCCGCTGCGTTGGGTTTGGCGCGGCGGGGAGACCAGAGCCACGTGGTCAGCGGCATGAAGAGAGTGCAGACCGCCACGGCCAGTTGGCTCAGCACGCCGAGGAAGACGATCTGGTAGATGATCCGCGCCATGGAGAGCCCCTGGTCGCGCAGGCGCTGACGGTGGCCGCCGTTGGTCGCCTCGTAAAAGAAGAAGAGCGTGGTGGTGGTCTCCACCCACAGCGAGCCCACAACGAGCAACGCCACGATCAGGATCAACAGGTCGTACACAGGCAACTCCGGTTCGTGTCAGGGGGTGAACTTCAGTCAGCATAGGAATTATGCCGCCTTGCGCGCAGGGCTGTCAACGCGCGTCGTGCGTCCCCCTGCCCTCCCCGCATCGCGCAAATTGCTTGACCCATTGAAACGCTTGAGTATCCTCATTCCAGGTTGAGTCGTGCGAGCCATGCACCACACGCAAGTCAGGGAGGGAATTCGTCATGGAAACACTGGAGGCCATCTTCACGCGGCGCAGCATACGCGCTTTCACGGACGATATGGTGGACGACGGCCAGGTGGAGACGCTGCTGCGCGCCGCCATGGCTGCGCCCTCGGCGGGCAATGCGCAGACATGGGCCTATGTGGTGGTCCGCGACAGGGAACTGCTGGACGCCGTGCCCGGCATTCACCCCTACGCCAAAATGACGCCCCAAGCGCCGGTGGCCATCCTCGTGTGCGGGGACCACGCCCGCGAGAAGCATGCCGGCTTCTGGGTGCAGGACTGCTCCGCCGCCATCGAGAACATGCTGCTGGCGGCGCACGCCATCGGCCTGGGCGCCGTATGGTGCGGCGTCTATCCGGATGAAGGCCGCGTGGAGGGTTTCCGCCGGCTCTTCACCCTGCCGGACCACCTGACCCCCGTGGCCCTGGTGCCGGTGGGACACCCCAAGGAAAAGAAGCCCGCCGCGGATCGGTACGATCCCCAGAAAGTTCGGCAGAACCGCTGGGGCGGCGCATGAGCGAACATCCGCTCCCCGAGTCATCGGATTTCACCCCGGCCGGTGCGTCGCCCCTTGCGCCAACGATTCCATTCGACGAGTTCCTGAAGGTGGATATCCGCGCCGGCTGCGTCCTGGAGGCGGAACCTTTCCCGGAAGCGCGCATCCCGGCCATCAAGCTCACCATCGACTTCGGACCGCTGGGGGTGCGCCGCTCCAGCGCTCAGCTCACGGTTTTCCATACGCCGGAAGCGCTGGTGGGCCGCATGGTCGTCGCCGTGGTGAACGTGCCGCCCAAACGTGTCGCCGGCTTCAAATCCGAAGCGCTTGTCCTGGGCTTCGAGGCCACGGACGCCGCCGGCGTCCATGGCGTCGCGCTGCTTGCGCCAGCCATGAGCGTGTCGGAAACCGGCGAGGACGGTCCCGCCGTCGCGCCCGGCGCGCGACTTTATTGACCCCTCAACACGGCGGCTCTTGTTGATTGGCGCGTATTTTCAGGATGCTGAGACTTTGTCGGGACAAGTGCGCCGGCGCCCCTAAATGTTTGCGGCGCCGGCGTCGATACATTGTGTAACCGCGGCGCACAGAACGCCGCGCCACGCGAGACCCCGGCATGGACTCCAAAGACATCCACACCATCACCGCACAACGCGCCGCCACCCCCACAGGGCGCCTGCTCCAGGCCGGTCAGCGCAAGGCTGAAGGCGACTTCGACGCCGTGTTCCAGAAGACCGGCGAACACGCCGAGCACACCAGCCAGGCCGCCCGCAACGAAGCGCTGCTCGCCGCCCGGGAAGCCAAACGTCAGGCCCGTGTGGAGGAGCTCAAGTTGCAGGTGCAGAGCGGTCAGTACGAGCCCAACCTCCGCGAAGTGGCCCACAACATCCTCTTCAACGACAACGGCGACCCCATGCTCTGAGCCCGCTCCCACCGCTTCCCCATCCCTGTGGAGCGAGCGTTCCCGAAGCGTGGCGTTGCGTGTCCGCAGCCAACTTCTTCCCACCACCAAGCGCCGCGTCGGCCTTTTCGGTTGATCGACTGCTTCCGCCCAGGCCGGACAGCATGCGCCTCACCCTTGTGGTTCGGATGCCTCCCGAGACGGCGCAGCCCGCATCAAAAGATCGTGCTTGAGCGCCCAGAGCACATAGCGCCGCGCCTGTTCCGGCGTCAGGCCGTGCTCCTGCGCCAACCGCGCCGCCAGCGTCTCGGCAGGCTGGGGACGCCCCGCCATCACCAGCAGCGGCCGCAGCGCCGTTTCCGGAAAGTGATGCGCCACCCCGGCATGGATGGCCGGGAAGTCCTGCCCCCGGTAGACGCGCTCCCCCGTGAGGGAGCGCCTCACGGTGAGCGTCTCCGGCGCATCCGTGTGATAATGGCCGAAACACTGTGCGTACGCAGGGGCCATGGGATGGGGCGTGGCGCGGAGCTGCGCCATGGCTGCTGGGTCCTGCTCCGCGGGGATGGGCCGCGTCCAGCAGTCTTTCCATACCATCAAATATTCCTGAATGATGTGATCCCACGTATAGTGCGCGAGGACCCGCGCTCGGCCCGCCGCCCCCATGCGCTGGCGCAAGGCGGCGTCCTGGATGAGCGTGACGAGCGCCTCGGCCAGGGAAGCCACGTCCACGGCGGTGGATTGCGCCATCAGCAGATGATGTTCGGAATCCGGCAACAGCGGCGCCAAGGCGTCCGAAGCGAGACTCTCCGCCTGGACCGGCTGCGCCAGCCCCGCCGTGGGCGCGAGCCATCCCGTTTCCCCGTGGACCACCAAGTCGCGGTAGCCGTCGTAATCCGATGCAATGACAGGCAACCCGGCTGCAGCTGCTTCCAGAAGGGTGAGACCGAAGGTCTCCTGGGGGTTGTCCGAGGGGGAGACGAAGATGTCCGCCGCGGCGAAGAGCTCGCGCTTGGCGGCTTCGTCCGGGTTCAACCGGGTGATGACTTCCACGCCCAGATTGGCCGCCAGGACGCGCACCGTATGCAAATAAGCGTCACCCTCGGCGGCGGCCCCACCGAGGAGGAGCCGCAGCCCCGGGGCCTGCACCCCACCCGCGATGACGCGTTGCAGCGCCCGCAGCAACGGCATGAGATCCATCTTGTCGTGCAGGGAGACCCTGCCGAAGAGCAGCACGGCGCATGCGTCGTCCGGCACGCCCAGGCGGCGGCGCAAGGCCTCGCGTTCCGGTGCGGGAGGCGGCGTGAAGGCGGCGGCGTCCACCCCCAGAGGGATGCGCGCCAACGCCGGGCCGGGGTGCGTGGTCTCCGCAAGCCCGTAGCCGGCGCGCAATCGATCGTACATGGTCTGCATGACTGCGACGGCGGCGCGGGAAGTGCACACGGTGACGTCCCTGGGCGTGGCGCCGGGCCAGAGGTGCGCCAGAGCCGCGGCCGGGTGGCGTGGGTAGCTGAGGGAGTGGGTGACGGCCGTGACGGGGAAGAGCGCCGGCGCGTGGAGGTTGCGCAGACGGGCGAGCTGCGGCTGGTGGGTGAAGCAATCCGAGAGATGGAAAGCGGCGAAAGGAACAGTCGCCAAGGCGTGTGGCAAGGCGCGCCGCGTCGCCACCACGAAGGCTCCCCGGGCGTGCAGGGTCGGCCAGCGTGCTTCCAGGGCGCGGCGCTGGCGTTCGACGTCGAGGTCCCCGGGGAGGTGGAAGTGATACGTCTCGAAGGGGTCGGCTGCAAGCAACGCCTCCAGGAATGCGGCGTTGGCGTGGGTTCTGCCCATGAGCCCGGCTTCCAGGAACGGATCCAGAGTCCCCCAGGCCGTGCGGGAGTCCCAAGGGAATGCAGCGCGCTGATCAACCATGGAGAGTAGCCAAGCCACAGATGGGCGTTTCTGTCAAACCCCTGACCATGCTGCAGATTCTGCCGATCTGTATTTTCATAAGACAGCGTCATCGCTCAAATAATATTACATGGCTCGGGAATTGCTTGGAATGCTGCAAACATGGCCCCTGAGGATGCGGGGTCGTCATGCAAGGAGCCTTCAAGTGAACTTATCCCTGCGAAAAAATATGGTGATGTGGAGTATTGGCCTCGATGATCTGGAAGCGCAGACCATCCGGAATCACTTGACCGTCAAGAGCGGTCCTGCGGTGGAGCTTGTCACGTGGGATGAAGCTCGGCTTCCCGAAGACGAGCACCTGGACCGGGACGATCCCTTCCTCATCCTCGCCCCCCTCGAGGTCTGGGGACGCATCGAATCCCGCGTGCCCGTGCTGGAGGGCGTGACCCGCGCCGTGCTTTTGACGGACGACGCCGAGGATCCGGCAGAAGCCCTGGAAGCCGCTTTGGACGGCGGCGCAGACGACGTGCTGCGTCCACCCCTGACCGAAGAGCGCGTCAAGGCCATGGTGGACCGCGCTGCTTCCGTCTACAGGCTCTACGGGGACATCTACAGGATGACGCAGGAGATCATGCTGGAGCGGGAACTGCTCTCGCGCAAGAACGACCAGCTCAAGTTCATCAACGAATTCCTCACCCGCACGGCGGAGACGCTGGAGCCGGCGTCCATCCTCCACGCCGCGCGGGAAGAGCTCGGCAAGATCGCGGACGTCACCCTGGTCCACGCAGCCGTGTGGGGCCCCTTGCGCAGCGAATACTTCGAAGTGGAGCTCTACATGGCGGGGGACCTCTCCGCCAGCGCGGAGCACGCCTGGACCTCCCTGTTGCTGGAAAGCGCCGCCAAGCTGGCCCACGAACGTCCTGCAAGCTGGCGCAGCACGCCACTCCCCAAAGCCGGCAGATTCGCCAAGGCTCCCGCCAAGGGCCGGGTGCTCATCCTGCCGCTGAAAGCCGCCGGGGAGTGCTTCGGCTGTCTGGCCGTGGCCTGTTCCCAGCAGCTCGCCTTGGGCCGCGATCAGGTGGAGCTGCTCCACTCCGCCGTGAGCCACCTCGGGTTGGCCATGCGCAACGCCATTCTCTTCAGCAACGCGCGGGTGGAGGCGGAAAACGATGGCCTTACCCACATCGCCAACCGTCGCACTTTCGACAGGCGTCTCAAGGAAGAGGTAGAGCGCAGCCAACGTTACAGCCAGCCACTGGCCATGCTGCTGCTGGACCTGGACCACTTCAAGCAGATCAACGACGTCCACGGGCACCTGGTGGGCGACGCCGTGCTTACGGCCGTGGGCAAACGCATCAAGGACGTGGTCCGTACCTGCGACATTCCTGCGCGTTACGGCGGCGAGGAGTTCGCCGTCATCCTGCCCCAGACGGACGTCGCCCAGGCCAACATCCTGGCGGAGCGGTTGCGCAGCGAAGTGGAGACCATGCGCTTCGTGGAGAACGGCGCGCGTTTCGGCATCACCATCAGCGTCGGCGTGGCGGACACGACCTCCGAGAGCGGGAGCGTGACCCCGGCGCAACTGGTGCGCAAGGCCGATGACGCCTTGTACGCCGCCAAGCGTGGGGGGCGGAACATGGTGGTTTCCGCGGAGCACGAACCCATCAAGGCGGCGGCCGTGCAGTAGCCTCCACCACTCGACATCTTTAGCGTCACAGGGAGCGTCTTCCACGGAAGGCGCTCCCTTTTCGCGTGGAATCGCGCGCAGGGGTGAGCGAGGGGCGTCGCCAAGGCTCCGACCTTGGCGACGCCGCGGGAATGTGCTATCGAGTTCTGTTGATTGCACACGCGCCCGAGGCGCCGCAGGCCTCCGGGCTTTTCTCCATCACTTCCAACGCACGCGGGCCACATCATGAATGAACTGCTCTGGTTGGGCTTCGCCTTGCTCGACCTCTCCCTCGTCGTCGTTGTCCACCGGTACTTCGGCAAAGCCGGCCTCTTCGGATTGGTTGTCTTCAATCTGTTGCTCTGCAATATCCAGGTGTTGAAGACCATCGAGATTTTCGGGCTGACCACCACGCTTGGCAATATTCTGTACGCATCCGTCTTTCTGGCGACGGATATTCTCTCGGAACACTACGGCAAAGCCGAGGCGCGGCGCGCCGTGTTCTTCGGTTTCGTGACGCTGCTCATGGCCACGGTCTACATGCAGATCGCCTTGCTCTTCACACCCGGCCCGGAGGATTTCGCCCAGCCGCATCTGGAGGTGATCTTCGGTTTCATGCCGCGGGTGGCCGCAGCCTCCATGGCGGCGTATCTCCTCTCGCAACTGCATGACGTCTGGGCGTTCCACTACATCAAGGCGCGCACGGGGGAGCGGTTCCTCTGGCTGCGCAACAACGCTTCCACCCTCGTCTCGCAGACGCTGGACTCCGCCATCTTTTCCTTCGCGGCGTTTTACGGCGTCTTTCCCCTGCCCGTGGTCATGGAAATCTTTCTGACCACCGTGCTCATGAAGGTCATCGTGGCGTTTCTGGATACACCGTTTCTCTATGTGGCCGGAAGATACATGCCCAACAGACGGCAGGACTGCTGCAACGTCTAGCCTTGGACGCAGAAGTCACATACGTTCACCACGCCGTGACGTCCTCGCACAATGCAACGGGGACGTCACGGCGTCTTTCCTGGAGCGACCATGGAGCCCACAGCCCTTCCAGATCCGGATGTCGTCCATCCATTGCAGGACCACACACGTCTCTGCTTCCTGAAGAACGTCATCACGCGGCCCACCATCATCGTGGGCGACTACACCTACTACGACGACCCCGACGGCTGCGAGCGCTTCCAGGACAGAAACGTCCTCTACCACTTCGATTTCATCGGCGACAGGCTCATCATCGGCCGGTACTGCGCCATCGCGCAGGGCGCCACCTTCCTCATGAACGGCGGCGGCCACGCCTTGGGCGGGCTCTCGGCCTACCCCTTCCGGATCTTCGGCGGAGCCTGGGCCGACGCCCCGAACGCCCCCGAGGACAACCGCGGCGACACCGTGGTGGGCCACGATGTGTGGATTGGCCACGGCGCGACCATCTTGCCGGGAGGGCGGCTGGGCTCGGGCTGCGTGGTGGGCGCACATGCCGTGGTCACGCGGGAGGTCCCGCCCTACGCCGTGGTGGCGGGAAACCCCGCGCGGGTGGTGCGCATGCGCTACGACGAGGCCACCGTGGCCGCGCTGCTGGACACGGCCTGGTGGGAACTGGACGCCGCGGCCCTCGCGCCGGGACTGCCCGCCATCGCGGCTGGAGACCCCACGGCCCTGCGCGCGGCCCTGGGCCGGTGACGGGGGTTACGTCCCCGTCCTCCGCCTCCGTGTCCTACGCCGGGCAGGGGGCAGGCCTGGCCGGGGGGTCAATGGAAACGACTTCTTGCTCGATGAAGTCCCATAGGCAGTAGTTTGGCGGGCAGGTGAAGCCAGCGGGGAGGTGTGGGGGGTGTCTGCCATCCCAGCAGGCCGTGTCGAGCTGCGCCTGGGTGAGTTCCAGGGCATTGCGGAAATCCGCATCCGAGATGTGCGCCCCTTCCAGGTGGGCGTACCAAAGGCGCGCCCCGTCCAGGTGGGCGCCCCGGAGGTCCGCCCCTTCCAGGCGGGCGTACCCGAGTTTCGCCCCTTCCAGGTGGGCGCCCCGGAGGTTTGCCCCGTCCAGGTGGGCGTTCTCAAGGTCCGCCCCTTCCAGGTGGGCGCCCCGGAGGTTCGCCCTGTCCAGGCGGGCGTTATCAAGGTTCGCCCCTTCCAGGCGGGCGTTCTCAAGGTTCGCCCCTTCCAGGTGGGCGAACCAGAGGATCGCCTTTTCCAGGTGGGCGCCCCAGAGGTCCGCCCCGTCCAGGTGGGCGCTCCCGAGGTACGCCCCTTCCAGGTGGGCGCCCTTCAACAATGCCCTTTGCATCTTTGCTGCTGACAAGTCCGCCTCCTCCAAATGCACCTCGTTCGCCAGGGCGTGGCGCAGGTCGGCGCCGCGGAGGATCGCTCCCTTGAGGTCATATCCTTCGAGGGTGCAGCCGGCGAGGTGGGCCTCGCTGAGGTTCAGCCGGTACCCGGCCCCGTCTGCGTCGAACTTGAGCGCGTCCCGGCGCGTCCCCAGGAAGTCGAGGGCGGTCTGCACGTCCGGCGGGCACTTGGGCTTGGCCTGGTCCGGCGTCGTGCGCGTTTCGTCGGGGGACTTGCCCGTGGCGTCGTCGTGGGTTTCGTCATTGCCCTCGACCGTACCCTCGGCGTCGTGGGTCTGGGCTCCCGTGTCGGGGGTGTAGTCCCGGATGAAGCCGCAGAGGACGTCCAGCACGGCGCGTTTGTCCTCCTGGGTGGTGCTGTCCACCCCGATGCGCCAGAGCGCGTTGATGGCCGCGATGCGTACGACCGTCTTCTCGCTGCCGAGCAGCTCCGTGGCCTTGTTGAAGCGGTCCGTGATGTGGCCTTGCTCCGCCACCACGGTCTGGCGGTCGTAGGCGACGGCGCGCCACGCTGCGAAGATGACGCCGAGGAACCCGGCGAGGAGCAGGCCGAGGTTGCGGATGATCACATGGACGGGCGCGGGCTGGTGCGCCGGCGCGCCGCCGGTGTCCCGCAGGAACGCTGCGAGGCCATCCCATGCGCGGCTGAGAAGGGTTGATCCGGAGATCCCGTAGACGACCACCAGATCAACAACCAAGTACGCGATGGTAAATACCAAAAGGAGGCGCGCCACCTTCCACTTGTTCGTGCGCAGCCAGCGGAAGGCGTTGTCGGCGATATCATCTATGAGATCGAAACCACGTTTGTTCCAGCGGAAGGCGTTGTCGGCGATATCATCTATGAGATCGAAACCACGTTTGTTCCAATCGATCGGCATGCGGGGTATCTCCGTGGGGGCGCGAAGTGTTTGCAATCCAATACGCAATAATATGTGGCAAGGCAAGCCAAGCCGGTTCGCTGTGGCTCGAGTCGTTTCGTCCTGCCGGTTTTTGCGAACCCCTTGTCCCCGGCCGGCCTTTCCCGTATACAACTCGGGGGCCGACGCCCCTTGCAACGACGCCTTTCAACAAGGACCGCATCCATGACCGACGCCCTAGGCCAATACCTTGACACCCAAGGCGACACCGTCGTCGACATCCAGAAGAACCTCGTGGCGCGCGTGGCCCTCGGGCCCGAAAACGACGGCGTGGGCGAAGGCGAAAAGGCCGCGTGGGTCCGCAAGTATCTGCAGAAGCTCGGCGTCTCCCGAATCACCGACATCGACGCGCCGGACCCCCGCGTCCCGGACGGCGTACGGCCCAACATCGCCGCCGTCATCCCCGGCAAGGACGCGTCCCGGACGTTCTGGGTCATTTCCCACTTGGACGTGGTGCCCTCGGGCGACCGCGAGCTCTGGGTCAGCGACCCCTACACCCTGCGCGTGGAAGGGGATACACTTTACGGCCGTGGCGTGGAGGACAACCACCAAGGCGTGGTGAGTTCCTTGCTGGTGGCCAAGGCGTTGCTCTCCAAGGAGATCGAGCCGCCCATGAACTACGGGATGCTCTTCGTGGCGGACGAGGAGACGGGTTCGCGGTACGGGCTCGACCATGTGGTGGCGCACCGCCCGGACCTCTTCGGTGAGGACGACCTCTTTCTGGTGCCGGACTTCGGCGCGCCGGACTCCTCCATGGTGGAAGTGGCAGAAAAGCATATGCTGTGGCTGAAGATCGTGGTGGAAGGCCGCCAGTGTCACGCTTCCACGCCGGACGAGGGGGTGAACTCCCTGGTGGGCGCTGCGGCGTTCATCCTCAAGCTGCGCGAGCTCTACAGTATTTACGATAAGCGCAACCCGCTGTTCGATCCGCCCATCTCCACCTTCGAGCCCACGCGCAAGGACGCCAACGTCCCGAATGTGAACACCGTGCCCGGTCGGGACGTCTTCTACGTGGACTGCCGCATTCTGCCGGACTACGACGTGGACGCCATCTTGGAGAAAATCCGGGAGATAGGCCGCTCCGTGGCGCGGGGCTACGGCGTCCACATCGACTACGAGATCGTCCAGCGCAGCGTCGCCGCAGACCCCACACCGTTGACCAGCGACGTGGTCGTGCGGTTGTTGGCGGCCATCAAGCACGTCTACGGCGTCACCGCCAAGCCGCAAGGCATCGGCGGCGGCACCGTGGCTGCAGTGCTGCGTCGCAAGGGGCGCCCGACCGCGGTATGGGCCACTTGCGTGCACAACGCTCACCAACCCAACGAGCGCGCCAGCATCCGCACGCTCATCAACGACGCCAAAGTCATGGCGCACGTCCTCGGCGCGTAGAGGCCATTCGCAACCGACGAGTCGGCATCTCGACGCCCTCGTCCAATGCGCCATTCGCTCGATTCTTCACCTGTTGCTTGAACTCCCGAGACCGCCACGCTCGGACGCTCCCGGGCTGTCCGGGGCGCGCGGCTCCCTCGGGATGTCCCCTCTGGCGCCATGGAATCATCCAAGGAAACGAACACCCCCTCGACCAGTGCGTCGCCATCGGCGGCATGGAGCCTGCCGCCCGAGCGTTTCGACGTCATCGTGGTCGGCGCAGGACACGCCGGCTGTGAAGCGGCCATGGCGCTGGCGCGGCTCGGTCTGGAAACTCTGCTGTTGACCACCAATGTGGACCGCATCGGCCATCTTTCCTGCAATCCCGCCATCGGGGGGCTGGCCAAGGGTCATATGGTCAAGGAGATCGACGCCTTGGGCGGCATGATGGGCTTGTGGGCGGACGCCGCCGGCATCCAGTTCCGCACTCTCAATACCCGCAAGGGCCCGGCCGTGCGCGCCACCCGCGCTCAGATCGACCGCGACCACTATATGCGCGTGGTGAAGGCCAGTCTCTTCGCGCAGCAGCGCCTCGCCATCCGGGAGGACCAGGTGGTTGACGTCCTTGTCGAGAGCGGCCGGGCAGCCGGCGTCCGCACGGCTCTGGGCGAAAGCTTCCATGCGCCCCGCGTTCTGCTCACCACGGGGACGTTTCTGGCGGGACGCATCCACGTGGGTCTGACCCACTTTTCGGGCGGCCGCCTGGGCGACGCCGCCGCCACGGGACTCTCCCGTTCCCTGGAGTCGCATGGCCTCACACTCGGTCGACTGAAGACCGGCACCACGCCGCGCCTGCTCGCCAGCTCCATCGACTATTCGGTGATGGAGGTCCAGCCCGGCGACGATCCGCCTCCGCCATTCAGCTTCCGCAGCGACGCCGTGGCTTTGCCGCAGCGACCGTGCCACATCACCTGGACCACGCCGGAGACCCACGGCGTCATTCGGGAAGGATTCGACCGCTCGCCCCTCTTCACCGGCGTCATCGAAGGCGTGGGCGCGCGCTACTGTCCCTCCATCGAAGACAAGATCGCCCGTTTCCCGGAGAAGGACCGCCACCAGATCTTCATCGAACCGGAAGGGTTGACGAGTCCGGAGGTCTATCCCAACGGCATCCCCACAAGCTTGCCTCTGGACATTCAGAAGCGGATGATCGCCACCGTGCCTGGGCTGGAGCAAGCCCGCATCGTGCGGCCGGGCTACGCCATCGAATACGACTACGCCAACCCCACCCAGCTCAAGGCCACGCTGGAGACCAAGGCGCTGCCGGGCCTCTGGCTCGCAGGGCAGATCAATGGCACTTCCGGCTACGAGGAAGCCGCAGCGCAAGGGTTGTGGGCCGCATTCAACATCGCCGCGACCTCGCGGGGGGACGAGCCCTTCCTTCTGGGACGGGATCAGGCTTACATGGCCGTGCTTGTGGACGACCTGACCACCCACGGCGCCACGGAGCCCTATCGCATGTTCACCTCCCGCGCGGAACACCGGCTGCTGCTGCGCGAAGGCAACGCGGACAGGCGGCTCACCCCGCTGGGCCGGGAGCTGGGGCTGGTGGATGACGACCACTGGCGACGCTTCACCGACAAGGAGCGCGCTCTGCAGACCATGGTGGAGGCGCTGGCGCAACACACCGTGCGGCCGGACGCCGCAACCCGCGAAACGCTTCAGGCCATGGGCGCAGCCATTCCACACAAAGCCGTGACGCTGGGCGAGCTGCTCCGCCAGCCCAACCTCGCCATGACGGACCTCGTTCCTTTCTGGCCGGAAGGGGAGGCGCTCATGCGTCAACACCCTGACGCCGCCGTCGAAGCCGAGACCATGGCCAAGTACGCCGGGTACCTGGCGCGGCAAGACGCCTTGGTGGCGCGCAGCCGCTTTCATGACGCGGTGGCTCTGCCCGAGGACCTGGACTACGCCGCCGTCCACGGGCTCTCCCGGGAGGTGGTGGAGAAGCTCGGCGCAGTGCGGCCACGCACTTTGGGTCAGGCGGGCCGCATCTCCGGGGTGACGCCGGCGGCCCTCTCCTGCCTGGAGATACACTTGAAACGCCTGGAAAAGTCGCGGGGGTGACGCGCGTGTCTGCGCACTGCTGCGGGTGAGCGGAAGAACCTGCGCGAATCTTCCGGACCGGCGCCGCACGCGTTCGCAGTGTGTGTCGGCAAGACGGCGCGTTCCATATGATGTGCGGGAGGACGCGCTCTATGCGGTGTTGGGCCCGGAGTTTGCATCCCGAAGCGCATGACGCGACGCCACGCGATCGCAATCTAGTCACGATAAACACGTTGTCGCCATGTTTCATCTGGAAGTCCTCCCCCGCAGCCAGAGTTTCGACCGTCCTTTTCTGAACACCGTTCAGGACAGCTTCTACAATTTGTGGAGTCCGGAAGCCGCGCCCTACCTTTTCGGGACCTTGGGGGCGGTGCTGCTCGTGGCGCTGCTGGCCACGGGGTATAATCTGTTGGCGGCGAGGCGTCGCGCGGAGTACGATGCTCCAGCCGGCTGGGTGGTGGACCGTCTCCGCGTCGTGGCGATCCTCCAGGAAGCGCTGGCCCAACGCGCCAAACTGGAGCTGCGGTTCACCCCGGTGGATCCTGCGCGCAAGTCCCTGCCATGCGCACTGAACGACGTGACCCGGGAGACGCTCATTCTGGAACCCCCGGCTTACGCCGAGGTGGGCCGCCATTGGCTGCGTCGGGAGGTGGAATGCTACTTCCGCCAGCCGGACGCCAAAGGTCAGGTGGCGTTCTACCGCTTCACCAGCGAGATTCTCGGCGTGACGTCCGGCGGCAAGGACCGCACGCTTCTGGAAGTCGCCATGCCGGAGATGCTGCACGATCACCAGAAACGGGGATTCTTGCGGCTCACCCCGCCAGCGCATTATTTCCTGGGCATGGCCTTGTGGCCGGAGTCGCGGTTGAAGCAGGCGTCCGGTCTGGGGGAGGCGCCCACGGACCTGCGCCAATGGGGCAAACCCCTCTTCACCTGCGCGCCGGACAAGGAACGCAACCCCGTGACCATAGAGAACATCTCCGCTGGCGGCGTACGGGTCATCATCAGAAGCGACGCCGTGAAAGCGCAGCGCCTGAGCCTGCACGCCACCGAACACGTGCTGATGTTGCTGGATCTCTACGACCCCGCAGCGCAGCACAAGCGTCGCTTCTGGCTGCGCAGCCGGGTGCGCAACGTGTACGAGGATTTCGAGACCCGCGACCTGGAGCTGGGGCTGCAGTTCGTGGCGCAAGGCAAGCTCATGCAGGAAGGCGAGCGCGCCATCAAATGGTACGAAGTGGGCCCAGACGGCATCGAACCCATCGCCGTCTGGGTGATGCAGCGCCATCTGGAGCTTTATCGCACCAAGGGATTGGGGTAAAAAATGCACGAAGAGCCGTGCAGGGCTATTGATTTGTCCCGAATGTGATTATATTCATCATCCATGCATACAGCGCGGACGACGCAACAGCCACGCATCATGGCGTGAGTCTTCTGCGTCATTGAAGACGGTCTTTCCCGAATCGAGCCGTCTCCCCCTGAAAGCCGCACCACGCGGCGCGCTGCGACAGTCACCCCAACAAGGAGCGCAGGCCTTGGACGACGGCTCAGAGAGTAGATTTTGGCCGTTTCTCGGAAAACTCTTCAACGTGAGAAACGGCGCCTCCGTCGAGTCCCACATCCTCGACGCAAAACGTGAAGGAGAACTCAAGGCAGACGATGTCGCCATGCTGCTCAATGTGTTGCGGCTTGGCGGTCGCCTCGTGCGCGAGATCATGATTCCCCGTACGGATATCGTCTGCGCCGAGGAAAAAGATCCCCTGCCGGAAGTCATCGGGGCCATCATCGAATCCGGCCACTCCCGTATCCCCATCTACCGTGAAAACCGGGACCACATCACCGGCATCATCCACGCCAAGGACCTGTTGCGCGCCATGAGCCTCACCCAGAACGGCGCGTGCGTCGACGATGCGATCAACCTCCAGGAGCTCGCGCGCAAGCCCTTCTTCATCCCCGAGACGAAGAACGTCAAAGAGCTCATGCAGGAATTTCGCGCCAACAAGATCCACCTCGCCATCGCCCTCGACGAATACGGCGGCACCTCCGGCCTCATCACCTTCGAAGACGTCCTGGAGGAAATCGTCGGCGAGATCGAAGACGAATACGACGCGCCACGACCGGACGAGATCCAGCCCCTGGAAGACGGCGGCTTCCTCCTCGCTGGCAGAACCACCCTCGCCGACGTCACGCGCTTCACCGGCGTGGTTGTCGTCTCAGACCAGGTGGAGACCATCGGCGGCTACCTCAGCGAGCTTGCCGGCCGCGTGCCCCAAGTGGGCGAAATCTTTACCGTGGGCGGCCACGAGTTCACTGTCCAGGAGGCGGATCACAAGCAAGTGCGCTGGCTTTCCCTCAAACTGCTGGAACACTCCGAGACTGATGACGCACGCGCGCCGGAATCCTGACTGCGAGACGACGCCGCGCCGTGGCGCACTTCAGGCGGAACAAAGCCCCCCGGCGCAGAAGGACGGGTGCGTCGCTCCCTCCTCTCCATGCTGCTCGGTCTCCTCCACCGGTGATGGCGCAGCCCGACGCCGCCGGCGGAGAGATCCCCGTTCCGACCCAGCGACCGCCGCCGCGCCTCCTCGCTGACCCCCCATCCGGCCATTCATCCACACCGTCCCCCCCCTCTGTCCATGTCCGCTCCTTCAACCGTCCCCCGCCGCGTTTCCGTCGCGCCTGCGTTGCTGGCGAATCCCCTGGGGGTGCGCGCGCTGCTCATGGCGGGGTGCGCGCTGGCCACCTTCCTGGGCTTCCCCAACCCCGTGCTCCACGTTCCCTTCGCGGCGCTGGCGCTGCCTGCAGGGCTGACGGTCCTCGCCGCGCAGCCCAACGCCCACGGCCGACGCCCCGGCTTCTTCCGGCTCTTCGGGCGGGGGATGCTGACCGGCGGGTTGGGCTACGCCGCCTGTCTCTACTGGGTGTTCACGCCGGTGCATGTCTATGGTGGACTGCCGTGGATACTGGCCGCGCCGTGTCCCATGCTGCTGGGGCTGGCGTTGGGGCTCTACTCGGGGCTTTTCTGCTGGGCCATGGGCCGGGCGCTGGCGGCGTTTCCTCCCTGGCTTACCGTCCTGGCGGCGGGGCTCTTCTGGACGACCCTGGAAGCGCTGAAGGGTTGGCTCTTCACGGGGTTTCCATGGCTGGGTCTGGCGTCTTCGCTGGTTCCCTGGACGGCCATGCTGCAGACCATGGCCTTCATCGGCGCGGAAGGTCTCGGCGGCGTGCTGGCGGCGCTGGCGGCGCTCCCCGCCGTCTACGCCGTGCGGGCGGGGACGCGGAGCGCGCTCCTCGCCGGAAGCCTCGCCACGGCGGGTCTGGCGGCGCTCTGGTTCGTGGGGGCGCAGGGTCCGCTGGATCCGCAGACGTCCTTGGGAACCCGCGTCGTGGGCGTCGTGCAGGGGGCCGTGGATCAGGCCCGCAAGTGGGACCCCGACTACCAGGCCGAGACCGTGGCCCGCTACAGCGATCTGACCGAGGCGTTGACGGCTGCGTCCCGACCCGACCTCGTGGTCTGGCCGGAAACCGCCATGCCCTTCTATTTTCAGGAAAACAGGTTGCTGACCCTGAAAGTGCGCGCCTTGGCGGACACCTTGAACACACCCATCATCACCGGCTCGCCCGGCTACGAACCCGCCAAGGAGGAAGACGCGTTCCACTTCTACAACCGCGTCTACCTCGTCAACGATCAAGGGGGCGACGCGCGCCATGGCGTCTACGCCAAGCAGCATCTGGTGCCCTTCGGCGAGTACGTGCCCTTCGGCGAATACCTCCCGCTGGAGAAGCTCGTCCACGGCGCAGGCGACTTCGCTGCCGGCGAGGACGCACGGCCTCTGCTGCTTTCGGAGGACCCGGCGCTGCGCATGGGCATGCTCATCTGCTACGAGAGCATTTTCCCCGGTCTGGCGCGGGAACGCGTGCGCCTGGGCGCGACATTGCTTGTGAACGTCACCAACGACGCCTGGTTCGGCCGCACCGCCGCGCCGTGGCAACACCTCCACCTGGCGGCCTTGCGGGCCGTGGAGACGGGTCGCAGCATGGTGCGCGCCGCCAACACGGGCGTCTCCGCCATCATCCTGCCGAGTGGCGTGATCACACAGGCGACGCCCTTGTACGAGACCGCTGCCTTCGCGACGACCGTCCCCTTGTACGATGGGGAGACGTTCTTCACGAAGCATGGCTTCCTTCTCTTGTCGGCAGGGCATTTCTGCAGTACCGTCTTGCTGTTGACGACGTACGCCATGCTCAGGCGCCGCCGCGACGTCTGAACGCGTCCCCCGGCGAATCTCTATCACGCTGCATCATCCGCATTTCATTGACAAGGACCACCACGACCATGCTCCAACTCTCCGATCTGAAGCTGCGCATCTCCCCCATCGTCGAACAGTTCGAAAGCCTCTGGAGGCGTCTTTGACCTGGAGGGAGCCAAAGCGCGGTTGACCGCCATCGAACAGGAACTCGCCAAGCCCGACGCCTGGAACAATCCCGAAGCGCTCACCCCTGTTCTCAAGGAAAAAAGCCGGCTGGAACACACGGTGGCGCAGTGGGAGGCCTTGGGCAAAGCCTACCAAGATCTGGAGGAATGGCGCATGTTTGCCGCCGAGGAGGAAGACCAGGAAACCCTGGAGAACCTCTCCGAACAGATCGACGTGCTGGCAGCGCGCCTGGAAACCACGGAGATGGACCTCCTCCTCTCCCAGCCTGAAGACAAAGGCGACGCCATTCTGGAAATCCACCCCGGCGCAGGCGGCGCCGAAGCGCAAGACTGGGCCGAGATGCTGCTGCGCATGTACCGCCGCTGGGCGGAACGTCACGACTGCGCCGCCGAGCTGCTGGACTACCTGCCCGGCTCCGAAGCCGGCCTCAAGAGCGCAACCCTCAACATCAAAGGCCCCAACGCATTCGGGTTGCTCAAAGGGGAAACCGGCATCCACCGTCTCATCCGCATCTCCCCCTTCGATTCCTCGGGCCGGCGCCACACCTCGTTCGCCTCGGTAAGCGTGTTGCCCGACTCGGACGAGGAGATCGACATCGAAATCCGCGAGGAAGACATCCGCGTTGACGTCTTCCGTTCCTCGGGGCCGGGTGGTCAGTCCGTGAACACCACGAGCTCCGCCGTGCGCATCACGCACCTTCCCACCGGCGTGGTGGCGCAGTGCCAGAACGAGAAATCCCAGCTGCGCAACAAGGAAACGGCCCTGAAGATCCTCAAGGCGCGTCTGCTGGAGATCGAGATGAAGAAGCGCGAGGAAGAACAGCAGGAACAGTACGCCAGCAAGGACGCCATCGCTTGGGGCAGCCAGATCCGCACGTACACCCTGCAGCCGTACCGGCTGGTGAAAGACCACCGCACCAACAGCGAGATGGGCGATGTGGAAGCCGCACTGGACGGCCGCATCGACACCCTTATCCGCGACTACCTCCTCCACCTCCATGGCGACCATGCCTGACGACCCCCGCTGCGAGCCCCTCCCCGTGGCGCCCGAGACGCCTGACTCCGGCGGTCGGGACGAGCGACCGGAACTTGCGGAACTGACCGAACTGGCGCAGGAGCTCGCCGCTCTGGGCAAGCAACTCGCTCAAGCCGTGGGCGGCTCCCGCCGGACCCTGGACGGCAAGCCGGCCACCGTGGCCCTGGCGCGCATCCTGCCCCAGCTGGACGCCCACGCCTTGGCCGGCCTCTCCGAAGACCCCGTGCTGCGGGACTGGCTGGCTGTGCCCCTGACCGGTGAGACCTATCCCTTCCTGGTGCATCTGCAAAAGCGCCTGGAGGACCTGAGCTACAAGACCGACCACGACACCCTGACAGGGTTGCTGAACCGCCGCGCTTTCGACCGCATCCTGGAGCAGGAGCTCAATCGCGCGCGACGCCAGCACACGCGGCTTGCCGTGGCTGTCATCGATGTGGACGACTTCAAGCGCGTCAACGACGTCTATGGCCACCCCTGCGGCGACAAAGTCCTCGCAGCCCTGGGACGCACCGTGGACACCAACACACGCGCCTACGACGCTGCTGCGCGCATCGGCGGAGAGGAGTTCGCCATCATCCTCCCCGGTTCCGGTCCCCACAAGTCCCGCGCGTTGCTGGAACGGCTCCTGAGCGTCTTCCGAGAGACCCCCTTCCACTGCGAAGGCCACGACCCCTTCCACGCCACCTTCTCCGTGGGCCTCGCCTTCACCAAAGGCGCAAGCCCGCAACTCACCCCCACGGCGCTTGTCCAGGCAGCGGACAAAGCGCTCTATCGCGCCAAGAAAAAAGGCAAGAACACCGTGGAACTGGTGAAGATGGAGGTTGAGGAGGTCGCGCCCAAGGCCACCATGGTCCAGTCCGACGAAAAACGCTTCCTCTTCGGTTAACCGCGCAAGGGATTTTGCATGAACAAGAAAGGCACACTCAGCGTCAGCGTGCTCTCCGGCAAAGGCGGTGTGGGCAAGACCAACATCGCCCTGAACCTCTGCTACTGCTTGAACAAAGGCCACCAGCGACTCTTGCTGATGGACTGTGATATCGGCTTGGCGAATCTGGACGTGCTGCTGGGCATCGCGCCGGAGAAGAACATCCAGGACCTGCTGGATTCGGACGTGGCGCCAAACGACGTCACCGTCTCCCTCAGCGACGACGGCTTCGACTTCCTCCCCGCGGCTTCCGGCGTGCCCGAGCTGCTGGAACTGGACGAGGAAATGCAAGCCACCCTCTTCGAACGACTCACCCCGCTTTTTTCCCGCTACGACTTTCTCTTTCTGGACCTCGGCGCCGGCATCACGCCCACGGTGCTCTCCTTCGCCGCCATGACCCGACTACGGCTCATCGTGGTGACGCCGGAACCCACTTCCCTCACGGACTCCTACGCGCTCATCAAAGTGCTCGCCACCCAGCACGACGTGCGGGACTTCCACGTCATCGTCAACCAGGTGGAGTCCCCCGCCGAGGAACAAGAGACCTTCGGCCGGCTGAACGCCGCTTGCGAACGCTTCCTGGGCTTCTCTGTACGGCGTCTGGGGGGCATCCGCCAAGACCGCGCCGTGGTGGAGTCCGTGCGCCGCCAGACGCCGCTGATGCGCCACGCTCCCAAAAGCAAGGCTGCGCAGGACATCTTTCAGATCGCCGTGAAAATCATGAAAATGCGCGAAAAACAGCGCGACGCACTGCGGCAGGAGCACATCCTGGCTTTGCCGCCGGACTGGGAGATTGAGACACTGTAACGCCGCGTCAGGATGCGCATTTCCTGTTGCCGAATACATAATCATCTGATAACATGGAACTTACGCGTATGGTCCCTGTCGTCGTTCTGGGGAGGAACGCTGGAGCCATGCGCTTTACGGCGCTGCGGGTCGCAACACGCACGCCATCGGGGGGACCACCTCAACCCGGAGTGTCCCGATGAACAAGAGCGAATTGATCAAGAAACTGGCGGAAGAGACCGACATACCCATTGATGAAGCCACTGTGGTGGTCAACACGTTCGTCACTGCCGTCAAGGAATCCCTCTTCGAGGGTGACCGTGTGGAAATCCGAGGGTTTGGCTCCTTCAAGCTGAAGGAGTACGGCGGCTACCAGGGCCGCAACCCCAAAACCGGCGACGTGGTGGACGTGGCGCCCAAACAGCTGCCCTTCTTCCGCGCCGGCAAAGAGCTCAAGGAATACTTGAACCAATGAGACGCCTCCGCACCCTGCTGCTGGCCTGCGCGGTTTTGCTCCTCCTTGGCGCCGCCTCCTCGTTGGCGACGCCTGCGCGCGCCCTGAGCGAGCCTCTGCTCATCGTCTTCAACGCCGAATCCCGGGGCTACTTCGACCCCTGCCCCTCCTGAGGCGGCAAGCTGGTAGGCGGGTTGGCCCGGCGGGCCACCTTCATCAAGACGCTGGCAGACGAAATCGACCGCGAACGCACCTTGCTGCTGGCCGGTCCCAACGAGCTGTTCGCCAAACGCGACGCCTCCGCCCGGCCGGAAGCGCACCGCGCGCCGGCCTTTGCGGACGCCTACGCCGCCATGGGCTACGACGCCGTCTACGTGACACAGGACGAAGCCCTCTGGCTGCAGCAGAACGCCGGCCGTACGCCGGAGCTCTTCAAATCCGTGGACCAGAAGGGCTTGGTGGAAACCCACGACTTGGACGGCGTGCGTGTCGCCGTGGTGGCGTTCCCCGAACCCGTTGTGGGCCACAACCCCACCGACGCTCAGACTGCCTGGGTGGTGGAGACCATCAAGGACTTGCGCGCCGGGGAAGGCGCTGCGGACCTCGTGGTGGGCGTCTCGCCGTGGGGCAAGCTTGCGGAGCAACAGTTTCTGGAAGCCGCCGCCGCCGCGCCGGACATCCTCCTGGGCGGAGGCCCGGGCCCAGGTCACCCCGAAGTGCTCACCCGCAATGGCGAAACGCTCTGGGTGCGGTCCTACTACAAAGGCCGCGCGCTGAATCTGGTGCGTGTGTTCGCCCTCCCGCAAGCAGGACAATGGCAGTTCGGCGTGGACTTCACCACCGAAGTCCAAGCCCTGGACGAGACCATCGCAGACGACCCAGCCATGCGGACCCTGTTCCATTGATCCCAACCCCCTGAAAACACACAACGCGCCGCCACAGAGGTTTCCCCATGGGCGTCATCTTCCACAAGATGCAAGGCAGCGGCAACGATTTCGTGCTCATCGACAACCGGGACCTGCAACTCCCCAGAGACGCCATGCCGGCGTGGGCCCGCGCCATCTCGCCGCGCGCCTTGAGCGTGGGCGCTGACGGCGTCATTTTTCTCGAGGAGCCCGGCGACCGTGACGCCGACTATATCTGGCACTTCTACAACGCAGACGGCTCCCGCCCGGAGATGTGCGGCAATGCTTCACGCTGCGCCGCCCGACTGGCGTTGCGGCTGGGGCTTGCCGGAGAAGCCCATGTGCTGGGCACGGACGCCGGGCCCATCCGCGCCGTGGTGGACGAGGCCGCCGGCCGGGCCAAGGTGGCGCTCACACCGCCCAGGAACATGGCCCTGAACATCGCCCTCACTTTTCCCTCGGCTACACAGCTCGCCCCCCGCACCGTCCATTTCGTGGACACGGGCGTGCCCCATGTCGTCATCTTCACCGATGAGACCGAGGACATCGCCGCCATGGACATCATGACGTACGGCCCTGCCCTGCGTTATCACGAACGTTTCGCTCCGGCGGGAACCAACGCCAACCTCGCCGTGGTCCACGGTGAAAACACACTCACCTTGCGGACCTACGAACGCGGCGTGGAAGGCGAGACCTTGGCGTGCGGCACCGGCGCCGCCGCCGCAGGCGTGCTGGCCCATGCGCTGGGCTTGACAGGACCCGCCCTCACCGTGCGCACCGCCGGCGGCGATGAATTGGGTATTTCCCAGGAAGACGGCGTCGTCTTCCTGGAAGGCCCCGCCAAGTACATCTACAAAGGGGAACTGGAGCCCGCGGACCTGGGCCTGTAAGCGCGCTCCCGGGGATGGCGGGGGCGCCCGCGACTTCCCTTTTCGAGCCATGGAGCAACGGCGCATGACGCGCCGACTCCCTTGTTGATGACGCAGGGGCGACCATGCCGCACACGCCTGCTCACCATCCGTCTCCGTTGCTGCGTCTTGCCGAGACACTCTGGGAAGGCGTCTATCAGCGCGTGCCCCTCTACTTCGACTGGATCCACGTGGACCCCTGCAGCCGCGTGGATCGCGCTTCCCCCTTCCACCCCGCGCAGGCGTACGCGCCCCACTGGCGACCCGCCATGCTCTCCTTCAGTCGGTTCACCCGGCTGGAGTCCGTCCTTCCCCGCACCAAAGCGGTCTTTCTTTATGGATGGGGCGACCCCTTCGCCAATCCTGCGCTCTTTCCCATGGCGAGGCTGGCCCGCGATCACGACTGCCAGCTCGCTACGGTGACCCGCGGCGTTCTGCTGAGCCCTGCAGAGTGGGACCGCGTGGTGGCGCTCCCCTTCGATGTGGTGGCGTTCCCCATCCAGGCGCTGGACGAAGCCGCGCACAAACGCCGCGCAGGATGCAGCCTGGAGGAGATCCTCCACGCCATCCACCTGCTGCAGGAGGCCAAACGCCGCGCGGGCTCCCCTGCGCCGATCGTGGAGCTCCGTTTCCTGCTCACCCGCGCCAGCCTGGATGATCTGGACGCCCTGCCCGGCTTCCTGGCCGCCGTGGGGGTGCGCTCTTGCGTGGCGCACACCGTCTCCTTCGTCCCGCGCGCGACCTTGGCGGACGAGTGCCTTCTCCCCAGGACCAAAGCGCAACTCCGATGGCTGCTCAAGAAGTTGCACGCCGTGTATTTCGAATGTCTCCGCCATGAAACGTTCCTGCGCTACCATGTGCTTTCGCCGGGGGTGCGGCCCACACGTTGCGGCGAAAACGTCACGGAATGTTTCCATGTCACGGCTTCGGGGCAGGTGGCGCCGTGCATCTTGCGTGGCATGCCGCTGGACGAGAGGGCGCGGGTCTCGCACTGGCGGCTGGGGCGGGAACACCCCTGGAGCGCGTTGACATTCGGGGACCTCGCCACGACGTCGCCGGAAGCCATCTGGCGCAGCAAGCCGTACCGACGCTTCCGCACCCCGTGGTATTGGAACCGACCGCATCGGTCGTGCGCCACGTGCATGTCGCCGTTGCGGCTATCGGGATAAGACGACTCACGGTCCATGTTGGCGTGGCGTTGGTTGGTTTTTGTAGATTGATGTTGATTGACATGGGCTGTGGCGCATCGTAGAATGGCCTATGTTCTCCTACTATGAGTTCTTTGCTGGCGGCGGCATGGCCCGCGCCGGGCTCGGTCCGGACTGGACCTGCCGCTTCGCCAACGATTTCGACCCCGCAAAGGCGGCCATTTACGCAGCCAACTGGGGCGACGACGTCCTCATGACAGGAGACGTGGCGCACGTGCGGCCCGCGGATCTTCCCGGACGTGCGGACCTCGTCTGGGCCTCCTTCCCGTGCCAGGACCTCTCCCTGGCGGGCGCGGGCCTCGGCATGACCTACGGCGAACGCTCCAGCGCGTTCTGGCCTTTCTGGGAACTCGTGCGCGCGTTGCGGCGGGAAGACCGCGCGCCACGGTTGGTGGTGCTGGAGAACGTCTACGGGGCCATCACCTCCCACGGCGGCAAGGATTTCGCCTCCATCTGCTGGATCATGGCGCAGGAAGGCTACCGCATCGCGCCCCTCATCATCGACGCAGCGCTTTTTCTGCCACAGTCGCGGCCGCGGCTGTTCATTCTCGGGGTGGCGCAGGAGACGCCCCTGCCTCCCGCCTTGCTCGCTTCCGGGCCTTGCTCCACCTGGCGGCACGAAGCCTTCGCCAACGCCTTGGCCGGCCTGCCCGAGGAGGTCCGCGAGGCGTGGTTCTGGCTGAATCTGCCCACGCCGCCGCCACGTGCAGTCACCTTGGAGTCGCTCATCGAAGGGCACGCGCCCGACGCGCCGTGGCGACCCGCCGCAAAAACCAGGGCGCTGTTGCGGCTCATGACGCCCCGCCACCGCGAGAAGGTGCGCGCCGCCCAAGCCGAGGGCGGACGCCGTATCGGGGGGCTGTACCTTCGGACGCGGGATGGCCGTCAGCGCGCTGAGGTCCGCTTCGACGGTCTCCTGGGCTGCCTGCGCACGCCCCGCGGCGGTTCCTCGCGACAAACCATTCTGGAGGTGGAGGGCGAACGGGTGCGCAGTCGGCTGCTTGGGGGCCGTGAAGCTGCGCGGCTCATGGGGCTTCCGGAATCATACATTTTGCCCGCACGCTACAACGAAGCCTACGCCCTGGCGGGGGATGGCGTGGCGGTTCCGGCAGTGCGTTGGCTGGCCCGGCATGCGCTGGAGCCCGTCTGCCTGCAGGCGGCGTCCTGCGGCTCCACGACGCTGGCGCGCACGTCTGGAACCTGCGCGACGGTCCCCGGATAGCAAGCATTCGTTCCAGGGGGGAACGGCGCCTCGATTTTTTCTTGTTGACGTTGATTCACAAATCGTGGAATCAATGACGACTTCCGTAGAGAGACCGCGCAACGCCGCGGTCCACGGGGCTCCCTATGCGAATTCTTCTGGTGGACGACTCTTCCAGCTCCCGCGCCGTGCTGCGCGCAATCCTCCAAGGTTCCGGCTATCTGGATATCGTGGAGGCGGATTCGGCGCGCATGGCGCTTTCCTTGTTGCGGTCGGACGCCGAGGACTCCCCGCCTCTCGAATACGACATCGCGCTCATGGACCTGCGCATGCCGGACCTGGACGGCCTGCAAGCCACGCGCATCATCAAGTCTGTCCAGCATCTGCAGGATCTGCCTGTCATCATCGTCACTGCGGAAGACGACATGGAGTCCCTGGAGGAGTCCTTCCGCGCCGGCGCCGTGGACTACTTGCGCAAACCGGTGCACCCGGCGGAGCTGCGTGCGCGGGTGCGGGCGTGCCTCCGGCTCAAGGAAGAAATGGAGAACCGCCGCGCGCGCGAACGGGAGCTGCTGGAGATGGCGGGCCGCCTGCGCTCGGCCAACGCCAAGCTGAAGGAGCTCGCCATTCGCGACGAGCTGACGGGGCTGACCAACCGCCGCCACTTCATGCACCTGGCAGCCAACGAGTGGGGCCGCTCGGTGCGCTACAACCGGCCGATGTCCTTGGCGATCATGGATGCTGACCACTTCAAGAGCATCAACGACACCTTCGGCCACTTCGCCGGCGACCAAGCCCTCATCTTCCTCGCCGACCATTGCAAGCAGCAGCTGCGCGAACACGACGTCATGGGCCGTATCGGCGGAGAGGAGTTCGCCATCCTTTTGCCGGAGACCCCCCTGGACGAAGCGTGCAGGGTCGCCGAACGCCTGCGCGAGAGCGTCGAACAGACGCCCATCCGTGAGCTCCCGGCCGCGAAGAACGGGGGGGGCTCCCTCCTCGGCAAGGACCACTTCCTCACCGTCAGCATCGGCGTGGCCACCATGGAGGGCGAGGAGACGCCGCTGGAGAAGCTGCTCCAGCAGGCCGACAAATCCCTCTACGAAGCCAAGCATTCCGGCCGCAACTGCATTCGGGGGTGCGACGTCGCCCACCCGACGCCCCTGCCCCCTTCGCGCTTCACTTAGGGCGTTCAGCGCTCCGCGCTACATCCCCCGGGTCTCCCTCGCATGAGGAACACCGGCGGGGCCGCCCTTCCCGCCTACTGGATGATGAACGTGGAGCGGTCCAACCCCGTGTTGCCGTTGGCGGGGTCGTACGCGTACACCTGCACCTCGTAGACGCCTGGAGCCTCCGCCTCGACGTCCACGGCGTAGCGTGTGGAGTCCTCCCCCGTGGGCTCCATGGTCAACTCGGTCAATCGCTCGCCGTCGCGCAGCACCACCGCGCCCAGCTCATAGTCTGCGGCGTCCCACAATCCCCCGGGAGTGACAGGGCAGCCGCAGCCCAGGGTGATGTTCGCCTCCACCCGCACGGTCTGCGGCTCGGGGAGCTTGACGTGATTCAACGGCGCCACCACGTCCACCACGAACCCGGGAAGCTCCAGGGTCCAGGCGTCGCCGCCATTGACGTGTTTGCCCGGCATGACCCACATGGCGGCGCTCGCTTCGCCGCCGTCGGGGTTGGTCATGGGTCCTTTGGCGGTCACGCGCAGGAGGGTTGGTTCATCCAGCTCCAGGGTGGTGGCGAACCGCGCGGTCTCTGGGGTGGTGATGGGCGCGTAGGTGGTGTGCGGCTCCTTCATGATACGGTCGGTGTCGCCTGTGGCGCCGCGGGTGTATCCCGTGGCGAGCAACTCGCCTGTCATGGCGTTCTCCATGGTCACGAGCATGCCGCCCATGCTGGAACCGATGAACTTGGCGCCTTTGCTGCGGACATGGACCACGATGTCCGTGGGCTCGGCCCAGGCCATGCCCGCGGGCCACAGCGCGAGGGTCAACAGAACGAACAGAACGCAACAACGTCGCATGGGAACCTCCTGATGGTGGATGATGGCGCGATGGCGCATGCGCCGTATAATACGATACAGCAAGGAGGGGAAATGTCCAGGCCTGTCCGACGCATCACTTCTCCACTGCGGACGCCTTCGGGAGAACTGGGGTGGGGAGATTTCGGGACCGCGCCTCACGCCTTGCCCGACGCGGCGGCCTCGCCTATGCTGGCGTCATGGAGGATCAGGAGCAACGCAGCCGCACCATGCGCGCCGTGAAAGGCAAACACACCACGCCGGAGTTGCGGGTGCGGCGCATGGTCCATGGCATGGGGCGTCGTTTCCGCCTGCACCGCAAAGACCTGCCCGGCGCGCCCGACCTGGTCTTCCCCGGCCGGCGCAAAGTCATTTTCGTGCACGGGTGTTTCTGGCACGGCCACTCGTGCCGACGTGGGGCGCGCACGCCCAAGACCAACCGGGACTACTGGGTGGGGAAGATAGGCCGCAACGTGGCGCGCGATGCGGCGCATCTTGAAGCGCTCGCCGAGCTGGGGTGGGAGGCGATGGTGGTGTGGGAGTGCGAGCTGAAGGACGAGGAGACGTTGCGGGCGAAGCTCGTGGCGTTTCTGGCGTGAAAAAAAACCCCGGCGGGACGAACCCGCCGGGGCGTAGCGTCGCGATACGGAGTTCCTCCGGGGAGGGCCCGTCATCGCAGGAGACTTACGCGAAGGCTTTCTCGAAGTTGGGCACCACTTGCTTCTTGCGGCTCATGACGCCGTCCAGCCAGACTTCCTTGTCGCCAGCCACGCCGAAGGCCTTTTCGACCACGGCGGGATCATCGGACTCGATGAGCATGAGGGAGCCTTCCTTCATGATGTCCGTGAGCAGCAGGAAGACGGAGTGGCGGCCATCGGCTTTCACTTTGGCGATCTCGGCGGCGAGCTCGGCTTTGCGGGGCTCCAGCATGCCCAGATCCACCACTTCCAGCTGGCCGATGCCGACTTTCTTGCCGGACATGTCGAAGTCTTTGTAGTCGCGGAAGACGAGCTCGGAGGCGGAGGCGCCGTCCACGGCGGACTTCACTTTGAACATCTCCAGGCCCAGAGCCATCATGTCGCCCACGCCGGCGATCTTGGCCAGCTCGTCGGCGGCTTTCTTGTCCATGTCCGTGCAGGTGGGGGACTTGAACATGACGGTGTCGGAGAGCACGGCGCAGAGCATGGCGCCGGCGAGGTCCTTGGGCACTTCGATGCCGAAGAAGTCGTAAGCCATCTTCACCACGGTGGCGGAGCAGCCGATGGGAGCCACCCACATTTCCAGGGGGCTGCTGGTGGTGAGGTCGCCGAGCTTGTGGTGGTCGAACACGGCCAGCACGTTGGCTTCGCCGATGTCGTCAGGGAGCTGGGAGAGGTCGGTGGTGTCCACGAGGATGACATCCTTGCCGGCCACGGAGGTTTGCACCTCGGGCTTGGCGATGCCGAACTTCTCCAGCACGAAAGTGGTCTCGGGGGGGCACTCGCCCAAGGTGACGGCGGTGGCTTCCGTGCCGCGCTTGCTCATGAGATCGGCGGCGGCGAGCGCGCTGACGACGGTGTCGGTGTCCGGGTTCTTGTGACCGAAAACGATGGCTGCCATGATTCTCCTCCTAAAATGGTGTGGGACTGCACGCAACGAGTCGGGTCGTCTCATCGGATGGCGGCGCGCCAGGATGGCTCCGGTAAGCGCTGAGACAGAATCCAACGAATCGAACCCTTTAGCTGAAGCCGGACGGAAGACGCCGCCGGCTTGCTCCAAGAGTTAGTGCGAAATATCACAATCGCTGCCGACTGACAATAGACTTTTCGCCTCCCTGCGCTGCCGCTGTCGATCATCCAAACTATTGCTCGTCTTTTGAGACGGTTGTCCTGCCACGGGAGATACGACGCGGCCTCAGCAGCCCTTCGTCGGCACTCATGTGAAAAATGGCTTGAGGCGTTGCGCCGCGGCCATGCCGTACGGATCAACCCAGCACCAGAAAGGCGCCGCCGACCGCCACGGCCCCCCCAAAGCCGATGTACGCGGAACGGATGCGCAGCGCCAGCACCCCTCCCACTGCCGCTGCGAACCACAGATGCGGCCAGGTGAGCTGCGTCGCCATCTCGGAGAAAAGGCCCAGGCCCACCTGACGCGCCATGCCCAGCGCGCCGAAGGCAGCCAGCACGCACACCCCGAAGAGCACGACGTTCATGCCCGCCTGGGTCGCCAAAGCCAGCCCGATGGTCCGACCGGGGGGCCAACCCGAGGGTTTGCCTTCCGCCCACGCCAGCAGGCGGTTGTACCCCACGTCCATCCACGCGCGGTGGCGACGCTCCAGCATGGAGCCCGCCAAACCGGCCGGCACCCCCATGGCCAAGGCCACGCTGCAGCTCCCCCCTTCACACAGCCCGAACTGGGAGGCCACAGCCAGGCTGACAGCCAACGCCAACAGGCTGTTGGGCGGTACGTAGGAGCCGGCTGGAATGAGATCGAGCCAGAGCAGTTCGAAAAACAGACCGAAGCTGGCGCCGTGGACGATGTCCCCAGTGAGCACGCCGTACAGCACGCCCACAGCCAAGGGACGCTCCAGAATGCCAAGGTTCAGCGAGAAGCGCAGCGTGGAAAAGCAGACAAAAAAAAAGCGAGCAAAAGCAGCGGCAAGACGTCCTGAGTCATGAGGCGGTCACCATACCGTGCGGACGTGGACAGGTTCGGTGGGCAGACAACGGAAGTCCAACTCCACGCCGTGGTCTGCGAAGTAGCGGAGACAGGATTTGTCATCCTGCGAGAGAGCGACGTGGGGACAGATCTGCTGACGGTTGGGGCCGTAGTGAATGTTGCCGATGTTGAGCACGTCCATGGCGAAGCCGTGCTCGGCGGCGCGGCGGGCGTCGCAGCAGTCTGCGAAGAGCGCCATCACGGCGGAGCGCTCCACGGCTATTTCTGCGTCCAAAAACGGCTTGGCGCGTTCCGTGGGGATGAAGTGCGCGCGGACGTTTCTGGGTATGGCGAGGGACATGATTTCCTGCCGGACCACATCCGCAGCGAGTTCGTCATTGCAGACGAGGAGGACGCGGGCGCCAGCGTAGGGAATCCATGCTTCAATGACTTGGCCGTGCACGAGGCGGTTGTCCACGCGGGCCCAGAACACGGTTACTTGCCCCCCACCTTGCTGCGCAAGAGCTCCCCGGCCACGACGATGCCTTGGCTGCCAGCTGTCTTTGCTTCGGAAGCAAGGGTTTCCGGTTTCTTGTGGCGGTCGCCCAGCACTTTCAGGAGCATGGGAAGATTCACCCCCGTGACCACTTCCAGGTTGCGCTCCCGCAAGAGGGAAAGGCTCAGGTTGGTGGGTGTGCCGCCGAACATGTCCGTCAGCACCAGCACGCCGCCGCCGTTGTCTGCAGCGTCCACGGCGTTGCGAATCTCGGTCAAGGTCTCGTCCACGGCGCGTGAGCCGTCCACACTGACGAAAGCGGTCCCTTGCTGCGCGCCGAGGATGAACGCTGCGGCTTCCAGCAGGCTCTGGCCGTATTGCGCGTGGGTCACCACCACCACGCCGATGGGCTGGTCGTCTGCGCCGGCGGCTGGGTCGGTGGCGTTGGGAGGAGTGTCCTTCGAATCGTTCATGACATGCCATGCGGTAACAGGAAGCGGCGCCTTCGCGAGTTCGGGAGAAACGCCGCCGGTCCCCTGGATGGCGCGCTTCAGGGAGCAGAAGGCGCTTGACCGTCAGCCGAGCTCGACGTGTCTGTGCTCCAACGATACACCATACTGGGATTCTTTCAAGGTGGCGAAAAGGGCCTCGCTGACAGCGACGGAGCGGTGTCTGCCGCCGGTGCAGCCGATGGCGATGGTGAGCCGGTAACGGCCCTCGGCTTGGTACAACGGCAAGAGATACTGCAGGAATTCCTGAAGCTTGACGAGGAATGTCCTGCCAGGGTCCGCGTCCAGCACATAAGCGGCGACGTCCGGATTCTGTCCGGTGAGCGGCCGCATGGCTTCCACGAAGTAGGGGTTGGGCAAGAAGCGCAGGTCGAAGACGAGATCCGCTTCGCTGGGCAGTCCGTATTTGAAGCCGAAGGAGATGAGCTGGAGGTTCAGCAAACCTGCGATGCCTTCCTCCTGCCCGGCCCACCGCTCTTGCACGCGCTTGCGCAAGTCGTGGATGGAGAAGTCCGAGGTGTCGATGACCACGTCCGCCATGTTGCGCAAAGGGAAAAGCCGTTCGCGCTCCATGACGATGGCTTGCTCCAGGCTCAGATCGCACGCAGTCGCGTCGCATTGCATCATCTGGGAAAGGGGGTGCGGTCGCCGCGTCTGGGAGTAGCGCTTCACCAGGATGTCGTTGCGGGCTTCCATGAAGACGATCTGCGGCGCGAACCCTCGGCGGCGCAACTCGGCGATGGCTTCCAACCAGGCGTTGGGAAAGTCCTGGTTGCGGAAGAACATGCCAAGCGCCATGCCGCGGTAGTGCAGCTGATTCTGTCCGCTGAAAAGCCCCACCATCTTTTCCACCAAGGTGGCAGGCAGGCCGTCCACGGCGAAGAAGCGCATGTCCTCGAACACATCGAGCACCGTGCTCTTGCCGGCGCCGGACATGCCGCCCACCAGGATGAGCGGGAACGCGCTCCCCATGTTCTGGGGGGTCTGGTGGTTCAAGCGCTCGTGAGAAGCTCCCATAGCTGCTCCTTGGTCTCGGCTTCCTGAAAAGCGCGGCGGAAGTGGTCGTCCTTCAACAGCCGCGAGATGTGCGCGAGGATACGCAGATGCATCCCCGCCACTTTTTCCGGCGCAAGCACCAGAAAGAAGATGGTGCAGAGCTTGAAATCCAAGGCTTCGAACTCCACGCCGTTCGGGCTGCGACCCACCACCAGCTTGATCTCCTCCAAGGAGTCGAGCTTGCCGTGGGGGATGGCGACGCCGTCGCCGATGCCGGTGGTGCCGAGGGTTTCCCGCTCCATGAGGACCTTGTGGGCCCGGGCGGCGTCCAGCGTGGAGAGCTTTGCAGCCAAAGGCGCCACGAGCTCCGCAAGCACGGCGCTTTTTTCCGTGGCGCGCAATCCGGGCAGCACCAGGTCCATATCCAGGTAATCAGCCAGACGCATGCGCTATCCTTCCGGATCAATAAGACCGAAGTCCTTGTTTTTCTTGTGGTAGATCACGTTGATGCGCTGCGTTTCCGCATTCCGGAAAACGATGAACTCGTTGCCCAGGGCGTCCAGCTGTTCGGCAGCTTCATCCACGAACATGGGCTTTGGCTCCACAGCGTCCGTCTCCACGATGGCGCGCTCGCGCTTGCCGCTTTCGTCTTGGCGCAAGCTGAACGTCTCCACGGAGACCATCTTGGGAGAGACGGCGGCGCGGCGATCTTTCTTGCGGTCGCTGTTCTTGCGCAGCTGAGCTTCCAGCTTGTCCCGCACCATGTCCACGGAGGCGTACATGTCCTCGCTTTCCTCGGCGGCGGCGATGTTCAGATTGTCGCCCACGAGGCTGATCTCCGCGATGTGGCGGAATTTCTCCACACGCAACATGGCTTCGATGGCCACGTTCTCCGAGTCCGTGAATTTCAAGAGTTTTTCGAAGCGACGCCGGGCGTATTTCTTGAGGTGGTCGGAGGGTTGGAAATTCTTGAAAGTGATGGCGACGTTCATGGGATCTCCTTGCTTGTGGCGGCGGGCGCGTGGCGTCGCGCCTCCTTTCGAGCGGGCGGCGAGCGAGGGTCAGAAGACCTGCTTGCGCTTGGACGAGGAGGCGATGTTCAGGGCCGACCGGTATTTGGCGACAGTACGCCGTGCGATGTTCACTTGCAGCTCCTTCTTGAGGACTTCTGCAATCTTCTCGTCGGAGAGAGGCCGCCTGGGGTCTTCCTCCGCTACCATTTTCTTGATGAGCGCCTTGACGCTTTCGGAGCCCACTTGCGAGCCGTCGTCCATGCCCAGCGCAGAGTTGAAGAAAAACTTCAACTCGAAGACGCCATGCGGCGTGGCCACGTACTTGTTGGTGGTGATGCGGCTGACCGTGGACTCGTGCATGCCGATGTCGTCTGCAATGTCTTTCAAGATCAGCGGCTTGAGTTGTGTGACGCCGTGTTCGAAAAACTCCCGCTGATGCTTCACCACGGACTCGGTCACCTTGTACAGCGTGCGTTGGCGCTGGTAGAGGCTCTTCATCAGCCAGACGGCTGAGCGCATTTTCTCCTGAAAGTACTCTTTATCTTTTTCAGCCTTGGCGGGCAAGTTGTCCACCAGCTCCGTGTTCAGCGACAGCCGCGGCATGTCCTCGTCGTTCAGAGCGATGACGAACTCGTCCCCATACTTGAACACCTGGACGTCCGGCGCCACGTAGAGGGGCTCCTCCGAGCCGTAGCTGGCGCCGGGCATGGGGTCCAGCGTCTTGATGACGTCCAGATACTCCTTGAGCTCGTCCATGGATATCCTGAACTTGCGCGCCAAGGGCTTGTACCGGCGTTTCTCCAGGTCTTCCAGATGTTCGCGCACCAGCTCCACCAGCACGGGGTCGTCCATCTCGTGGAGTTCCAGCTGCACCAGCAGGCACTCCGCAGGGGTGCGCGCCGCCACGCCCACGGGGTCCAGCCGTTGCACCAGCTGCAGCACGCGCTCCACCGTCTCCGGGTCGCTGTGGGTGAGCGCGGCGAGTTCCTCCGTGGAAGCTTGCAGGTACCCGGCGGAATCCAGGTTGCAGATGATGGCTTCGCCCACGCAGATCTCTTCCTCGCTCAAGCGGGAGAGCCGCAGCTGCCACGCCAGATGGCCTTCCAAAGAACGGGCTCCGGAGAGCCGCGCTTCGAAGGAGACCGCGTCGTCCGGGTTTTCGCGCACGGTGGCTTGGCGGGAGGTGGAAGCGAAATCGCCGAGGTAGTCGTCCCACTCCGCGTTCTTGGCCAGCTCTTCCTCGCTGCGGGGGGTCACGCCGGAGAGGTCCCACTCGCGTTCGGCCGCTTCCTGGCTTTCCTGCTCCCGAGCTTGCTCCTGGTCCGGCGCAGGCTCCAGGTTTTCTTCCAGCAAGGGGTTTTCCAGCAGCTCGTTCTGGACAGTATCCAGCAATTCGAGCTTGGAGAGCTGCAGCAGTTTGATGGCTTGCTGCAACTGCGGCGTCATCACCAGCTGCTGGCTGAGCTTGAGTTGTTGTCTGAGTTCGAGGGCCATGGTGTGGGTGCGGCGCGTCCGGATGTCGTTGGGCAAGGCGCGGGAGAGGCTGCTCCTCGCGGCTTGCGGTTTCACAAATTCGTCGAGAAAGCCGCCTGCGTCGCAGCAGAAAGCGCCTTGCGGCATACTTGTTGCTGACTGCTACTCTCTGCCACAGATGACTGCCTGTGGCAACGTCTTCGAGTGAGATTTCCGAAACCTGACGCCAGCAGCCGCTGAAGCCGGGGGACGCCGACAGAACAATGGCTCAGCGCAGCCCCACGCCGGCGAACCAGCGCGCGGTCTCGTCCTGCAAGCGGCCCTGACAGAAGAGGATGAAGCGGATGGCCTCGCGCACGGCGCCGCGGCCACCGGGCCGAGCGAGCACGTGCAGCGCCTGACGCAGCGTCTCCGGCTGGGCGTTGGGCACGGCCAAGGGCAGGCCCACCACGGCCATGGGCGCGAGGTCCACCCAGTCGTCGCCGATATACGCCGTCTCGCAGAAGGAGACCCCCACATCACGGCAGATGGCCTCCAGCGCGGAGACTTTCTCCACCCGGCCGGCCACGTAATGCGCGATGCCCAACTCCTCCACCCGCGTACGCACGGCTTCCGAATTGAGCCCCGTGATGACCGCCACCTCCAGGCCCAGGCCTTGGGCGGCTTTGATCCCCAAGCCGTCCTGCACGTCGAAGCGTTTGTGGATGGCGCCGTCATGGTCGTAGTGGAGCCCGCCGTCGGTGAGCACGCCGTCCACGTCCGTGACGAGGAGTTTGACGCGTTTGGCGGCGCGGGCCACGGCGGTTCTGGAGGTGCGGGGGCGTCCCTGGAGCCGGTGGGGGGGGAGGTGGCTGAAGGGCATGGGCTAGGCCTTGTTCGCCTTGGCTGCAGTGATGAACTCGCGGAAGAGGGGGTGTGGCCGCATGGGATTGGACTTGAACTCCGGGTGGAACTGACAGCCGAGGAACCAGGGGTGGTCGGGCAACTCCACGATCTCCACCAGGGTTTCATCCGGAGAGAGGCCGGAGAAGACCATGCCCTGCTCTTCCAGCTGGGCTTGATAGGCTTTGTTGAACTCGTAGCGATGGCGGTGGCGTTCGCTGATCTGGTCTTGCTGGTACGCTGTGTGCGCGAAGGTGTTTTCCCGCAGCACGCAGGGGTAGGCGCCCAGCCGCATGGTGCCGCCCTTTTGGGAGTGTTCGTCGCGCTTCTCCGTGATTTTCGTACGGAAGTCGTACCATTCCGTCATCAGATAGATGACGGGGTTGGGCGTGCTCTCGTTGAACTCCTGGCTGTCCGCGTCCAGTCCCACCACGTTGCGGCTGAACTCGATGACAGCGCACTGCATGCCCAGACAGATGCCGAAGAATGGAACCTTGCGCTCCCGCGCGAACTGGATGGCGAGCACTTTGCCCTCCACCCCCCGGGAGCCGAACCCGCCAGGCACCAGCACCCCGTCCAGACCGCTCAGCTGCGTCGCCACGGTGGTCGCGTCGATCTCCTCCGAATTGACATAGACCAGCTTCACGGCCACGTCATTGGCCACGCCGCCATGCACCAGCGCTTCGTGCAGACTCTTGTACGCTTCCTTCAAGTCCACATACTTGCCCACAATGCCGATGGTCACCTCCCCGGCGGGGCTGCTCAGCTTCTGAGTCAACTCCCGCCACGGGCTCAAGATGGGGTTCTTGGCCGGCAACTTGAGCATGATGGCCACTTTCTGATCCAGGCCTTCCTCGTAGAACTTCAAAGGGACTTCGTAGATGTTGCCGACATCCATGGCGGAGAAGACGGCGTCTGCGTCCACGTTGCAGAACAGCGCGATCTTCTTCTTGAGCTCCTCGGGGATGGCGGTCTCCGCGCGGCAGATGATGATGTCCGGCTGGATGCCGATGGAGCGCAGTTCCTTGACGCTGTGCTGGGTGGGCTTGGTCTTCAGCTCGCCTGCAGTCTTGATCCACGGCACGAGGGTGAGGTGGATGTAGAGCACGGACTCCTTGCCGATGTCCCCACGCATCTGACGGATGGCCTCCAGGAAGGGCTGGCCTTCGATGTCGCCCACGGTGCCGCCTATCTCCACCAGCACCACGTCCAGATCCTCGCGCGCGAGCTTGAGCACGTTCTCCTTGATCTGGTCCGTGATGTGCGGGATGACCTGCACGGTGCCGCCCAGATAGTCGCCACGGCGCTCCTTCATGATGACTTCATGGTAGATTGAGCCGGAAGTGCAGTTGTTGGCGCGGGAAGTGTGGATATCCAGATAGCGTTCGTAATGGCCCAGATCCAGGTCGGTCTCGGCGCCGTCTTCCGTGACGAAGACTTCGCCGTGCTGGAAAGGGTTCATGGTGCCGGGGTCCACGTTGATGTAGGGGTCGAGCTTCATGATGGTGACGCTGAGGCCGCGAGCCTTGAGCAACGCGCCCAGCGAAGCCGCAGCCAGCCCTTTGCCCAGCGACGAGAGCACGCCGCCCGTGATGAAGATGAATTTCGTCCGCATGCAGTGCTCCCCGTTTCGTCGCGTGATCGTTGCGCGGTCTGCGTGTTCGCCAAAGAAAAAGGAGGCGGCGCCTCCCGTGGGTTCCCGGTGCGTGGCGCGCGCCGGATCGTGACGCCCTCCGCCGTGAAACGCGTGGCGTCCGGACCGAACGCGCCCCTGGGCCATCGCTCGTGCGCAAGGGCTCGCCTCGCGCCATTGACGGCGGGGCCGCTTCCGCACTATGGTCCAAGCGCGTCCGGAAAGCGCTGTAGTTCCAGGATGATCCCGGAGATTCCCGGCGCCTTCCCGGCAGTCGAGCCAGGACGGGCTCGGCGTCGCCTCATCGGGAATTGCCGCTCGCGCCCTGCGCGCCATTTCCGGGAGTGCATTCTTTGCCCAGACGCCGAGTCGAGTCAAGACCCTTTTCACCCCATGCGGCTTCAGCCAGGAGAGCCCGCCTATGGCGCCCGTCAACGCGATAATCATCACCGGATACGGCTCCAACTGCGAAGTGGAGACAGCCCACGCCGTCACCCAAGCCGGCGCAGACGAAGCCGACATCGTCTTTTTCTCCGACCTCACAGCCGGTCGGGTCCGCCTGGACCGCTACAATTTCTGCTGCTTTCCCGGCGGCTTCCTGGATGGCGACGACCTCGGCGCAGCGCAAGCCGCGGCGTTGCGCTGGCGGCACGCCGAAATGGGCGATACCGGGGAACGCCTGCTGGACCAGCTGCTTGCCCTGCTGGACAAGGGCGGCCTGGCGCTGGGCATCTGCAACGGCTTCCAACTCCTGGTGAAACTGGGGCTGCTGCCTGCACTGGAGAGCCACGGCGGTCGGCTGACGCGTCAAGTGAGCCTGACCTACAACGACTCCGCACGCTTCGAAGACCGCTGGGTGCGCCTGACAGTGAACGATGCGAGCCCCTGCGTCTTCACCAAGGGGCTGACGCAGCTGGAGTTCCCCGTGCGTCACGGCGAAGGCAAGCTTGTTCCGCAAGACGACGCCACCCTGAATGCCTTGGAAGCGGCGAATCTCGTGGCGTTGCGGTATGCCCACCCCGAGACCGACGCGCCCACCCAGGAGTACCCCGCCAATCCCAACGGCTCGCCCAACGCCATCGCCGGGTTGACGGATCCCACAGGCCGTATTCTCGGGCTCATGCCCCATCCCGAAGCATACAACCACCCCACCAACCACCCCCGATGGACCCGTATGGACGACGTCGCGGCCTTGCCCCCCCTCGGCGTGCGCCTCTTCGAGAACGCTGTGGCGCACCTGCGCGCTCAATGAGCGCCACCACGGAAGACCTGCTTCGCTGGGAGCCGTCCATGCGACGCGCCCTCGCCTTGGCGGAAGCCGCCGCAGCGCACGGCGAGGCGCCAGTGGGCGCCGTGCTGCTGGACCCTGCAGGCGAGGAACTTGCGGCCGCGCACAACACGCCCATCGCAGGCTGCGACCCCACGGCCCACGCCGAGATCCTCGCTTTGCGGGCCGGAGCCTCGCGACTGGGCAACTATCGGCTTGTCGGCGCGACCATGGTCGTCACCTTGGAGCCATGCCTCATGTGCGTGGGCGCGCTGGTGCATGCACGGGTGGCGCGGGTGGTCTTCGGAGCGCACGATCCCAAGGCCGGCGCAGTCAGCAGTCAACTGGAAGGCTTCGCCCTGCCCTTTCTGAACCACCGGGTGACGGTGGTGGGCGGCGTATTGGCCGAGGCTTGCGGCGACATCCTGCGACGGTTCTTCCAAGCCCGTCGCGGCGGCTGAGCGCGTACGCCGCCAACCTGCGCCCTCCCCCTTGCGGGATGAGTCGGGGTCGTCGCTGCGAAGGCGCATCCAGACGCAGTGAATACGTGGTGAAGCCGTATTCATTTTCTCCCGAACCGTGTATGATGGCCTATTCGCAACCATCAACCTGTTTGGAGAGCATATGCGTCGATTCACCCGAATCCACATCCTGTGCGCCGCCCTGCTGCTCTTGACTGCGGGCGTGGCCGTTGCTGCGGAGCCTTTCATCTCGGAGGGCGACGTCCCCGTCAACCGCGGGTTCATGCGCGAAGAGATCGTCAAGGGGCTGGAGCACCCCTGGGGCATGACCTGGCTGCCTGACGGGACCATTCTCATCACGGAACGGCCCGGTCGGTTGCGCATCGTCCGGGACGGCGCGCTTGCGCCGGGGGCTGTCCCTGGCGTCCCGGAAGTCCTCGCGTTCCGTCAAGGCGGCTTGCTGGACGTGAGCGCGCATCCGCAGTTCGCCGAAAACCGATTCCTCTACCTGACCTACGCCGCCGGGACAGAAGACGCCAACCACACCCGCGTGGCGCGTGGCGTCTTCGAGAACGACGCCCTCACCGACGTGGAAGTCATCTTCGAGGTTTCCCAGAAGAAATCCGGCGGCCAGCACTTCGGCTCCCGGTTGGCATGGCTCCCCGACGGCACGCTCCTCGTCTCCATCGGCGACGGCGGCAACCCGCCCGTCACCCTGGAAGGCGAGTACATCCGACTGCAGGCGCAGGAGTTGGACAGCCACCTGGGCAAGGTGCTCCGCCTCAACGACGACGGCTCCGCTCCTGCGGACAACCCCTTCGCCGACACGCTGGACGCCGAACCGCAAGTCTATTCCTATGGTCATCGCAACATCCAGGGCATGACCTACGACCCCATCCGCGAGATGGTGTGGGCCTCCGAACACGGAGCCCTCGGCGGCGACGAATTGAACGCTCCGCAACCCGGCGAGAACTACGGCTGGCCCATCGCCACCTACAGCCGCGAGTACTCGGACGGCGATCCCATCGGTGAAGGCAGGACCCTGCCCCGCATGGTGAACCCCAAAGTGGTCTGGCTCAGCGCCATCGCGCCCTCCGGCCTCATGCTCTACACCGGCGACGCGTTTCCCGACTGGCGGGGCGACCTCTTCGCCGGCGGCCTCATCTCCCAGGACATCCGCCATCTGGAACTGGACGACGCCGGCGCCGTGGTCAACCAACGCGCTCTGCGCATGGGTCAACGCGTCCGCGACGTGCGCCAAGGCCCCGATGGCATGATCTACGTCCTTACGGATGAAGACACCGGCCGCCTGCTGCGCCTCGTCCCCGAGACCGCCGACCCCGCCGAACCCGACCCCACCACGCCCTAGGCGCGCCGCGAGGGGGCTGCGACTCCTCCCCTCCCAGGACTCATGCGGCCGATCGACTGCGTCCACGACGCCATCACGATCGGCCGCTTGTTTCGTGGCGGCGCGCATCCACCGCGTCTCCCGTCACAGAGCGCCCCGACGCAACACGCTCCCCCGCCGGCCCTGCACGACGCGTTTCTGGAGCAGGCGCTGCGTTCAGAGGACCTGTCCTGGAACGACTCCTGCTACACATGGAGACCGCGTCGGCTGCAGGGGCTGACCCGAAACCTCAAGCGCAGCCGTGTTGTCCATAATTTCGGGACGCTACGGTTTCACGGCCGCTGTTCGTCGCAGGCGCGTGCGGTTGGCGCCTTGCAATAGTGTAGACAATGTCCGCAGCGTCTTTCATTTTTGGCGGATCAAGCCCCGCGGCGTGGCGCTTGGCCACGCACCCTGTTCAGTCCTCTCGGCAGTGCGCTCCAGCGGGAGCGGGATCACGCAGTCGCACGACACGGAGCACGCCATGTCCCATCGTCATCCATTCCTGATGTCCTGCAACTCCTCGGAACACTCCGGTGACGCCGCGTTTCTGGACGAGATGTCGTCCGGCGCCCTGCGCGAGCTGCGCCGCGCCATCGACGCCAGGCTGGAACCCGAGCCGTCAGGCCCCGAACCACGCGCCGGCGCGCCCAGAGCGTGCCGCCTGTTCACCGTCTCGGAGGGGGTCCGGCGCCTGGAGGGACCTCAGCTGGAGGCCTTGACCCGCGCTTTCGAAGCGTGGGTGGAGGCCGCGCGTGACGAGCGCATCCGCCGTTCCCGCGAACGCGTCTTCCTCGTCTACCTGCTCTTGCGTTACACGGGCGCGCGGCTGGGCGAGGTGCTGGCGCTGGATGAACGCAGCCATTTCGATTTCCGGCGTGGCGTGGTCGCCATCCCCGCCGAGCCGGGCGAGTCCCCGCCGCAATGCGATACGGCGACGGCGGAAAACGCCGCGCGGGAAGTTCCCCTGCCGGACGACGTCATCGACCGCATCCGCCGATACTGCGCGCGTCACGATCCGGATTCCTCGAACTCCATGGCCCCGTTCGACAAATCAGCCATCCCCCGGGAACGCCTCTTCGACGTGGACCCCGGTTTCGTACGGCGCAAGTTCCAGGAGCAGGAAGCAGCCGCCGGGCTCCCCAAGGAGCTCCTGAACCCCCGCGTGCTGCGGGCCTCCCGCGCCATCGAACTGCTGCAAGGGGGCATGCCCCTGCGCGCCGTGCAGGCGCTGCTGGGTCACGCCAGAGCGGACCTCACCGCCTCCTACGTCACCTTGGCGGACGAGGACGCGCGGCGCATCATCCACACCCACTGCGCACGGGAATTCTCCCACCAGACCAGCGCGCGCAACATGTTCCGGGGGACCATCACCCGCATCGAGGGGTCGGCGCTGCAATGCCGGGTCACCCTGCGCACGGCTGGCGGCGACGAGCTCGCCGCGCACATCACCACCCGCAGCCGTCGACGGCTGGCCCTGGAGGAAGGCGTCCGCGTCACGGCGCTCGTCAAAGCCACACAGGCGGAGGCCTTGCTCCCGGCGGAAGCCTCCACCGGGGTGAACGCCCTCCCCTGCGTTGTGACAAGGGTTGAAGACGACGGCGTCTTTGCCGAGGTGACCGGCGTACTGCGCGACGGGGCCGCGGTCTGTGCGCTGCTCCCCTCGACAGAAGCCCGGCGCCGCGGCTTCGATGTCGGAACGTCCTTCCTCTTCCGATGCGCCGCCCACGGGGTCGTGCTGCTGTAGGGCCCCGTGGCGCGGTCGACGCCGGCCCCGGCGGGGCGGTCCCTCTGGCGTCGACCGTTCGCGGAACAGGCTGGTTGACGGGTGAAACGGCCGCGGTCCGTGCGCTGCTCCCCTCGACAGAAGCCCGGCGCCGCGGCTTCGATAAGGGATCGCAAGACAGGATCGCGGCTTCACCCCCGGGGAAGCAGCTGGTGCGTGGCGCAGAGCTGGAGGAACTCCTCGTAGTCCGGCGCCTGGCGCGCCTGGCAGGTGGCCCCGGCGAGGGTGATGTACCTGGCCACGGCCGCGGCTTCGGCGCGTTCCCCCCGGGCGAGATGCACTTTGAGCAGGTACATGAAGGAGCGCATGGAGGGCTCGTCCGCCACGTTGTCGCACGCCAGCCGGAACGCTTCGTCGAAGCGACGCAGCGCCATCAGGCAGAGCGACTGCAACGTGCGACGCTCCCAGGCGGGGGCATGGTCGAGGGCGTGGGCGTCGTCTTCCCCGAACACGTGACCCAGCAACACTGTCAGCAGGAGCGCTTCCTCGGCCCGGCCCATGGCCAAGGCGCGTTGCGCACGGCGCAGTGTGGTGGCGGGGCCCATGGCCTGCACGGCGTTCGTATCCACATCGAATTCGCGGCGCAGGGCTTGGGGCATCGGCGCGGCCATGGCGCCTTTGAGCCGGCTGAGCCGGGTCCGGTCGAGCGGGCGTTCTCGGTGTACGGCTCGTCGGGTCTGCGCGATGAAACAGTCGGCGGAGCGGGTGTCGCTGTGTTGGAAGACATCGGCGCGGCCTTTGGCGGTTTTCTCCTCGTAATCCTGCTGGGATTTGTAGTGATAGTGGTTCAGCTGCACCCGCTTGGCAGTGAAGGGGAGGATGGGACACGTGGCGGGGAGGCCGTTTTCATCCACACAATGGTCGCCCGGCGCACGGAATCGGAAAAGGTGGGCGTTGTGCGCATGGCTGGCGCGCTTCGGTTGGACGATGCACTTGACGTGGAGGCCCATGGCGCCGGGGTCCGTGAAGGCTTCCTGGTAGTTTTCCAGGACGAGCCCCGCCGGTCGGCCCAGACAGCCCGCCGAGCCGTACGGGACCCAATGCGCCGCCAGGCCGCCGTGGGCTTCGTAGTCTTGCAGCAGGAGACGGACGTCGCGGTCCTGTTTGAGGATGAGGAATTCGTCCAGGTCGAAAAAGGCGATCCAGCGGAAGGCGTCCCGGTCGCGCTGCAAGCATTCGTTGTAACAGGGAATCTGCATGGACTTGCCGACCACGGGCCGCACCGTGACCACGCCGGCCGCCACGAAGTCCGCAAGGCTTGTCGTCAGGGGGACGGCGCTTTCATTGTCGTAGAGGATGAAATGCTCGAAGCCGATGGCGTAGTGGTGGAGCAGCCACTCCCGCAGGAAGGGGTCTTCGTCCTTGACGATGGCGCAGAGGCAGGTGTGGCGCATGGGTTCCGGCATGGCTATGGGGGGGTGACGTGCAAGCGCCCCCACCATACCTACCCTCCCCCGCGAGGGCAACGGGGCGCAGCTGCGCGAACACGGACGCCGGCGCGGCTTGCCATCCGAGGCGGTCCAGGGCATGAGGAAACGCCGCGACCGCGCATTCCCATAACCGCAGCCCATCCACAAGGGAGACCGCCATGGACAATCCTCACGTGTTGCTGGAGACCTCGCTGGGCGAGATCCTCCTCGAACTCTATCCGGAAAAGGCCCCCCGGTCCGTCGCCAATTTCCTGCAGTATGTGGACGACGGCCATTACGACAAGACTCTCTTCCATCGTGTGGTCCGCGGCTTCGTCATCCAGGGCGGCGGGTACGATCTGCATTATCAAAAGAAGCCCACCCGCGACCCCATCCCCAACGAAGCGGCCAACGGCCTTCCCAACGTCCACGGCGCGGTGGCCATGGCGCGCAGCCAGGACAAGGACTCCGCCATGGACGAGTTCTTCATCAACGCTGCGGACAACCCCGGTCTGGACCACGAAGACGAGACGGACGAGGGCTATGGCTACGCCGTCTTCGGGCAAGTGGTGGAGGGGCTGGATGTGGTCAAGAAGATCAACTGGAAGGTGACGAAACCCCGGCCCGAGCACCCCGAGTTGCCGGAGCTGCCCGTGGACGACATCATTCTGCGGAGCGCCATGCGCTATGAATGATTCGCTCACTGGCGGACGAATCCGCCGTCGCTCGGCGTATCGGAAACAGGGGGTGGGGTTCTGCGGTGGAAGCCCGAGCGCTTCATGACCGGCTGAAGGGCGAGGCGTGTCAAGCCGTGCCTGCCGTGGCGGAAGGGCTTGGCGAGGGGGACTCCGACTCCCTGACTCCCTGACGCCCTGACGTGGTGGCACGGCGACATGGCGACATGGCGACACGGCGACATGGTGGTCACACGTCGTGACGTCATGATGGGGGCATGGCGACGCCGCGTTTCTTGTGGTATGGTGATTGCCGACTGCATGTGGCGCTTGCGCTTTGTCGCGGCGACAGGTTTTTCGTCGCCCCCCGTCACCCCTGCCGCAGGGGTCTTGGGCGCAGGCGGACCGATCCTCACCTCTCACCCCTCCACGCATCATGAAGCACGCTCCCGCTCCCGCCACGCCCCTGGACGCCTCCCCCACCCTGCTGGACAGCGGCGTGGCCGCCATGTTGACTGAATACGTCCGCCTCGCCAACGCACGCGACCTGGACGGCCTCATCGCGCTGTACGCGCCCGCTGCGGAGGTGCTGATGGACGGCCGGCCCATGCGGGATCCCCTGGAAAAGAACATGCGCACGGCCGTGAACGCCTGGAGTCTGCTTTCCGCCAAGTTCGACACCCCCCGTGTGACGCATGAAACCGTGGAGACCGAGGCCGCGGAGGTGACTTTCGTGGTGCCGTCCAAAGGCCGCATCCTGCTGATGCGCAAGCGGTTCGACTTCGTGAAGCGGCTGGGTTTCCGGAGAATCGCCGATGAATGGAAGATCAGCCTGGACGAAACGAAGAACGCCGGCTTGGTGAACTCCATCCTGGCGGCGGCGGGGTTGCCGTAGAGGTATTTCATTGGAGTGGCGCTTCCGAAAGGGTGTTCGCGGTAGTGAGGCGACGCTGCGTTGCAGTCGTGTTCCGTCGCGCGAACGTCACAGGTTTTTCGCCGGGACGCCTTGCACGTGAACGCGCAGTCGGGATAGTGTGGGCAAGGCGTATTCTTTTCTTCCCCCAAGCCCTGCGCCGCCTGTCGATTCCTCGAGGGACCGGCGCGCCTGGGCGTCGGCTCATCGAGCAGTCGAGAAGCCATCCGTCACGCCATCCGCCAAGGAGGAGGCCATGGATCGTTACGAAAGTTATTTCCGCTCCGTCGTGCACGCCGTGAAGGCCATCAACTCCACGCTGGAGCCTTCGGAAGTCATTGCAGCCATCGTGGAACAGACCGCCAAAGGCATGGGCGTCAAAGGCAGCACCTTGCGACTTCTGGACCGCAGCCGCAAGTACCTGAAAGCCTCGGCTTCCTACGGTCTTTCCCGCGACTATCTGCGCAAGGGCCCCATCGAAGTGGAGAAAAGCGGCGTGGACCAGATGGCGCTGAAAGGCGACGTGGTGGAAATCGAAGACGTCTGTTGCGACGCCCGCTTCCAGTACCCGGACGCCGCGCGCGATGAAGGCATCGTCTCCATGTTGGTGGCGCCGTTGACCACCGACCAGCGCGTCATCGGCATCATGCGCGTCTACACCAGCGAGAAACACGCTTTCGACGACGCGGAGAAGGAATTCCTCAACGCCATCTCGGACATCAGCGCCATGGCCATCGAGAACGCGCGGCTCCACCAGGCCCTCAAGACGGACTACGAAATGCTCTCGGCTTTCGAGACCCGCATTTTCGAAGACTAAACCCCACGTTCCCGCGAGGAGATTTCCATGGATACGCTCAGAGTCGGCATCAACGGCTTCGGCCGCATCGGTCGTCAAGTGCTCAAAGCCATGCGCGAACGCTGGGAGAAGGATCTCCAGGTGGTCGCCGTCAACGACCTCTTCGACACCGCCACCAACGCCCACCTGCTGGAGTTCGACACCAACTACGGCCACACCCCCTTCGACGTTTCCGCCACCGAGGAGAGCCTGACTTACGGCGGGTGGGAAATCCGCTGCTTCGCGCAGCGCGACCCCCGCGAGATACCCTGGGGCGACATGGGCGTGGACGTGGTGGTGGAGTCCACCGGCATCTTCCGCACCGGGCCTCAAGCCATGGCGCACGTCAAAGCCGGCGCCAGCAAGGTCGTCATCTCCGCGCCCGCCAAGGAGGAGGACGTCACGCTGGTGCTCGGCGTCAATGAAGATCAGTACGATCCCAAGAACCACGTCATCATCTCCAACGCGTCTTGCACCACCAACTGCCTGGCGCCGCCGGCCAAAGTCATCCACGAGAATTTCGGGATCAAGCACGGCGCCATGTGCACCATCCACTCCTACACCAACGACCAGCGCATCCTGGACCTGCCCCACAAGGACCTGCGCCGCGCTCGCGCCGCCGGTCAGAACATCATTCCCACCACCACCGGCGCCGCCAAAGCCGTGGCCCTGGTGTTGCCGGAACTCAAGGGCAAGCTGGAAGGCTACTCCATGCGGGTGCCCACCCCCACCGTCTCCGTGGTGGATTTCTCGTGCGTGCTGGAAAAACCCACGGACACCGAAGCTTTCCGCGGCGTGCTCAAAGCTGCGGCGGAAGGCCCCATGCAGGGCGTATTGGGCTATTCGGACCGCCCCCTCGTCTCCATGGACTTCAAAGGCGACCCCCGCTCCTCCATCATCGAAGCGGAATACTGCGCCATCCAGGAGGGGACCTTCGCCAAACTCGTCACGTGGTACGACAACGAGTGGGGCTACTCCTGCCGCGTCGCCGACCTCGCCAAGCTCATGAAGGACCGCTGGGTGTAAGCGGATCCTTGATGCTCCCATGCGCCGGAGGGGTCGACCCACTCCTCGGAGCGCATGCGCGCGGGCCGTGTCGCGACTCTCATCGTCGCCGCGGCCCGCGTCTCGTTTGCTGCGCATGAACCGGCCGAGCCGGAGCCGGGCGCGACAGCCTCGGTCCGCGTCCCTGCGGTGTGACTGGACGGATGTGAAGCCTTCCGCCGCGGCGACGCCGTGTCGTGATTCTCAGCGTCGCGGCGGTCCGCCCGGAAATCCACGTGCGGCCGATCAGCGAGGCGTCGGCGACGCCTGCGATCGACCGCACGAAAAGGGGCGCGGGGGCGATGCATGCCACCCACGTCTGCGTCTTTACGCCATGCGCATCATGACGTCGCGGACTTTGTCGAGATCCGGAGGCCGGTTGTAGAGGGGCTCGCCGCAGACTTGCTGCAACGCCTGACAGAGGCCGGGGCGGTCGTTCCTGTAGAGCACGCCGGTGGGGATCGTCTCGCCGAACTCCTCGGCCTTGGCCATGGCGGCTTCGAAGTTGGTGGGGTCGTAGTCCGCCGGCAGCGGTTCGACGCGTTCCTTGTACCAGGCGAAGGTGTTCACCTTGTTGAAGGAGACGCAAGGCTGCAGCACGTCCACCAAGGCGAAGCCGGGGCTCTTGTGCGCCTGGACGATGAGGTCGGCGAGCTGGTCGATGTCGCCGGCGAAACCGCGCGCCACGAAGTTCGCGCGCAAGGCGATGGCCACGGCCAGCGGTCGGAACTTGGCGTTCTTCACGCCGAAGGGCTGCGCTTTGGTCACATGGTTTTCGTCCGTGGTGGGGCTCGCTTGACCTTTGGTGAGACCGTAGATCTGGTTGTCGTGGGCCACCAGCACCATGTCCACATTGCGGCGCAGGGCTGCGAGAAAGTGGTTGCCGCCTTCGCCATAGTTGCAGCCGTCGCCGGAGTGGGCGAAGATGGCCAGTTTCGGGTTGACGAGCTTGGCCGCCTGCGCCGGGGGCAGGCCGCGGCCGTGCAAGCCGTTGAAGACGTTGCACTTGAGGTAATGCGGGAGCTTGGCGGCTTGGCCGATGCCGGAGAAGTAGCCCACCTGATGGGGCGCGAGATCCAACGTGGCGAGGGCCTTTTTCACCGCCTTGAGGATGGAGAAGTTGCCGCAGCCGGGACACCAGGCGGTCTCGAAGTCGCCGTAATCTTCCGGTTTCATGGGGAATGCTCCTTATTGGCCGGGGGTCAGCCGGTCCAGAATGTAGCGGGCGGTGAAAGGCAAGCCGTCGTAGCGCAGGATCTGCGCATCAGGGACGAAGCCGGTGGTCTGCCGCAACAACGCAGCGAACTGCCCGGTGCTGTTGCCTTCCACCACGACGGTCTTGCTCTGTTGTTCCAGGATGGATTCGAACTGCGCGGGCTTCAACGGATAGACTTGGCTGAAATGGAGCACGCTGGCGACCGTGCCCTGCCCCGTGAGGATTTCAGCGGCCTCCATGGCCGGCCCCAGGGTGGAGCCCCAGCAGATGAGACAGACATCCGCCACGGCTTCGCCGATGAGCGTGGGCGCGATCACCTCGTCCAGCAGCACGTCCATCTTGCGCAGACGCTTGTCCTGCTGGGCGATACGCATGCCGTGGTCCTCCGTGATGTGGCCTTCCTCGTCGTGCTCGTCGGAGTCCAGAAGCACCAGATACTCCCCTTCCCCGGGGATGAGCCGCGGCGAGACGCCGGAAGGCGTGACGCGATAGCGCTTGTAGTCGGCGGGGTTGTCCGTCTCGGCGCCGGGGCTGGCGAGTGGCGGGAGGCTTGCGAGATCGAAGGGGGCCTGGTCGCGGTAGGAGTCCGCCAGGAACTGATCCGTGAGCACGAAGACCGGGGACTGCGCCTTCTCCGCCACGTCGAAAGCGGTGTAGGTGCGGTGGAAGCATTGGTTGATGTCGCCGGGAGCGTAGATGGCGCGGGGAAACTCGCCATGCCCGCTGTAGAGCGCCAGGTTCAGGTCGCCTTGTTCGGTGCGGGTGGGCAGCCCCGTGGCCGGTCCGGGTCGCATGGCGAGCACGAAGACAAGCGGCGTCTCCGTGATGCCGGCAAGGCTCACGCCTTCGCTCATGAGCGCCATGCCCCCGCCGGAGGTGGGAACCAGCGCGCGCGCCCCGGCGTAGGAAGCGCCCACGCCCATGTTCACAGCGGCGATCTCGTCCTCTGCTTGCTCCACGATGATGCCCAGCTCCGCCGCGTTGGCGATGAGGTTCAACGCCACGGAAGTGGAGGGCGTCATGGGGTAGAAGCTGCAGAAACGCACGCCGGCGGCCATGGCCCCGAGGGCGATGGCTTCGTTGCCGTGGATCATGAGCGTTTCGCCGCGTTCCACGGGTTTGGGCAACCGGGTGAAATCCGGCGACTGATCCGCCACCCACTGCATGGCTTTGTCCAGCACGTCCAGATTCTGGGTGATGATCTCCTCGCCTTTCTTCTTGAATGTCTGACGCATGAGCTCCGCCGGAGCCTCGCGGGAGAGGCCCAGCAGTTGACACAGCGCCCCGAGCGCAGCGGTGTTCTCGAAGAGCGGCTTGGGGATGAGTTCCTTGTAGGGAAGCTTGAGAGCCTTGGCGCCTTCGTCGTCCATGGACTCGCCGAGCAACGCGACGCCACGCGGGGTGAGCGCGCTCTTGTGGAGGGTGACGGTCTCCTGGTTGAGAGCGACGAGGATGTCCACGTCCTCGACGGGGGCGCCCAGGGGGGTGGCGCCGCAACGGATGGCGAAGGTGTTGTGCCCGCCGCGGATGCGCGACAAGTAGTCCTGCGTGACCACGATGTGGTAGCCGGAGCGCACGAGACACTTGGCGAGGAGCTGGCCGACTGTCGCCAGCCCTTGACCCGCTTCGCCGCCTATGAGGATGTTGGTGCTTTCGATGGCCATGGGGTCTCCATTGGGTGCGTGTCAGCCGCGGACAACCGACTGCGACGATTGCGACGACTGCGGCGACTGCGACCGTGCGGGGTGGATGGTCCGAAAAACATGCGGAGCCTGACTAGCCGCGCGCCCTGGCTCGCGGCTAGGCGTTGTTGCGTCCATTGGGCCGCAGGGTATTGCGCGGACTGCTGGAACGCGCAGGGAAGGCGTTCTGTGGCGAAGCGCGCTGAAGCGCGGACCTGTCCCGGTCATGGCGGCCGCCGCTACTCCGTCTGGTAGGGTTTCTTGTCCGCGAAGGTCCAGGCGTCCGGATCTTCGTAATACCACTTCATGTCGTTGACGAGCATGTACTGCCCCTTGGCGTCCTGCACGAGGAGACGCAGCAGTTCGACCTCCGCCGGGTCCGTCTGCGGCGTCGAATCCGCGTCGGCTTCCGCGTGTTTGCCTTCGAAGAAGCGGGTCAGCTCCAGCTCCTTGGCGGCGGCTTCGTCCACGGCGGCGAGTTCGTCCGCGGGGCAAGCCGAGGGCTCTTTCCCTGCAGCCACGTGTCTGAACATACCTTGCGGCGCAGGCTCGAAGGGGCCGGCCTGGTCGCACGCGTCCTGCAGGCTGACGCCCTGCTCCACCATCGCGTGGATGGCCTCCAGCCGGTCCAGACGGGTTTTCTTCAGATCGGCCAGACGGGTGAAAGCGTCGCGGACCACCGCGGCGCCGCACGACTGCGCGTGGGCTTCGTAGAACGCAATCGCCGCGCGAACCAGCTCCATGGCTTCGCACAGCGTCTGCTCGGTGCGCTGGGACATCGTTGCTCCTTGCCTGCGCCGGGAAGGCGGCGCGCCGTCTTCCCGGCTGTTCCTGACGGAAGACGGCTACGCGGACGGCGCGGCTGCGGTGGAGCGGCTGCCCAGCTCCTTGTCCAGCATGAAGAGGCCTTCGCCGTTTTCTCCGATGAGCTTCAGCTTGGCCAGCACTTCACCGAAGCTGTCTTCCTCTTCCACTTGTTCCGTGACGAACCACTGGAGGAAGATGGAGGTGGCGTGGTCTTTGTCGCCCATGGCGGTGGTCATCAGCTCGTTGATGCGCCGGGTGACTTCCACCTCGTGTTTGAGGCCGTCTTCGAAGACGTCCAAGGGGGAGGACCATTCGGTGCGGGGGGCGTCCAAGGCGGTCATGTTCACTTTGCCGCCGCGCTCCAGCACGAAGTTGAAGAATTTCATGGCGTGGGTGCGTTCCTCGTCGGCTTGCAGCAGCATCCAGTGCGCGAAGCCGTTCATGCCTTGCTCCGCGAACCAGGAGGCCATGGAGAGGTAGAGGTTGGAGGAGAAGAATTCCCACTTGATCTGTTCGTTCAAGGCGTTGTTCATGGAATCAGTCAACATGTATTGCTCCGTCGAGTCTGCTTGAGGCGTTGGGGGTGGAAAACGCGCGTCCGCCTGGAGTCGGGCTACCGTCCGGGCCATGCGCCGGCTTGCGCCGCCAAGCGCACGCCTGTTCGGCGCATGGCGAACCGTCTTTCATTATAGAACATGAACCGCCCCAAAGCGCAAGAGGCGGATTCCCCCCCACGGGACCGCGTTGGCGATCCGGTCCGGGGGGCGATCCGCCTCTTCGCTGCGTTCGTCTCGCGCGCGACGCTCCTCGGCGGGAGGTCGCGGGGACGCCTCGCCGCGGTCATTCCCGCAGGAGGTAGGCGAAGACGAGGGGCGCCACGATGGAGGCGTCCGAGTTGATCATGAACTTGGGGGTGTGCGGATCAAGCTTGTGCCAGGTGATCTTCTCGTTGGGCACTGCGCCGGAGTAGGAGCCGTAGGAGGTGGTGGAGTCCGAGATCTGGCAGAAGTAGGCCCAGTGCGGCGTATCCTTCAGGTGGAGGTCCTGGATGAGCATGGGCACCGTGCAGATGGGGAAATCCCCGGCGATGCCGCCGCCGATCTGGAAGAAGCCCACGGGGGTGCTGGCCTTGTTCTGGGCCATGTACCACTCTGCAAGGTGCTGCATCTGCTCTGTGCCCGTGCGGATGATGCGGTGGTGCGGCAGCTTGTTCAGCATCACCAGCGCGGTGAACTTGTTGGCCAGGGTGCAGTCCTCCCAGCCCGGGGTGTAGATGGGCAGGCCCATTTCCTTGGCGGCGAGCACCCAGGAGTGTTCCGGCGGGTTGCGGAAATGCTCGGCGACCTCGGGGTTGTCCAGCAGGGCGTACATGTATTCCCACGGGAAACGCGAGCTTTCCTGCGCGGCGGTTTCCTTCCAGATGTCGATGAGGTAGCCTTCCACCTTGAGCATGGCCCACTCGGGAATGCAGGTGTCCGTCACGCGGTTCATGCCCTCGTCGCGCAGCTCGACTTCCTGTTCGGGCGTCAGGTCGCGATAATGGGGCACCAGGCGGTAATCCGGGTTGTCGAAGAGGTTGAAGAGATCCTCTTCCAGATTGGCCGCCGTGGCGCAGATGGCGTGAACTTTGCCTTCCCGAATGAGCCGCGCCAGGGTGACGCCGATCTCGGCGGTGGACATGGCGCCGGCGATGGTGAGAAACATCTTGCCGCCTTGCGCGAGCAGCGCTTCCCACGCCTTGGCGGCGTCCAGGGTCTCCCGCGCGTTGAAATGCTTGAAATTGGCTTCCATGAAGCCGCGCACGTCGCTCACCGACTTGCCTCCTGATAAGGTTATGCGCAGACGCGAAGAGCTTGCGTTGCGCAAAGAACGCCTCCATACCACCATGACGATTGGGTGGCAAACCCGTGACGTCTTGCGCGCTGCGGCCCTTTCGCGGTAGGTTTCGCGTCATGGAGACCACACCCCTGGAGCGCATGCTCTCCCTCATACTGAAAAAGGACATGGCCGTGCTCGCCACCGCCCAGCACGGCGAACCCCACGCCTCCCTCATGGCGTACCTGCCCGAAGACGGCGGCCGGCGGCTTTACCTGGCCACGGGAACGGACTCCCGCAAGTACCGCAACATCACGGAATCCATGCAGGTAAGCCTGCTGATAGACACCCGCGAAGACGCCACCTGTCCGGAAGCCATGCAACCCCGCGCCGCCATCCAGGCGCTCACCGTCTCGGGACGCATCTCCCACCCCGCCGAAGAGGAGACGACCCGGCTCGTCCCCCGCTTTCTGGAACGCCACCCCCACATGCAAGCGTTCCTGGCGCATCCGGACACCGTCTTGCTGTGCGTCGACATCACCGGGTTGCTGCTGATGGACGGCGTGACGGACGCCACCTTCGTCGACCTGCAGGACGCCCCGGCATGAGCGCGCCGCATCCTTCTCTCCCCACCCGCCTGAACCTGGGCAGCGGCAAACGCTTCATGCCGGACTGGCTGAACATCGACGTGAACCCCCTCTGGCGGCCGGATATCGTGGCGGACTTCAACCACCCCTTCCCGCCCGAGCGCCCCATCGAGACGGACCGCTTCGGCGTCGTGACCATCTCGCCGGGTTCCTTCACCGAGATCAAAGCCCACGACGTCCTCGAACACCTCGCCGACGTCGTCATGTGCATGACCAACTGCCTCCACTTGCTGGACTTCGGCGGCGTCATGGACATCCGCGTCCCCTACGACCTGAGTTACGGCGCTTGGCAGGACCCCACCCACGTGCGCGCCTTCAACGAACGCAGCTGGCTCTACTTCACCGAGGAGTTCTGGTACATCGGCTGGTCCGCTGCGCGGTTCGATCTGGAGGCCCTCACCATGGTCCCCTCCGACTTCGGCAAAGAGCTCTACGAACGCGAAGCCCCCAACGGCATGACCCTCCACGACCTCTCGCGCACCCCCCGCGCCGTGGAGCACATGGACGTGCGCCTCGTGAAAATCCACCTCACCGAAAAGGAAAAGACCAAAGCCGCCGGCCGCTACGCTCGGGGGTAGCGCCGGTTTCCCCCGAGCAATCGCTTTCCCCGTCCCCGCTTCCCTACGGGCCTGCGCCAGCGCTCCATGAGCGTGGGCCCACCACCACGACGTCGTCTTCCCCGGGGCCTTGCCGGCTCAGGCGGATGGAGACGATTCCCCGCGTCCCGCCATGGCCACGTCGCGAACCGGCCGAACATCGCCTTGGCCCGGGCGGTCTCCCGACCCCTCTTTTGTATCGTGACGCCGCGTTCAGGACTGGCGTCATGTTGAAGCGTCCCCGCCTCCCTACGGGCCTGCGCCGGCGCTTCGTGAGCGTGGGGCCACAGACGGCGAGGGGCGGCGTGGCCATGCTCTCTGGAAAGCCCCTTTGATTCTCGGGTGGTTACGCGTCCTGGCCGGCGCGCTTGGCTTCCAGCGCCTCCCAGCGCGCGTAGAGCGCCTCCACGGTGGCCTGGGCCTGTTCGAGCGTGCGCAGGCGCGCGGCGAGTTCACCGGAGTCGGCGGCGATGGCGGGATCCTCCAGGGCGGCCTGCGCGGTCTCGACATGGGATTCCGCTGCTTCGATGGTCGCCTCCATGGCGTCGAACTCCATCTGCTCCTTGTAGGTGAGCTTCTTGGGCTTGGGCTTGCCGGAAGGCGGCGGGGCGTCGGATTTGGCCGCGGCCTCCGCCTTGGCGCGAGCGCGTTGCGCGTCCCGGCAGGCGAGCCGCCATTGCTCGAAGTCTGCGTAGAAGGCCGCGCCGCCGCAGCCGTCCAGCCCCACAATCGAGGTGGCCACGCGATCCATGAGGAACCGGTCGTGGGTGATGAGCACCACGGCGCCGGGGAAGTCCAGCAGACTCTCCTCCAAGGCCTCGAGGGTGGCGATATCCAGGTTGTTGGTGGGTTCGTCCAGGAAGAGGACATCCGCGGGCTGGAGCATGAGCCGGGCGATGAGGATGCGCGCCTGTTCTCCGCCGGAAAGCCGCGCCACCGGCAAAGGCAGCTGTTCCGGGCTGAACAGGAATCGTTTGGCCCAGGAGGCCACATGGAGCGGTCGACCGCGGTAGACGACGGTGTCGCCCTCGGGCGCAAGGGCCCGGCGCAGCGTCTGTTCGGTGTCCAGGGCTTCGCGGTCCTGATCGAAGACGACCACTTGCAGCTCCGGGGCCTGGGTGACGCGGCCGGCGTCGGGCTTGAGCTCGCCGGCGAGGGTCTTGAGCAGCGTGGTCTTGCCGGAGCCGTTGGGCCCCACCAAGCCCAGCCGTGTCCCCGGCGCGAGGATGAGGTCCAGCTCGGAAAAAAGCGTCGCATCACCCACGGCCTTGCGCAGGCCTTCCGCCGTGAGCAGCCGTTTCGTCTTGCGTTCCGTGGCGGAGAAATCCACGCCGGCGCGGCCTTGTTGCGCGGTCATGCGGCGGGTCTCGGCGAGCTGTTCCTGCAAGCGACCGGCCTCCTCCACACGAAACTTGGCTTTTGTGGTGCGCGCTTTGGGGCCGCGGCGCAGCCACTCGATCTCGCGACGCACGCGGTTTGCCAGGCTTTGTTCAAGGTTTTGGCACGCTTGGAGGTACTCGACACGTTTCTCCAGGAAGTCCACGTAGGAGGCGTCCACGCTCAGGAATCCCTCGGGATAGCACGGCCCCAGCTCGATGGTGCGGGAGGTGGCGCGTTCCAGGAAGTAGCGGTCGTGGCTGACGACCACATAGCCGCAACCCAGCGCCGGCAAGAGCTGCTCCAGCCAGAGTATGGAGTCCAGATCCAGATGGTTGGTGGGTTCGTCCAGAAGGAGGACGTCCGGCTCCTTGGCCAGCTCCCGCGCCAGGGCCAGTCGCTTGCGCCATCCGCCTGAGAGCGCGCCCGCGCGCTGACGCCGATCCGTGAAGCCGGCTTTGCCCAGGCTCACCTCCACGCGGGTGTAGAGCTCCGTCTCGGGCAACCCCAGGGGAAGCAATGGCGCAGCCACGACTTCGGCGAGCTCGGCTTCCAACGGAATATCATCCTCCTGGGAGAGATACGCCACCACCGCTCCCTTCTGAACGACGCGTGCGCCGGCGTCCGGCGCCACAGCTCCGGCAAGGATCTTCAGCAGTGTGGACTTGCCCGAGCCGTTCACGCCGATGAGCCCCACCCGCTCGTCGCGGCCGATGGCGAGGGAGATGTCCCGGAAGAGGTGGTCCGCGCCGAACGCTTTGGCGACGTTCCGCAAGGTGATGAGCGCATGCATGGAAGGCGGCATAGCCCACGGCGCGCGGCGCGTCAAAGCGTCTTTTCAATGGGGAATGGATGACGCGAAAACAGGGTTACGCCCCCCCTCCTCCCCATGACCATGAAAGGTCGTCTCGTCCCGGGAGGGAAGCTGCCGGACAACCTTCTCGCCATGTGGCTCGGCGTGACGCCGCCCATCTGCATACAAATGAAAGATCCCGAGTGGATACCTTCATCCATAAAGCAGACGTTGAACAATGGACGTCTCTAAGACCTGCCCCCGGCGGGCATCTTTCGAATCCCCAGGAAATACGATCATCTGGCGGGTTGTCCGAAGGAGACGCGTGGAGCCGCCTTGTTGCTTCCATGAGTGCTTCCATGAGTGCTTGCGCGAGTCGTTGATATATCCAAGGCGTTGTGCAGCCAGGGGATTGCGCCGAGGGATTCTCACGTTGAGAAAATCCCTCGATTTGGGTATAAAGGTGACTTTCGGAGCCCGTCGGCGCCTTGATTTTTAATGACAACAGCTATTCGTGCGAACGTGTACGTACTGGAACTATCCACAACACCATGCCTTGTATTCAGCAGGAAGTCTTTGACGCATGAAGAAGAACACAAAAAGCACTTTCCTACTTTGTGGGAAATACTGGATACATGCATACCTGACGACCACTGCAGACAAGTAACCAGTCATTACTATCTTGAGAAATTCATATTAACCAATGAGACTAAATTTTTTGATCATGGATGTGGATCTGGAAACATCAAGGACTGGCTCAAAAAGAAAGGCTTTTCGGTGGACTATTACGGCTTGGACCTGCCGTCATCCCCTGAAGTATCTTCCAGGCCTTCGGAGCACCAGGAATGCGACTGCTTTTATGAATATGATGGAATTAACTGCCATTTCAAAGTGAGTATTTTGATCTCGTCTATTCCAACAATTTATTCGAACATGTCCGCCATCCAGAAAATGCGCTATCTGAAATCAACCGAGTACTCAAGCCTGGCGGTGGATTCATAGCGAGCCTGACTTACCTCTATCCATACCACTCCTATAGCATATTCAACTATACTCCCTATGGCTGGCACACAATTCTCGGAGATCATGACTTTGATGTTGTGGAGCTGCGTCCTGGTATTGATGGAATCGCCAGCATCATCAGGGGGTACAATTTCAATGATAATCGATTCACCAAATGGTTCACGAAATCTCCTTTCAACACTGCTATTGAACGCCAAGGAAAAAAAGCAGAATTGACCATAAAGCAGATCAACATGTGAGAAATCATGAATACAGGAGCGCTAAACGCCTATGCAATAAAAAAGATGCAATAAGGACGAACGCCTCACCGAAGCCTTCGTCATCCATCGCTTCAATACGAGGAGACTTGTGTGGATACCTGGTGGGCTGTGTGCCTGGATAATACATCGAATGTTCGACGTCCAGGCTCCTCATGGAACGAGAACACCCCAATATCCTGACACTTCCGGACCTCCGCCAGGGGCAGCCCGCCAGTGAAGACGCCCCCGGGGTCCGAGGGGGGCCCTGCCTGTGCAGAGGCTGGGCAAGGCCCGTTCCCGCGCCACGGCGCCCCCCCGCTCGGCGCTTCCTCCTTCTGGACCAGCTGGAGGCGAGCGGTTGCGAGGAAGCCGCCGTGGGGCGGTGCTTCGCCAAGGTCGTCGGCTGGGGCCGCATCGTGACGGCGACGTCGCCCGGGGGACGCTGCGGCGACTGGCGTGACCGAGTCGGGCCAGGGGGGTGACGGCGTTCGTGAGGCCTCGTGTCCGCGGAGAACATACGTCCGCGGAGAACATACGTCCGCGGGGGTCGCGCCCTTCGACGCGCCGCCTTAGCGCGGCGGCGTGTCGGGCGCGTTTTTGGCAGGGGCGCGGTCGAACCCGAACCAGAAGGCCGGCACGGCGAGCAACACCAGCGCGGCGCTCATCAAAACCGCCGGGCCGTAGGCGCCGGCCGTGTCTGCGATGAAGCCCCCCGCGCCAGGCCCCACCAGCGCGGCGAAACCGTAGCCGAGGAAGCAGATGGGGTAGAGCCGCGGGAAGAGCTCCATGCCGAACCGCGAGACCACGGTCGAGGCGTACACCACGAAGCACGCTCCGAACCCGCCGCCCACGAGCAACGTCGCCCCCAGGGTCATCCACGTGGAGCCTGCCGCGTAGAGCAGCAACAAGGCGACGCCCAGAAACGACATGGAGACCAGCACCGTGCGCCGAGAACCCAGAAAGTCGTGGACCTGCCCCCAGAGAATGCGGCCCGAAGCGTTGCCCAGCGCGAACAACGAGATGGCCAGTGTGGCGCTTTCATTGGTCAACCCCACGGAGAGCGCCAGCGGCTTCAAATTGCCCACCACCAGCAGACCCGCGAACGTCCCGCAGAACATGCCCAGGCAGATGTAGAGAAAGGACGGCGTGAGGAGATAGGCCCGGATGGGCGAGGCCGCGGCGGTGATCGCCCCGCGCTCGGCCTCTGGCGGTTCGCTCATCAGCATGGCTGCGATGAAGGCGAAGGCCCCCATGCCCAGCCCCACCGCGCGGAATGTCTCCATGACGCCGAGACCGAAGGTCGTGAAGAGTTGATCCACCACTGCGCTCAGCAGGATGGCTCCGCCGCCGAAACCCGCCACGGAGACGCCTGTCACCAGCCCCTTGTTGTTCGGGAACCACTTCATGCAGACGGAGAGCGGACAGATGTAGCCGAAGCCCACGCCCGCCCCCGTGACCACGCCCAAGGCGAGCAGCAGGAAGATGAATTCGCCGCCCGAGAACGAGGCCAGCACGTAGCCCAATGCGAAGAGCGCAGCGCCAATGCCCGCCGCGAACCGCGGGCCCCGCTTCTTGAGCACCCGACCGGCGGGGATCATCACCACGGTGAAGACGGCGATCATCACGCCGAAGATGAGCCCGCTCTGGCCACGGCTCAGGCCGTATTCGGCGATGAGCCGCGGGACGAACTCGCTCCAGGCGTAGACGCCGCCCAGCACCATCTGCACCGCCACGCCGGCGGCCAAGACTATCCAACGTTGCATGAGGTTGCGCTCCTTTCGTGAACTGCTTGCAGGACGGAGCGCCCTTTACGAAAAATTGGGTCCTAAACTCCACTGCATTCCGGATTCCATGACGCGTCTTGAATTCGTGGCGGTCGGGTCATCGGGATGACGCGCCGGAGGGGCTGCGTCCGCACGCTGCGCGCATGCCCTGCCACGGAGATTCCCGGTGCGGGGATCGGCGTTGAGACCTCGCCATGGGAGCATGGCGGCGGAACTCCACGTATTACCCGGGTATGTTTCGGGAAAATGTCCGAGATGGACGCTTTTGTCAAGTCCAGAGGGAATGGACGGCGGCTGCCCATGAGCGTTGACGCGGCTGCCCATGAGCGCTGACGCGGCTGCCCATGAGCGCTGACGCGCAGGGTCGCAGCCTCGCAGCCACGCCATCATCGCATTGCGGCGCCACGCATCAGGCGCACGCCTCCAGCATGCGGGTCAGCGCCACGCGGGCGTGTTCTGCGGTCTCGGGGGCCACGGTGATGGTCTCGGCGCGGGGGGCGCGGTCCTCCGCTGCGGCCGTGGCCAGATCCTCCAGCAGCACGGCCAGTCGCGCTTCGGAGTTCTTGCCCATGTTCAGGCAGGCGGAATGGCGCAGCGGGAGGATGGTCTTCTCCCCGGCGTGCCGCGCGGCGAGGCGCTCCACGAGGTTGATCTCCGTGCCGACGTAGACCACGGCTCCAGCCGGCGCATCTGCGCAGTATCGTATGATGGTGGATGTGGAGCCCGCGGCGTCCGATGCGTCCACCACCTCCGGGGAGCACTCCGGATGCACGATGATTTTGCAGCCCGGGTGCGTCTGTCGTGCAGCCTCGATCTGAGTCGCCTTGAAACGGATGCTGTGGATGGCGCAGCAGCCCGGCCACATGAGCAATTCGGCTTCGGCGGCGGCTTGCGGGTCCACGAACGCGCCGTCCTGGCGGATGTCCAGCACGCGGCGTTGCGCTTCGGGCATGCCGAGTTGGTTGGCGGTGTTCATGGCGAGATTCTTGTCCGGCAGAAAGAGCACGGCGTCCCCGCGCTGGCGGCACCACTCGAGCATGGTGGTCGCGTTGGCCGAGGTGCACACCGTGCCGCCGGCGGCGCCCACCACGCCTTTCACCGCAGCGGAGGAGTTCACATACGTCAGGGGCACGATGGTCTTGCCGGAGGCCTGCAGCCGCGCCAGCACCGCCTCCACGCGGTCCGCCGGGGCCATGTCCGACATGATGCAGGAAGCTTGGGTGTCCGGCATGTGCACGCTTTGCCCCGGCTTGACGAGCAACGCCGCGCTCTCCCCCATGAAGAAGACGCCGCAGAAGACGATGTAGCGCGCGGACTGTTCCGGCACGCGGCGCGCCAGTTCCAGGGAGTCCCCGGAGAGGTCGCAGTGGCGGATGACATCGTCGTGGACATAGTGGTGGCCGAGGATGACGACGTCGTCGCCCAGGCGCGTCTTGAGTTCACGGATGCGTTCAGCGTACGTCATGAGGCTTCTCCGGGGTTGTGCAGGCGCATGCTCAGGTCGGCGTATGGCGCGGAATGGGTGAGCCGGCCCACGGAAATGAAGTCTGCGCCGAGGCGGCCCAGCGCCGGCAGCCGTTCCAGGCTCACGCCGCCGGAGATCTCCGTCTCGATGGCGTCCGGGATCATGGCGAGGGCTTCGCGCATGGTCGCCGGGTCCATGTTGTCCAGCATGATGCGCTCCACGGCGGCGGCCACGGCTTCACGCACCTCATCGAGGTCGCGGCACTCCGCTTCGATGGGGGGACACGGCGCGTAGGTCGCGCGCAGCGCCGCCACGGCTGGCGCCAAGCCCCCAGCGCGGTCGATGTGGTTGTCCTTGAGCATGCAGAGCTCTGCAAGGTTCTTGCGATGGTTCAGGCCGCCACCCACGAGCACGGCGTATTTTTCCGGATACCGCAAGCCGGGCAGGGTCTTGCGGGTGTCCAGCAAACGGGTGCGCGAGCCCTCCAGAGCTGCGATCCAACGCGCCGTGTGGGTGGCCACGCCGCTCATGTGGCAGATGAAGTTGAGGATCACCCGCTCGGCTTTCAGGAGCAGCAGCGCAGGACCTTCGAGGAGACAGACCGTCTCTCCTACAGCGAGGCGCGCGCCTTCGGCGGCTTCGCGGGTCATGCGCCAGGGGCCGGTTGCGGCTTCCGGGACGGCCTCCAGCGCGGCGGTCCGCTCCAGCACCAGCCGCGCCACGGGCAGGCCCGCCAGCACGCAGGGCTCCTTGGCCACGATGGCCGCCGAGAGCTGCTCGTCCCGAAACAACGCGCGGCTGGTCAGATCGGGGCCGTCTTCCTCCAGAGCGAGATCGATGGCGCGCAGCAGGTAGCGCCTGGCGTCGCCGGCGAAGAAGGTCTCGAAACGACGCAGGCCCGCGGTGAAAGCCGGCGACTCCGTATCGTGTTCAGTGGACATGACGACAATCATGTACGGCGAATCGTCCCGGCCTTCAAGGGGTTTCTCCCGGGGAAAGACGCTGCTCCACGGCGGCGTTCTGGAGCGGAAGCGTTCTCACGCTTTGACGCAGCGGGTGTTTCCGGCTACGTTGTCACGTTGGCATGCCTACGTGTTTGACGCCTGCGCCTCAGCCTGCGCCATGGTCTGAGAAGACGTCCCCCTGAAGGAGCGCGCCATGAGCGAGAAGAACCGCCCCGACCACATCCACGACCCCGCGTTCCCCGACGACGGCGAGCGCCCCCGAGACAATGCTTCCGGAGACCACACCTCCGGAGACGGGGCGCAGCCCCAGCATGATGCGCAGTTGTCGAAGGAAAGCCGCTTGGCGGAAGAAGTCCATCCGGTAGACGAAACACGCCCGTCGACCGAGTCGGAGCCGGAGCCTCAAGAGCCCCTCGCCGCCGAGAATTTCGACTCCTTCCACCCCTCCGACGCCGCCGAACAGCTGGAAGAGATGCCCCTGGGCCAGCAGCTCGCGCTCATGGAGTCCATCCAGCCGGAAGACGCCGCCCATGTCGTCTCCGAGATGGACGAACACCAACGCGCCGAACTCATCGGCAAGCTGGACCCCGAGCTCGCTGCAGACATCCTGGAGCAGATGTACCCGGACGACGCCGCCGACGTCCTTCACGATCTGCAAGACGACCAGCGCGACAGCATCGTCGCCCGCCTCCGGAAAGAGGACAAGCACGAGATCTGGCGTCTTTATCGCTACGACCCGGATTCCGCCGGCGGCGTGATGAACTCGGACAACCTCGTGCTGGACCCCATGCTCACGGCGGACCAAGCCATCAATCTCATCCGTCGGGAGATGCACGAAGACATCGAGATCCCGTACTACGCCTATCTGGTGGATGAAAACGACGCCCTCGTGGGTGTGCTTTCCCTGCGCGACATTCTGGTGAGCCGGCCGGGCAAGATGCTCAAGAACATGCTTCCGGACCAGCAGATCATCAGCGTGCAGTTCGACACGGACAAGGAGGAGGTGGCGAACTTGTTGCGTCGCTACAACTTCCTGGCAGTCCCCGTGGTGGACTACGAAAACCGCTTCCTCGGCGTGGTGACCCACGACGACGTCATCGACATCATCCACGACGAAGCCAGCGAAGACATGCTGGGCATGGTGGGCGCCGGGCAGGATGAAACCGTGGACACGCCGTGGCGAAAGTCCGTGGGCAAGCGGCTGCCGTGGCTCTTCGTCAACATCGCCAACTCCGTCATCGCCGCCAGCGTGGTGCTCTTCTTCGAAGGCTCCATCGCGCAGATGGCCATCCTCGCCGCGCTCATGCCCATCATCGCCAACCAGGGCGGCAACTCCGGGCAACAGTCCCTGGCCGTGGTCATCCGCCAGCTCGCTGTGGACAGTCTGGACCGCCGCAAGTCCCTGAGCGCGGTGCTTCGCGAACTGCGCATCGGACTGGTGAACGGCCTCTGCGTGAGCGTCATCGTTCTGGCCGCGTGCGCCGTCATCACGGACAATATTTCCCTGGCCATCGTCATGGCGCTCGCGCTGTTTCTGAACATGACCCTCGGCTCCATGGCCGGCGCCTCCATCCCCCTCATTCTCAAGCGCCTCGGCCGCGATCCCGCTCAAGCCTCCTCCATCTTCCTCACCACCCTCACCGACATGTGCGGCTTCTTCATCTTCCTCGGTATGGCCACGGTGTTTCTGTTGAGCTGACCGACTTCGCAGACGACCCCGCCCCTCGACATCCGTCCACGACCCACGCGCGCTGCGCCGCGGGGTGGAAGCGGTCGAGTCGTGCGCGCCGACCGGCGTATTCCGAGAGAGAGCGCGAGCCGCCCCTTTTTGCCGGAACTTTGCCCGGGGGGCGTCCACGTCCGTCCGCAACACGAGACCGACCTCACGAAGGCGGATGCAGGAGGCGGCCCCCCACGACAACGCATCCGAAAGCGTGGCGCGCCAGGGCCCCGAAGGGGGACGACAAGGGCTCTCCCCCCGCGCGCACCCGCTTCCCAGGCTTGTTCATGACGCCCTACGGCGCTATGCAGCTGCTTGGCGTCATGACGAAAGTCTTCGGAATGGGGATGCGGGGGAAGCGCCTTTCGTCAGAAAGGGTTCCCCCGGAGAAGATCGAGAGACACGTGCTAGTAGCCGACAGGACCGGACAGAAACCGCGCCGAGGCCCAGCCGAGGGGCCCTTGACCCGGAATGGCGATGCGGTGGAAGCCGTTGTCGAAGCCGAGAACGCGCACACGCTGGCCGCGGTAGACCACGGTGACGACCCCGCACCGCACGCTGGGGCAGGCCCGCACGTTCAAGGCGTTGGCGGTGACCACCTTGACAGGCCCGGCGACTGGGGGAATGGGCGCAGGCGGCGGCGCCATGGGCGCGACAGGACGGCAGCGGCCTTGGAACCAGCCGAAACCGGGAGGACACTGCGCCAGCGCCGGCGTTGCGAGCAGCATGGTGACGGCGAGCACGACGAAGACGGCGAAGCAAGCGTTCGGGGTGGCGAATCGGGGCATTCTGCGTGGCATGAACGTCCTCCAGGTAGACGTATTCTGATGTGTCGGCATGGGTTAGAACCGCAGCAGGGGAATATCCGTGGGGGTCTCCTGGGGTTGTCGACGGCTCCAGGAGATGGGTTCGGGCTCGCTGTCCTCGTCGCCTTGCTCGAAGGGAGAAAGCTCCACTTTGGCGGTCAGGGGACGGTAGTAGAAGGAGAGCTTGCGCACGCCCTCAGCGATGTTGTCTTTGAGCTTGATCTTCACCCGGTCCACGTTCCAGCGGTGCACCACTTCGCCGGCTTCTTCCTTCACTTTGGGGGCGCCGTACTTTTCCGTGATGTACGCCAGCAGCTTCTCGTAGACGCCCTTGCGGGTGATGTCGATGAAGACGCCGTAGAGCTTGTCCTCCACGAAGCCGTAGACCACGCGCGGCACGTTGACGCCTTCGATGAGATACGTCACGCACGGGCAGACGTAGAAGTGGGCGTTGTTCTTCACGCCAAGTTTGCTGAAGCCTTGGACGTCGTCCACATGCACGCCCCAGGGGTGTTGCTGGAAGCCCTTGCGGATTTCCAACGCATCCGGGACGGCTTGGGCTGCAGCCGGGGGCGCGGCCCACAGCACGAGGCCGGCGGCGATGACGAACCAGAGGACAAGGTGCGTGTGCTTCTTCTGGACTGTACCGATCCGCGCCGTGGCGGCCTGACCGGCGGAGGCGACTGGGGTGGAGCGATGGATGGCGCGCATGGCGGCGTCTCTCTTCTCGAATGGGGTGGCAAGGCGCTCATGGCCAGGAATGCTCCCAGCATACACCCATTTCCACGCCGGCGTCCACTCCTCTGAGAATTTCCCATGCGTGTTCCACTTCGGAAGGGACGCCCGTCGGGGTCCGATGTTCCCCCTCCCTTCACGATGGAGGATTCAGGCCGTCACCTTCAGCAATTATTCGGTTTTTCCTCGAAGCCGGCAACCGCGTCAAAACGTTGCGGCGTCAGACTCTCCCGAAGGGTGCATCCCATGCGGAACGCCCCTCGGGGACATCAGCCCACACCGGGCGTCGCCTATGAGGGTCGCGGGATCTCCTGCCCGGATCGCGCCCATGTCCTCACGAAAGCACGGCCCTGCGCACCGGCGTTTCTCCATGACCGCGGCTGCTTTACGCCAGAGCGAAGCCGGCGGCCACTTCGCTTTTTTCCAGCTCGGGAAAGCAGTTGCTGTGGAGGATGGCTTGGCGGAGGCGGTCCGGCGTGGTGAGGCCGCGCAAGGCGGGTTCCAGGGAGCCGGCCGGCGGCGGCGAGGCCCCTTCGGTTTTTCGGCGCGCGAAAGTGCGGGCCATGAAGTCGCCGGCATGGAGGGCGGCGAGGTAGGCCTGGGTCTCGCGAGGGAGCTGTTCCGCAGCGTGATCCAGGGAGTGGTGGTACTGCACGGCTTCGATCATGAGGTCTGGCAAGCCCCAGGTTTCCATGGCGAATTTTCCGAGGAGGGCGTGGTCCAGCCCCAAGAGGGAGCGCTCCACCCCCACGGAGTTCAGCGCGGGGGACTCCCCGGTCTCGATGCGCGACTCCCAGTGGAGGGTCTGCGCCACTTTTTCCCGGCTGCGCTCGGGCAGTTCCATATTCAAGAGGATGAACTTGCCCATATCGTGCAGAAGTCCCAACGTGAAAGCCGTCTCGGGGTGGATGTCGTCAAAAGCGTGCGCCGCGTGGTGCGAGGCGATGGCCGTGAGCATCACGTGCCGCCAGAGCTGCTGACGGGCCACGGAGCGCGCGTCGCGGACGTCCAGCACCTGGAAGTGCTCACGGAAATATAGTGTTTTCAGGTTGTTGAGCCCAAGCACCACCACGGCTTGCAGCATGGATGTGACTTGGCCGGGGTAGCCGAAGTACGGCGCGTTGGCGGCGCGCAGCACCTTGGTGGAGAAGACGACATCGCGGGAGATGGCTTGCGCCACATGCTCCAGGCTCACGTCGGGGTCGTTGATGGCTTGGAACTTGGCGAAAGTCTCGCCCATCTTGTCCATGTTCTTCAGGGTCAGGATGGCGCGGTGCAAGACCTTGGGATTGACCTCCGGCGCGGAAAGAGGCGGCCCCGAGGGCGCGCCGTCGCCTTCCAGCAGCATCTCCACCGCTTGCGCGAAGAGCGCCTGCTCCGGGTCATGATCATCCAGCCGGAAGGCCTGCGTGGCCACGCGCAAGCCGCCCACCATGCGCTCTCGCCCGAACGAGGCGTCGGGCGCCTTCCCGGAAGCGGCCCCGGAGTCCGAATCGTCCAGAACGATCTCGTCGGTTTCTTCCGCAGCATCCTCTTCAAGCCTGCGCATGCGGGGTTCATTGACAGGCTGCCCAACGCGGGATTGCGAACCGTCGCTCGCATTCCTGCGTGACCACACCACGAAGGCCACGGCCCCCAATGCGACCACCGCTACCGCCACGCCTATAAGGACGCTTTGTTCCACGTGTACCCCCCTTTTCCTGATATCGTTCCGGAATATACCCCAGAGCGTTTCCTTTCGTAAAGGGCCGGGCGGCAGTCGAGCCACGAAAAACGCCTCCCTTCCGAATCCGGGAGGGAGGCGCATGCAGCATGAGCGAGGGGGGCGCGCTCAGGAAAAGAAGACGCGGCCGAGGCGCGTCGACTTGACGCTGGATGCGGGTCCCGAGCTGTTCGCCGTGCACTCCGCCGTGAGGATCTTGTCCAGGACTTTGCCCATGGACGCCTCGGCGCCCTCCGGCAGTTCGAAAGAGCACGCTGCGATGCAGCGCCTGTGACGCACCACGCGCGCCGTGATGTTGCGGATGACGGTCTTGCCGCAGTACTCGATGTCCAGACACAAGGCGCGTCCGGGCTCGAACTCACGGTCCAGACCCCACGTGTTGAACGCCACGCCGCTGCGGGAGATGTCGACCACGGGGCAACTGCCGTGCACGAGGCCGAGGTAGGCGTAGGTGTTGCCCACGTTGAAGCGGAGATTGTCACGCCTGTCCGAGGGTTGTTGCGGCAGCACTTTGGTCTCTTTGCCGCATTGCGGGCAGAAGACGATCTCGCCGCTCAGGTCATCTGTCACGAATTGATGGTGGCCGCAGCTGTAACACTGCAGTTCCGCTCGATGGTGGGGGGGCATCGTCGTCATGGCCAACCTTCCAGTCTAGCAGTCTTGAGGAACAATTCCAACACCTGCCGAATGTATTTTCATTATTTTTCCGAGAAAGTCAAGGTTCGAGTGGGGTTGGACGTCATATCGACTTGCTGCGTCATCTCGTCTACATAACGCATGGAGATTTTCTGACTCAGTACGTCCGCGTCGTTCCCGCTTGCTTTCCCGACCATTACATAGGAGGGCGTCGCACGTGAAAAAGACAGACAACCCCATGCACCAGAACGCGTTGTCGCATCATTGCTGCGGACGCAGCGCCGTCCATGCGCCGCGGGGCATGGCCGCCGCCAGTCAACCCTTGGCGGTGGCTGCCGGCCTCGAACTGCTTCGTGCAGGCGGCGCCGCCGCTGACGCCGCCGTGGCCATGGCGGCAGTACTCGCCGTGACGGAGCCCTGCTCCACCGGTCTCGGCGGGGATGCGTTCGCCTTGCACTACGACCCTGCCGCAGCGCACGGCCAGCGGGTGCGCGCCTTGAACGGCTCAGGCCGTGCGCCCATGGCGTTGACGCGCGAGGCGCTGCTCCGACTCGACATGCAAACGTCGGGCCACGGACTGCCCCTGCGCCACGCTGTCACCATCACCACTCCAGGCGCCTGCGCCGCCTGGGCCGACTTGCACTGCGCCTTCGGGGCGCTCCCCTGGAAAGAAGTCCTGGCGCCGGCCATCCGCTACGCCCGGGAGGGCTTCGCCATCGGCCCGGTCACCGCCCGGCTTTGGCGGGACCAGGCGCCATTGCTGCGCGCGGCCAAGAGTCCTCGGGGGCCGGGGGCCTTGTTGCCCGCGCCGGGCGGCCGCCCTCCCGCCGTCGGCGTCTTGACGCGCAACGAGGATCTGGCGCGCGTGCTGGAACACTTGGCGACGGAGGGTTCGCAGGCCTTCTACCAAGGCGAACTGGCCGCCGCCATCGTGGAGGCGACGCAGACTGCCGGCGGGCTGCTGACTGCGGAGGACATGGCCGCCCACGCTTCCCGGTGGGATGACCCCGCCACGGTCTCCTTCCAGGGACATACCGTGTGCGAGTGCCCGCCGAACGGCCAAGGCGTGGTGGCGCTCATGGCTCTCGCCATGCTGGAATCCCGAGGGGTTGTGTTGGATGCGCCCACACCACGCGCCGTGGGCATCCACTGGATGGTGGAGGCGCTGCGTCTCGCCTTCGCCGAGGCCAAAGCCCACGTCGCCGACCCGGATCACATGCGTCTGTCGGTGCAGGAGCTCTTGGACTCCGCGCGTCTGGCGCGCTTGGCCGCCGCCATCGACCCGCAGCGCCGCCGCCCCCTGCCCCAAGGCGCCGCCCCCGGCGGCTCCGAGACGGTCTACTTCTGTGTGGTGGATGACGCAGGCCGCGCCGTAAGCATGGTGAACTCGAACTACCTGGGATTCGGCACGGGCATCGTGCCTGCCGGCATGGGGTTCTCCTTGCAGAACCGGGGCGCCAACTTCACCCTGGAGGAAAACCACGCCAACACGCTGGCGCCGGGCAAACGGCCGTACCACACCATCATCCCGGGCATGCTGCTTGACGGCGCCGGAGAGTTGGTGGGCCCCTTCGGCGTGATGGGCGGTTTCATGCAGCCGCAAGGCCATGTGCAGGTGCTGACGAACCTGCTTTGCCGTGGGTTGGATCCCCAGTCTGCGTTGGACGCTCCCCGCTTCTGTCTGCCTGACGGCGACCCGGGGGACGACTTGTGTCTGGAATGCGAATTCCCTGTGGCCATGGCGCATGACCTGGCGCGCCGCGGCCACACGGTGCGGGTAGTCGCCGGCCACGACCGCGCCCTCTTCGGCCGCGGGCAGATCATTCTTCGGGACAAGGCGACAGGCGTGTTGACCGCCGGCAGCGACCCCCGCGCCGACGGTTGCGCCATGGGCTACTGATGTTCCGGGCAGGCGATGTCGCGAAACACGACGACGGGACGCGACGACGCCGACCTCATGCGCGGGCCGTCCAGGCAGAATGAGGTTCGCAGACGCAGGCAGAGCCGGGCATGGCTCTCCGCGATTGACAAGACAGCATGGACGACGTGGGTGGCGACTTGGACGGCGATCGCCATCCGAACGTCTCAGGCCTTTTTGTCGGCGACAGCGGCAGGCGCGTCGGCTGGCTTCTTCGAGGCGGCGTTGTCGACAGACGCTTGGCCAGTCGCTTGGCCAGTCGCTTGGCCAGTCGTCTTGCCGGAAGTCTTGCCGGTCTCGCTCGCAGGGTGGTCGGGCTCATTCACGCGGCCGCCAATGGTGAAGGTGATGCGCTCCGACTCATCGTCAAGCATGTTTTGTCCCAGCGCAAGCACCCCGGACTCCAGGAGAAACGTCTTGCCGCCATGCACGAGCACGGGTTCCTGGTTGTGATGGCGGAGGTAGGTGCCATTGGCGCTGTGATCGGTGAAGACGAACCGATCACGCACCAGCTCCACTTGGGCGTGGCGGCGCGAGACGTACTTGTGCGAGACCACGAGGTCGCTGGTGTTGTCTCGTCCCATGGCCACCTTTTTCAGGTCGTCTTTTGCTGCGGACATGGTCAGCTTCTGATCCTTGTAAGCAAGGACCAGCGAAGTTTTCGCTGCGCCAGCGTCGGACTGCTCCTCCGAGGGGGCGGCAGCGGGGGGGGAGGCGTCTGTCTTCGACATACTCGAACTCCTCGATCAACCGAGGCTTTGCGGGATACGTTCCCATATCCCGCCCTACGTCCTGCACACGAACAACAGCACTCTACGATGGATGTTCCACCCTGGCAAGACCGTCGCGGGACGCAGCCTCAGGAGCGGCCGGAGACGACATGCGTGAGCGGCTCGATATCCTCTTCGGCGATGTTGCTGAAGCGAGCGCCGACAACGTCATCGTCCATGCGCCGTACCTCGGCGCGCACCCCTTTGTAAATGATCTTGTATCCCTGGATGATATCGAAGGTGATGTGTGCTCCCACCTCGAATCGCCACCCCAGATGTTCGATGCCTATGGAGCGGGTGGAGAGATCGCGTACGGGGAGCTCGCGCAGGGTGTCTTCCAGAAGAATACGCACGGCGATGGGCGCCACACGGTCTTCATGCCGGCGCTCATCCCCGGATGGCTCCAGACATCGTGTCTCCTCCCGCCACGAGGCGGCTTCGTTCAACCCCGCTTCCACCGAGAAATTATTGCCGCAGTTGGGACACTTGACACACTGTTTCGTCGCCTCATCGCTCATCTCGACGCCCTCCTCCTTGCAGAATAAGCCATGCATGCCGGATGGTTCGTTTCGCGCCACAGCGCGCGCACATCGTGCCGGGCTCAGACGATACCGCAAAAGATGGAGCAAATCCATGGCGACGCCGGATTTTGCCGACCGATTCCCTGCGAAATGCCCCGGCCGGCTTGTCCGATTGGCGCAGATCATGCTTCGAGACGACCATGCGGAAACAATCGCCCCCCTCCCGGACAAGCGCAGCGCCCTTTCGGCAATCGTTGCAGGAAATCCGTACGCCACGACGCATGCCGTTCCACCTCGCGCGCCGCCGTCTGCGTCGCACGTTCGCACGCGGCGTGGCGGAATGGGGCGGCTCGCTGGCGGTCGCCGGGCTGTTGATGGTCTGCATCGTCTGGACCGGCGTGCTGCCTCCACGCGACCACGCCTTGGTGGCGAACCTGGCCAGCCGCGCCATGGCTCCCTTGGAGGCGAAACTCGAAGCCACGGCGCATCAGGTGGCGCACTCCACCGCACACGCCGTGGAGCGTCGCCTGCAGCGCGCGGAAGAAGCGATGGAGGTCGCATGGAACAACGCCTTGCGCGCCGTGCGCGATACGCAGCCAGCCGACCCCCGCGCCGCAGCGTTCCACTCGCCATCTCCCCCGTCGACAACCCATTGACGAAAGTCTCCGCACCACCTAGAGTATTGAATACATCCGCGCTCTGTTCCGTACGACAGGACGTCCGCCCCACTCTCACAATTTCTATCCCGGAGGCACCCATGTCCCAGCGCCAACCCTCCTCTGCTTCTTGTTCCAGCGCTCTCATCCTGATGGCGCGCCCCCTCGTCGTCGTGGCGTTTGCGTGCATGCTGACCCTGGGGTGCGCACTGCCCTCGCAGGCGGAGGACGTCGCCGCCCCTGCGGAAGCCGCCATCACGGAAGCGCCGTCCGCCCTGCCCGCCGCGCAGGCTGCTGCAGGCGCGCCGCTTTTCCGTGGACAGCCGCCTCTGGTGATGGACGTGGATTGCCAGTCCACCTGCCAAGCGCGTTGCATGGGCAAGAACGGCTACTTCAACTGCGTACAGCGCTGCCGCGCCCTCTACTGCCAATAGCGCGCGCCGACGCGCCCCCTTCCGGACGAACGTGGCCGCCCCGAGCCCGCGTTCATCCACTATAAAAAAAACGGCCCTGGAGCATTGCTCCGGGGCCGTTCCTGTGTGGCGTGTCAAAAACGTTTATTTTTTCAGCCAAGTCATCATTTCGCGGAGGTTGCCGCCCACTTCCTCGATGGGGCTTTGCGCCTGCAGCCGTCGCGTGGCCAGGAAATGCGCCCGGCCGGACTGGTTCTCCACGATGAAGTCGCGCGCGAACTTGCCGTTGCGGATCTCCGCGAGCACCTGCTTCATCTCGGCGCGGGTCTCGTCGGTGATGATGCGCTTGCCCGTGACGTAGTCACCGTACTCCGCCGTGTCGCTGATGGAGTTGCGCATCTTGGCGAGGCCGCCCTCATAAATGAGGTCCACGATAAGCTTCACCTCGTGGAGGCACTCGAAGTAAGCGATCTCCGGTTGATAACCGGCTTCCACCAAGGTCTCGAAGCCGGCCTGGATGAGCTCCGAAAGGCCGCCGCAGAGCACGACCTGCTCGCCGAACAGGTCTGTCTCGGTCTCCTCGGCGAACGTCGTCTCGATGACGCCGGAACGCGCGCCGCCTACGCCTTTGGCGTAAGCCAACGCGGTCTGCAGGGCTTGTCCGCTGGCGTTCTGATGCACGGCCACCAAGCAGGGCACGCCGCCGCCTTCCTCGTAGACGCGACGCACGAGGTGGCCCGGACCTTTGGGCGCCACCATGACCACGTCCACATCCGCGGGGGGCTGGATCTGCTGGAAATGAATGTTGAAGCCATGCGCGAAGAACAACGTCTTGCCGGGCTTCAGCGTGGGAGCCACGGCGTCGCGGTAGAGCGCGGCCTGATGCTGGTCCGGTACGAGGATCATGATGCAGTCGGCTTGCGCGGCGGCGTCGGCGGCGTCCATGGGCGCGAAGCCGTGCTCCTTGGCGAGCTCGTAGTTGGGCCCCCCGGGGCGCTGACCCACAATGACGTTGACGCCGGAGTCGCGCAGGTTCTGCGCATGGGCGTGGCCCTGGCTGCCGTAGCCGAGCACGGCCACGGTCTTGCCGGAGAGTGCGCCGAGGTCGGCGTCCTGCTCGTAATAGACTTTCATGATGATGCTCCTTTGATGGGTAAAAGACGTTCGTCGCGGCCGCCGAGCGCGCGATGCGCCGTGGCGTCAAGCCCGCGGGCCCTCTGCGCTGCATGGCGGGCGGCCTTCGTGATCGACCCCGGGGGCGCTTGTGGGACGAACGCCCTGACGAAGCGATCGACGGCCGCGACCACGGCAAGCCCAGCGGAGGACGCGCCGGCCAAGAGCAGCCACGCTCTCCCATGACCGGCGGGAAGGGTCCCTCTACCCCAGAGCGGCTTTGTGGTCCAGTCCCGTACACATTCCGATCGCCGGCGGCCGCTTCGGAAAGAGGGCGCCGGCTTCACGCAAGGCTTCAGGCCGCGTCGTCCGCAGGCGACATGGGGGAGGCTTCAGCCAAGTTGCATGGAACGCTTGAGGGCTACGGCCCCGGAGCGCGCCGTCTCCTTGATGCCGAACCGCGCGAGCAAGCTGATGAGCGCGGTGAGCTTGCCTTGGTCCCCGGTCACTTCGATGGAGAGCTCCTGGGGCGCCACGTCCACGACCTTGCAGCGGAAGATATCCACGATACGTAGTATTTCAGCGCGGTTGGCGTCTTCCGCATTGACTTTGACCAGCATCATCTCCCGTTCCACGTGGTTGGTCTCGGAGAGGTCCACCACTTTGATGACGGTGATGAGCTTGCGCAGTTGCTTGATGATCTGCTCGATGATGAGGTCGTCGCCGGTGGTGGTGATGGTCATGAGGGAGACGCCTTCTTCGAGGGTGGGTCCCACGTTGAGGGTCTCAATGTTGAAGCCGCGGCCGCTGAAGAGCCCGGAGATGCGGGAAAGCACGCCGGGTTCGTTTTCCACGAGAACGGAGAGGACGTGTCGCATGAGCCGTAATCCTGAGGGATGCGCTGCGTGCGCCGGGGGGGTGGGTCTCCGGCGCGTGCAGCGGTGTCGTTCCAGCGAGGCGCCAGCGCCTCGAACCAGGCGCTAGACGAGCAGCATGTCTGTCAGAGAAGCGCCGGCCGGGACCATGGGGTAGACGTTTTCCTCGTCCGCCACACGCACGTCGATGACAGCGGTGTGGGGTGAGGCGAACGCTTCCCGCAGCATGGGCGTGACTTGTTCCGGTTCGGTGATGCGGTAGCCCTCGGCGCCGTATGCCTTGGCGAGGGCCACGAAGTCCGGTTGCGCGTCCATGCAGGTGGCGCAGTAGTTCTTGGCGTAGAAGAGCTCTTGCCACTGTCGCACCATGCCCAGGTAGCCGTTGTTCAAGATGACGACTTTGACCGGGAGGTTGTTGCAGACTGCGGTGATGAGCTCCTGGATGTTCATCTGGATGGAGCCGTCGCCGGCGATGTCGATGACAAGTTTGTCTGGAAAGGCGAGCTGCGCGCCGATGGCCGCCGGCAGGCCATAGCCCATGGTGCCGAGCCCTCCGGAAGTGAGCAGCGTGCGCGGCTTGGTGTATTTGAAGAACTGCGCGGCCCACATCTGGTTCTGACCCACTTCCGTGGCGATGATGCAGTCGCCCTTCGTGATGGCGTCGATGGCTTCCACCACGGCTTGCGGCTTGATGACGCCTTTGGGCGGGTTGGCGCCTTCGCAAGCCACGTCGTTGCGGTAGCGGATGGGGTGCGTCTCTTTCCAGACGCTCACTTGCTCCACCCAGGCGTCGTGTCCGGCGGGTGGCTCCACTGCGCCGGTTGTCGCGGTCGTGGCGCTTTTCTCCGCCTTCCTGGCTTTCTTCTCGCTCTTTTCCTTGTCTTTCTTGGATTTCTTGGAATCGCCCTGCTCCACCATCTCGCGGAAGGCGGCCAGGACTTCGCGGCAGTCCGCCACCACGGGAACATCCACGCGCACGTTCTTGCGAATGGAAGTGGGATCCACATCCACATGAATGATCTTGGCGTCGGGCGCGAAGGCTGCGAGCTTGCCGGTGACGCGGTCGTCGAAGCGCGCGCCCACGGCGATCATCACGTCGCAGTGGTTGATGGCCATGTTGGCGGCGTAGGCGCCGTGCATGCCAAGCATGCCGAGCCAGAGGGAGTCGTCGCCGGGGAAGGCCCCCAGGCCCATCAGCGTGCTGGTGACAGGGATGCGCAGCGTGCGCGCAAGCCAGGTCAGGTCCTCGTGCGCGCTGGAGAGCACGACCCCTCCCCCCACATAGAAGAGGGGTCGCTCCGCTTCCAGAATCATGTCCACAGCCTTCTTGACTTGCAGCTTGTTGGGCTTCACCGTGGGGTTGTAGCTGCGCATTTCGACTGTTTCGGGATAATGGTACGGGGTCCGGGCCTGGAGCACGTCCTTGGGCAAATCCACGAGCACAGGGCCGGGTCGTCCCGAACGGGCGATGTAGAACGCCTGCTTGATGACGCCGGCGAGATCCTTGATGTCCTTCACCAGGTAGTTGTGCTTGGTGCAGGGGCGCGTGATGCCGACGATGTCCACCTCCTGGAAGGCGTCGTTGCCGATCAGAGGGGTGGGCACTTGCCCCGTGAAGACGACCATGGGGATGGAGTCGCAATACGCCGTGGCGATGCCGGTGACCGTGTTGGTGGCGCCGGGCCCTGAAGTGACCAGAGCCACGCCGGCTTTGCCTGTGGCGCGCGCGTAGCCGTCGGCGGCGTGGACGGCGCCTTGTTCGTGGCGCACCAGGATGTGCTTGAGTTCAGGGAAGCGCGGGAGCGCGTCGTAGATGTCGATGACTGCGCCGCCCGGGAAGCCGAAGAGGACGTCGACGCCCTCGCGCTGCATACTCTCCAGGAGGATCTCGGAACCCGTCAACTCCATGCTATTTCTCCGCTTGGCGGTATCGTTCCAGGATGTTTTGGATCTTGGTCTTGCCGTTGAGTTTCTTCTTCTTGATTTCCTTGAGCGCGCGCTCCTCGTTGGGGGTCAAGGCCTGCTTGCTTTCCAGTTTGCCCACTTGTTGCTCGTAGAGTTGGTGCTCTTCCCAGAGGGCGTTGAGCTCCGCGTCTTGCCCGGCGTGCTTGTCAAGCAATTCGAGGTCTCGCTGTTCCATGGAGCGTACTCCTTTGTTTGGATGTGGGTTTCTCACCCGGCGAGGGAGCCGCGTTCGAGCTGCTCCCAGTCGGGTTCTCCATGACTGTGTATGTGGAGGGTTTTGGCGCGACTCTTCCGGCCGCGCACGAGGTCCACATCGCGCGGTTTCACGCCCAGTCGCGCAGCCACGAAGCGCACCAGCGCCTTGTTGGCCTTGTTGTCCACGGCGGGCGCAGCGAGCTTGAGCTTCAACCGCCCTTCGCGCAGCCCCACGCAGCCGGTGGCTGCTGCGCCGGGTTGCACCCAGACTTCCAGTCGCCACCCGCCGGATGAAACGGACGCATCATCCGATCTGGGCGTTTCGGGCGCATCAGGCGCCGCTGGCGTCGCCGACGTCACGTAGACGGGGCGCGTCGCAGGGGGACAAGCGGGCTCGCTGGCGTGGCTCAATGGCGCTCCCTCGCACAACTGGGGTTACATGCCCCGGGCGGCCTCCATCAGGCTGCCCACCAGGAAGACTTCCAGAAACTTGATGGCCAGCAGGACGACAATGGGCGAGAGGTCCAAGCCGCCGACCATCACGAAGGGGAGTTTTCTGCGGATCTGGAGGAAGACCGGCTCCGTCAACCCCCTGAGCGCGCGCACGATGGGGTTGTAGGGGTCGGGGTTCACCCACGTAAGCACGGCGGAGATGATGACGATCCAGAAGTAGGCGTTCAGCGCGAAGCTCAACACCGTGGCGATGCCGATGAGAAAATTGTCGAACACGAACATGCACCTGTTCCTTTAGCAGCCTGCTCGCGTCGCCGTCTCGGGCGTTCGGCGTCGTTCGCGGTAAAGCCCTGCCCGCCTCTCCCCGGCGCACTTGATGCGAGGTGGCGAACGTGTTGACGACGTGACAGGCTGGCGTCTCGATGTGCCGTCATTCTTTCACCCGATTGGGCCGCAAATCAAGTAAAAAATCCGCCATGGGGCCCGCGTCTCGGGGGGAACCGGATCGGCGCAGGCGCTTCCCATGCGTCTTGGGAGCGCCTCACCCCCGTCTCGCGCAACGCTTGCCGCCGGCGCGGCCCTCCAGGCCGTGCAGCCCGTTGAGTCCACAAAAGAGTGTTTCGAAATCGCAGATGTGCGCATCCGCCAGCAGGCTCTCGTCTCCGAAGGCCCAGAACCGCACGCCGGCTCGTCGCGCCGTCTCCGCGTCCACGGCCGAATCCCCCACGAACACGACATCCTCGGGCCGCATGGCCCATGCGTGCAGCACCCGATGGAGCTGTTCCGGGTGGGGCTTGGCGCGGGCTTTCAACGCCGTCATCATGGGGAAGAAGAAGCGCTGGAGCTGGAAGCGTTCGGTCACCCAGGGCATGGTGGTGGTGCGGTTGGTGGCGACGCCAAGCCGGTACCCCATGGCCTGCAGCCGCGTCAATGCGCTTTCCGCTCCCCGCATGAGCTTGACGTACGGGAGAATGTCGCGCCAATAGCGCACCTGTCGCAACGCATCCGGCACGAAATCCCGCTTTTCCGCCGGCGTGATGTGCGCCATGGACTCTTGGAAGGTGTGGCTGTGAACGTAGCGCTGCTGCGCTTTCGTCATGGGGGGCAGGTCGAGCTGCGCCAGGATGGCGTTGTAGAACTGCGCATTGGATTCCAACGTGTCCAGCAGGACGCCGTCGCAGTCGAAGATGACGCCACGAATGCAGGCGGCGTCCGCAAAGCTGTTGCCGTAACCGGCGCGTCGTCTGAGGGTGAGATGCATGCAAAACCTCGGGAGCGGGTTGATTCGGGGGCATGGGGGGCGCGGTGAACACGACCTGACGCGCCATGCGACAGCGGACGCGCGCGCCGACCAACGAGAGACCATGCCCGGGTCAGGGCTGCGCCAGCACCAGCACGCGCTCCTCGCGCAGGTGGGGGGGCGCTTCGGCTGCGGGCTCGGGTCGACCCAGCAGCCGCCACAAGGGCCCCCGTGCGCAGACAGCGGCTTGCGCCACGCCTGCAGGCAGGTCCACCCCCTGGCAGCGCTCCGGAGCGAACCCGCGTTCCTCCAGCTGAGCGTGCGCATCGGCAGCCAGCACCACGAAGGCCGTGGCGGGCGGCAGGAAGCACGCCATCTTCTCCACCAACAGCTCCCAGGGCGTCTCGCCTTCCTCGTCGACTTCGGGGGAAGCGTCCCCTCCGTGAGCGACGGACCCCAGCGCGCCAGCGAGTTCTTCGTCCAGCTCCACGTGAAGGGCCTCATCGAAGCGCTCCTGCAGGGCCTCCAGCTGACGCGCGGCGTCCAGAATCTCTGCCTGACGCTCTTCTGCAGCCCACGCCAGCAGCAAGGTGAGCTGCGCTTCCAGCGCGTACTGCAGAGCCGCCTTGGAGCTCGCTTCCTGTTGCTGGCCTGCTTCTTCCGCGCCAAACGCCTGCACAAAGCGTTTGAGCTCGCGCATCTCGTCGCGGGAGCCGTACCGTGAAGCGCTTGCGTCCTCCAAGGCGGCGGCGTAGGTGGTGAGCTGGCCGAGCTCGAACTGCCCGCCCCACTCCAACAAGGACTGCAACGCCTGTTGCGCTTCCTTGGGCCCCAAGGGCAGCGACTCGGGCCGGTAACGGCCGGCGGCGTCTTCCGCGAGTCCCGGATCGAAACGCTTGGCGATATGGGTGAAGGGCGCGGGGATTTTTGCCGGCGACATGCGTGGCGCGGCGATGAACGCAGGGGGAGCGGTGGATTCGGTCATGTGGGCCTGACTCCGTGACGGGGTGACGGGGTGACGGGATGACTTGGTGACGGGCGGGAACAATGATGCACGATGGTGACAACACCTGGGGCGATGCGAACGCGCATGGGCTACGTGACCCGACGCAGAAAGTGCCGACAGACGCCCTCGCAGGGGGGCATGGCGCGCAGGCAGCAGTCTCCCAGCAGCAGCGCGCAGGGGATGGCCTCGGCCGGCCCCGTCTCATCGGACGCCGGGGGCAAGGACGGATCGTCCTGCGCCGGCATGAAGTGCGGACATGCGCGCGCTGAGGCCGCTGCCGAGGGCAGCGTGCGCTCCATGAGCCGGCCCGCTTCGGTTTCGTCCAGGCCGAAGCGTTCAGCGCGGTCCACGAAGTCGTCGAAAGACCGCTCCAGGGACGCCAGTACGCTGCAGCGCCGCGTTGTCTCCAGCCCGGGATTGAGCATTTCCTCGCGCAGACAACGCGCGTGCAGATAGAAACGACAGCCCACGCCGGGAAAGCGCGCGAGCGGGGCGCGGGGTATGTCGTCACGGTCTGGAGCCATAGGGAAAACTCGCGATGCGCTGCGGGCTTTGTGTAGCCCGGCTGGACGCTGCTTGCAAGGCCGCAACGCCGTCTTGACCTGCCTGGGGGCCGGGTGTATGACCCTCCCCAACACTCCTGGGAGGACACACACTATGATAGGTGGATTCGGTATATGGGAGCTGTTGATCATCCTGCTCATCGTTCTGGTGATCTTCGGCGCCAACAAGCTCCCTGAAATTGGCGGCGGCATGGGCAAGGCCATCCGCAACTTCAAGAAAGCCACGAGCGAACCGGACGAAATCGACGTGACGCCTTCCGAAAAGAAGGCTGACGCCAACGAGAAAACCCCGGATTCCGAAAAGAAGGCCGGCGAATAGCCGGCGGCGTCCCCCCCCCCCGGTCGGCGCGTCTCGCGCAGCCGTACGGTGGGAACGCCTCCGCAGCGCGTCCTTCATGATCGGCGCGTCTCGCGCAGCCGTACTCCATGCGACGCCCGGAAAGGCTGGAAACGCAGCGCCGTCTCCATCTTCTCCGGGCGTTTCGCGTGGCGCGTTCCCAAGTCTCTGTGGAGTTCCCCACGGAAGGATGACGCAGCGCGGCGGCGGCCCGCATCGCTCGATGTCACCAGAAGAGAAGGCGCTCGCCAACGCCCGTCAGCCCTGCCCGGGGCGTTTTCCGGGGCGGGATGGGAACAGGGATGACCGATCCCGCTTCGAGAGTCCTCGGGGCGCCCGTCCGTCCTGTCGCTCCGTCACGCTGTCCAACTCTGCGGAAGGATGACGCAGCGCGGCGGCGGCCCGCATCGCTCGATGTCACCAGAAGAGAAGGCGCGCGCCAACGCCCGTCAGTCCTGCCCGGGGCGTTTTTCGGGGCGCTTTCCGGGGCGGGATGGCTCAGTGCAGGGGCGCGGTCCGTTCGGGGGTTTCGTTCCAGACAGGCGCGGGGCCTTCGGTCGGCCCCGTAGCGTCGGGGCTCGGCGCGGCGGCGCCGGCGTCGCTTTCCCCGGCGAGGGAGCGCGCCAGGGAGTCCACCTCTTGCCGCACGGTGTTGCCGGCTTCTTCTTCCCGAATATTCTGGAAGGCTTCGTCCAGCGGGTCGCCCTCGGTCGACGGGGATGCGGCGTCGGTCTCTTCCGGAGCGGCGCGGGGCCCCTGGATGGCGATGGGTTCCGGCTCGGTCGGAGCGACGGCTTCCGGGTTGTCCGCCGTCGCATTGCCCGCCTCTGCCGAGGCGTTGGTCTCTGCAGGAGGCGGCGGGGGCGTTTGCGGATAGATGGTCAGGGAATAGGTCATGCCGCGGTCGCGGAGGGCTTCATCCAGCTTCATCGCCACCCCTTCCGGATCCAGCACGGTGAGCCGCCAATTGGCGGCGAGGGACTGCGGTCCGAAGCTCACATCTCCGAAAACGACATTGCGGGCAGCGTCGCCCCAGCCGCGCATGGTCCGGTCCAGCTGTTCAAGATTTCCCAGGGAGGGCGCGCCGGCGATGCGCAGGGTCGCCGGCGAAGGCGCGAAGGCCACGGTGGCGTTCTCGGCCTCGGCCGCCACCACGGCGGCTTCCCCGCCAGCCAGCAACGGGTCGGCCACGTACCTGCCGGCGGCGAAGTATTCCCCCCACAAGGCGAGCCAGAGGCCGGGGAGGTTCTCGCCTTGGCGTTGGGCAAGGCCGGAGGCGGACTCCAGCGCGCCGGCGTAGCCATCGCCTTGGCGCGTCACAGTGGCGCGGGGCAAATCCACGGCGCGTTCTTCCAGGCCCATCAGTTCGCTCAGGTCGTCCAGCTGAGCGACTTCGGCGGCGTCCAGTCCGGAAAAATCACGCACGTATCCCAGCTTGAAATGGGCCGTGGCGAAGAGGCCCAGCTGTCGCAGCCACTGCTTGAGGCGACGGGAGTCCACCTGGACGTCGAAGGCGTGGAGGCCTACGTCCAGCGTGGTGGCGTTGGCGTCTTCCGCGGGCTCCGGTTCCTGGCGGGTGTAGCTGATGACGAACTGCGGCGCGCGTGCGGCGAGCATTTCCTCCAGCATGCCTTGCCGAGCGCCGGGCAGTGGCGCAGGCAACAGCTCCGCCGTCGTGGTCAGCACGGCTTTGACCATGGCGCGCTGCGCCAGGACTTCGCCGATGTCCCCGGCGTTTTCGGGTATTTCATCCATGCGTACGGTCACCGCCACGCCCCAAGCAGGCGTCGCGAAGCCCCCCAGCCACACCACCGCCGCAAGACACGCTGCGACAGCCGCCAACCGTTTCCCCAGTGGAGTATTCCTCACGCGTTCCCGTTCCATCACCAGACGTTCAGTTCGGTCTCGAGTGCGCTCACAGCGAGCGCGGCTTCCGCCCCGGAGAGGGGCGCGGCGGGTTCGAAGCGGCCTTGCCTGGCGTTGGAGGCCAGCAGTCCCCGCGTGGTGGCGAGCATCACCGCATTGAAGAAGGGGTGATCCGGCCGCACATCCACGAAGGGGCTTTCCCTGCCGATGAACTTCGTGGCGAGCGCGTCGTCGCCGGTGGCTCGCACGATGATGTCCTCCAGTACCATAGCCGCTTCCGCCTTGGAAAGAGGGATGTCGGGGGCAAAACGCCCTCCGTGGAAGGGGCGCAGCCCGCGCACGTCGTAAGCCGCCACGATCTCCACGGCGTGACGCAGGGGATGGCCGGCCACATCCGTCAACGCCACGGTTTCGACGCGGTCCGCAGTCTGCGGCGTTTCATAGATCGAACCGGCGGCAGCCTGGGTACGGCCGTAGAAGCGCTCCACGCCGAGCTTTTCCACCAGGAGCGCAGCCATTTCCGCGCGGGTGATGGCGTCCGCCATGGCCGCCTGAGCCCCGGCAGTGGTGCGGGGGCCCGCGCGACGCACCTGTTGCGCCGCCCGCCACTTGAGCTCGGCGAGTTCCGCGTACTCCGGATTCGGCGGCGTGGCGCGCAGCACTGCAGCGAACATGGCTTCCGCGCAATCCAGATCCTCGGCCTGCATGCATGCGAGGCCACGCGCGTACTGCAACGGCGCGAGATCCAGAGAGGGGTCGTCATCCTCCTTGAGCTCCACGCCCTCCTCAAGGAAGTCCTCGGTTTCGTCGAGGAGTTCTTCGGCGTCGACCTCGCCCATGCGCGCCAGAATCACATACGCGCGGATGAGCGACACGTAGGCGGCGAGCTCCTCGGCGGGGGTGTCGGCTTCGTCCAGACCGTCCTCCACCAGATCGAGGGCGTCATCGGCGTCCACCGTCCCCTGCTGGGCAGGATGTTCCGCTTGCAGCAGCTGCGCCACGCCCTTGCCGGCCAGGGCCGGGCCGTATTCGGGGTCCAGCTCCAAGGCCGTGTCGAAGGCGGCTTCGGCGCGTACGGCGTCGCCCCCTTGCAGCAGGAGGGATTCGCCGGTGCGGACGTGGTGCTGCGGAGAATCCAGCAAGGCCTGGGGCGCCCGTGGTTTGGTCCCGCAGCCGGTCAGGAGGGCCACTGCGGCGAGAAGCATGAATCCGGTCAGATATCGCATAGGTCACCCCTGCTGGTCTTGATGGAAAACGGTCAATCCAGGACGATCATCACGCGGCATTTTTCCAGGAAATCCTGGTTGGCCGCGAGACTGCGCAGCTTGGCGGCGTCGTCGTTGGAGACCACGAGATCGGTCCGCGCCTTGCCGGTGACGCGCAACGCCCGCACGCGCAACGGCTTGCCGGCCACCCGGGGATTGGCGCAAGCTTGGTCCATGTCCTTGGCGTAGCCCGCCATGCCTTGCTGGATGGCGTATTCCCGACCCACGAACCGGGAGCCGTAGACTTCCTCCCCGCGTTCATCGAATATTTTGGGACTCATGGCGGGTTTCACGCCAAGGCCCTTGGCGTCCACCACCACGCCGGAGACTTCGCGCAGTTCATCCAGCGCATCGTGTTCTTTCTTGACGGGCAGCGCCACTGGCGCAAGGCTCGCCACCTGCACAGACTCCGCCAGGGGTTCTTCGATGACAGGCGCCGGCGCTTCCACCGGTTCAGGCTTGGGGACGGCCACGCGCACGGAGGAGGCCGGCGCCGGCGCCGCTGCGTGGGTCTCCTCCACAGGCATGAGCATCTCGGCCAGCTCGCCGCGCAGGCTCACGCCCATGGTCACTTCCATGGAGCCGTCGCCCAGGTCTCGTGTGCTCAGGATCTGCGCATGCTCCAACACGCCGGCCAGCCGGGACTCCACGATATCCTTGGTGACCATGTAGTTGGCCACGCGCGTGGCGGAGTCCACCTGCACGCCTTTTATGGATTCCAGCAGTTTGCGCTGCGCAACCACCGTGGCGCATCGGGTGGCCATGGCGCGGCGTTGCGCGGCCGTGCGCACCGTGGGGGGGGCCACGCCCACGCCCACTGCAGTGATGCGGCCGTGTTTCCAGTCCACCTCCGCGAGGGCCGGGACCGTCGCGGCCAAGGTCCACGCCAAGGCGAGGCAGCATGTCACGCCGCCGCTCCAGGCCAGAGTCAACAACCGTCCAGAGATGTCCTTGCGCATCGTCCCGCTCCGCTGTGGTTTCGCCGCCGTGCGCCTGCGCGTCGCCGGTGGGCGGCGGATGATTCCTGCTCGTGCGTACATGAGGGGCGACCCGGAACGCGTCGCCGCGGCCTTACGGGTTCACCCGGTTTCCATGGTCTGATCGTCTACGGACTCCCGAGGCGCTCCGGGTACTCCCCGGCGAGCAGGGGTCCTTGCCGGCGCAGCTGCGCCAGGCGGAACCGTGCAGCGCGGTTGTCCGGGTCATACCGCAGCGCCTCTCGCCACGTGGCGGCGGCCTCGGCGTGTCGTCCAGTCTGCTGAGCTTCGAGGGCGAGCCGGCACAACGCCGTGGCGAGGCTCACGCGGAGGCTGCGGCCGGCTGGTTCCGTCTGCAGATGGGTCAACCCCTCGCGCCATGTCCGGACAGCGCCGGCGGAGTCGCCTTGACGCCACAGCAACCATCCCAAGGCGTCCCAGGCTGGGGCGCGCTGCGGCGCAAGAGCAAGACACCGCGCCAGCTCCAGCCGGGCGTTGGCCGTCATTCCCTCGCCGAGGAAGGCCATGGCGAGCCGGTAATGCGTCTCGGGATCGCCTTGCCCGGCCCCGGCCCGCTGCGCTTTCCGGAACCGGGACACGGCCCCTGCGCTGTCGCCGGCGGCGGCTCGCATCACACCCAGAAAATAGTGCGCGTCCGCATGGTTCGGGTCCTGGTCCAGGGCGGCGAGGAAACGGGCCTCGGCGCGACTTTCGTCACCCTCCCGGAGGTGGAGCACCCCCCGCCAGACCAGTGCGAAGACATCCCCCGGCGCAATGGCGAGGACCTCATCGAAACGGCGCGCCGCCGCTTCGGAGTCGCCTTGCCGCATGCGCACCAGGCCCAGATTGCCCAGCGCGAAGAGATTTTGCCTGTCCAGGGCGAGGGCCGCTTCGAAGTGCATGGCGGCGTCCTCCAGTCGACTGGCCTCGCGGGCGGCGGCGCCGGCCATCAACAAGTCCTCCACTCCGAGCCCAGGGGCGGCGGCCGTCGACGTGGTCATCCCCAGCATCCCGATCCAGCACAACGCGAGAATACGCGCCAGGGATCGCGCTTGACCGGCCGCCTGCTGACGCGCCGGACGCCGTATCCGCGGAGTCGTCACGTTCACGCCAGAGTCCTCCGCAGATCACGCACGCCTTCCACCACGGCCTCGGCTGCGGCGTTTCTGGTCTCGGCGCGTCGCAGTCTGGCGGCTTCCTCCCGATTGGAGACGAAACCCGTCTCCAGCAGGACGGCAGGCATGCGCGCCGTGCGCAACACATGAAAATTGGCGGCGTGGACGCCTCTGTCCCGCATGGCGAGGCGTTCCACCAGAGCTTTCTGGAAAGCGCGGCTGGCCACGGCGGCGTCCTCCCAGGCGCAGCGGTTCACATAGGCGCTCAAGAGGATTTCCAGGTTGACTCCACGGCCGGCGCGCGGCGGCCAGTCATCCTCCAGAGCGAGAGCGGCGTTCTCCATGGCGGCCACCCGGGCGGCGTGCCGACTGGAGGCCTGGGCGGCGCAGTGGTACGTCTCCACGCCGTGGGCGCCCCGGCGTTCCGCGGCGTTGGCGTGGCAGGAGATGAAGAGATCGGCGGCGTGCTGGTTGGCCATGGCGGTGCGCGCGGAGAGTGGCACGAAGTAGTCGTCCGTCCGGGTGAGGACAATACTGCTCTCCGGGAAGGCCTGTTCCAGGGCGCAGGCGGCGCGTCGCGCCACGTCCAGCACCACATCTTTTTCCTGGAGACCGTCGGGACCCACGGCGCCGGGATCGAAGCCGCCATGGCCGGGGTCCAGCACGATGCGTTTGAATCGCGGCCGCATGGCGTGCGCGTCGAAGGCTGCCAGCTCGCGACGGGCGGCGTCTTCCAGGCGGGCCATGGGATCCATGGGCGCAAGCGGCGTGGGGGTTGCGCCCCCCCCTGCGAACGAGGCCAGCAGGCGGGCTTCATCCGAGCCGGGCGAGGCGTCCTCGGCGGCTTCCGCGAAGACCTCGGCGGCGCGTGCTTCCTCCCCGGCGGCGAGATAGGCGCGGCCCAGCAGCCCTTGCAGCCAAGTGTCGTCCGGCGCAAGGGCCAGCGCGCGGCCCAAAGCGGTCACGGCCTGGTGAGGTTTGCCGGCTTCCAGCAGATTTTGCCCCTCCAGCCCCAGCGCGATGGCGTCCTGCGTGTGGCCGCCCCCCGGCGCGAAGACGCCGCAGAGCCCCCCCGCCACGCCGAGCGACGCAGCGATGATGAATGATCTCCGTGTGATGGATGAGGCTTTGCCTGTGGACGACATGACGACTCCTGAGGCCTGCGCCGGCGCGATGCGCGCACGGTCCGAGGCGGTCGCCACGGTTCAAGCAAAAAATGGTCCAGTTCCTCCGCGACGCTTGCTCCCACCCACGCTGGAGTGGTACGATTCCGGTTGGAGCACGACGTCACACTTGGCATGGGGCCAAGAGGGGGCCGGCAGATTGCCGACAACCGTCAGCCCGCCGTCACCCCGAACTCGCTCCACCACGCCACGTCCCCCGAGGGAGGCCCATGCGACTCTATCTGATGCAGCACGCTCCGGCGCTTTCCGAAGCCATCGACCCCGAACAGCCCTTGAGCGCCATGGGCGCCGAACAAGCCGAGACAGCCGGCCGCGCCATGGCCGTCTTGGGCGTGAAGCCCGCCTCCATTCACGCCAGCCCCAAGCGTCGCGCCCTGCAGACGGCCCACGCCGTGGCGCAGGGGTGCGGGCTCGCCTCGGAAGTCATCGAATCCCACGCGCTGAAAGCCGGGACCGCGCCCACCGTCACCTTGGAGTATCTGCGCAGCGTCCCTCGGGAAGAGGCGCTGTTCGTGGGGCACCTGCCCAATCTGGAGCGCTTCACGGCCTTGCTCATCGGTGAGGGGCTGGAGGGCCGCGCCCACGTCACCTTCGTCAACGCGGGACTGACCTGTCTGGACGTCACGGACCTGACGCACCCCCGCGCGAGCCTGCTCTATCACCTCACCCACGCGCATTTGCGGCGGCTCGCAGTCTGAGTTGCGCAGGCGCGCCATCGCATGTCACACAAGATATTGCATTGTTTGGGGATAGATTGCGCCGCCAACGCCAGGGACATCGGCCTGGCCCACGGTGTGTGCGAGCCCTCGCCGGCGTTCCACGGCGTCGAGATCGTCGCGCTGCATCACGACCTCACGCTGGATGGCGTGGCGGCGTGGGTCACCGCAGGGCTTGCGACGGCCGCCGCTGCGGGCGCTTCCGCACTGCTCTGCCTGGACGCGCCCCTGGGCTGGCCCCGGACCATGGGGACGATGCTGGCCGCTCATGAAGCCGGCGGCGCGCCCATCCCCCACGACATCCCCGCGGACGCCCTCTTCGCCCGGGAGACGGACCGCTTCGTCCGCGTTGTTCTGGGCAAGCGCCCTCTGGAAGTTGGCGCCAACTACATCGCCCGCACGGCGCTCGCGTCCCTGCGTCTTCTGGCGATGGTCCGCGAACAGGCGGACCGCCCCGTTCCCCTGGCGTGGACCTCGCCCTGGCCTGCCCCCGAGACGCCTGCTGCGCCGCCGACGCCCGAAGCCGCCGCGGCGGAGGTCTACCCTGCAGCCGTGCTCGCCGCCCGTGACATCCGCGTCCCCGGCTACAAACGCGCTGCGGAAACGCGCGCAGCCGTGCTCGAAGGAGTGCGCCGCGAACTGCGCATCCCCCCCGAACTCCAAGAACGCGCCGTGGCCAGCGAACATCTCACGGACGCCTGTCTCTGCTGCGTCGCCGGACTGGAGCTCGCTTGCGGCCGAGCCTTGCCGCCCCCGCCGGAACTGGAGCCCGCCGCCCGCAAGGAAGGCTGGATATGGGTGACGCCCCCCGAAAGCGAGCGGGGCGAGGAGGACTCCTCACGGCGTTCGGATCGAGTCGGCTCGTCCCGGCCAGGGGACGTGTCTGGAACAGGGGAACGCAGCGGCGCGTGCTGACGCAGCAAGCCGACCGGACGAACGGAGGCCTTCTCGGTTCACCAGCGGGTCGCCCCCATCAGGCATAGAAGCACGACTCGCATGCGCCCTGAGAGCGAGGGAGCGGGGGGCCGGGGGGAACCGGGAAAACGAGGGGGGCTTCGCCCCCGCCACCTTGCTACTCCTGCCGGAAGAGGGGCGGCGGCGTGACGCCGGGCGCGGCCATGCCCTGCGCGAACACACGCCACGCTTTGGCGGCCTGCGCTTCCATGGGGAATTCGCCGGCATGGAGATAGTTCATGAGGGTGCCGGGCTGGAAGAGGCCCAGGAACATGACGCCGAGGGTCTCGGCGGGAATGTCGTCGCGGATGAGGCCGTGGCGTTGACCGTCTTGCGCGAAGGCGGCGGCGCTTTGGGTGAAGCGCTCGATGATTTCACGCAGGCGCACCTGTTTTTCCGGATGGCGCACGGAGAGGTCGTCCGAGAAGAAGAGCCGTGGCGCGCCGATGCCGCGCTGGCTGACCAGAGCCACCTGATTGCGCAACAAAGCGGCGAGACGTTCGAAGGCGTCGCCGCCTTCGCGCTCCGCATGGCGGACGTTCTCCTCCATGCTGTCGCCGATGAGTTCCAGAATGGCGTCGAGGATGGCGGCTTTGTCGGGGAAATGCCGGTAGAGTCCGGAAGGCGTGAGGCCCACTTTTTCGGCCAGCCGCTTCACGGTCAGGGCGCGGTAGCCGCGTGTGGCCACCAAGTCCAGCGCAGCTTGAGCTATCTGCTGCCGACGGGTCTTGTTGTCCAGCCGCGGCGCGCGTTCGCGGGTGCGTGGGGCTTTCCTGGCGAGGTTGGGCCGTGGTGACTCGAGGGAATCGGGCATGGGCTTCTCCCTGGAAGTAAATTTCCATTCACCATAGGGACCGCGCCTCATGCTGTCAAGAAAGATATCGGAATCGTGCCATGTTGTCGAGAATTGCCATGAAAGGACAATTCCCCACCACAGTGCGTCGTGGCGTTCAGGGTTCCAAGGTGTCCAAGGTCTCTTCCGGTCCGATGGAGACGAGGAGGTCCCCTTCCCGCAGCGCCTGGTCCGCGCCGGGCACGAAGTTGTAGTTCTTGGAGTTTTGATGACGGATGGCCAGCACTTGCAAGCCGTGCGTATTGGTCAGGTCCAGCTCGCGGAGGGTCTTGCCGCTCCAGCGATTCACGGAGAGCTCCTGCAAGGCCACGCCGCCGCCCAGGGGCAGGTAGTTCACCAGGCCGGGCACGCCCAGCCGGTGCGCCAGCTGTCGAGCCACGTATCGCTCCGGGAACACGACGAAATCCGCGCCCAGCTTGGTGAGCACGCGTTCATGTTCCTCGCTCATGGCTTTCACCCACACTTGCGGGCCGCCCAGTTCCTTCAGGTTCAAGGTGATGAGCACCGAGGCCTCCATGGACTGCCCGCTGGAGACGATGACGAAGTCGAGCTGGTCGAAGCCGAGCTGCGCCAGGGCCGTCTTGTCGGCGCCGTCAGCCTGGAAGACGTGGGCGACCACTTCGCGCGCGGCGTGGACTTTGGATTCCAGCCGGTCGATGCCGATGACGTTGTGCCCCAGCTCCACCAGGGTCTCCGCCATGCCCATGCCGAATTTCCCCAAGCCGATGACGCCTACTTCCATCTTGCTCGCCATGGTCCGCTCCCGTGGGGGTGATTGGTCTGTCGCTTCGTGATTCGTGGATGGCGCGCTCGTCCGAGGCGGCGCACGCCGGCCTACCCGATCATGAAGCCTTCCTCAGCCCAGGCGTAGCGCGGTTTCGTCTGCCACTCCTGGAGCATGGTGAGAAAAAGGATGGGTCCCAGCCGACCCACGAACATCAGCATGATGACGACGCTCTTGCCGCCGTCGGAGAGCTTGGGCGTGAGTCCCGTGGAAAGCCCCACCGTGCCGAACGCCGAGACAACCTCGAAGAGGATGTCCAGAAACTCCCCCCGCGCCATGCTCGCGCTGCCCACCCCGGACTCCGTAATGGAAAGGGCCAGCGTCGCCAGCGCCACGGTCAGCGTCGCCATGATGGCCAACGTGAGGGATTTGTTCATGGTGGGCTGGTCCAGCGCGCGGCCTTGCACGATGGTCTGCGGCCGACCCCGCATCTGGGAGATGACGAACCCCAGCACGGCCCGGGCCGTGGTGGTCTTCACGCCGCCGGCGGCGGAACCCGGCGAGCCGCCGATGAACATGAGCGCCATCATGCCGACCAGCGCCACGTTGGAGAGGCTTGCGATATCCACCGTGTTGAAGCCCGCGGTGCGACAAGTCACGCTCTGGAAGAGCGCTGCGAGCAAGCCATCCTCGAAGCCGCCCACCAACGCGCCGCCGCCCAGGGTGAGGTGGGAGAGCGCTTCCGCCAGATAGATGAACGCTGCGCCGCCCAAAGTCAGCCACAAGCTGGCCCACAGCACCACCCGGGTGTGGAAGGAAAGCCGCCGCCGCGGCTGGCCGCGCCACTT
>CAYVWB010000003.1:0-69818 GCA_964455395.1 uncultured Desulfovibrionaceae bacterium
GGGATGAAAGGATTTGAACCTTCGACCCCCTGAACCCCATTCAGGTGCGCTCCCAGGCTGCGCTACATCCCGACGCGAAGAGGTAGCTTCTATCCAACCATGCGCCGGATGTCAACACCAAATTGCTGCGCCTCGAAAAACTCACACGCCGCCTATCCCACTACCCCCATGTCACCGCGTACAGATACGGCCAGCGCTTGCCCGTCACCAGCAACCGCGACCCGCCTTCGTCCCACGCCAAGCCGTTGGCCACCTCGTGGTAGGCCTCGCGACGCGCCAGGTCCTCCTGCAGGGGCGCAAGATCCAGCAGCCCGACCACCCGCCAGCTTCCCGGCTCGATGATCCCCACCAGCCACGTCGTGTACACGTTCGCGAAGAGACGCCCGCGCACGAGTTCCAGCTCATTGAGGAGCGGCAGCGGCTGATCCCCATGGCGGACCTCGCCCCCGCCTACCGCCTCGAAACGAGCGTCGCGCAGGGTGACGCGAGCGGAGCCGTCCGTCATCCAATACTGTCGCTCGTCCCGGACAAGCCCCCACCCCTCGCCTCGGTACCACCGAGCCCCGCGTGGCGCGAGGGTCGAGGCGTCGTACAGGAACGCCGTCTCCTCCCGCCAGGTGAGCTGCGTCAGAACACCGTCGTGCAAGGCCAGGCCTTCTCCGAAGCATGTGTCGGGCAGCGCTCGCGACTGCAGGACCTTCCCTGTCTCCAGCGCCACCCGCCGCACCGTGGAGTGGCCATAGAGCCCGGTGGACTCGAAGAGTGCGCCCCCTGCGTATACCAGCCCTTGGGTATAGGCTTCTGGGTCGTGATCGTAAACCGCGCGAATGCGCACGGGCGTCGCCCTCGCCAGGGGGGCTTGCGCTGCACTCGCGGGGCAGGCGAGTCCTGCTGCCAGGAACAATCCGCACGCACACCCGAGGCCCATTCCTCCAATTCGACCGAGATCACGTAGAAAAGTGCGGCGCCCGCCATTCATTGCGGTATCTCCTGGACCTGAAACCTCACCATGGTGTACCTTGTGCTGGGAGTTCATTGTTGAACGACGTCACTCGCCCTGGCGTCTGCCGACTCGGACGCCGCCCGCCGACCCTGTACAGGCCCCCGCCCTGGAGGTGCACGATGCCGAACCCCGCCCGCCCGACAGAAACCGCGCACACGCCGTGCACACCCGAGACCGCGCCTCTCCGGCGCAGCCTCGCCACGGTCCGTTGCGGCCACCGCTCGGGGGCCCTGCTGGCGACGCTGCTTGTGACCCTGCTGCTCGCCAACGGCTGCGGCCTCAGCGTACGCGCGGGCGCGCCGGCTTACAAGACCTCCGTGGTCACGGCGTATCGGCTCAACGTGCGCAGCGCACCCTCGGTGCACGCCTCCATCCTGGAAGTGCTGCAACGCGGTGACGTGGTGGAGATCCTGAGCAGACGCGGCGACTGGATCGAAGTGCGTACGCCCAGTCGCTATCTGGGCTGGGCGTATGGCGCCTACCTCAGCGGATTCGACATTCCCACGCCGGCGCCCTCCGCGCCCGAACGACGCGAAGCGCCCGGCGACCACCCACCTGACACATCCACCCCGCCGCCGGCCTCCACCACGCAGCCCGACGCGGCGACCACCCTCTGACCCTTGGAGACCACCATGCTCAAGCTCTTGCCCCTGCTCGCCGTCATGCTCTGCGCCGTGCTGTCGCCCGCAAGCGCCGCCCGCGCGCTGACCGCGGAGGAAGCCCACGCCCGGATCACGGAACTCAAGGAAGAGATCCTCACCGTCCAGAACGAGGCGCCCCTTGGCATCAACAACCTGACCCTCGTCGAGCGCGTCGACGGCTACGGCGACATCATCCCCCTGCAGAGCCCGAGCATTCCTCAAGGCAGCGCGCTGATTCTCTATTTCGAACCCACCAACTGGCGCACCGTCATGACGCAGGAGCTCTACCGCTTCCACATCGCGCAGGATATCCTTCTGGAGAACGCCGCTGGCGAACCACTCTTCCAGCAGGAAGGCTTCCTGCAGTTCAAGCGGGACACCACGCAGCCCACCATGGACCTATTTGTCAAGAACACCGTCAACCTGGGCGCCCTCCCCCCCGGCGACTACCGCATCAAAGGCGTGCTCCATGACGTCTACGCTGAAGCGCAGGTCCCCTTCGAAATTCCGTTCTCCATCACGCCGCCGCAGTAACAGGCGCCTCCCCAGGCTGTACAGGTTGGTTCATATATGGCGCTCCCCGCACTCTGGCGTTGCAGGCGGGAGGTTGGCCGCCCAGCCGTCACGACCGACACGGCCGACACGGCCGACACGGTCCGATTCGTGGGACGAGACAGGACGACACGGAGCCGGATGGGCGCTCCGGCAAGGGCCGGTTGACTGGGAGCGGCGGTTGCCGGCAATGGCGGCGGGTTCGCTCTAGCCCTCGGCGGGCGCCCCGCTGTCCGGAGGCGCCGTCACGGTGAATGTGGAGCCGACCGCGAGGTCGGAGTCCACGGTGATGGTCCCTCCGTAGTGCTCCACGATCTGCTTGCAGATGGCGAGCCCCAGCCCGGCGCCCTGGGTGTGCGCGAGCACGGTGTCGCCATTGGCCACACGGTGAAAGCGCTCGAAGACGCGCTCCAGATCCTGGGGAGGGATGCCCTCGCCGGTGTCCCGCACACGGATCATCGCGCCGCCCTCCGGAGTGCGCCGTCCCTCCAGGGTGACGCTGCCTGCGCGGGTGTGCTTGGCGGCGTTCTGCAGCAGGTTCAACACCACCTGATGGATGCGGTCCGGGTCCAGCATGAGGGTGGGCATGTCCTCGTCGATATCCAGGACGAACGTCAAGTCGGGCCGATCCGCAAAGAAATTCTGGCTGAACTCTCCGGCGTTGGCGAGCACCTCGGCCAGGTTCACGGGGCGGTCGTTCCACTGCATCCTCCCGGATTCGATACGGTTCAGGTCCAGCAGATCGTTGATGAGCCGGGTCAGCCGCTCCCCTTCGCTGACGATGATGTCGATGTTGCGGGAGATGCGCTGAGCCCGGCGACTGATGGCTTCCTCCTCCACGGCGTCGCCGTTTCGCCGCATGAGCTCCAGCAATGGCGCGAAGTCCGCTTCGAAGTCCTTGCGGATGAGCTTGGCGAACCCCAGCACCGAGGTCAACGGCGTGCGCAGCTCATGGGAGACGGAGGAAAGCAGTGTGGACTTCATTTCGTCCAGCTCCCGAAGTTGCTCGTTGGCGCGCTCCAGCTCCTCGGCTTTGCGCTCCAGTTCCGCTGTGCGCTCCTGCACCATGCGCTCCAGCTCCTGGTTCATCTCGGCCAAGGCTGCTTCAGCTCGCTTGCGCTCCGTGATGTCCGCCATGGCGGTCACCACCCGGCCATCCGACAAGGGAGAGGTCTGGAACTGCACGTGCTTGAGGGAGCCGTCCTTGCACTGGATGATGTACTCGCGTTCCGTGCGGCCATGGGGCGCGCTGGCGCGCCAATCCTGCAGAATGCGCTCACGTACGGCCGGGTCCGGGTAGGCGCGCTCCATCCAGGCGAGGACGTCGGGGGTGTCTTCCACGGTGTAGCCCGTCAGCTCCTCGAACCCGCGGTTGACGAGCAGGAAGCGGCCGTCCGCATCCAGCACCACGATGCCGCTCTGGATGTTCTCGAAGAGGGTGTCCAGCAGGTCGCGCTGGCGGCGCATGGCTTCTTCGGCGCGTTTGCGCTCGGAGATATCCGTGACGAAACCGTCGAAGTAGACTATCTCGTCGTCCTCGTAGTGCGCGCGCATGTTGGTGGAGGTCCAGATGACCTCGCCATGCCGGGTGAGCCGGCAGACTTCGCGGTCGATGACAGCGCCGCGCTCCCGCAGTTCGGCCAGCAGGATGTCCCTGTCCGCGGGATTGCAGTACACCTGCTGGGCGATGGAGTGCACCTGCGTGAGGAGCTGCACCGGCGAATCGTACCCGTAGAGCGTCGCCATCTGCCGGTTGGCGCTGAGATACCGCCCCTCCGGCGTGGAGCGGAAGATGCCCACCGGGGCGTTTTCATAGAGAATCCGCAACAAGCGCTCGCTCTCCTGCAACGCTGTTTCCCGTTGGGTGATGGCTGCAGCCATGCCCAACAGTCGTTCCTTGAGGATGGCGAGCTCCCGCACCGGCGAGGCTTCGAGCGTCGCCTGCGCCGCCTTGCCCGTCTCCGTTTGCACGCCTTCTTCCAGGGAGGCGGCCATGGCTGTGAACGCCCTGATGGGTTTCGCCACGGCGTCGTCCAGCGAACGGTTCAGCCGCCACACCACCACGCCCAGCAGCGTCACCAGCACGGCCATGAACCCGCCCACAGCCGTGACCAGGGGCATGAACCGCGGCAAGGCTTCATCCGCCACCAGCACCACCCAACCCAGCGCCGGCAAGGTGGTGGCGCTGACGAGGTAGGAGCTGCCGGCCAGTCGAGCGACCCCGGTCCACCCCTCGGGGGAAGCCAGCGCCCGCGCCATGGCTTCCTCATGACCGAGATTCGCCTGCTCCCGCACCAGGCGCTCCTCCGGATGCGCGAGGACGTTGCCGAACCGGTCCGTGATGATGATGAGCCGACCGGTGCGCTGCTCCACCACGTCCATCACGTAGTTCTGCAGGGAGAGCAAGCGGATGTCGCCCACCAGGGTGTCGCCCCCCGGGGTCAACGCCGCCAGACTCACGGTCATGTGCCCGCTGGCCGGCGAGTAGTGCGGCGGCGAAAGTCGCCAGCCCATGCGACTCGCGTCGCTCATGGACTCCAGCAAGGAGGAATAGTTGGCGATGGCGTGCGGCGCGGGCGCCGCTTCCAGCACCCACCCTTGCGCGTCCAGCAGCAGCAACCGCTCGAACGCGCCGCGTTCCAGCACTGTCTGGACGGACTCCGCGCGAAACGACTGCGCCTGGGTGAGCACGGCCAGCGTCTCCAGCGTGCGGGAGGCGTCCTCGAAATACCGCTCCACGAATTTGCCCAGACCCAGCGCGAGAAGACGTTGCTCCTGCTCGATGTCAGACACGCGCCAGAGTCCGAGCAACGCCCCCGCCGCCAACACCAGAAAGATCCCCGGCGCGAGCAGCCGCCACGCCAGATTCCGACGCAGCAACGAAGCCAGCGGCCGCAAGCCGCGGTGCAGCCCGGTGGACGCGAGTGCAGACGGCGTCATGGCGATGGCGACTCCACCAGATCCAGGCGACCCTCGCGCACCTCCAGGATGTACCCCTGATGCGAGGCGTCGCCGTATTCGTCCAGCGTGACGACCCCTTGCAGGCCCTGTATGGCGGTGGATGTCAGCGCTTTCTCCAACCCCTCGCGCCGGCCTCGTGTCTGCTCCAGCGCTGCAGCCAGCAGAGTGATTGCGTCGAACGTCTGCGCCGCCGCGAAGGAAGCCGGTCGGCCGAAACGCGCCTTGTACCGCCGCTTGAATTCCCGATAAGCCGGAGCGTCGCTGTCATAGAAGGTCGTGGCGCCGTAGAGACCGTGGGTCATGCCGTCGTCTCCGCCATATTCGAACAGGGCTTCCGTCATCCCCCACATGGAAGTGTAGACAACGCCGTCGAACTCGGCGGCGCGCAGGGTGTGCAACAGGGAGACGGTGTCCAGCGCGGAAGCGGCGACGAAGAAATCCGAGGCGCCGCTCTGCAGCAGCGCCTGCCCCAGTTGAGTCCAATCCGGCTTGCTGCTGGAGGAATACTCCTTCTGCAGCACTACCTCGCCGCCGAGCTCCTGGAATCGCGCTATGAAATTGCCGGTGTATTGCCTGGTGTAGGCGTCATTCTCCACGTCGCGCAAAGTCGCTGTCAGACGTGAGCCCTTGCGGCGGTAGGCGAACTCCGCGAGCTGTCGAGCGACGTGGTCCGTGGCGGGCTGCACCCGGAAAAAGGCGTCCTTCAAACCGCTGAGCGACGGGGTGGAGGTCGTGGGGCTGAGCATGACGCCCCCGGCCTGCTCCACGACGTCCAGGCTGGCTACGGACTGACTGCTGGTCATGTGGCCGACGATGGCGACCACCCCGGCGTCCAGCAGCGTGCGTACGGCTTCCCGCGCGCCCTGGTCGGAGCCCTTGTCGTCCACGGCGAGCAGCTCCAGGGGTTGACCGAGCACCCCCCCCCGCGCGTTGATGGATTCCACGGCGAGCTGCGCGGCGTTGCGGCCCTGCACGCCGAGGTCCGAGTAGGTCCCCGTGAGCGAACCGGCGAAGCCCACCCGGATGGGCCGCTCCGAGCAGCCGGTCAGGAGCAGACTGAACGCCAGCACGAACACGCAGCACCACGCCGCAACGAAGATCCGTCTGCCACCCGTGCGCTGCAGCGGCGACGACGCCGCCTGCGCCCGCGGAGTCCGCGGCCCCCGAGGAGCCCACTGCGCGACCTGTTGTGCATACATGTCGGATGCGTGGACGACTTCCCTCACCATGCTCATGTGCAGCCTCCACCACATGCTGGCGCCCACAGCCGATTTCGGGCGTTACGGGGAGCCTTCGGGCGCCTCCCCGCGCACAGCATCGGGCTTCAGCGGGACGCCCTATTATCCAACGGATATACCTCCTTGTTTTGGTACCGCGTTCAGCATCCGGTGTCTACTCCCCATGCGCGCCGCCACCCGAACCGGCGGCGTAACACCGCGCCGCCCACGGCCCGAGCGCCAGACGCCCGGGTTCCGTTTTCGCGTCTTCCGCACGCGTCCCCGGCGCCTCGCCGCCGAAACGCGCCCAGTCGGCGTCCAACAGCAGCCGCCATCCGTCACCCTGTCGCGGCGGCGGCGCCGGCAGAATAATCTCCGCGTCCTCTGCACTCATGTTGACCACGACCAGCGCCGCCACTCCATGGAAGGACGACGCGCCACGCCGGATGAAGCCCATGGCCGCGCCCGCGCCACGCAGCATGTCGAAGCGGGATCGGTCGCACCCCACGAGCGCCGGATGCGTCTTGCGCAACGTGATGCATGCCTGGTGGAAGCGGAACATCGCGCCATGCACGCCGCCACTGTGTGACGCCGCAGTCGAATCGAATTCCTCCAGCCAGGACCAGTCCAGCCGGGAGGCTTCGAACGTCGCTGCCGCCATGGGATCCGCAGGAGTCGTCTTCCACCGGAAGCGCTTGAACTCCCGTTTGCGGCCGCGGCGCACGGCCTCGGCGAGTGCCGGGTCTCCGTGGTCCACGAAGTAGTGGAAGGGGTTGGTTTCGCCGTACTCCTCGCCCATGAAGAGCAGCGGCGAACAGGGAGAGAGCAGCAGGAGCATGGCCGCCGCTCGACACGCCGGCCGCGGCAGCAACGTGGCGAGCCGCTCGCCGCCGGCACGGTTGCCCACCATGTCGTGCGTCTGCAGGAAGATGACGAAGGTCTCGCCGGGCAAGCCGTCGGCCGGCGCCCCATGGCTCCTCCCCCGCCAGACGGAGTGTTGTCCGTGATAGGCGAAGCCCTTGGCCACGGCGTCGGCCAGGTGCGCCGGCGCGCCGTAATCCGCATAGAACCCGCCGCGCTCCCCGGTCAGCAGGGCGTGAGCCGCATGGTGGAAATCGTCGGACCAAGCCGCGTCCATGCCCAAGCCGTTACGATCCACCGACGTGACGAGGCGGGGGTCGTTGTCGTGTGTCTCCGCGATGAGCACGGTGCGACGGCCCGTCTCACGACGCCACGCGGCCACCGTCGCCGAGAGCTCCGCGAGGATGTGGATGGGCCGACGGTCGTGGATGGCGTGCACCGCGTCCAGTCGAAAGCCGTCCACGCGGTAGCGCTCCAGCCAGTGGAGGGCGTTGGCCAGCACGTAAGCGCGCACGTTGTCGGAATACGCGCCGTCAAAATTGACAGCCTCGCCCCATGGGGTGCGGTGCGCGCTGGTGAAGTACGGCGCGTACTCCCGCAGATAATTCCCCTCCGGCCCCAGGTGGTTGTAGACCACGTCCAGGATGACGGCCAGTCCCTTGCCGTGGCAGGCGTCCACGAATCGACGCATGGCCTCGGGGCCACCGTAGGGCTCGTGCACGGCGAAGAGGGAGACGCCGTCGTAGCCCCAGTTGCGCACGCCGGGGCACGGGGCCACGGGCATCAACTCCACGGCGTTCACTCCCAGCGCTACGAGGTGGTCCAGCCGTTCGATGGCTGAATCGAAGGTTCCGCCTGCGGTAAAGGTTCCCACATGCAGCTCATAGGTGATGAGCTCATCGTGCGGCGGCGGGACAAAGTCCGTCACGCTCCAGGGGTAGGCGTCGTGATCCACCAGGGCGGAAGGCCCGTGCACTCCCTCCGGCTGCCAGCCGCTGGCCGGGTCCGGCCGGAGCGGCCCCTCGCCGGCGGCGTTTTGCAGATGATAGCGATAGCGCTCGCCGGGCTGGAGGCCCGCCACCTCCACGGTCCACCAGCCGGCGCCGGGGGCCGGGGTTTCTGAAGGCAGGGATGCGAGGGGCTGCATGGGCAGCCGTCCGCCGTCTTCCAACACCAGGGCGACGGCTTTCGGCCGAGGCGCCCACAAGTCGAACCGCCAGCGGCCCCCACCAGACGGGCGGGGGCCGGCGGCCAAGGCGAGATCGTGTCGCACCGGGCTACTCCTGCCGGAAGAAGACCACGCCCAGGGGCGGCAGGGTGACGGAGAGGGAGTTGTAGAAACCGTGGCTGGGGATGGGCTTGGTCTCCACGCCGCCCATGTTGCCCCAACCCGCGCCGCCGTATTCCTTGGAGTCGGAGTTGAGCGCCTCGCGCCAGTACCCGGGGCGCGGCGCCCCGAGGCGATAGTTGGGTCTGGGCACGGGGGTGGCGTTCATGACCACCAGCAGCTCGCGGCCTTGGCCGTCCTTGCGCAAAAAGCTCAGCACGCTGTGTTCCGAGTCGTGGAAGTCCACCCAGTCGAAGCCGTCCTGGGAGAAGTCCAACCGCCAGAGCGCGGGTTCATCCTTGTAGAAACGGTTGAGGTCCTCCACCCAGCGCTTGACGCCCCGGTGGGATTCGTACTCCAGCTGATCCCAACGCAATTGCGCATCGGCGTTCCACTCGGGGCCTTGGCCGAATTCCTGTCCCATGAAGAGCAGTTTCTTGCCGGGGTGCGCCCACATGAAGCCGAGGAAGAGCCGCAGGTTGGCGAACTGTCGCCAGGGGTCGCCGGGCATCTTGCCGAGGAGGGAGCCTTTCCCGTGGACCACTTCGTCGTGGGAGATGGGCAGCACGAAGTTTTCGTTGAAAGCGTACCAGATGGAGAAGGTGATCTTGCCGTGGTCGTATTTGCGGTGGATGGGATCCTGACTGAAGTAACTCAGGGCGTCGTGCATCCAGCCCATGTTCCACTTCATGCCGAACCCCAAGCCGCCCAGGTAGACGGGTCGGGAGACCTGCGGCCAAGCCGTGGACTCCTCGGCGATGGTCTGGGTCTCCGGGTATTCCGCATAGATGGCTTCGTTCATGTGGCGGAGGAACTCGATGGCGTCAAGGTTTTCGCGTCCGCCGTACTTGTTGGGAATCCACTCGCCTTCCTTGCGGGAGTAGTCCAGGTAGAGCATGGAGGCCACGGCGTCCACGCGCAAGCCGTCGGCGTGGTACTTGTCCAGCCAGAAGATCCCGCTGGAGATGAGGAAGGAACGCACCTCGTTGCGGCCGTAGTTGAAGATGGCGGAGCCCCAGTCCGGGTGGAAGCCTTGGCGGGGATCGGCGTGCTCGTAGAGATGCGCGCCGTCGAAGTAGCCGATGCCGTGCTCGTCCGAGGGGAAGTGGGAGGGCACCCAGTCCAGGATGACGCCGACGCCCGCCTGGTGCAGCGCCTCCACGAGCCGCATGAAATCCTGGGGATGGCCGAAGCGGGATGTGGGCGCGAAGTAGCCCAGACTCTGGTAGCCCCATGACCCGTAGAAGGGGTGCTCCATGACGGGGAGGAACTCCACATGAGTGAAGCCCATCTCGTTGAGATACGCGGGGAGGACCTCGGCGAGTTCCTGATAGGAGAGGGAGTCGCCCTCGCTTTTGTGTTTCCAGGAACCCAGATGCATCTCGTAGACGGTCATGGGCGCATCCAGCGCGTTCTTCCCCTTGCGCTGGGCCATCCATTCGCCATCGGACCACTCGTAACCCGTGTCCCACACCACGGAGGCCGTCTCCGGCGGGAGCTGCCAGAAGAACGCGAAGGGGTCGCCCTTGTCCACAGCGTAGTCGCCGTTGGCGGCGGTGATGTGGTACTTGTACATGGCGCCGTTCTCCACCCCGGGGATGAATCCTTCCCAGATGCCGGACTCGTCCCAGCGGGCCGCCAGGGGGTGGCTGGTCTCGTTCCAGTCGTTGAAGACGCCTTTGACGGTGACTGCCGAAGCGTCCGGCGCCCACACGGCGAAGTGCACGCCCCACACGCCGTCCACGGGGTAGCGGTGCGGCCCCAGTTTCTCGTACAGTCGATAATGACGACCCTGTTTGAAAAGGTATATGTCGTGCTCCGTAAGGAGCCCATTGCCGTAGAGTACGTCGTTCATGGCGTCGCTCCGACGAGTTGCTTGATCCCGCGCAGGGGTATGCGCACCCAGTCGGGACGGTTGTTGAGCTCGTAGCCCATTTCGTACAGCGCTTTCTCCAGCAGATAGGGCTTCAGCAGCGCCTCGAAAGCACCCGGCGCCGCAGGGACGAGCCCCGCGCCCGCCATGGCTGGCCGGTACCCGGCAAGGAAGAAGACAGCGGCTGCGTCGCTCCAGAGGTCCGCCCAGGCGTCAAGCTGCGCGGCGTCCCCATGCCCCGCCAGGGCGAGACGGCCCGAATACGCCGCGTATTGGAAGGAACGGATCATCCCCGCCACGTCCTTGATGGGACAACGCTTGAGCCGCCGCTCCGAGAGCGGCCGCGCCGGTTCCCCCTCGAAGTCGAAAATCACGAAGTCGCGCCCCGTGAAGAGCACCTGCCCAAGGTGGTAGTCGCCGTGACAGCGAATCTTCGCCGCCTCCAGCTTCGTTGTCAGCACGCCGTGCAGCGCCTCCATGATGGCCTCCTCCAGGGAGAGCACGACCTCCGCTTCCTCCCGCGCGGCCTCGGGCAGGTCCGGAGCCAGCCGTGCGAGCTGGCGCAGCTCCTGACGCGCCTTGGTCTGCACGGACTGATAGAGCGCACGCTGGTAGAGGGTCGTGAACGGCTCCGGCGCGAAGGCCGGGTCCTCTGGCCACGCCAGGGCCCGGTGCAGCTCGCCTGTGCGTCGCCCCAGCAGCCGCACCATCTCCAGCGTCTGACCGGCCAGGAGCTCATCCAGAGGCGGCGGCAGCACCCTGGCAAGGCTCCTGACGACGTCCGGCGGCTCGGGGGCGCCAGTGACTGCACTGACTGCGCCGACTGCGCCGACTGCGCCGACTGCGGAAGAATCGCGGGACGCATCCAACGCCGCAACCACGGTGTCCGCACGCTCCGTGAACGATCCGCCGGAGCGCGACGGCGCCGCCACATCCAGAACTTGCGCGCGCTCCAGGTAGCGTCCCACCAGCCCCAGCGCCATCTCCCAGGCGTCGCCCTGGTTCGGGACGAACCGTTGCATCAGTCCCAGCACCACGCGACTGGCTTCCACGCCCGCAGCAGCGACGCCCTCACCCTCCTCCAGCGTCAACTCCAGGGAGCCTGCAAAAGCCGGCGTGTGTTCGTAGCCGGCGCGTTCCGTCAGATGGCGGGCTATCTCCACGTCCGGATGCAGGCCGCGCTCCGTGCGCCGGTAGAGCTTCAGCAGCAGCTCGTTGCCGTAGAGGATGGAGGTGTTGGATTGTTCCGCACCCAGCAGCCGTGGTTTCAGGTCCACGTCCTCGCGGCTCCAGAGGGTTTTCAGGTAACTGCCGATGACGGGCTTGAGCCTCCCCAACGTGGTGGCCAGTCGTTTGCGGCCGGCGATGACGTCCAACATATCCCGACAGAACCGCCGCGAGAAGACCGCCTCATACATGGCGCCTGCGCTGGCGTCGCTGTCGTCCCCCCCCAAGGCGAGCCACGCCACACTGCCGCGGGGCAGTTCGTAGGCGTCGTCGCCCGGGGTCCTGGGCGCATAGGCCAAAGGCAGCAGGTAGATTTCCGGATCGCCCTCCTGGTACGCCGCCTGGACAAGCAGCACCACAGGGGTGGACGCTTCCCTGCGCAAGTGGATGGCGTCCAGGATCGTGAGATTCTGCAAGACGCGCGCTTTGCCGCCGAACCACCGCTGGCGCCGCATGTACCCCGGCAGGATGCGCTTTTCCAAAGCGCGGCGGGGGCGCTCCTCGCGGTGCAGTGTCGCCCAGGCGTCGGCTTCCAGGCGGGGCAGTTCCCCGGCGCGCAGCGGCGCCGCAGCCGTGTCGCGCTCCAGACTGAAGAGGTAGTATCCATAGGGCCCGAACGTCAGGGGGAAGGGGTCGGTGGTCACGTCGCCCAGGGGGTTGCCGCTGAAGAGGTCGCGGGCTGTGGCGCCCACGGGCTCGACGGCGGCGTCGGCCTTGCCTGTCCCGTCCGTCGTTTCCTGCAAGTCCGCCAGATCGAGCGCTGCGGCCTGTGCGTGCCGGGAAAGGTTCACGGCCGTGACCACCTGCTGGGTCTCCCCGCCGGGCGTCGGGATGCGTCTTATGAAAGCCAGCACCTTGGGATTGTCCGGCGCGAGGAAGCGCAACTCCCCCCGTCCGAAGCAGCAGTGCTCGTTGCGCAGGGCGATGAGCCGGCGCATCCACCACAGCAGGGAGCTCGGGTTGCTTTCCTGAGTCTGCGCGTTGAGCGATGCATAGTGGTATTCCGGATCGATGACGAGAGGCAGGTGGAGCTTCTGCGGATTGGCGGCGGAGAAGCCGGCGTTCTGGTCTGCGCTCCACTGCATGGGTGTGCGCACGCCGTCGCGGTCTCCGAGATAGATGTTGTCACCCATGCCGAGTTCGTCGCCGTAGTACACTACCGGAGAGCCCGGCAGCGTCATGAGCAGCACGTTGAGCAGCTCGATTTTGCGGCGGTCGTCGCCCAGCAGAGGCGCCAGTCGACGGCGGATGCCCAGCCCCACGCGCGCCCGGGGATCATGAACGAAGATGCGATGCATGTAGTCGCGTTCCTCGTCCGTCACCATCTCCAGGGTCAGCTCGTCGTGGTTGCGCAGGAAGAGCGCCCATTGCCCATCCGGCGGGGGCTGCGGGGTCTGCTCCATGATGTCGAGCACAGGGTGGCGGTCTTCCATTTCCAGAGCCATGAACATGCGCGGCATGAGCGGAAAGTGAAAGGCCATGTGACATTCCAGACCGGTTGCAGCCTCCCCGAAGTAGCGCGCAGCGTCTTCGGGCCACTGGTTGGCGTCCGCCAGCAGCAAGCGCCCCGGCGTTCCGGCGTCCACATGAGCGCGCAACTCCCGGAGGAAGGCGTGAGTTTCCGGCAGGTTCTCGCAGTCTGTCCCTTCTCGCTTGAAGAGATAAGGCGCGCCGTCCAGGCGGAGACCGTCCACGCCGAGGTCCAGCCAGAAGTCCAGGGCCTCGGTCATGGCTTGCCGGACCTTCGGGTTGTCGTAGTTGAGATCCGGCTGATGGGCGTAGAAGCGGTGGAAGTAGTAGGCGCCGGCCACGGGGTCCCATGTCCAGTTGGCGCGCTCCGCCTCCGGACGGAGCACCCGCGCCTGAGCGAATGCGCCGGGGTCGTCGCTCCAGAGATAGTATTCCCGAGCCTTGCTTCCCGGTTTGGCGCTGCGGGCTTTCACGAACCAGGGATGGTCCTGGGAGGTGTGGTTGAGCGTCAATTCCGTGATGACGCGCAGGTCCCGGGCGTGGGCCTCGCGCAGGAAGCGTTTGAAGTCCGCCATGGTCCCGTAGCGGGGATGGACGGCCGTGAAGTCCATGATGTCCCAGCCGTCGTCCCGCAAGGGCGAGGGGTAGAAGGGCGACAGCCACACGGCCGTGACGCCGAGGCTGGCGATGTAATCCAGCGTCTCGGTGAGACCGCGGAAGTCGCCCACGCCGTCGCCGTCCGCATCGCGGAAGCTCTTGACGTGGACCTGGTAGATGACAGCGTCTTTCCACCAGGCGTCGGAAGGAAGCACAGGGGCGGCGTTGCTCATGGCGGCGTCCTACATGAAATAGTCGAAATCCGTCTCGCGCTTGAGCCGGCGTTTGAGTCGGAAGATGCGCGCCGGCAAAACCTCGGGATCGAATGACATCCGGTTGACGGGACCTTGCCAGATGAACTTGTCGTCGCCGAGCAGGTCGTGGACCATGTACGTCTGTTCGGCGTCCACGCCGAATTCCTCCAGCGGCAGGGTGAGATGCGCCGTCTGGACGTTGTGTGGATCCAGATTCACGGCCACCAGCGCCACCTCGCCATGCTCCATCACGCCGTCGGCGCCGGGCAGGGGCGCGCCCGGCGGCACGAGACGGCCCGCAACGTCGCGGCGGTCGGCTTCCTTGGCGAAGAAGAGCACGTTGTCATTGTCCGTGGGCAAGAAGCGCAGCCGCCACGTCTGCTGCAGGGCCGGGGTCTCCCGCCGGATGCGGTTCACCAGGGTGATGAACGGCCACAAGCTCTCGGGCTTCAGCAGATCCCAGTCGCGCAGCTCGTATTTCTCGGAGTCGAGATATTCTATGGAATCCTGCGCCACGGCGTCGTTTTCACAGAGCTCGAAGGCGGGTCCGTAGATGCCGAAGTTGGAGGAGAGAGTAGCCGCCAACACATAGCGGATGACGAAGGCGGGGCGTCCGCCGTACTGGAGGTATTCCGGCAGGATGTCCGGCGTGTTGGGCCAGAAGTTGGGCCGGAAGTAGTCGCGGGGGGCCCGTTCCACCAGCTCCGTCATGTACGCAGTGAGCTCCTGCTTGGAGTTGCGCCACGTGAAATAGGTGTAGGACTGCGTGAATCCCGCTTTGGCCAAGCGGTACATGATCTTCGGCCGGGTGAAGGCTTCGGAGAGGAAAATGGTGTCCGGAAACTGCCGGCGCACCTCGCCCAGACACCATTCCCAAAACGCCAGGGGCTTGGTGTGGGGGTTGTCCACCCGAAAGACGCGCACGCCCCGCTCCCTCCAGAAGAGGAAGACGCTGGCGAGTTCTTCCCAGAGGTTTCGCCAGTCTCCACATTCGAAATTGAAGGGGTAGACGTCCTGATATTTCTTGGGTGGATTCTCGGCGTACTGGATGGCGCCGTCCGCGCGCTTCTTGAACCACTGGGGGTGCGCCGCCACGTAGGGGTGGTCCGGGGAGCACTGGAAGGCTATGTCGATGGCGATTTCGAGGCCGTGGCGGTCCCGGGCGGTGTGCGTCAGTTGCTCGAACTCCTCGATGGTCCCCAGGTCGGGATGCACGGCCTTGTGGCCGCCTTCAGCTGCGCCGATGGCCCAGGGGCTGCCCACATCCCCGGATTCCGCCGTGGGACTGTTGTTCTTCCCCTTGCGAAAGGTCTTCCCGATGGGGTGGATGGGCGGCAGGTAGACCACGTCGAACCCGGCTTCGGCGATGCGGGGCAGCTCGCGCTCCAGGTCCGCCAACGTCCCGTGGACGCCGCTTGGCCCCGTGGAGCGGGGAAACAGCTCGTACCACGCGCTGGAAGCCGCCAGAGCCGGCTCCGGCGAGACGGCGTAGTCCCGGCCCAGCTCCGTGATGCGCTCCGCGTCCGGGTAGACGGCCATGAGCGCATTCAGCCGCTGCGCCTTGGCCACGAAGACGCCCTCGGAGAGGCGGGAAGCATCACGCCGGCCTTCCTCGCCGGCTTCGCGAAGCTGGCTTGCGTAACGCGTGAGGGTGGCGGCGTCGTCGCCGACTGGAGCCGCCAGCGTGGCTCGCGCGGCGGCTTCCTCCACCAGGAGGGCGCCGTCCAGCAGTTCCACCGCCACGTTCTGCCCCACGGCGTGCTTTTTCGTCAGACCGTCCAGCCACGTGGCGTACTCGTCCACCCAGGCGCGGATGGTGAAGAAATACTCCTCCATGGCGGCCACTTGAAACGCCGCCGTCCAGAGGTCGTTATGTGTCGGAGTCATCTCCAGCGCGGTCTCGCGGACGTCGCTGGCCTTGCGGTACAGGCACAAGGCGCGCAGCCGGTCGTGGCCGTCCACCAGGATGTCCGCGGCCACGTCCACCCATTCGCCCACGGCGCGTTTGGCCGGAAAGCGGCCGTCGTCCACGCGTGGCCGTACATCCTCGATCACCGGGCGTCTGCGTCCGTCCTGCATGCGTGTTTCCTCGGGTTGCGTGTGCGTCGAACCGGGCGCGCAGGCCCGTACACATTCTGTCGAAGGAGGGTCTTGCGGCAAGAGACATGCGCTGCGACCTCGTCCAATACGTCTTCGAAGGCCTCCACTGCGGAGCATGTCCCAAGGGACCCTGCGGGTCACGGGGAGCCTTCGGGGATATGCGCCCAGGGCCGGGCTGCCGTTCCATCATAGCGCAAGGGGCCGCCAAGGACGAGACGGCGCCACGATTTCCCTGCAACGGCGCCCCATCGACATCTTCAGCCGCCTGCGGCATGACAGTGCGCATGCGCCAGACCCCACCGACTCGCCCCGCGCCGCCCCCCGGCCCCATCCGCACCGTGGCCCTGGTGGGCGGAACCCACGGCGACGAGCGCACCGGCGTGGCGCTGGCGCGGCGGTGGCGCGCCGAACCGGAACGCATCCACCGCCCCGGTCTGGAGGTCTCTGCGCTGGTGGCCAACGAAGCCGCCGTGGCCGCCGGCCGCCGTCACTTGGGACTGGACCTGAACCGCGCCTTCGCGGCCGCAGCCCTCGACCGACCCCCGTCGCCCGACCTGCCGCCCGAAGCGTCCCTTGCCCGACGTCTGAACGAACGCCTTGGCCCCAAAGGGCCCGCCTCCCGCACGGACCTGCTGGTGGACTTCCACTCCGCCTGCTCGCCCATGGGGCTGAACATCACCATCACCGGCGAGGATCCTTTCCTGCTGCGCCTCGCCGCGCGCGTCATCGAAACACTGGCGGCGGCTGACCCGCCACTTCTCGTGCGGTGCTACCGTTTCCCCCTCGAGGACGACGACGCGCCCTACCTGCCCACCATCGCTCGGCGCGGCGTGGGCGTGGAGGTCGGCCCCGTGCTGGTGAACACCCTGGACGCGCACGCTTTCTTCGCCACGGAGCGACTCGCCATGGCCATTCTGGACGCCGCTGCCGCCTACGAACGCGACGCGCCGGAGGGGTGGTCCATGGCCGGACCGCCCATCCCACTCACCATCCACACCCAGACGGACGTGGCGCGCTTTCCCGTGGACGAGGCGGGGGAACACGCCGCCATGCTGCATCCGACGCGGTTGGCCGGAACGTATGCGCCGCTTGCGCCTGGGGCGCCGCTTTTCGTGGATTTCGAGGGCCGGGTGACGGCGTATTCGGGGGAAGCAGGGCTGGTCACGACGTTCGTCAACGAGCCGGCGTACGCTCAGGAACGCATCGCGCTGTGCCTCGCGCGGCGGGAAGCATGGATGGTGTGAGCGTTTTATCGATACGAGATCGACGCACCGCGTCTCCTACCGCAGCCGGCGCGCCAGACGCGACTCCAGCCGCCGCGCCGCCATGGAGAGCGTGAACGTGAGGCAGAAGTAGAGCGCCGCCACGGTGATCCATATTTCAAATGTGAGGTACGTCGCCGCCATCAGCTCCATCCCCTGGAACGTGAGCTCGCTCACCGAGATGACGCTGACGATGGACGAATCCTTGATGGTGGAGATGAACTGTCCAGCCAAGGGCGGCAAGGTCCGCGTGAACGCCTGCGGCAGCACCACAGCGCGCAGTCGTTGCCAGTTGGAAAGGCCCAGCGCGTAGGCCGCCTCCCACTGGCCGCGCTCCACGGACTGGACGCCCGCGCGCACGATCTCCGTGATGAACGCGCCCTCGTACAACGCGATGGTCAGCGTGGCGGAAAGAAACGGCGTGAAGTGTTGCGGCTCGGCCAGCAGCACCGTCATCACCTCTTGCAGCCACGGCGGCGCAGCGCGCACCAGCGCCTCCAGGCCCAGCACCTGCGCGATGTAGTCCGACAGAAAGAAGTAGACGATGAACACCAGCACCAGCGGGGGCAGGTTGCGCACCACCTCCACATAGAGCATCCCCACCAGCCGAAGCGTTGCGGAGCGCGAGGTGCGCGCCAAGCCCATGACGAAGCCGAAACACAACCCCAGCGCCATGGCCAGTATGCTGATGCGGATGGTGGTGAACAAGCCATCCAGCAGGAAATTCGTCACCCAGCCGCGCTCGTCGTCATAGCGCAGCAGGTACTGCGGCATGGCCTCCCACTTCCAGGCGTAGTCCAGCCGGGACTCCACCACATGGACCAGGACGCCGACCACGGCGACGATGACGCCGAGCAGGATCCAGTCCAGAGTGGAGAGTCGCGGTATGCGCAGCGTCATGACCGGTGCTCCGTTTACGATGCGTTGGAGAGCGCCCTTGGACGTTGTTCCCCGCCTGCCTGCCGCCAGAAGCGGGGACGGCCCGTCACGAGTCTGTCACGAACCTTCAGACCCGTAACGCCCATGACGCCCGTACCGCCCCTGACGGCGCTGACGCCCCTGGCGCCCCGGAAGAGCCGGAAGGGCCGGAAGGGCCGCAGCGCAAGCCCGAGCGCGGCTCTTTCCGCCGTGTCGACCATGACGAAAAGCCGCGCGCAGGCCCGGCTGCGGCGCGCAAGGGGGGGGGAGGCCCGAACGGCCCCTACTCCATCTGGTCGGCCCAGTCGCGGGTGGTGAACCAGTAGTCGACGCGCTCCTGGAGCCAGCCCTCGAGCTGCTTGCGCCGGATCCAGTTGTTGAAGAAGTTGAGGGTGTCCACATCCCCTTTCACCACGGCGAAGCTCGTGGGCTCCTGGGTGATGGTGTCCTTGAAGGGGAGGTAGAGCTTCTCCGGGTGCTCCACGGCCTTGAAGGCGGGCAGCGGCGCGGAGCTGACGAAGGCGTGGGCTTTGTCGTTGAGGATCTCCTGCAGGGCGGCGGGCTCCGTGTCGAAGAGCACCAGCTCGGCTTGCGGCAGAAGCTTCTTGGCGGCGGCGGCGGCTGTGGAGCCGGTGCGCGCGGCGATGATGGTTTCCGGGGTGTTGAACTCTTCCAGTGAGGTGCGGCCGGAAGCGATGGCCAAGTTGGCCACGATGGCTTGCCCCGTATGGTTGTAGGGCATGGTGAAGTTCACCTTGAGGTTGCGCTCCGGCGTGACGGACATGCCGCCGATGATGACGTCGAACTTGCCCGTGAGCAGCGCCGGGATGATGCCGGACCACTTGGTGGGTACGAACTCCACGTCCACGCCCATGTCCTTGGCCAACTCGCGGGCCACGTCTATCTCGAAGCCGATGAGCTCGCCTTCCTTGTTCTTCATGGCCCAGGGCACGAAGGTGTCCATGCCCACTTTCATCACGCCCCGCTGGAGGATCTGCTCCAGGGTGCTGGCCTGCGTGAGCTGGTTGCGGACGGATTCGGCTTCCGCGCCATTCACCACGAAGATCATGATGGCGGCGGCCATGGCTGCGATTCTGAGGAATTTCCAGGCTTTCATGGTCTCTCCTTGAGAGGGTTGGCAGGCGCCGCGGGGGGCTCGCGACGTCGGGTAGGTTTCGGTATCACAAAAAGCTGCATGCGCCTATAAAATTTGACGCAGAAACGCTTGCGTGCGTGGATGGCGTGGATTGTCGAAGAAGGCTTCCGTCTCGCAGCTTTCCACCACGCGCCCATCCTCCATGAAGACCACGGCGTCGCCGGCTTGGCGGGCGAAGCCCATCTCGTGGGTCACCACCACCATGGTCATGCCTTCGGCGGCGAGGGTCTCCATCACGCCGAGGACTTCGCCGATCATCTCCGGATCCAGGGCGCTGGTGGCTTCATCGAAGAGCATCACCCGCGGGCGCATGGCCAGCGCGCGGGCGATGGCGACCCGCTGCTGCTGCCCCCCGGAGAGCTGGGAGGGGTAGCTCCCGGCCTTGTCCGCGATGCCCACTTTCTCCAGCAAGGCCATGGAGGTCTCGTCGGCTTCCGCCTTGCTCTTGCCGCGCACCAGACGCTGCGCCAGGTTCACGTTCTCCAGCACGTTCATGTGCGGGAAGAGGTTGAAGGACTGAAAGACCATGCCCACCTCCGTGCGGATGAGTCGACGGTTCGTCTTGTCGTCATCCAGGGGGTGGCCGTCGATGACGATCTCCCCGGCGTCACGCTCTTCCAAGCCGTTGAGACAGCGCAGAAAAGTGGATTTGCCGGAGCCCGAGGGCCCGATGATGACTTTCACCTCGCTCTTGGCCACGGTCATGGAGACGTCGTCCAGAGCTTTCACGCCGCCCGGAAACGTTTTGGTGACGCCGCGCGCGACGATGATGGGGTCCTCCCCCTGCGGGGTCGTCGCGTCTTCGTGGATGGTGGGTCTGGCGTCGGTCATCGGCCGCCTCCTTGCGCCGCGGCGCCGGTGGACTCGCCGGCGCGCATGCGCCGCTCCAGCACCGCCACCAGCTGGGAGAGCGAGATGGTGAGCACGAGATAGATTCCCGCCGTCACGAACCAGACCTCGAAGGTGAGGAACGTCTCCGCGATGACGATCTGCGCCTGCTGGGTGAGCTCCACCACGGCGATGGTCGAGACCAGCGCGGAATCCTTCACCAGCGCCACGGCTTGGCTCGCCAACGGCGGCAGGATGCGCCGGATGGCCTGCGGCAGGATGATGCGTCGGTACGTCTGGTAGGTGGAGAGACCCAAGCTGTGCGCCGCCTCCCACTGCCCCTTGGCGATGGAGGCGATGCCTGCGCGCAGGATCTCCGACGCGTAGGCTCCTTCGAAGAGCGACAGCGCCAGCACCGCAGCCGTGAAACGGTCGATGCCCAGCACTTGACCCAGCACGAAATAGATGAAGAATATCTGGATGAGCAGCGGCGTATTGCGAATGCTCTCCAGATAGCACCGCGCGGCCAGTCGGCCCACGATGGAGTCCGAGAGTCGCAGCACCGCCGTGGTCAGCCCGATCAGGAACGCGAAGATCAGGCTCAGACCGGTGATCTGCAGCGTGACCCACACCCCTTCCAGCAGCGGCCCCGGCGTGAAGACGCCGTCGCGCATGGTGTAGATGAACCGCCAGACCCGGTACCACTGCCAGTTGTAGTTCAGCGCGTCTGAAGCGTTCTGCGCCACCCAGATGAACACGCCCAGCAGCGCCGCGGCGATGAGCGCTTCCCGCCATGCGCCGCCGCCCAACCGCGCGCGCAAGGCGGCGGTGCGTGAGGGGGCGTGTGCTGGCGGCGTGGGCATATCGAAGACTCGTGAGCGGCTTTCCGACGAGGACGTTTCCTTGGCCTGTGCCGCCACGCTCTACGCCACATATTGCGCGACGTATTGCTGCGCGACACAGGGGACGACGCTCGAAGCATGCACGCCTGACGACGGCGTCGGGGGAGCCTCGGGTAGACGGCCGAAGACGCGGACACAGTCGGGCGCGGAAAGGACGCACCTCTGTTGTAGCACAATTCCACGCTGGAACAAGGACGAATTCGAGGAAGCGTTCACTGCCGGAGACCTCGACCCCTCGACCCCTCTACCCCTCTACCGTGGCGATCGCCGCCTCGTCCGCGGACGTCCGCGGACGTCCTCTTGCGCCCGCTTGCGTTCTACGACACGATACTCCATACTTGAGACGCTCAGACGATCCAGCATCGCCCCAGGAGTCGAGATGGCGCGGGAAGCGTTTGTGTCCTACTGGTCTCCCTATCCGCCGGAAGAGTGTCTGCGCCGGATCAGCGCGGCGGCGAGGCTCGCTTTCCACGCCAATTCGCTGCTCTCTCCCTACACCGGACGCATACATGGGGACACGGTGACGCTGCGCCGCAAGTCCCTTCAGAACCACCCGAGACGGCATGTGCTGCGCGTCGTCGTTCACGAGGAGCCGGAAGGTGGCGCCCTTGTACTGGGCTCGCTGACGCGGGAAAACGACAAAAATCCGGTCTGGAGCTACTGCATCCTGGGCGCTGTCCTTCTGGGACTCGCCGCGCTGTTCCATGGCGGAATCCTCGTCGCGGACGTCTCGACGCTCTACGACGCGGTGCGACAGGGGCTGAACCGCCTCGTCACAGAGGACGGTCTGTACCCGGCCATCGCCATGCTGCTCGGCATTGTCCTGCTGGAGCGCAGGCAGCTTCGCCACGATGACGTCAAGCTGCGCGCCTTTCTGGTGCGGGAACTTCGGTTGACGCCGCTCGACCCGGGCACGACGCGCGAAAACGCCGGCCTCCCGTGAGGGAAGGCCGGCGTGACCGGTATGCCATGCGAAGGAGAACGCGAGACGTTGCTCCGTACCCGCCACGACGCGTTCACCGTGTCGGCGTCGCGGCGCTATTTCCAGGTATACGCCACGATGGCGTGGGGTTCATAGACCTGGAAGGTGAAGGATTCCGTGAGGTAGAGGCTCACGGAGTGCTTGTCGTGGCGGTTGTAGCCGATGCCGAGGTCCTGGCCCAGGAACATCTGCATGTCGCCGCCGCGGGTGGAGACGAGGAAAGCGCCTTCCACGAAGCTGGAGATGATGACAGGGCCGGAGAGCTGCTCTTCCAGGTGTTTCTTGAGGGGGTAGCCGTTCACGTAGACGGACATGGAAAGCCACATCTGGGGATTCACCACCAGCGCGTAGGGGCCTTCGATGGCTTCGGCCATCATCATCTGGATGCCGCGGGTGACCTTCTCCAGGATGTCCTCGGCCTTGCCGGAAACCGGGATGGGGTCGTAGGGGCAGGCGTCCTTCACGCCGCTGATGCCGCCCGTGGAGAAGCCGTTGTAGATGGCTTTCTCTTCGAAAGCTGCGATCTTCTTGGCGGCGTCCTCCAGGTTGGAGAGGTCGATGTCCTGGGCGCCGCGGACGATGTTGTCCACTTCCCAGATGTCGAGATCGAAGTGAGCGCGGACTTCCACCAGGGGCTGGACCTTGTGGATGCCGAACTCCACGCCGTCGGGTTGGCGGGCGTCGTCGGGCACTTCCAGGCGGCCGAGCGGAACGGCTGCGTAGTCCCAGCCGAGGGGGCCGGTCACGTCCACGATCTTGCGGGCGGAGAGCATGCCGGTGAGGACGTTGCGCGCCTGGCCGTCGATTTCAGCCCAGGCTTCAGCGGTGATGGGCGCAAGGGAGCGCTTCAGGATGTCCATGAACTATCTCCTTGTCTGTATGCTTTGGCGCGAAGCGCGCAGGGGTCAGCGGGCGAGTTTGCCGATACCGAGATCGGAAGCAGTGGTCTTTTCGGTTTCACCAGGGTCCTCGGCTTCCTCTTCGCCTTCTTCGAGAGCAGTGATGTCGCCCTCGGTGAAGAGATAGGTCCGCAGCTCTTCGTCCCAGCCGGGCATGTTGCGTCGCAGCCACTCCAGGGTCATGCAGGCGTGCTCGATTTCCTCGTTGCGGTTATGCTCGAGGATTTTCCTGAGCTGCGGGTCGGCGCAGGCGGCCACGCGCTGGTGGTACCAGTCCACCGCCTCGACCTCTTCCTTCAGACTCGAAAGCGCTCGGACAAAGTTTCTGTCTTGCGGAGAAAGTTCTTCCACTGGTTCGTGATAGTCTTTCATGATCCTTCCTTGTTGGATGCTTGACGGTCTGCTGCGCCGGCTTCGAAGGGGCGCGCACGCCGTTCACGAAAGCGCTGCGCGCAGAGCGCCGCGTCGTCTCCGGTCCCACGACCTGCGCCGCCCCAAGCCGACCGACGCCCCACCCGGGGACGCGCTCCCACGAAGGCGGGTCGGCTCCTGCAGCCGCGTCGTTCTCCGAACGAAGCCTCTCCCCCGGGCGTCAACCGCCCGGCCGTCGCCGGCAGGGAGTGGTTGCGAAGCGGGCCCCGAGGACCGCACTCCAGCACAGAACAGCCGCGCGTCAGAGATTCTGCAGGCGCACACGACGACCATACCAGGAAACCGCCGAAAAGGAACCCCTCTTGAGAAAAAGGAGAACTCGCTCCATTTTCTCCCTGATTCTCCCTGATGCGCGCTTGCCGCGGAACGGTTTCGCCGTGCCGCTTTGTTCTCCGCCGCCTCTTGCCAGAACTGCAGTTTTTCTGTATGGAACGCATAGGCCGCATGCACCGTGATGCGATGCCGCCGCCATGATCGTGCGATGTGATTGCGATACCGTTGCGATTACGCCATGCATGCGACCCGAAACCACATGCAACGGCATCGCCACACTTCGCGACCCCACTTTCCACCAACGTACTGAACGAAGAGCCCACGCTGAGACGACGGCACCAAGGAGACGCCCCATGAGAATTCGCGCCGCGCTGTTCACCTGCCTGTTCCTGCTTATGGCCACAACGGCTCTCGCGCAGGACGACGACTTTTATCTCAAGGGTTACATCTACACGCTCAATGGTGAGCGCCAACACGTCACCAAGTTCCTCAACGTCGGTTTTGTAGACTATGTCTACACACACGACGGCCTGGAACGGCGTGTCGCCCCCCACGAGCTCTACTCCGTGGAGAACCGGGGCCTCAACAACGTTGTCGTCACCGTCAAAGGCCAGCGGCCCGTGCGCGGCTACGTGCACAGCTCCTTTCCCGGCGCGCCCATCCAAGCTCTGGTGGGCTCCACCACTGCTCCGCTGACGTTCGAGTTCTACGACCGCACCCGCGGCGCCATCGGCCGCGGCGAGATCGAAGCGCACAACGTCAAGAAAGTCGTCTTCAAACAGTAGGCGCAAGCCTGTTCCGCAGCGTCGCAGGCGTCCATCCCGCACGAAGGACGCCTGCGTGCAGCACTTGTGCTGAAGGCCGCTGGAGCGCCTGCGCCTTCCGCAGCGGCACGCCCCCATGTCGCCTCGGCTCTTCTTGCGTCGCCTCGTCGGAGGCCGACTGCCCTGCAGCGCTTCGTTCGTCTTTGCAGCGGCGCTGTGCATGACGCTCCTCGGCGCTGCGCCCGAGGACGCCGCCGTCTCCGCGCAGCCCGCTGAATCGCCCCCTCCCGAGGCGCTCGTCGTCGGCATCCAGCGCGTCTATGCGCCTTGGGTCGCCGCCCTCGCCGAAGGCGCTTTCGAACGCCGCACCGGCGTCGACATCATCTGGCGCACTTTCAACGCGCCGGAGGATCTGCTGGAAGCCCTCACCTCCGGCAACATCCAGCTTGGCCTGCTGGGCTCCCCGGGCGTGGCCATAGCCATGAGCACCAACCTGGGAGTGGAGCTCTTCTGGATCGCCAGCGTCATCGAAGACGCCGAAGCGCTCGTCATTCACCCCGACGCCGAGGTCTCCCGCGTGGAGGACCTCGCCGGCAAGCGCCTCGGCACGCCCTTCCACTCCACAACACACTTCCACGCCATGCTTGCACTGGAGCTGGCGGGACTCCCCCCGGACGCCGTGACGCTGGTGGATCTCTCCCCCGCAGGCGTGGCCTCTGCGTGGCGGCGCGGCGAGCTGGACGCCGCCTTCATCTGGGCGCCGACGCTGGATCTCCTGTTGCGCGATGGTGAAGTGCTGCTCACCTCCGGAGAGCTCGCCCAACGCGCCACGCCCACCTTCGACGGCTTCGTGGCGCGGGCCGCCTTCGCTCAGCGCCACCCGGCGTTCATGACCGCTTTCGTGACGACGCTGGCGGAAGGGAACGCCCGCTACGTGACAGCGCATGCGCCCTGGGCCGGCGACTCCCCGCAGGCGCGCGCCGTCGCCGCCGTGGTTGGCGGCGTTCCGGAAGATGTGGGGCCCGCCCTGGCGCGCTATCGGTATCCCACCTTGCAAGAGCAAGCCTCGTGCGCATGGCTGGGCTGCGGCGCCAAGGGCAAGGCCGCGCAGGCGCTCAACGCCACGGCGCGCTTTCTCTACGAGCAGGGTCGCATCAAACGCATCCGCCCGGACTACGCGCCTTTCATCGCTTCGCGGTTTGTGGAGCAAGCCGCGCAGGCAAAACCGTGATCCCCCCCATTGCGACGTTGTCGCCCCTGGCGAGAGTCCCACGACTTGCGCCCTATACTTTTTTTTGATTCCGTCGATGAGGTCTAAACCGTTGAGGTTGCAGGCTCCCCGTGACGACTCGGCGCACGGGAAGCCTTCCGCCATGAGCGATCGTGTTTGCCAATCGCAAGACGTTTGCGTATAGAATGAACCGAGCCCCCTGCACGCCGCGCGCACGGGGGCCGCAGGACGCGCATCGGCGCTTTCGGACACGACGGGAAAGCGCGGCGAGACGCCATCTTCACCATCGAGGCCTGACGTATGGGCACACGGCATTGCATCGTCATCGCGTTTCTGCTCCTCTTGTCGCTCCTCGCCGGGGTGGTCGGGGTTACCGGGTATGGGGTGTATCTCTGGGCGAGTCGGGACCTGCCGACGTTCACCCGGTTGACGGACTACAGACCGAACCTCGTCACCACCGTGCACGCCCGCGACGGCCAGATCCTGGGTCGCCTCTACCGGGAAAAGCGCTTCCTCGTCAGCCTGGATGAGACCCCCCTGCACGTGCGCCAGGCTTTTCTCGCCATGGAGGACCACACCTTCTATGAGCACGAGGGCGTGGACATCTCCGCCATCATCCGCGCCTTCTTCGTCAACCTGCGCGAAGGCGACGCGGTGCAAGGCGGCTCGACCATCAACCAGCAGATCATCAAACGCTTGCTCCTGACCGCGGACAAGGAGTATGAGCGCAAACTCAAGGAAGCCATCCTCGCCTATCGCCTGAAGGCGCATCTCTCCAAGGACGAGATCCTCACCATCTATCTGAACGAAATCTACTTCGGCGCCGGCGCCTACGGCGTGGAGGCCGCTGCGCAGACCTATTTCGCCAAGCATGTTGGCGACTTGAGCCTTGCCGAGGCGGCGGTGCTGGCTGGGTTGCCCAAGGCCCCCAGCACGTACAACCCGTTCCGCCACCCGCACGCCGCCAAACGCCGCCAAGGCGCGGTGTTGCGTCTCATGCATGAGCTGCAGTGGATTACCCGGGCGGAGTATGACGCCGCCATGGCGGAACCGCTTGTCTACAAACAGATGCCTGATCCCTCCTGGGGAGTGGGCGCGTATTATCTGGAAGAAGTGCGCCGCCAACTCATCGAAGCGCTCTCCGAGGAAAACCTCGCCAAACGCGGCGTGCATATGGACAAATACGGCGCGGACGCCCTCTACGAGTCCGGCCTGACAGTGCGGACGGCCGTGGCGCTGGACCACCAGGCCGCTGCGGAAGCCGCCATGCGCTACGGCCTGGAAGCCTCCAGCCAGCGGCGGGGTTGGCGCGGTCCCATAGGCCGCATCGAGCCCGAGGAAATGGTGGCCTTCTTCAAGGCCGAGCACGAGCGCCCCTTGCGCGACGGCGACTGGGTGAAGGCTCTGGTGATGGAGCGCGCCGCCGACGGTCTCGTGGTGCGCGTCGGCTCCCGCGAAGCGCTGCTCTCCAAGGAGGACATGCGCTGGGCGCGCTGGCGTGACGCCGAACCGGGCGACGTGGTGATGGTGAAACTCGCTGCGGATGAGGAGTCGCCCAACGTGACGGCTGGCGGCGCGCCTTTGAAGATGACGCTGGCGCAACGGCCTCACATCCAGGGGGGCCTCGTCTCCATGGAGCCAGAGAGCGGCGATGTGGTGGCCCTGGTGGGCGGTTACGATTTCCGTCGGAGCCAGTTCAATCGCGCCACCCAGGCGCTACGGCAACCCGGATCTGCTTTCAAGCCCGTGGTATACTCCGCCGCCATGGACGCCGGCTTCAGTCCGGCTTCCGTTCTCAACGATGCGCCAGTCAGCTTTGGCAAGTGGGCGCCCAAGAACTACAAGAACAAGTATTCCGGCCCCATATCCCTGCGCATGGCTTTGGCCAAATCCAAGAACATCGTCACGGCGCGGCTCGCCCACGCCATGGGCATTCGCAAGGTCATCGCCCGCGCGCATGAGCTTGGCATGGAGGGGGAATACCCTCCCTACCTGCCCATCTGCCTGGGCGCGCAAGTGGTCACCCCCTTGAACCTCACCCAGGCGTACACCGCCTTCGCCACCGGAGGCGTGGTGGCGGCGCCCCGGTTCATCCTCTCCGTGGAGAAACCCTGGGGCGGCGACGTCTACCGCACCCGCGCCGAACGCCGCCAAGCCATCTCCCCCAAGAACGCCCACACCATCGCCACCATGTTGCAAGGCGTGGTGCGTGAAGGGACCGCCCGCCGCGCGCGCGCCTTGAACCGGCCCCTCGCCGGCAAGACGGGCACCACCAACGAAGAACGCGACGCCTGGTTCATCGGCTTCGCGCCGTACCTGGTCACGGGGGTCTATGTGGGTTTCGACGACTTCTCGCCTCAAGGCAAGAAGGAGACCGGCTCCCGGGTGGCGCTGCCTGTCTGGATGAAGTATCGCGAAGCTGTGGAGGAGTCCTACCCCTGGGAGGACTTCCCCGAACCCGAAGGCGATTTCACACCGCTGCCCGAGCTCACCGTGGCGCAAATGGACGCCGGCGATGACTACCTCGCCTTTCTGCCCCAGCTGGAAAAAACCGTGGCGCCCAAGGCGACCTATGCGCCCCAAGCCAAAGTCACGCCGGCTGCAGCCACCAGCGAGGAACTGCTCAAGAACCTCTTCTGAACCGCGCCCCTCGCGTGAAGCAGGCACGCAGCCCAGAGGCGGCCACCCGACCTTGCGGCGGAGGCCCGTTCCCGAGCGACGCTCGGCCGCCCCACGGCGCTCCATCGGAGTCGGCTTCGAGCCTTGCGCTAGACCTGCTTGATGACCATGAACACCCGGCCCAGCACGTCCCAGTGCCGGGGCCGCTCCATGGCGGGGTCGTCCAGGGGGATGGCGATGTCCTGATAGGACTTCTGGACATTGTCGCTGACGAAGAGGAGCTTGCCCGGCGCCGTGGAGAAGCGTTTCACGAAGGTCTGATCGCCCATGCGCACCACGTAGATGCGGCCTTCGCGCAGTTCCACATCCGCTTGGTCCACCAGCAACAGATCCCCAGCGTGAGCGCACGGCGTCATGGCGTCGCCTTCGGCTTCCATCAACACGAGCGTATCAGGGTGATCGGCGCGCTCTTGCAGCAACACCCGCGGCAGAGGCACCACACTCTCCACCATGGCTGCGTGGTCGCCATTCTCCTCGGCCATCGTCACCAGCTCGCGTTCGCCGCTGTGGAAGGACGTGGCCCTGGGCACGCGTACACACTCGCCGGGCTCGGCGAGAGCGGTGCGCACCTCGGTTGGAGCTTGCAGCAGGTCGATGAGGGGCCAGCCCAGCGCTGCAGCGATGCGCTCCTGCAGATTGCGGCCCGGCGGCACACGGCCTTTAAGTACGGCGTTGAGGTGCTGCCGGGTGACGCCGAGGACCTCGGCGAGCCTGGCCTGGGTGAGACCCTGCTTGCGCAGGGCTGCGCGAACGTTGTCGCGGAAATACGTCAACAGGGCATCTTGTGACTCGTTCATGGCGTTACCACCGTTCTCGGAAAGCATTAGCGGGAAGCATTCTTGGTGAAACGTCGACCCGGGCAAGAGAAATGCAGACCAACGTCAGCAGCCAACTCCATGGTGCATAATTCTTCACTACAAAGAAAGCAAGCCTCTTTGCTCCCCTTTCCTACAAGACGACGCACACAGTGGCTCCGCTTTCCGGAAACCTTGCGCGAAGACAACGCCACGCCGCCGAAGCAAAGCGAACGCGCCCCGAAGACGAGCGAGTGAAGAAGCTTTGCCGTGCGCCTTACATGGCGACCGGGCTGGCGCCGGGGGGTAGGGGGAAGGTGATGGAGACAGTGGCGCCGTCGGAGCTGTCCATCTCCAAAGCGCCTTGCAGCTTGCGAACCATGTTGAAGACGAGCTGCATGCCCAAGGTGGAGGCCTTGTCCAAGGAGAAGTCGGCGGGGAAGCCGGGGCCCTTGTCCTTGACCGTGAGGGTGGCGTGGTCGCCATTGCGGATCAGAGAGACGCTCAACTCGCAGGCTTCGCCTTGGCAGCCGTGCTTGATGGCGTTGGCTGCGAGCTCGTTGAGAATGAGGCCGTTGGTGATGCAGGTGTCCAGGTCCACGCCGAAGTCTTCGATGCGGACATTGAAGTCCACGACCATGTGCTGCATGGAGAACGTGGCCACGATGTCGTTCACCAAGCTTTCCAGATAATTCTTGATGCTGACGTTGGCGAGGTTCTCGGACTTGTAGAGGTGTTCGTGAACCAGCGCCAGGGTTTTGATGCGGTTGATGGACTGCATCAGCGCGTCTTTGGCGTCATCGTTGGAGTTCATGGTGTCCGCTTGCAGATACAGCAATCCGGAGATCATGTTCATGTTGTTCTTGACGCGGTGGTGTATCTCCTTCATCAGCGTCTCTTTCTCGCTCAGAGAACGTTCCAGGTCGTTGATGAGTTTCTTGCGCTCGCTGATGTCTTCCACCGTGGTCACTTTGAACGCGCGGCCATCTTTGGCGACCATGCGTCCCGCCGTGACATAGATGTCCTTCACTTGGCCGTTCTTCGCAACCACCTGCCATTCACCGGAGCTCTCGTTGGAAAGGCCGTGGACGAAATTGTAGTGCATGCGCTGGGCTTTCTCACGAATCGCCTCGGGCAGCACCTTGACGAAGGAGTGGCCCACCAGCTCTTCCTCGGCGTAGCCGTAGGTTTCTACATAGGCCTTGTTGACTTTGACGAAGCGACCTTCCTCGTCCGTGACGCACATGCCGATCTTCGCCGTATCATAGATGAGGTCGAGCATGTCGCCGCTTTCGAGGGAGCGGAACTTCTCGTGGGCGAGCTGTTGGGTCAGCAGCCGCTCCAGAGTGGCCTTGAGCTCCTGCGCGCTGACGGGTTTGTCGATGAACGCGAAGGGCTTGGTGTCCATGGCTTTGCCGTAGTACTCCGAATCCTTGGAAGCGGAGACATAGACGATGGGGACGTCCTTCTTCTGCTGGATGCGCTTGACGATGGCGGGACCGTCCAGCTGGTTGGAACCCAGGCGGATGTCCATGAGGATGGCGTCGTAGTCGTTGGCGAGGGCGAGCTCGATGGCGTCCTGATCCCGCATGGCTTGGTCCGGCGCGCCATACCCGAACCCCTCTATCATCCGCTTGAGCAGCATCTGCGCGATGGGGTCGTCTTCAACCACGAGAATCTTGACGGAATGGGGCACGTCCCTCTCCTGAGAAGCAAATACGTTCCTGAAGCAGCTGGGGATAGCGAGGGGGCTGGAGCGATGGAAACAACTGAAGCGCGACCATACACCCCCTCTCCCCGATACGCAACCGGAGAGCCCGGGGGAGAATCCATCGAACAGCTCATCATGTACACCGACCGAAACCGGCGCCCCACGTCCCGAACCGCATGTCTCGCGCGCTACCCCTGCGGCGAGGCAGCTGGCGGGTTGAGCTCCATATCGAAATTGTAGACGTCGTCTTCGAAGTCCTTGGTCACCTCGAAGCCCACGGCTTCAGCCAAGCCCACCATCCCCGCATTCTCCGCCAAAGCCTGGCCGATGATGCGATGCGTCCCCCGGCTGCGGCAGTACCGGACGATCTTCTCCATGAGCATCCTGCCCAAGCCCAGACGCTTCATGTCCGACCGCAGGAGGATGGCGAACTCCGCCTTTTCGTTGTCCGGGGAGGTGATGGCGCGCACCACCCCCAAGGTCTTCTCCCCGCCGGTCTCGTCGCCGCAGATCTCGGAGCCCTTGGCGATGAAAGCCATCTCGCGGTCGTAGTCGATATGCGTGAGCTTGGCCATCTCCTGGCGGGGCAGCTCGCCGATGTTGGAAAAGAAGCGGTAACGCTTGTCCTCGGCGTTCACATGCTCCAGGAACTCCCAGTGCGCGGGCTCGTCTTCGGGGCGGATGGGTCGCAAAAACGCGGTGCGGCCGTCCTTGAGTTGCGCGCACTCCTCCAGCTCGCGGGGATAGGGCCGAATGGCCAGCTGCTCCTCGCCGCGCTCCACGTCGGTCTGCGCCACGTGCGCTGTGGCGTCCAGGGCCAGCACGCCGTGGGAGTCCGCAAAAAGGGGGTTGATGGAGAGCTCGAAGATTTCGGGGATGTCCACGATGAGCTGGCTGATCTTCACCAGCGTCAGGTAGATGGCTTCCATGTCCGCAGCGGGATAGTCCTTGGCGCCCTCCAGCTGCTGAGCGACGCGGGTGCGGCCCACCAGCTCCTTGGCCAACCCCATGTTCAAAGGCGGCAGGGAGACAGCGTGGTCGTCCACCACCTCGGTCAGCCCGCCGCCTTGCCCGAAGCGGATGACGGGGCCGAAGACGGGGTCCGTCACCACTTCGATGAACAGCTCGTGGGCAAAGGGCCGACGCATCATGCGCTGGACCACGAATCCATGGATGCGCGCTGCGGGGTGGTCGCCGCGCACCCGCTCCAGCATGGCGTGGGCGGCGTCCCGGACAGCGTCGTCGTCCTCCAGATCCAGCGCCACCCCCCCAGCCAGGGACTTGCGCACCAGATCCGGAGAGAGCACCTTCAACGCCACGGGGTGGCCTATTTCCTGAGCGGCTTCCACCGCGCCTTCAATTCCCTCCATATCCGAGACGAGCCGCGTCTCCACCGCCGGGATGCCGTAAGCGGTGAGCATGGTCATGGTCTCGGGACCGTTCAGCGTGGTCTGATTCCGGGAGAGGACGCGCTGCACCAGCTCCTTGACGCGGCTGGGGTCGGGATCGAAGGCCTCCGGCATGGAGGGCGGGGTCTCCATCAACAGTTCCTGGTTGCGGCGATACTGCGCCATGCTCAGGAATCCGCGGATGGCTTTCTCCGGGGTGAAGTAGGTGGGCAATCCCGCTTTGGCGAAGGCGGCGCGCGCCTCCTCGGCGGCTTCCATGCCCAGCCAGCTGGTCAGCACGTTGCGTTTGGTTTTCTTGGCGGCTTTGGCCACGGCTTGCGCTGTCTCCACACCGGGATGGCGGTAGGTGGGCACATGCATCACCAGCAGGGCGTCCACCCCCGGGTCCTTGAAGAGTGCCTCCATGGCGTGGGCGTACTGTTCGCCGGAGGCTTCGCTCTTGAGCACGAGGGGATTGTCGAAGGACCAGTCCTGCCCGAGGTTCTCGGCCAGTGCGGTTTCGGTGGCCTCGCTGAGGGTCGCCAGCCGACCGCCCCCGGCCACGAGCGTATCCGTGGCGAGGAAGCCGGGGCTGCCCCCGTTGGTAAGGATGGCGAGCCGTTCGCCCCGCAGAGGCCGCGTGCGAGCCAGCGTCTCCACAGTGTCGAAGAGGGTGTCGATGTCGTGCACGCGCAGCATGCCCGCGCGGCGGAATGCGGAGTCGTAGACTTCATCCGAACCGAGGAATGCTCCGGAGTGCGCGGCTGCGGCCGCAGCGCCTTCTTCCGAACGACCGGCCTTCACCACCAGAACAGGCTTGTTGCGGGAGGTGGCCCGCGCGGCGGAGAGGAAGGCCCGTGCGCTGGTGATGGTCTCCAGATAGAGGAGAACGGCGCGGGTGTTGTGGTCGCTCATCAGATAATCGAGCACGTGACCGAAGCGGATATCCCAGCGGTCGCCCAGGGAAATGAAGTGGGAAAACCCCACGCCGTTGGAGGTGGCCCAGTCCAGCACGGTGGCGAAGAGGGAATCAGACTGGGAGATGAAGGCCACTTTGCCTGGCAAGGCGTCGCGGTGGGCGAGGGAGGCGTTGACCCCCACATTGGGGTTTATGAAGCCCAGACAGTTGGGGCCGAGCAGGCGCATGTCGTAGCGCTGCGCAATCTCCAGGGCTTGTGCGCGTAAAGCGTCGTTCTTGGCGGCGTCCTTGCGGAAGCGCCCGCGGGAGAGCAGGACGGCGGCGTGGCAGCCGCGCTGCCCCAGCTCCTCCAGCCGCTGGGGCACGTCCTCGGGGTCCAGAGCGAGCAGCGCCAGATCCGGCGTCAGGGGCAGGGTGTCCACACTGCGGTAGCTTTCCTGCTCGAAGACGGGGGCCATGTCTTCGCGGACAGGCATCACGGGACCCAGAAAGGCGCCGCCGAGGATGTTCTCGATGGCGCGGCGTCCCGGGTCGGCGGGGTCGTCCTCCGCGCCGAGCACGGCGATGGAGGTTGGCTTGAAGAGCTTTTGCAGATGGGCGGCGTTCAAGGTCGTGCTCGCTTGTGCAGTGGCGTTTGGTGGACTGGGGCGACAGTTGCGCCGGCGGCGCCGATTCCGCTGATTGCGGAGGATCATGAAGACTCGCGCCGCCTTGAAAGCCATACACGGCGCGCTTCGCCATTATGCGTTCGCGCCCTCCGGAGACGCCCGGCGACGCGGCGACGGACCACCCGGATGCACTCCGCCTGTCGAGGCCCGGGGGAGCTTCTTCCCAAGGGGCGCAGAGGCCTGTGCGTTGCAGCCTTCCACCAGCGCGTCGCACGTTGTGTGACGTCTCGGCCGGCGTCGGGGCCCCGGGTTCTCAAGCCCCAGATGCGCTGGCGCCTCGGCCTCCAACTTGTGGCCTTCGGTCCTCGGCTGCCGCGCCACGGCTTCAGGCGCCCGGTCCACGTCCGTCCGGGCGACAATCGGGGAGCCGGCTCCCGGCGCCTGCTCACCCTGGAGTCAGGGCTGCACGGGCCGAGCCGGCCGCGCGCGACGGGGGTTCGCCACTACTGGGAGTATCCCCGCCTTCCATGACGAAGTCAATGCCGGGTTGGACGAACGGCGGTTCCTCCACCATGAGCGGCTTTACATTTCCGTGCGCATCCTCCATACAATAGACAGGCTTTTTTTCTGACAAGTCGCCTTTGGCGCGCGACGCGACGCCTCCCGCCCCCCGCGGGGAACACCTGCCGGGGAGGTCCGCGCGAGGCCGCGGCCGCAGCGCTTAGTGACACAACCACCTGAAACGAGACGGGGTTTCCATGAGCCAATCGGACATCGAGAGCATGCTGAAGGAAAAGCGCCACTTCGACCCGCCCCAGGAGGGTCGCGAGGCTGCATACGTCAAATCCATGGAGGACTATGAAGCGCATTACAAACGCTCCATGGAAGATCCCGAGGGCTTCTGGGCCGACCGCGCCGAAGAGCTCGTCCACTGGTTCAAGAAGTGGGACACGGTTCTGGACGCCGACCTGCACAAACCCGAAATCAAGTGGTTCGCCGGCGGCAAGACGAACATCGCGTACAACTGCCTGGATCGGCATCTGGAAAACGGCCGCCGCAACAAAGCCGCCATCATCTGGCAGGGCGAGCCCGAGGAAGACGTCAAGGTCTACACCTATCAGATGCTGCACACGGAAGTCTGTCGCTTCGCCAATGTACTCAAAGACATGGGCGTGAAGAAGGGCGATCGCGTCTCCCTCTATCTCCCCATGGTTCCTGAGCTGGCCATCGCCATGCTCGCCTGTACGCGCATTGGCGCCACCCATTCCATCGTCTTCGCCGGGTTCTCCGCAGTGAGCTTGCAGAACCGCATCCAGGACTGCGAAGCCAAGGTGCTTGTCACGGCGGACGCCGTGCTGCGCGCGGGTCGTGTCATCCCCCTGAAGAAGAACGCCGATGAAGCGCTGGGCAACTGCCCCACGGTGGAGCGCTGCGTGGTGGTCAAGCGCGGCGGCAACGAAATCACCATGCAGGATGGTCGTGACATCTGGTGGCACGAGGCCATGGCGGCCGAGCACATCACCAGCGATTGCCCGTGCGAGGAGATGGACGCCGAGGATACGGCTTTCATCCTGTATACATCCGGCTCCACGGGCAAGCCCAAGGGCGTGGTGCACACCACGGGCGGCTACCTCACCTATGTGGCGCACACCACCCAATGGGTCTTCGACCTGAAGGATGACGACGTCTATTGGTGCACGGCGGATATCGGGTGGATCACCGGCCACTCCTACATCGTTTACGGTCCGCTTTCGCTGGGCGGCACTTCCGTCATGTTCGAAGGCGTGCCCTCCTACCCGGACCCGGCGCGCTTCTGGAAGGTTGTCGAGAAGTTCCGGATCAGCATCTTCTACACCGCCCCTACCGTGGTGCGCGCGCTCATGCGTGAGGGAGTCGACTGGACCACCAAGCACGACCTTGCCTCCCTGCGCATCCTCGGCTCCGTGGGCGAGCCCATCAACCCCGAAGCGTGGATGTGGTACTTCAAATACATCGGCGACGAGAAGCTTCCCATCTGCGACACATGGTGGCAGACCGAGACGGGCGGCGTGCTCATCAGCGCTTTGCCCTACGCCACCTCCCTGAAGCCCGGCTCCGCCACCAAGCCCCTGCCCGGCGTGGATGCAGCCATCGTGCGCGCGGACGGCACGGACGCCGCCCCCAACGAAGGCGGCCATCTGGTGGTGAAGAAGCCGTGGCCCGGCATGCTGCGCGGCGTCTTCGGCGACCCCGAACGTTTCCGTCACACCTACTTCGAGCGCTTCCCGGGCATGTACGAGTCCGGCGACGGCGCGCGTGTGGACGAGGACGGGTACTTCTGGATCATGGGTCGTCTGGACGACGTCATCAATGTCTCCGGTCACCGCATGGGCACTGCGGAAATCGAATCCGCTCTGGTTTCGCACGCTTCCGTGGCGGAAGCTGCGGTGGTTGGCATGCCGCACCAGGTGAAAGGCGAAACCATCTACGCTTACGTGACGTTGAAGAGCGGCGTGGAGGAGAGCGACGAACTGCGCAAGGAGCTGCGCGCCTGGGTCCGCAACGAGATCGGCCCCATCGCGACGCCGGAAGTGCTGCAGTTCGCCGAGGGTCTGCCCAAGACGCGTTCGGGCAAGATCATGCGACGCGTGTTGCGCAAGATCGCGGCGAGCGTCTATGACGACTTCGGCGACACCTCGACGCTTGCCGACCCGGGCGTCATCAGCGACCTGATCGATGGCAAGAAAAGCCTGCTGGAAGAATAGGTTTGACGCTACACCGCAATAGCCCTTCCATGCTGTTTCAATGGAGGGGCTATTGCAATTCATGTACACATGCGCTAGACAAGCCTCTTCGGAGGCGTACATGTGTCCTGAAGACTTCCCTTCTCCCACCGAACTCTCCCTGGACAACCTGAGGACAGACCACCCAGCCATGATTGAGGGTGTTTGTGAAGATTATATCAATCGGACCCTTGCCTGCATGCGCGAGTGCAGTTATGGAAAAGGTGTGGGCTTTTGCTTGCTTGAAGCCGACGCCATGGCTGACGGCGGCGAGTTTCGGCTGAATGAAAAAAATGATTCGCCTTGTTGTACGCTCACTTGGGGAAAGGCGCCTAGTGATGATGACTTGAAGAAACTCAAGGACAGCAATCGTAATACGGAGTTTGGCGCAGTTGCTATTGCACTTCTCCTTGTTGCAGCAAGGAAGAACCTTGTGGCGAAGCATGAAACCAAACAGGAAGAAGGTTTTGACTACTACTTGCAACCTCTCGCTTCCCATGAGAGCGCTTCTTCAGGCAGGCCCCTCAACTTCCTCAACGGCTTGACAAAACTCGAAGTTTCTGGCATTCTCAACCCTGTACCCAACAACAACATGCATACTCGGATGCGAGAGAAACTTCGCAACTACACGCCTGAGAGTTTGCCGATAATTGTTGTCGTTCAATTTCGTAGCCCCAACGCCTACATGGTGACACCCAATGGCACATCCTGAAGACCTACACACCAAAGCCATGGCTCTGGCGCACGAAGCCGAAGCAGCTCGGGACGCAGGCAATGAAGACCAATATCTATCGCTCATGAAGAAAGCGCTTCGAAACGAGATTGAAGCCGCAAAAATGCTTCCGAAACGTGCAGACATGGAACCTACGCGCGCCATTCTTTTTATCAGCGCGTTCTCGTTGGCGAAAGAGGCTGGCGCGCATGAAGACATCATCCATTATGTTGACAGAGAGGCGATACATCCTTCCATTTTGGCTCAACATAGATCTGAACTCTTGAAACTGAAGGGATGGGCCCAAGAGCGCCAAAGAGAAGTTGCATTGGACAGCCTCAAAAAAAGCATTTTGGACTTGAGAGCAACTTTGGAGGCTCGTTCAAGCGTCCAAAAGCGCCAGATCAATTCACGCTCCAAATGCAAGCAATTTAATACTCACTTCTTCCAACACGGTTGATCCTTCCTGAGCCGTCGCACCACCCAAGCCGCCTTCTCCGGAAGGCGGCTTTTTCGTCGCCCCGCACTCACCCTCCACCTTGCATCCACCCGACCTTTTCGAGTACCATGGCGGCATGCGTTCTCGACCCCACACCCGGCAGCGCTGGCCGATGCTCGCCGCACTCTGCGTCGTCGCAACCTTGATGGCGTGTCTGTCGAATGGCGACGCGCACGCCGAGTCCCGCCCGCATCACGCAGCCGAGCCTCGCACCATCGTCCTTGCCTACGAGGACACGGCCCTGCCCCCCTACTACCTGGGCGAGACCAACGCCGTGCCCGCGGACAAACCCGGCATCAGCATCGAAATCCTCCGCATGCTGGACGCCGAGATGGAAGACGTCGCCTTCGTCTTCAAGCGCATGCCCTGGAAACGGTGCCTCTACGAACTGCAGAACGGCGTGGTGGACGCGGCCTTCCCCGGGAGTTTCAAGGAGGAGCGCACACGCATGGGCGTGTACCCCACCCTGGCGAACGGGCGCACCGATACAGCCAAATCCATGGTCGACCTGTCCTACTACCTCTATGTGCTGGAGGGCTCGCCCGTCACTTACGACGGCGAGGACATCCACACCCTCGAAGGGGGCGTGGTGGCTGCGCCCTTGGGGTACTCCATCAACGATGACCTGCGCGCCATGGGCGTGACCGTCGATGAAAGCGGCGACACCCTCGCCAACCTGCTGAAGCTCGTGCGCGGTCGCGCGGCGGCCATCGCCGTGCAGGATGTCACCGCGGACGCCCTCATCATGGACGACCCACGCTTCACGGACGTGCGTCGGCTGGAGCCGCCTTTGCGCTCCAAACCCAACTACCTCCTCTTCAGCCACCAGTTCATGGAGGAACACCCCGAACTGGCCCAACGCATCTGGAGCCGTCTGGCGGAGCTCGTCAAGGAAAAGACGCCTGCACTGGCGCAGCGCTACCACGACGTTTCCGAGTGACCGCTCCGAACACCTTGCGTCAAGCGGACAAGCCCTTTCCCCCCCGGCGCAACGCCCCGCACCACGCCGCCTCGAGTTCGAGGAGGCCCCACTCTTCCCCACAACCCCCTTTCTCTGGTAAGGTGTTTTCCTGAGGATCGTGACGCTCCCGACGCGACCACCCCCGACCCCCATTGAACGCCTACGGAAGCCCCTGTCGCTTCCGCCGAAAGGAGCCCCGCCATGGATATCGTAGACGCCTTGACGCACCACCACCACACGCTCCGCGCCCTCGCCGCCCAAGCCGAGGATGACCCCTCCGCTTTCGAGGAGTACCTCCGCCACCTCCAGGCCCACCACACCTTGGAGGAAAGATATTTCTACGACTTTCTGGAACGGAAGCCGGACGCCGAACACGACTCCCTGGAAGCCGTCAACGAACACCACATCATCGAGCTCATCATCAAGGACGCTGAAGACTTCCCCCGCGAGCACAGCCGGTTCCCCATCAAGGTGGAAGGCCTTGCGGAGTACACCAACCACCACCTCGACGAGGAGGAGTTGGAGATCTTCCCCCTGGCGCGCACCCTCTTCCCCGCGGAAGAGCTCGCCGCCATGGGCGCACTCTTTCAGGAAGCCTTGGGCGTCCGCCTCGGGGAGGCGCTACCCCCGCCGGACCTCAAGCGCGCCGCAGCCCAACCACCTGCCGCCGACCCTGCCGACGCGGGCGAGCAGCCCTTGCCCATCGGCGTGAAACGACGCGGCAAACCCCGCGAATGCGGCGCCGCCTGCCCGGACCTCGGCATCGGCAGCCTCAGACCCGCCTAACCCGGTTCCACCGGAAGGGGCGGCCATCCGCATGGACAGCCGCCCCGATATAGCTCTGCTTCTCTTGCGTCGCGCCAGTTTCCGGCGCACTTGCCCTAGGCATGGCGCTACTGCCGCAGCCCCGTGTGCTGAGCGCTGTTTCTCGACTCCGTCTCACGACCCGCCTCGTCGACATCGCCGAATACATGGTCCTCCGGAAAAAACGCCGCCCCGGCTTCGCCTTGCAGCTCGGGGAAGGCGTAGAATATCTCCGGGGCGGCCGGATCGCCGGCCGCGAGCACCGCGCCCACACGCAGCGGCGCAAAACCTCCCTCGCCGTCCGGCTGCACCAGAATGCTCCAGGCGCCACAGTCCGGGTCCACGCAACCCTGGTTCTGACAACCGCCCGGCTGCTGCCCGATGACAAACACGCTGTCGCCCAGTCCATATTTCGTCTCGATGCGCATGCGCGCCTCCTTGTGCGTATGATGATTCAATAGCACACAGGTAACGCCTTGTGGCGGGTGGTCAACCCGGCGCGCGTGGTCAAACCCGACGCGCGTGGCCGGGGCCAAGTCGAGACGCGATACAGCAGGCGAACAAGGGAGGCGGGGGGGAAGAATGCGGGGGGCTTACAGCTGATCCAGAAGCTTCTGCGCCTTGTCGAAGCCGGGGTTGAGCGAGAGGGCGGCTTTGGCGTACTTGCGCGCCAAGTCGCGTTTGCCCGCGCGGGAGAAGATGAGGCCGAAGTTGTAAGCGATGACGGGGTCTTGCCTGTAGAACTCGGCGTTGAGGTCCAGCGCGCGATCGAGGAAGGTGGCGGCCAGTTCCAGGTCGCGTCCTTCCGCATAAGCCAGCGCGATGTTGTACATGAGGTTTTCGTCGTCCGGAGAAATCTTCTGTGCTTTCTTGTATTCCTGGATGGCTTCCTTCCAACGTCCTTGGCGACGCAGGGTGATGCCCAGGGAGTTGAACGTTTTGATGTCGGATTTGTCCAACATGTCGCCCTTCAGCTCCAAGGCCTTGCGGTAGTAGATGATCGCCTTTTCGGGGTCCTTTTTCTCATAGATGCCCGCGATCTTGGCGGAGACGTCCTCGATGAAGTTCATGGCCTCTTTCTTGGCCTGGTTGATGGCGTTTTCGAAGAGGCTCTCGGCTTCCTCGACATTGCCGAGCTCAACGTGGATGCCGCCCATGTCGACTTTGCGCTCCACGTTCAACGGGGAGAGCTTGTCCAATTTGCGCAGGTAGCGCAGCTGGTTTTCCCTGTCGCCCTCCTCTTCGTAGAACTGCGCCAACTTTTTCAGCGGATCCATGAAGAGCGCAGCGTTTTCGCTGGCGGACTCGTAGGCTTCCACGGCGCGTTTCTTGTCCCCCATGGCCTTGTAGGCGTCGCCCATGAGGAGGTAGCCCGCAGCAGAGTTGGGCTTGAGCTCCAGGATGTCGTCAACCAGCTTGAGAGTCTCGTCGATGCGGCCTTGAGCAAGCATGTTCTTGGCGTTGTCGATGTATCGACCGATCTTGCCTTGTGGCTTCACGGTAAAGGCCATTTTCTCGATGAGCACGTTCATGGAAATGGGCTTTGAGATGAAGTTGTCCGCGCCGATTTCATGCAGAAGCACAAGGCGTTGGCGATCCGCTTCCCCTGTGAGAACGACCACCTTGACATCGAATGCGTTCTTGATTTGCTTGATGAGAAAACTTGTTTCACGGTGGTTGAAGGTTCGTTCGATAAAAACAAGCACCTTCTTGCGCCGCAGGGTCGTGTCACGCACCACACGCAGAATGTGACTTTCATCCGTGACAGCCGTTATACAGTCGTCACTGACGGCAAGCTGCTTATGAATCGTGCTTCGCAACACGGAGATGAACGTGGCGTCAGTACTGGCGACAACGAAACCACCTTGTTCTTTCTTGATGAAATCAACAACGGTGTTTTCATATTGCTTCAGCTTCATATCGACTTTGTGGGCGACCATCTGCAGCTCCGTCGCAACCTTTCGGCGCAGTGTTATTCCTTGATTTTATAGAACGATATTGAAATCTTGTCAATATTCTACGCCATATTTAACCACTCCATGCACCCTGATTGCAGCGATTGATCCGTCCACGGAGCGCCAACGCTTCAGGGAGCTTGTCCTTGTATTGTCGAAGCATTCATGCTAGCGGAAAGAGCTATGGCGCTTGGTGACGCCACCTTGCATGGTGTTGCATCACTCTGGAAGCCGGAGCGCTGCTTTCACTTCGATACCACTCGCAGGACGACTTGGCTTCACGTTCTTTCTTTTCATCTGTACCGATGGCGTTCATACGTTCAGTCGCACGAACGACACTGCTTTCTCTCTGCATTGGCGCATACCGGCGCCGGATTCCCACGGAGAGTGCGCATGGCAAGGCATGATACCAAAATCCTCGGCGGTCGCCTCCGCATACTACATGACCAGCTCTCTCGTGCGTACGCGCAGGGGGACGCCAACGCCATGCGCGCCGCCCTCCATGACCTTGCCGACTTGGCCAAGATGCATGACGCCAAGACGTCGGAGTTCTCTTCATGTCCGGCAATGGCCTCCGAACCCGACGCGTCATCTGTCGATATGGAGTTTTCTTCCGACGCAACACGCTCCGCCATGTTGTCGCTACGAGCAGCAGCGGACAGTCTTGTCGCGAACTACCATCATTCGCTGCAGACGTTCCAGCGGTTCCGCAAAGCCGTATCTGTACTGCAACAAGCGACTTGCTTCAGTGAAACACCGGATATACTGGAGCAATTACGTGAGCTCTTCGACCTGAAAGCCTTTACCCTCGCCTTGGGAGAGGAAGCCTATGGCTCCGTGGCGTCACCACACTGCCCCGTGCTCCCCGAAGCGACGTTGCAGTCCGTCACAAAGCAGTTGCAACAACGCCACAGCGAACACAAGGCGCAATACATCGGATCCGTGGAGAAATGCGTCCACATCGCCCCAGCCATTGCCGAGCTGACGGCGCATGCTCCGGAGGGATCATGCTTTGTCGCCCTGCTGACTCCCGCAGGCACGACAGCCCCGCCCGGCCTGGCCATTCTGCTGGACTCCCGCCCGGACCGGTACTCACCATCCCAAGCAACAGATTTTCTTGAGCATTTTATCAATGTCATGGGCCAGACCGTCCTCGAGATGCTGGATCGCGAGCTCCTCACGCGCAGCCACGCCGTGGACGACCTGACAGGAGCCCATACCCGCGCCCACCTCATGCGCCACGGCGCTCGCCTGGTGCGCCAAGCAGAAACCCACGGCGAACCCCTGACTGCGCTGTTCCTGGACATGGACCGCTTCAAGCCCATCAACGATACTTACGGCCACGACGCCGGCGATGCGGTGTTGCGCGCAGTGGGTCGCCTGATGCAATCCCTGAGCCGACAGCACGACCTGGTGGCGCGGCTCGGCGGCGACGAATTCGTTGCGCTGCTACCCCACACCACGCTCCAAGGGGCGGAATCGCTACGGTTGCGACTGCAGGATGAACTCGCCGCCCTTACCCTGGCGGACGTGGCGGACGTGGCGGACGAGACGCCCCTCGCGGCGTCCATCGGCGTCGCCTTGCGCGCACCCGGACAGGACCTGGGGGCGTTGCTGAACGCGGCGGATAAGGCCATGTACGCCGAAAAACACGCGCAACCCGGCCGCAAGGCCACCCCCCCTGAACAGGACAAGAGCGACGACTACGTGTAATCATTGAAATCTTGGCGAGGACGGTTGCAATTCCGCGCTTTCCATAGTATGCGATTTGTGCGGGCGATCTTGCAGGATAGTGTTGTCAGCCGTGGATACTGCAACAGAACGCGATCCGCTCGCATTGAAACATTGGTGGCGCTTTGGCGAGATGGTCGCCGTCGCACACGACGCCAACGCCGTCGCCATGGACGCCACGGCATAACGCGCGAACTCTGCGCCGGCGTTGATGCACGCATGGCGTGACAGCATTCGAACGTCGTCTGGTCGCACAGACGCATGGCGACTCGCAGACCCCCAGGAGGGAATCTCATGAAACGGTTTCATCTGGCATTCCTGATTGCGTTGGCAAGCGTTCTCCTCGTTGCTCCCCTTGCGTTCGCGCAGGCAGACAAGCACTGGATCGAAGCCGAAGGCCACGTGGTCTATCAAGATGAACGCGATGACGTGGTGCGCAAGAACTTCGTCGCCTACCGCGACGTCTTCTTCATGGACTACGAAAAGAAAGTAGGCCACTATATCTGCAACTTCGAAAAAGTGCAGAGCCAGATCCCCGTAACTGTCATTCGCTCCCTGAAAAAAGACCCCTTCACGAAAAAGGTCACTGTCACGGACAACCGTGGCGAAACCTTCGTCACCTTTGTGGACCGCGACCTCAGCTGGGCGCTGACAAACATGCGGCACCTGGAAGTTCGCTACTACAACGACATCACCAAACGCATGGAAAGCGGCTTCATCCTTGGTCAGGAAATTCAGGAAATCCATTTCAACGACACCTCCAAAGTCACTTTCTGACCCCGGACGCCAAGCACGCGGGGCGCCCCCACGCGTCGCGACAACACAACGCCCATGAAGACGCAGGCCTGCTCAACGCCGAGCCTCGTCTCCTGGGCGCTGTGTTGTCTACACTGTCAGCGGGCTCGGCGACGTATACGTGCATGCCGTCCAACCCTCGCAGCCCGACTGCTTGCGTTCGCTCCACGCCGGAGCCGTTCATGACGAAGGCGACGCTCCCCGCGCACTCTTCCCTTGAACGATGACGGCGCTTGCCCCCCTTCACGCCAGCCATGCGCCGTCCAGCCGCCTCCGACGTCTCCCACTCCCCCGAGAATCCACCGGATCATGGAAAACCCGGCTGTGACACAGTCGACTCGACCATGGCCACGCCGCCTGGCGTCCTTCGGGCGTTCGTCCATGGCATGATGGCGCCTGGAGCCGGCGAGTGGATTGCCGGCGCCAAACACCGTGGCGCCATGGTGATGCTGCTCTTCTTCGCCGCCATGATCTGGGGTGGGTGGGCGCTTGTCGAAACGCTGCTCGCCGTCATGGATATCGCCTTGGAAGCCATGGGCGCAGGCGAACAAGGCAACGCCGGCGGCTCCAGCCTGCAAGTTGTCCATCTGGGCGGCGCATTTCTCACGCTTCTGGCGCTATGGCTCTGGGGGATGGCTTCCGCCGTGGACGTCACGGCGCAGCGACGCCGCGCGCTCGGCATGAAGGCTGCGCCCCACCCGGGCTGGGGCGTCTTCATGAGCTGGCTGGCCCCCGGCGCGGGCCAGATAGCCCTTGGCGAACGTCGCCTCGGCTGGATTCTGCTCTGTCTCTACTTTATCGCGACGCCCGCCATCGTCACCACCTTCGCCGGCCTGGAGGCGCTTCTCGGGCAGGTTTGGGAGGATCCCTCACGCTATGCCGAAAACCCGGCCTCGGTCCAGGCGCTCGTCAAGGAGGTCGGCCTGCAGGTCAGCATGAGCCCGGCGCGTCTGCTGCAAAGCCTCGCGAAAGGCGCGGCCATCGCGATGTATTGCGCCGTCGCGATACGCTGCAGCGCGACCGTCCCGGCGGCCGACCCGCATTGGAGCGACACGCCCATGGCGCGGGCCCTGGGATATTTCGTACTCGGGTATGTCTGCCCCGGCGCCGGCCAGCTCCTCCAGGGCCGCAACGCCTGGGGGTGGCGTCTCTTCGGCGCGTATTACGGCGCCACCGGAATGCTGGCCATCGGCTTCAACATGGGCCTGCTGAGCGCGGACACGGCTTCGTCGTTGTCCTTGGTCCCCACACTCGTCATGGTCGCCGCCATGCTCGACGCCCCAATCAGGACGTTCACCCGTCATGACATCGCGTGCGCCAAGCTCGCCACCAGGGAGACGACGCCTCCGCCGCCACCCGCCACACCGCCATCCATGGCCCCTGTCAATTCTGATGCGCGGACTGCGCGAGTTCCGGTCAACACCGAGCTGGTGGGCGAAAGCTTCCGCTTTCCGGAGGATTGGAATGATGAGGGAGCCTACCCTGCGACCTCAGGGGAGGACGCCCCGCGGCTGAGCCAGCTTGCTTCGACCAGAAAGAAAGGATAGTTTCTCTTGAAATTATCATAAAATTCTCTGGAGGTGCTCTTGACTTTCTCACCATTCCGGATGCTTGCGTTGATGGCGGTCGCTGGCGCGCTGCTCACGGGCTGCGCCGCCTCCACCGAGTATTATCACCCCAAGAAACCCACCGGCGTCTGGGACGCCGACTACCTGCACTGTCGTGACGCTGCGGACTGGCTCATCAAGACGGGCCGCAATCAGACTCCGACCCTGGAATCTGAGATTGCGCACTGCATGCAGGCGAAAGGGTACGTGTATGACGCCGAAATGCCCGCCCCCGCTCATGAAGAAGCAATGGCCGAGGCGACGGACGACTCCGAAACGGAATACAACATTCTGGAGTCAACATGGCATTCCCAGACCTTGGCAGAGCAACGCAGAGCTTATCTGCTCGGAACCAATGTGCCTGGCGTGTTCATCCGTAAGCATGAGACGCCGCAAGGCACATGGTGGCGCGTTCTTGTAGGTCAGCATGAACGATTGTCTGGCGCCAAACAGATTCAGTACGATCTGTGGCAAAACTATGGATTGCGGTATACCTACATTGTGAAGCGTGATGGCGGATATGACATTCCTTGATACGGACCCATAAGATCATGAAGCATTGTTGGTCATCGTCAATGCATGAAGAGCAGTGACACTCCACAGGAATGCGATGACCTTTCGCGTTTTGACCGCGCCACAATGGCGCGCGCTCGACATGTGTGTCAGCGCAACGCTTCAAGCAGATTCGTGTAGTTGTCGGTCCACGGCTTCGCCATGGGAGGCAGCGCGGAGAGGTCGGTCCAGCCGAGTTGCTGCGTGAGGGCGTCTCGCGTGGCGGGGCTGCGGGTCAGGGCGGCCCAGATGGTGCTCTGCGCGTCAGGATGCGTGTCGCCGATATTGTTATCGGTCAACACAAGCAACCCCTCTTCTTTCGCCGTGGCCTGCACAATGGGGACGAGGTCCAGGAACTTGTTGGAAAGATGGAAGAAGACGACGCCGTCTTCGGTAAGCTTGGCGGCGTAGAGCGCCAAAGCCTCACGCGTCAACAGGTGGGTGGGGATGGAGTCAGAATTGAATGCGTCGACGACGATCACGCCGTAGGCGCCGTCTGGCTGGTCTTCCAAGGTCAACCGCCCGTCGCCGAAGAGCATGCGCAGGTCGCCCCGGCTCAAGTCGATGAAGCTGAAGTATTCTCGCGCGACGACTTCGTTATAGGGATCGAGTTCCATGATATCCCACTGTTCGCCCGGCTCCGCATAGACGAGCAGGCTGCCGGCGCCGAGCCCGACCAACGCGATGGGAGCTTCGCGACGCAACGGCGCCAACGCCTGCCGGCCCGGCCCGGCAAGCGCGCGTCCCACGGGCGTGGTGGGATGGTAATAGGTCAACGGTGTGGCGCGTTTGGGGCCATCCACGTACTGCATGCCGTGCAAAGTGCCGCCATGCATGAGCCGCCGCACCCCCTCTCGATCGTATATTCGGTATACACCATAGAAGTTCCTGTGCGTATGGAGATAGAGATCCTGCGGCAGAAGCAGATCGCGGGCCACCACCGCGCCGAGCACCGCCAATGCCGCCAGCGCCAACACGCCTGGTCGGCGCTCCTGGCCGTAGAGTGCTGCCGCCAAGGCCACACCGGCAAGGCTCGCCCAGACGCCTGTGGGCGTCTCGGGCCATAAACGGACGGCCCACTGCAGCCCGACGGCTGCGCCGATCACGCACAGCAGCCGCCACCACACCCACTTCCACGCGAATCCGCCGCCGTCATCCCGTGCAAGCCACAGCCCGGCCCCTGCAAGCGCGAACGCCAAGGGATACTCGACCAGAGACGCCCCCGCCAACGGCGCGCCCCAGCTCACGGCGGCGCCGCCCACAAAACCGCCGAATGCCACGTGCATGTAGAATGCGGAGAGCCGCCCGGGGTCCTGTGGTCGGGATTCATACAACGCCGCGTGGCACACAAGACACACCACCATGAGGATGACGAGATACGCTGCTATCTGGATGAGCAGCGGCATGACGTAAGACGCTTGTGACATGAGAAAGAACAGCAACCCCAACAGGAAAGCGAGGCCCAAGCGTTGCCTCACGGCCTGCGGAAGCCACGGACGGGTGCGGAAGGTGAGCGCGAATGTCAACAGGAAAATGGCCAAAGGCAGCGTCCACAAGAGCGGCGCCGAGGCGAGGTCGATGGTGAGCGCGTTCGTTGTGGAGAGGAACATGGCTGACCCCGCGGCGGACAAGGTCAACCATGTGGCGCGCTGGCGGATGGAAGCGGAAGGCGCCGTCTTGCCCGCCTGACGCGCCGCTGTGGCGAACTCCATGCGGGGGGCCCGCGGCAGGCCCCAGAACGTTGCAAGATGCATCAACACGGCGAACAGCCACGCCCAGCGCCACCAGGAGAGCTGCCATTCCAGAGCCGAGAGCGGCTCCACCACCAGGGGGTAGCTCAGCAGACCCAGAAAGGAGCCCAGGTTCGAGACGGCGTAGAGCACATAGGCGTTGACGCTCCGTCCCACAGCGGCCTGGGCCACTCGCTGCTGCATCGTCACCCCGATAGCCGCCAGCACCACGAACGCGGGACCCACCGTGCTCACCAGCATCCACGCGATGGCCACAACCTGCGGCACACCCCCCGGAGGCGCCCGCAATGACTCGACATCCAAGGGAAAAAGAAGAAGCGGCGACAGACAGAGCAGGGTATGCGCGATCCGCCAACCCATCGAACGCATGCGACCCGCCAGAAAATAGGCGTACCCATATCCGGCCAGCAAGCCGAACTGAAAGCATGTCACACAGGCGGCCCATACCAAGTAGCTTCCACCAAAACCCGGCAACACCGCCTTGGAAATGATGAGCTCCACCTGAAAAAGCAAGAACGCAGCCAAGAAGACTGCTACGTACGCCAAATTCAACATGGAGCAATGATACATCAATCCACGGGATCATGGAAACAGTTTCGCGAGAACAAAAAAACCCCGCGCCCATTTGTAACGTCGTCGTCACAAACACGGCGCGGGGTCAACGCCCGATCCGTTACAGCGCTCCGATGGAGGAGGTCACCGCATACAGCGCTGCACGGTCGCGGCGCCGCCGTTGCTTTCCGGCGGCAGAGCTATCTAGTCGGCGCAGTACAGACGGGCCATGTCGGACTTGTTGGCTTGCGCGTAAACGATGGCGAGGTGGTACTTTTCGACGAAGCGGTTGAAGCGTTTCACGATCTTGGACATTGCGTCTCTCCTTGGGGAAGTGGGTGATGGGACACGAACCGTTGCGATGCCTCCCCTTTTCAAGTCCGGCGCCAAAGCCAGGAAAGAGAGCACAACCATTTAGTATTGCTGACTATGCCTGCCGACAAGAGCCACAGCCTCCCCGAAAATAGGGACGCCACATGTTGCACCTCGCAACACATAGACCTTGTGAAAATTATGTTTTCAATTTAATTCAAATAATTACCATGACTGGATGCATCTTGCAACACTGCTGACTTTTGCATCACCCCTCAGCCAGTCGCTTCATCTTGCGCCATAAGGAAGCCCGGTCGATGCCCAGAATCTTCGCCGCCTGCGACTTGTTGCCCGCAGTCTTCTCCAGCACCTGCTCGATATGCGCGGCTTCCAGCTCAGCCAGCGTCGGCAGCTCTTCGCCTTCGGCTATTGTGGGGTAGCGCACGCTCCGCGCACCGCGGATGCGCGCCGGCAGTTCACCCACGTCGATGACGTCACTTTCCGCCAGAATTGCGGCGCGTTCCAGCATGTTCTTCAATTCACGCACGTTGCCGGGGAAGTCGTATCGCATGAGCCGCTCCAGCGCCGCCTCCGTGAGCCGAGTGGCCGTCACCCCGTACTTTTCCCCGGCACGGTCAAGAAAGTGATGGCAGAACAAGGGGATATCCTCCCGTCTATCACGAAGCGGCGGCAGCTGCAGCGTCACGACATTGAGGCGGTAGAAGAGGTCTTGCCGGAAGCGGCCTGCCGCCACCTCATCCTCCAGGCTGCGGTTCGTGGCGGCGATCACGCGCACGTCCACGGGAATTTCCTCCTTGCCGCCCACGCGGATGATTGTCTGTTCCTGCAGCACCCGCAAGAGCTGGACCTGCGCGCTTGGCGGGGCTTCGCCTATCTCGTCCAGAAGCACGCCGCCGCCGTCCAGGGTTTCGAAGATGCCCTTGACGGTGCGTTGCGCGCCGCTGAAGGCCTCGCGTTCGTGGCCGAAGAGTTCATTGCAGAGCAGATCTTCGTTGAAGGCGCCGCAGTTCACTGCCAGAAAGCGCTTGTCCGCACGTGGCGAATTCGAGTGTATTATCTGGGATATGAGCTCCTTGCCTGTGCCGGTCTCACCCAGCACGAGCACGGTGCAGTCCAGCGGCGCCACACGGGCGATACGTCGCTTGAGCGCTTCGATCTGCGGACTCTTCCCGATGATCTGCGGACCGCGACGGTTGCGGACCAGAGAACGCAATTCGTCCAGCTCCAAACGCATGAGCCGTTTTTCGCGGGCTTTCTGGACGAGCACGCGCACTTCATCCAGGGAAAAGGGTTTGGTGAGGTAGTGGAACGCGCCCATGCGCATGGCTTCCACGGCGCGCTCCACCGAGTCCGAGTCCGAGATGATGATGACCACGGAACCCGGTGTTTCGCGTTTCACCAGGTGCAACAAAGAGAGCTCGCCCTTGCCGCCGGTGTGCAGGTCCGTCATGACGAGGTCGAATTCGCGGCTGCCCAGCAACGACTCCGCCTGAGCGGCGTTCCGGCAGCTCGTCACCCGGCCCATGTCGCGCAGGGCGTGCTCCAGCTGCTGGAGGGACTCGTAGTCGTCCTCCACCAAAAGGATCTCGAAGGGGTTGTCCATGGCGTCTCCTTGCATCGCGCTTCAGCGCAGGCTATCACACGCCGCATGTCTTGCCCACGCCCTTCAGGAACGCCCACGGCGGCGTATCTCGCACCGCGGGGGTTTCTCGAACACCTCCTGGACGAGCTTGCCCACCGCGGCCTGAGCGAGACGCTTCATGCTGTCGATCGACTCGTCATAACGGACAGCGCCGCGCCCCCCACGGACGTCGCCTGGGCCGAGGACGTCTGGCTGGAGCCCGTGCTGCTGCCGGCGGCCTCCATCGGGGAGGCGGCCAAGGCCCTCGTCGCCATCCAGCGCAACTGGGCTTGTTTCAGCGTGATGGAGCACCGCCGCGCGGCGCTCATCCAGCAGAAGCTCCCCCGGGTGAAACCACGGCTGCAGGTCTTCGGCGACCCGCCCCCCGCCTCGCCCCTGGGCGGGTGGACGCTCCTGGAGCGAGAGCTCATCCTCGCCTCGGCGCGACGGCGCAGCCCCTTCCCTCATGGGGCTTTCCAGTTCGAGGAAGACAAGACCGGCCCGCCCAACCGCGCCTATCTCAAGCTCTGGGAAGCCTTGACGCTCATGGGCCATCGGCCCGGCCCCGGGGACTGCTGTCTGGACCTGGGCGCAAGCCCCGGCGGCTGGACCTGGGTCCTGGCGCAGTGTGGCGCGCAGGTCACGGCCGTGGACCGCACCGCGCTGGTCCCGGAGTTAATGCGCCACCCCCGCGTGCGCTTCGTGGAGGGCAGCGCCTTCGGGGTGGATCCGCGGCGCGTGGCCGCGGAACTTGGCGCGCCCACGTGGCTCGTGTGGGACGTCGCGTGCTACCCGGAGCGCTTGCGCGGCTATGTGGAACGCTGGTTGGAGCACGGCCCCCCGTGCGTCATGGTCTGTACGGTGAAGCTCCAGGGTCCCCCTACGCCGGCGTCGCACGCCGCCCTGGACTGGTTCCGGACCACGCCTCGCTCGCGGCTCATCCATCTGCACCACAACCGCCACGAGCTCACCTGGATTCACCTGCCTGCGCTGGCGGGCCAAACAGAGCAGGCGGAGCAGGCCGAACCTCTGCCGGCTCTGGCGTTCTGAGCTCCGGCCACAGCCGCGGCGCGTACGCCGGCGCGGTGACGCCGGGCACGTCCGGCACATCCACATCCGGGGCGCGCTCCTCCAGGACGATCAACGCCTCCTCCAGCGTCATGCCCGGGGCGAGCTCCGGTCGATAGAGCAATGCCAGCACAGCGCGATCCAAGGCCGGCAGGGCGGCTTCCGGCAGTGGCGGCCCCCCGGCGGATGACGCCAAACCCGCCGCACGCCCCCGGTCGGCCAACGAATCCCGAGGACCGCCAGCCACGGCAGGCGCGCCGGCGACGGAAGGCGCGACAGGCATCCACAAGACGCTGGGCGCTCCGGGGCGCGCGAAGCCGCGCAGACCCAGCACGTACAGCGCCTCGCGCCAGATGTGCGGGAGCGTGAGGCCTCGACCGTACAACACGACACGGCCACGCCGCAGGGCCCCATCCGCCGCGGCAAGGAGACGGCTCGCTCCGAGGCGCGCGGGGGGAGGTGGGTCGTCCACGATCTCCACGAGAATGTCGGGGATATGGGGCTCTGGCTCAAGCCGTACGCCAAGGGGCTCAAGCGTTTCATTCAGCGCGGCGAACGCCTCGCGCGTCATGGCGATGGCCTCCTCGGGAGGTGCGAGCGGAGGGGATCGGAGCGCAGACGAGGGCCCTGTCGCTGCAGTCAGCCCGTCCGCGTCGAGGGATGCGCCGGTCTCGGCCGTGTCGAGCCGCCTGTCGAGGGTGGCGTTCAAGGCGGCCTGCGGCGACGCGTCCCGCGGGTCCAGGGTCTCCGGTCGTGTGGCGGGCGGCGGCGCGGCAGCATAGCGCGTTTCTATATGGTAGGTGATGACAGGGGTGGTCCAGCGCTTCAGGTTCCCCGTCTGCGGCTCGAAGGCCACGCCGCTGCGCGCCAGAGCGAGTTGTTCCAGCCGCTCCAGAAAGACGGCGCGGGTGAAGTGCGCCAGCACCTCGGGGGAAAGCGGCTGCGTCGCGGGTTCCGCGCCGGCGGTCGGCGCCATGCTCGTCATCAGAAAAAAAACGAGCAACGCGGCCAGCGCGCGCCCCCCCGGGACGAAGGCTCTCCCGGCAGCGCGCGTCCGACGTGTTTCGGACGGAAAGAACGCGTGGGACCCATTGGCCCCGCCGGTCTTTTCTGATAGGGAGGAGTCCGTGGCGGGCAGAACCCCGCCGGGCCATTCCGTATGGAACACTTTCTCGCCGATCTGCATATCCACTCCCGCTATTCCAGGGCCACCAGCAAACAGCTCACCCCCAGGGTGCTGTCCGCGTGGGCGTTGGTCAAGGGGCTGCACGTGCTCGGCACGGGGGACTTCACCCACCCCGCCTGGCGCGCCGAGCTGGAGGAGGCCCTGGAGCCCGACTCCGCAAGCGGCCTCTACCGGCTGAAGGACCCGCGGGGCCTGACCCGTGAACTCCCGTGGCTGGAAGGCTACGAGCTCGCCGGCCGCACGCTGTTCATGCTCCAGGCGGAGATCAGCTCCATATACAAGCGCGGCGGCAAGGTCCGCAAGGTCCACAACCTCGTTTACGTCCCCACTCTGGAGGCGGCGCACACGCTCTCGGAGAAGCTGGCGGCCATCGGCAACGTGGAGTCCGACGGCCGCCCCATCCTCGGCCTGGACTCGCGCAATCTCCTGGAGCTGGTGCTGGAGCTTCACCCCCTGGCGTTCCTCGTGCCCGCGCACATCTGGACGCCGTGGTTCTCCCTCTTCGGCTCCAAATCCGGCTTCGATTCCCTGGAGGAGTGTTTCGGCGACCTGAGCCAGCACGTTTTCGCCATGGAGACAGGTCTCTCCTCCGACCCCGAGATGAACTGGCTGCTCTCCGCTTTGGATCGCATCGCGCTCATTTCCAACTCGGATGCGCACTCCGGCGAAAAGCTCGGCCGCGAGTGCAACCTCTTCAGCGGGGAGCGCTCCTACGAAGGCGTCTACCGGGCGCTGCGCGGGGAGGCCCTGGGCCACAAGCTCCAGGCCACCCTGGAGTTCTTTCCCGAAGAAGGCAAGTACCACCTGGACGGCCACCGCAAGTGCGGCGTGGCCATGGAGCCGGGGGAAACCCTCGCCCGCGACGGCCGGTGCCCCGTGTGCGGCAAGCCGCTGACCGTGGGCGTGCTGAACCGCGTGCTGACCCTGGCGGACCGCGACGTCCCCAAGAAACCGCCCCAGGCCGCAGGCTTCGAGAGCCTCATCCCCTTGCAGGAAGTCATCTCGGAAGTGGTGGGAACCGGCCCCGCCACCAAGAAGGTCCGCGCCTTGTACGCCCGCTGCGTCACCCGACTGGGCCCGGAGCTGCACGTGCTGCGCGACGCTCCCCTGGAGGACGTGGCCCGCATCTCCCCCCCTCTCGCCGAGGCCTTGGCCCGCATGCGCCGTGGCGAGGTCATCCGCCAGCCCGGGTTCGACGGTCAGTTCGGCGTGATCCGCGTCTTCAGCGAACGGGAGCGCAAGGAGCTCCACCAGGGAACCTTCCTGAGCGCAGCCCCGACCGCCGCGCCCGCGACGCCCTCGCGCCCCACGGCCGACGATGCTTCGGACGCGCCCGACATGGCGCCACAGACATCACAGGCGCCGGAGTCCTCCGGGGTCGTCCCCCCAGACGCAGCCCCGGCTCTCGGGTCGCTGGACGCTTCCCAGCAGGCGGCCGTGGCGGCCGGTCCCGGCCCCGTACTGGTGAAGGCCGGTCCCGGCTCCGGCAAGACGCACACCCTGCTCGCACGCGTGGCGCGGCTCATCGAGGAAGGCGTCTCCCCCCGGCGCATCCTCGTGGTCACTTTCACCCGGAAGGCTGCGCAGGAGCTGAGCGACCGTCTGCTGGCGCGCTTCGGCGAACTGGCCGCGCTGCCCCGTGCGGACACCCTGCACGCCCTCGCCTACGAAGTCTGGAAAAACGCCTACCAGGACGCCCCCGTGGTGCTGGCCGAGGACGCCGCACGCCGTGTCTTCGCGGAGGCCAACGCTGCGGAGAGCGCCACGGCGCGGGAGTTGCGTGACGCGTTCGACCGCATCGCCCTGGCGCGGGAACGGCGCGAGGCTCCGGCCGGGACGGCGGAGGAAGACGCGGACGAGGCCCTGGCTCGCTGGCGTCACAATTTTGTCAAACACAAGGAGTCCTGGAACCTCGCGGATTATACGGATCTGCTGGAGTTCTGGCTGGAGCAGATCGAGCACGGCATCTACCCCCGGCCGTACGTCCACGTCCTTGTCGATGAAGCGCAGGACCTCTCCCGTCTGCAGATCGAGCTGGTGCGAGCCATCGTCACGGCGCAAGCGGACGCGCAGCTCGCAGTCGAGCTGGAGGCCGAACCCGTCATCCCGGGCCGCGGCCTCTTCGCCATCGGCGACCCGGACCAGTCCATCTACGGTTTCCGCGGCGCCCTGCCCGATGTGGCCACGGCCCTGCGGGAGATCTGGCCTCATCTGGACGTGCGCGCCCTGGAGCGGAACTACCGCTCCGTTCAGCCCGTACTGGACCTCGCCGCCACCTCGCTGGACCATCCCGCGCCCTTGCACGCGCACCGCGGCGTCGGTCCTGCGCTCCTGCGGCTCTTCGAAGCGCCTTCCGCGGAGAGCGAAGCCGCCTGGATCGCCGAACGCATCCGCCGACTGCTGGGCCCCACCAGCCATTCCCTTGCGGACGGACAGACGGACGACGAGTTCGCCACGCTCCTCGCCAAAGCGTTCTCCCCCGGCGACATCGCCGTGCTGGTGCGCACGCGGGCCGTCATCCCGCCGCTCAAGCGCGTCCTGGATCGCATGGGACTGCCCGTGGCTGCGCCCGAGCAGGAAACCTTCTGGGAGGACCCCCGCGTGGCCGCCATTCTGGACGCCGCGGGCGCCCTGTTCGGGTTGACCCGCAAGGCGGACGCGCCCTGTGTCGACGACGCCGGCGACCACGCCCCTACGGCTTGCGCGCACGAGCTCCCGGCCAATGGCGCACGCGCGGAGAGAGACGCGCACGGCGCACGCGGCGACGTTCCCCCCGTCGGGACCCGCCTTCGTGACGAGACGGCCAAACCCTTGCCATGCCCCGACGACGTGCTGACGCGCGGACCCAAGGCCATTGCAGCGTATATGGAAGACGTCCCCCCCTTCGACCAGCTGTTCTGGAAAAGCGCCGCCTTCAAGCGTCTCGTGGAAGCCTTCCGCGAACAGGGGGGGTGGCTCGGCTTGCTCAACTGGGTTCACCTCCAGAGCAGCCTGGAGCACGTGCGCCGCGCCGGCGAACAAGTCCAGATCATGACCATGCACGCAGCCAAGGGGCTGGAGTTCCGCGCCGTGTTTCTGCCCGCGTTGGAGGACGGCCTTGTCCCCTTCGCCGGCCCGGGTCTGGCCGCCGCGCCGGCCGTGGCCGGCCCCGACGATCTCGCCGTCATCCCGGAAGCGGCCTTGGCGGAGGAGCGCCGGCTCTTCTACGTCGCGCTGACCCGCGCCAAGGAAGCCCTCTTCCTGAGTCGGGCCGGCGCGCGGACGCTCTACGGGCGCACCCGTCGGCTGCCTGCCTCGCGCTTCCTGGCGCCGCTCGTGGCCACGGGGCTCGTGCGGCGCAGCACCCTTGCCCCCAAGACGCGCACCACACAGCAGCGTCTTTCGTTGATGGATTGATGCGCAGCCCATCGCCCCGCCTCGCTGCGCCGTCGTGGGTGGTTCCGGGGGACATCCCGACGAATTGCAGCGCCCTTGCCGCCTCGTCAGCCGCCTTCGATGAAATCGCCCTCTGTCTTTTCGAGACGGCGGCGTGTCTCATGTACACCGACGCCGATCTGCCTCCCCTGGAAGCGCCGTTCCGCCACCATGTCCACCTCCCCTTGGACCTTCCGTGGGAGCGTCCGCACGACGCCGCTGCGGCCGTGCGCGCTTTGGCGCAATGGGCCGCGCCGTGCAGACCGTGGGCTTTCGTGCTCCACCCCCCGCCGCAGGCGGAGGCGCTTGCGCCGGTCGCGGCGGCCCTGCAGGAAGCAGACGTTCCGCCGGCGGCCATTCTTCTGGAAAACATCGGCGAGCCTCCCCTGGCGCCTGTGGTGGAGGAGGCCTTGCGCCTGGGCCTCGGTTTCTGCCTGGACATTCCGCACCTGCTGCAGTGGGACGAGGCCGTGGTCCTCAGTCTGGGTGAAGTCCGCCAGCGCACGCGGATGCTGCATCTCTACGCGCCGGACCTCGCCGGGCCTGCCGGAAACCGCAAGCACCTGCCGCTGGCTCAGCTCCCCGAGGCCGGCGTCGCCATGGCGCGCGAGGCCATGGCGGCGCTCCCTCTGGAGACGGTGACGCTTGAAGTCTTCGCCATGGAGAGTCTGCTCGAATCCGCTGCGTTGTGGCGGAACTGGACGACAGCGTGGGAGGCTGCGGGGTGATCACGCTCTATCTCGGTGGTGAGAAGTCCGGCAAGTCCGATGCGGCGCTGGAGCGCTGTCTGGCGGCTCCGGGACCGCGCCGTCTCGTGGTGACAGGCAAGGCGCTGGACTTCGGTTTCCGCCGCCGTATCGAGGCGCACCGGCAGGACCCCCGCCGCGCCGACGGCCGGTTGCCTGTTGTCGAAGCCGGCACGGATCTGGCAGCCGCTCTCGCCCAGACGCTCGCCCAGACGCTCGCCCAGACGCTCGCCCCGCCGACGCCGGTCCGTTGCATTCTGGTGGACAGCCTGGACTTCTGGCTCTTCGCCTGTCTGGAGGAAGGGACGCTTCAGGCCCGCCGGGAGGCGCTGCTCGAGGCGTTGAAGGACGCCAGCGCTGCAGAAGGAGAAGCGGCGCCGCTGGTGGTTCTCGTCTCCTGCGAGGTGGGTCTGGGCCCCATCGCGGCCAACGCGGCCACCCGCGCTTTCGTGCGGGAGCTGGGCGCGCTGAACCGGGAGGCGGCGAGCCTTGCCGATGAAGTCTTCCTCTGCGTGGCCGGGGTTCCCCTGGCGGTGAAAACGCGGTAGGCTGGGGAGCGGAGGCTGCATGTCCTATTTCAGACAGCTCGATACGCAGATCATCACGCTCCAGGAACTGTTCGCCAAGGAGCAGCGCTGGCTCATCCTCGTGAATGCGGACCCGGACGCGCTGGGTTCCGCCATGGCGCTCAAACGCATCATGAGCTACCGGGTGGCGGAGGTGGGCATCGCCCACGTCAACGAGATCACCCGGCCGGACAATCTCGCCATGATCCGCTATCTCAACATCCCCACCCAGCGGCTCACCCCCACCATGGGCGACCAGTACAACCGCTTCGCTCTGGTGGACTCCCAGCCGCACCACCACCCGGATTTCGCGCGCTTCACCTTCTCCATCGTGCTGGACCACCACCCCCTGGTGGAGAGCAAGCCCGTCATCGCGGACTTCAAGGAGATCAAGCCCGAATACGGCGCCTGCTGCACCCTGCTCACCGAGTACATCCACAACCTGGACATCAAGCCGGGCAAGCGCCTCGCCACCGCGCTGATGTACGGCATCAAGTCCGACACCGCCAGCTTCGACCGCCACTTCTGCGACGTGGACGCCCGGGCCTTCCGCTACTTGGCCAAACACAGCGACCACAACCTGCTGCGCAAGATAACCCGCAGCGAGTTCCGCCTGGAATGGCTGGATTACTTCTCCGAAGCCTTCTCCCGGCTGCATATCCGCAAGCAAGGCGCGCACGTCTATCTGGGCGAAGTGGACAATCCGGACATCCTCGTCATCCTCGCGGATTTCTTCCTGCGCATCCATGAGATCAACTGGGCCACCGTGGCTGGCGTCTTCGACGACACTGTCATCGTCATCTTCCGCAGCGACGGCGTCTCCCGCGGCGTGCGGGACCTGGGCGCCAAGGCGCGCGAGCTTTTCGGGGACATCGGCAGCGCAGGCGGACACGCCGCCATGGCCCGTGCGGAGTTCCCCCCGACAGCCGCCGGGGGCATGGACCTGGAGACCTTCATCGCCGACCGTCTGGGCCTCTAGCGCGTCTGTTGCGCCAGCGCCCGATGCAGCCCTTGCGCTGGAAGCCGCGTCGAGGCTTGGTCCGCGCCCTCATCCCGGACGTTTCGCGACGGCCTGTGCGTGTTCTCCCGAGCGCAAGCAGCCGCACCGGCGGCGCCTGGCGCGGTCCGAGACGGCTTGCGCTGCGTCCCGGGCCACGAGGGTTCGCTGCAGATGTGCGTGCGCCGGGGCAACGCCTCCTCGGGAAGACGAGTTCCTTTCCCCCGCTCCCGTACGGTGTTGACGACTTCAGCGGCCGCTCTGCGCATCACCCAACAAGAAACCCCCCGGCGCTCCTGCGAGAGCCGGGGGGTTGTTTGCATGACGCGCAAGCGCCGAGAGACCGTGGCGGGGGTCTTCGCCGGTTAGCCGAGGCCCTCTTCGCCGGTGCGGACGCGGTAGGCGTTTTGCACGTCCTGGACCAGGATGACGCCATCGCCTTCCTTGCCGGTCTTGGCGGCGCTCATGACAGCCTGCACGGCGTCGTCGAGCTTGGCGGCGGGGACGATCACTTCAATGCGGACTTTCTTGAGCAGGTTCACTTCCATGACCACACCGCGGTAGGTCTCGGTGAAGCCTTTCTGGCGTCCGGAGCCAAGGATGTTGGTGACGGACATGCCGAATATTTCCTTGGCGTAGAGCGCCTGCTTGATGGCGGGCAGACTCTCCGGCCTGGTGTAGGCGATCAAGAGTTTCATTCCATTCCTCCTATGCGGCTGTCGTTCAAGTTACTTCACGGTGAAGGTCTGGAAGTCGTTGTACGCTTCCGCACCGTGCTCGGTGATGTCCAGACCGCGCATTTCTTCCTCGGGCGTGACCCGCAGACCCATGACGGCTTTGATGACGCTGAAGGCGATGAAGCCGGCGCCGAATGCCCAGATGAAGACAGCGCCGACGCCCAGCGCCTGGATGCCGAGTTGGCTGAAGCCGCCGCCGTAGAAGATGCCGGTGAGGTCGCCGTAGCCGGGAGCAGCCAGGAAAGCGACAGCCAGCGTGCCGAGAGCGCCGCACGTGCCGTGGACGGAGATGGCGCCGCAAGGGTCGTCGACCTTCAGCACCTTGTCCAGGAATTCCACGGAGAGCATGCAGACCACGCCGGCGATCAAACCCAGCACGATGGCGCCGAAGGGCGCGAGCTCGTAACAGCCGGCTGTGATGGCCACGAGACCAGCCAGCGCGCCGTTCATGGTCATGGATGGCTCGGGCTTGCCGAACTTGAACCACGTGGTGAACATGGCGCCCAAGGTGCCTGCAGCAGCGGCCAGGGTGGTGTTCACGGCGATGTAGCCGATGGTGCCGTCAGCCGTGGTGGTGGAGCCGGGGTTGAAGCCGAACCAGCCGAACCAGAGGATGAAGACGCCCAGCGCAGCCAAGGGGATGTTGTGGCCGGGAATGGCGTTGGGGGTTCCGTCTGCGGAGTACTTGCCCATCCGCGGGCCAAGCACCACCGCGCCCGCGAGACCGACCCACGCGCCCACGGAGTGAACCACTGTGGAGCCCGCGAAGTCCGCAAAGCCCATGGCTTCCAGCCAGCCGCCTTCGCCGCCCCACAGGCCGCCCCAGCACCAGTGCCCGGAGACAGGGTAGATGAGACCCGTGATGATGACCGAAATGACGACATAGGACATGAACTTGGTGCGCTCGGCGATGGCCCCGGAGACGATGGTGGCCGCCGTGGCTGCGAAGACGGACTGGAAGAACCAGAACGTCAGCGTCCACTGCCCGTCCGCATCCGCAGCGGTGGCGTCGCCCAGCGCGAAGCCGGAGCCGCCGATGACGCCGCTGATGGAGTCGCCGAACATGAATGCGAAACCGAAGAGGAAGAACGCGATGGCTCCTGCGGAGAAGTCCAGGTAGTTCTTCATCAGAATGTTGCCGGCGTTCTTGGCGCGGGTGAAGCCCGCCTCCACGCACGCAAAACCCGCCTGCATGAGCATGACGAGGATGGCCGCGACCAACGTCCAGAGGATGTTGGCGTTGGACTGGGAGAGCATCTCCTCCTGGGCGAAGGCGTCGCCAGGAGCGAGGAGCAGCGCCATGACGGCTGCGACGGCCGCCACCGCCGCGCCGGGGCGCATACCGCTTTTGGAAACCGTAATCCGTGACATACAAGACCTCCTTCAGTTGGTGTGCACTGTCGCGCCATGGCTCGTCGTCGTGGGACGGCGGGTCCTCGTTCGCCGCCTGCGGACGTTTTCGTCACGCGACCGTCGCCTTAAAGCAAGCACTAGGCCATTACGCCTAACTAGCGAACATCGCTGTCGATACCCTGCATGAGCTACCCCCGCGCCCGGGTAGGATTTGACAAATCCAGAGTATTTGTGGTCCCCGATTATACAATTTTGGCGACATCGTCCAGAGCCGCCTTCCCCATTTTGACAATCCGAACATCACCCCCACACCCACAGCGCTTTTTTTTCGTTGACAACCCCGCGCGTTCCTGCGTACACATGCCCACATGCACCACTACTCCCCGGCTTCCTTTTACTTTTTCTTTTACTTTTGGCGCTGGACTGTCCGCGGTCAGGAGGGTGCGCTCTAAAGAGCCTTACGAGCAGAAACCAACCAAGGGCCGCGGGCAGTCAGCCGGCGGCCCTTTTTTTACGCCGCCCGCGCCGAAACAGACGCCCAACGCTCCAACCACAGGGAGAACCGTCATGCTATTGGGCAAAGCCGTGCGCCAGGAACGTATCTTCAACAGAAACACAGGCCGGACCATCATCGTCCCCATGGACCACGGCGTCACGGTCGGTCCCATCCACGGCCTCGTGGACTTCAAAGGCGCCGTCAACAAAGTCGCTGACGGCGGCGCCAACGCCGTCCTCATGCACAAAGGCCTCCCTCGCTGCACCCATCGCGGTTACGGCCGCGATATCGGTCTCATCATCCATCTCTCCGCGTCCACCAGCCTCTCCCCCACGCCCAACGCAAAGACCATCGTCGGCAGCGTGGAAGACGCCATCCGCCTTGGCGCAGACGCCATCTCGCTCCACGTCAACCTCGGCGACGAAACCGAAAGCGCCATGCTCCAGGACCTCGGCCGCCTCACCTCCGAAGCCGCCAGTTGGGGCGTCCCTGTCCTCGCCATGATGTACGCCCGCGGCAAGCACATTGAGGACCCCTACGACGTCAACGTCGTCAAGCACTGTGCGCGCGCCGCCGTGGAGCTTGGCGCAGACATCGTCAAAGTCGTCTACACGGGCTCCGTGGAAACTTTCCACCAAGTCGTCGAAGCGTGTTGCGTCCCCGTGGTCATCGCTGGCGGCGAGAAGCTCGAATCCACTCGGGACCTCATCCAGATGGTCCACGACTCCGTCCAAGCCGGCGGCGCCGGGCTCTCCGTGGGGCGCAACGTCTTCCAGCACGACAACCCCACACTGCTCTGCAAAGCCCTCCACGGCGTCGTCCACGAGGACTGGGACGTCGAACAAGCCATGGAACTCCTCGAACACGACAACGCCTAGGGAGACTTCAACATGCGTATAGGCAAGGACATACGACGCCAGAGGATCTTCAACCGCAACACCAGGCGCACCATCCTCGTCCCTCTCGACCACGGCATCTCCATCGGCCCCGTCTACGGTCTCGTGGACATGAAGAAAACCGTGGACAGCGTGGCTGCAGGCGGCGCCAACGCCGTGGTCATGCACAAGGGCCTGGTGCGCTGCGGTCACCGCGACAAAGGGGAGGACATCGGTCTCATCCTCCACCTCTCCGCCTCCACGGACCATTCGCCCTACCCCAACGCCAAGACCCTCGTCTCCAGCGTGCGCGAAGCCATCAAGCAAGGCGCAGACGGCGTCTCCGTCCACGTCAACCTCGGCGACGAAACCGAGCGCCACATGCTCAAGGAAGCCGGCGAAGCCGCCGAGGAAGCTGCGGACTGGGGCATGCCATTCCTCGCCATGGTCTACGGCCGCGGGCCCAAGATCGACGATCCCTTCGAGCCCACCCTGGTGGCGCACTGCGCGCGTGTGGGCATGGAACTCGGCGCCGACGTGGTGAAAGTGCCCTACACCGGCGACCCGGACTCCTTCATGCGCGTGGTGGAGGGCTGTTGCATCCCCGTGGTCATCGCCGGGGGGCCCAAGCTGGATTCGGACGGAGCTTTCCTGCAGATGGTGCACGACTGCGTGCAAGCCGGCGGCGCAGGCCTCTCCGTGGGTCGCAACATCTTCCAGCACCCGGATCCCGCAGCGCTCACCCGCGCGCTCTCCGCCATCGTCCACGACAGCGCCACCGTGGCGCAGGGCCTCGAGATCATCAGACAGGGAGGAGGCGACCAATGAGCGCCGCCAAGGAAGTGTGGATGAAAGTCGTCCCCTTCGACAAACACCTCGTCACCCTCGCCTTGGAATCCGGCGTGGATGGCGTGGTGGTGGAGGAGGAGCGCAAGCAGGACGTGCTCGCTCTGGGTCGCACCCGCGTGCTCACCCCCGGAGAACTGCGCGACGTCTGCGTGAACGAGAAGGCGGACGAGGAGGAAGCCGTCTCCTGCCTCATGGCCGGGGACAAGGTGCTCCTCGCCCACGGCTGGGAGATCATCCCCGTGGAGAACATCCTCGCGCAGACCACGGGTCTGGGCGTGGAGGTGGCTTCCAAGGAACAAGCCGAACTCGCTGCAGGCATTCTCCAGCGGGGGGTGGACTTCCTGGTGGTGTTGCCCGAAGCCGCCTCGCAGATCAAGGAGATCGTCGCCGCCGTGAAACTCTCGCAAGGAACCGTGGATCTCGCGCCCGCCACCATCACGGCAATCGCGCCCGCCGGCCTGGGTCACCGCGTCTGCGTGGACACCATGAGCGTGCTCAGGAAAGGCCAGGGCATGCTGGTGGGCAACTCCTCCGCCTTCACCTTTCTGGTGCACGGCGAGACCGAGTCCAACCCCTACGTGGCGGCGCGGCCCTTCCGCGTCAACGCCGGCGCAGTGCACGCCTACGCCGTCATGCCCGGAGACAAGACGACTTATCTGGAAGAGCTTACCGCGGGCCGAGAAGTGCTCATCGTGAGCGCGAACGGCGCCACCACCCTGGCCGTGGTGGGACGCAGCAAAGTGGAGGTGCGGCCAATGCTGCTCATCCGCGCGCGGCTGGAGGACGGGACCGAAGGCGCCGTCTTCCTGCAGAACGCGGAGACCATCCGCCTGGTGACGCCCGAAGGCGAACCCGTGAGCGTGGTGACAGTGAAGGAAGGCGACCGCGTGCTGGTGAAAGCCGACGCTGCGGGCCGCCATTTCGGCATGCGCATTCAGGAAGACATCACCGAGGCATGACCATGACTGCGCCGCCACACGCGCCCCCCGGGGACGACGCACACTCCGCAGACGCAGGGGACGAACGACTCGTCGAGCTGCGCCGCGACATCGACGGCATCGATGAACAGCTCCTGACGCTGTTGAACCGCCGCGCCGCCTGCAGCAAGGAGGTGGGCCGCATCAAACGCGATTCCCAGGACCTCATCTTCAAGCCCTTCCGCGAAAAGGAAGTGCTCGCCAGACTGGCGCACGCCAATGCGGAACACGGCGGCGTGCTGCCCGAAGCGCACTTGCGCGCCATCTACCGCGAGATCCTCTCCTCCTCCCGGGCCTTGCAACGACCGCAGCGCGTGGCCTACCTGGGGCCGGAGGGCACCTTCTCCCACTTCGCGGGGGTGCAGTTCCTGGGCCACAGCGTGGACTACACGCCGGAGCCCAGCATTCCCCACGTTTTCGAAGCCGTCTCCTCCGGTCGGGCCGAACTCGGCATCGTCCCCCTGGAGAATTCCCTGGAAGGCACAGTGGGCCAAAGCCTGGACCACTTCCTGGAGCGCTCCGTCTACATCCAGTCCGAGCTGTTCTGCCGCATCCGCCACAGCCTGCTGAGAAAGGCGGAGTCCCTGGGAGCCGTGCGCACGGTCTACTCCCACGCGCAACCCCTGGCGCAATGCGCGGGTTGGTTGCGCAGCATGCTGCCCCACGCCGCCACGGCGCCGGTGGAGTCCACTGCTGCAGCTGCCCGCCGCGCAGCCGAGAGCGAGGGCGACGACGACGCCGCCATCGGCCATGTGACCCTCGCCGCACGACACGGCTTGAACGTGCTCGCCTCCGGGGTGGAGGACCGCACGGACAACTGGACGCGATTCGTACTCATCGCCGGCGCACCCTCGGACGCCTCCCTCGCCGCCGCCGCGCGGGACAAGACCTCCATGCTCTTCACCGTGCCGGACAAACCGGGCTCCCTGGTGAACGTGCTCACGGCCCTTGCCGGCAAAGGCATCAACATGAAAAAACTGGAGTCCCGACCCATGCAAGGGGAGACGTGGAAGTACGTCTTCTTCGTGGACGTGGAGTGCGACCTGGAGCAGGAGGACTACGCCTCCACCCTGGAAGAACTGCGCCACGCGTGCCACTCCCTGCGCATCCTCGGCAGCTATCCCTCCGGGCCGTATCTGGACGTCTCGGACCTCGCTCCGGAGCCGACCGTTCCCACGGCTTCCGACCCGACGCAACCACGACACCGGACCGCCACCTCATGAGCCAACACACCTTGCCCGCCCGCGTGAAGGCCCCGGCCTCCAAGTCCCTCTCCCACCGTGCGCTCATCGCAGCGTCCCTCGCCGCCGGCGAAACGAAGCTCCACAACGTCCTCCACTCCGACGACCTCGAACGCACCGCCCACTGTCTGCGCGCCGCCGGCGCAGCCATCGAGTCCCTGCACGCACAGGAACCCGGGGCGTTCGCGGTGCTCGGGATGGCCGAAGGCCCACAGGGCGGAACGGCTGCAACGCCTGCGGACATCGACGTGGGCGAATCCGGCACCACCTGTCGGTTGCTCACCGCAGTGCTCGCTGCAGGGCGAGGGACATTTCGCGTCCACGGCGCCGGCCGCATGCACGAACGGCCCATCGGCGCCCTGGCGCGTACGTTGCAATCGCTTGGCGTCACCTTCACGTACGAAGGCGAGCCCCAACGCCCCCCCTTCCTCATGAGCGCCGAGGGGCTCACCCCGCCGCCTGACGGCGCAGCTCTCCCCGTGGACATGGCCGAGTCCAGCCAGTACCTCTCCGGCCTGCTGCTCGCCGCGCCTTTGGCCGCCGGCCCCCTGGTTTTCGAACTCGCCGGGGAGAAAGCCGTCTCCTGGCCGTACGTCGCCCTCACGCTTCAGACACTGGAGGACTTCGGCGTCCCCTTCACGGTGGAGACGCGTCCCGACCCCGCCAGCGACGCCTGGGAAACAGCCGACTGGACGCGCCTGACCCCACAGACCGGCGCCGCCCCCGGCCTGGCTCGTTTCCGCATGGCGCCGGCCGTCTACCAACCCCGCTCCCTGACCGTGGAAGGCGACTGGTCCAACGCCTCGTATTGCATCGCAGCAGGCGCCGCCGGCCCTGCGCTGGTCACCATCGATGGTTTGCAGCGGGACTCCCGCCAAGGCGACGCCGCCATGCTGGACATCGTCACGGCCATGGGCGCCCACGTCTCCTGGGAGGGCGACGCCCTCACCGTGGAGCCACGGCGGCTCATCGGCGTGGAGGTGGACATGGCCGCCTGTCCGGACATCGCGCCCACCGTGGCGGCGTTGGCGGCGCTGGCGGAGGGCCCCACGCGCATCACGGGCGTGGCGCATCTGCGCATCAAGGAGAGCGACCGCCTTGCGGCCATGGCCAGCGAACTCGCCAAAGTCGGCGCGCAGGTGGAGCTCCTCCAAGACGGCATGGTGATCACGCCGCAGCCCATCCCCCTTGCCCTCAAGCACACGGGGGCAGCGCTCTCCAGCCACGGCGACCACCGCATCGCCATGAGCTGCTCCCTCTTCGAACGCGCGGGCCTGCCCGTGACTTTCGACGACCCTTCGGTGGTGGCGAAATCCTTCCCGGAGTTCTGGGAAACCTGGGAGACCCTGCGCCATGGCGGGGACCTCCAGGCCGCCACGGATCTGCGTCTGGATCCCGAGACCCCGGGAGCGGACGAGTGAGCGTTCCCCCCGACATGCACGACGCCGGGAACGCCCCCCGTCGATCGTCCCCCGGGGAAGACGTCCCGGTCAGCGCGACTGGCGAGGCGACTGGCGAAGCGACTGGCGAGGCGACTGGCGAGGCGACTGGCAATGCGCCCATGGGCTCTTCCGACGATGAATTGAACCTCGCCGCTGCGCTCTTCGAAACGGTGGCCATCGTGGGCGTCAAAGGGCAGATGGGCGGCATGATGGCCTCCCGCGCAGCCGCCTGCGGCGCCAGCGTGCGCGGCCTGGACCACCCCCTGACCGAAGCCGCCGCCGCCAAAGCCCTGGCTGGCGCGGACCTGGTGCTGCTGTGCATCCCTGTGGACGCTTTCGAAGCCGTGCTCGAATCCTTGAGTCCCCTGCTCCCGCGCCACGCCGTGCTGGCGGACGTCGCTTCCGTGAAGGCCTCGCCGCTGAAGGTCATGCTGGCGGCGCACGAGGGCCCCGTGGTGGGAACGCACCCCCTCTTCGGGCCGGAGCCGCCGGAAACGCCGCGGGTGGCTGTCGTTCCCGGGGGTCGCGCTGAAGCCGAGCACGGGGATGAAGCCGCGGCGCAGCGGCTCTCCGCATGGCTTCGCGTACTGGGCTTCTCTCCTTTTCTCACCACGGTGGAGGAACACGACAAGGCCATGGCCGCCGTGCAAGGGCTCAACTTCGTCACCACGGTGGCGTACCTCGCAGCGCTGGCCGACCCGGGCGTGGCGCGCTTCATGACGCCGTCCTTCGAGCGTCGACTGGAGGCCGCGCGGAAGATGCTGACCCAGGACGCGAATCTTTTCCGCACCATCTTCGAAGCCAACCCCTACAGCCAGGACGCCGTGCGCCGCTACCGCAACTACCTGCACGTGGCGGCCGGGGGCGATCTGGACTTGCTCATCTCCCGTGCGCAACAGTGGTGGGGCGCAGGCGAAGATTAACCGCAGCCGTCCCCCCGTCGTCCCCCCGCCTCCCCACAGGCTCACGCGGTCTGGGGGCGCGGCGGACAAACCAGGAGCTTGACCATCATGGAGCCAATAGTTCTGAAGCAGACCGGGAAGTGGATTCCCGCCGACGTGGAGACGCCCATCAGCCTCTTTCTGGGGCTCGTGGGTTCGAAACAAGGCATTCTCCTGGAGAGCGCCGAAGTGGACGGCCGCCTTGGTCGGTACTCCGTCATCGCGTGGAACTTCCGGCTGCGCCTCTCCAACAAGCAGGGCAAACTGGAAGTGGCCGCCCGGGACCACCGCATGGAGCCCCTGAAAGCGCTGGCCGGCATGGACTTTCTGGATGGCGTGCGCGAGGTGATGCGACGCGTGGAGATCGAGCCGGACCCGGCTTTCGCGGATCTGCCGCCCATCGTGCGCGGGCTCTACGGCTATTTCGGGTACGGCATGGCCGCCCACTTCGAACCCAAGCTCCGCGCTGTCATCCCGGAGGAGCACGGCGAAGCCACCCTGGTGCTGCCGGGTAACGTGGCCCTCGTCGACCACCTCTACGGCAAGCTCTGCCTGCTCTCCGTGGTGGAGGGCGTGAAGGTGGAGATGGACCACAGCCGCGTGCACAAGAAGCTGGACCCGCCCGTGGCCGGCCCCATTTCCAACGTGCCCGAGCAGCTCGCCTACATGAAGGGTGTGGCCCGGGCCAAGGAGCTCATCTCCCAAGGGGAATGCATCCAGGTGGTGCTCTCCACCCGCTTCCAGGCCTCCTTCCGTGGCGAGCCCTTCGCCTTGTACCGTCGGCTGCGCGCCGTGAACCCCTCGCCCTACATGTTCTTCATGCGGTTGCCCGGCGTCACGCTGATGGGCTCTTCGCCGGAGCTTCTGGTGCGTTGCCAGGACGGCGTGCTGACGACCTGCCCCATCGCCGGCACCCGCCCCCGCGGCAAGGACGCCGCCGAGGACGCACGGCTTGCCGAAGAGCTTCTCGCCGACCCCAAGGAGCGCGCCGAGCACGTGATGCTGGTGGACCTGGGACGCAACGACCTGGGACGCATCGCCACGCCGGGCAGCGTGCGTGTGGACCGCTACATGGATGTGGAGCGCTTCAGCCATGTCATGCACATGACCAGCTACGTGAAAGCCGAGCTCGCAGCAGGCCGCGACGCCCTGGACGTGCTGGGCTCCGTCTTCCCCGCCGGCACCGTGAGCGGCGCGCCCAAGATCCGCGCCATGGAGCTCATCGCCGAGCAGGAAGGCCTTTCCCGCGGACCCTACGCCGGGGCTGTGGGCTGGTTCGGCCTGGACAACGATCGGGTGGATCTGGACACCGGCATCCTCATCCGCTCCTACTGGGTGCGCGACGACATGATCAACTGGCAGACCGGCGCCGGCATCGTCTACGACTCCGATCCCGAACGCGAATGGCAGGAGTGCCTCAACAAGGCCCGTGTGCTCAACGAGGTCCTTACCGCAGGAGACGCTTGATGTTTTTGCTCATCGACAATTTCGACTCCTTCACCTACAACTTGGTGCAGGCGTTCCAGAAGCTCGGCAAGCACCCGGAAGTGGTCCGTAACGACCGTCCCGAACTCCTGACGCTGGCCGGGTCCGGCGACCTGGAGATGGTCTGCGTCTCCCCCGGTCCATCCCATCCCCGCAACGCCGGCCTCTGTCTGGAGTTCCTGGCGAGATTGCCCAAGGACGTCCCCGTGCTGGGCGTGTGTCTCGGCCACCAGATCCTCGGCGCCTTCGCCGGCGCGACCGTGGATGTGGGGCCGCGCATCATGCATGGCAAGACCTCCGATATCACCCACGATGGCCGCGGCCTCTTCACGGGGCTGCCCGATCCCTTCACCGTAGGCCGCTACCACTCCCTCATCGTGCATGCGCAGGAAGTCCCCGACGTCCTGGAGGTGACCGCCAGAGCCACGGATCTCGGCCCTGACAAAGGCGAGGTGATGGGCCTGCGCTACAAGGACAGGCCCTGGGCCGGCGTGCAGTTCCACCCCGAAAGCGTGCTGACCCCACAAGGCGCGGACCTGCTCGCCAACTTCCCGGAAACCCTCCGCTAGAAGCCGGCTCGGCCCCGGCCTTCCAATGCAATGACGCAAGGAGACGCACACGTGGCCATCAACGACATTCTGGAACACCTCGCTCGCGGCGACGACATGGACGCCGCCCTCGCGGCGCAGGCCTTCGGCTTGCTCATGGCGGGCGAACTGACCCCGGCGCAAGCCGGCGCCTTGCTCATGGGGTTGCGCATCAAAGGGGAAACTCCCGTGGAAGTGACCGCCGCAGTGGACGCCGCCCTGGCCCAGGCGCGGCTGCTCCCCGAACTGAACGGCGCGGCAGGCCAGCGCCGACTGGACACCTGCGGCACCGGCGGAGACCACTCCTGCTCCTTCAACTGCTCCGCCCGATGGTCCCAGTAGTTGATTTCGGCAGTCAATCGGGCCTTCACGGCCTCGACCGTCTTGTCAACCA
>CAYVWB010000003.1:69828-71766 GCA_964455395.1 uncultured Desulfovibrionaceae bacterium
CACTCCTGCTCCTTCAACTGCTCCACCACCATGGCCCTCTACATGGCGGCGTTGGGCTACCCCGTGGTCAAGCACGGCAACCGCTCCGTGACAAGCTGCTCCGGCAGCGCCGACGTGGTGGAAGCCCTGGGCCTGCCCATGCCCGAGGACCCGGCGGACGCCGCCGCCGAGTTGGCCCGCGTCAACTTCGTTTTCCTGTTCGCGCCGCACTATCACCCGGCGTTTCGCTACATCATGCCCGTGCGCAAGGAGCTGGGCGTGCGCACGCTCTTCAACCTCATGGGACCGCTTCTGAACCCCGGCCGCCCCACGCACCAGCTGCTGGGCGTGGCCCGGCCCCAGGTCATGGACCTGGTGGGCGAAGTGCTGCAACGTCGGGGCGTGATGCGCGCCGCGGTGGTCTGCGGACATGGCGGCGCGCCACACTCCCGCTTCGATGAGTTGACCCCCTTCGGCCCGGCCGAGGTGGTCTGGCTGGGCGAGGGCGCCATGGTCCACACCGAACTGGACCCGGCAGCCTTCGGCTTTGCGCGGCATGCGCCGGAGGACGTCGCCGTCTCCTCCAAGGAACATGCGCTGACCGTGGTGCGCGAACTGCTGGACGGCGGTGGACCCGAAGCCATGCGCGACATGCTGGCGCTGAACCTGGGCGTGGGCCTGCACCTCATGGAGGAGGGCCTGGGACTCTCCGAGGCCTTCGACAAGGCCCGCGCCGCCATCCGACAAGGGGTCGCCAAAGCTTTCCTCAGCAACTGAACGGATTGCCCGAGCCCGTCTCCGAGACGCTCCCCCTGATCAACCCTCCATGACGGACGCCACACGCCATGTCCATGCTTGAACGATTCCGCGAAGCCAAAGCCGAGGAACTCGCCGCTTTGGCCGAAACCGCCCGCGAGGGCCGCATGCCGCTCCCTTGGCCCTGGCCCGGCGGCCGGCGGCCGGACTTCGCTGCAGCGCTCACGCGCCATCGTGAGGACGGCATGCCTGCCGTCATCGCCGAATACAAGCGCGCCTCGCCTTCGCGTGGCGTCATCAACGAGCGTCTGGAACCCGAGGACGTCGCGCGCAGCTACGCCGCGGCCGGGGCCGCAGCGCTCTCCGTGCTCACGGAAGCGACGCATTTCCAGGGGGATCTCGCCTACCTGGAACGCATGATGGGGCCGGCTCTGCCGCTGTTGCGCAAGGACTTCCTCATCCACCCCCTGCAAGTGGAGGCCACGGCGGCCACGCCCGCTGCGGCGCTGTTGCTCATCGCGCGGATGTTCCCGGGACGGGCCGCCACGGTGCTGGCGCGGATGCACGCCCGCACCCTGGAGCTGGGCATGGCCGCCGTGGTGGAAGTCTTCGACGAGGAGGACCTGGCGCTGGTGCGCGACCACATCCCGGATGTGCGCCTCATCCAGGTCAACAACCGGGACTTGGACCGGCTGACCACGGATCTTGCCGTGAGCGAACGGCTGGTGGCTTCTCCCGCCATGGGCAAGCGCCCCGACGAGGTGTGGATAAGCGCCAGCGGCATGGACAAACCGGAAGACCTTGAACGCATGGCCGCTTTGGGCTACGACGCCGTGCTGGTGGGCAGCGCGCTGATGGCGCACGCCGACCCGGGCGCAGCCCTCTCCGGCCTCCTCACCCCATCCCCCAGGAGCGCGCCGTGAGTTGCGATTCCACCATGATCAAAGTCTGCGGGATCACTTCCCAGCACGACGCAGACCGCGCCAAAGCCGCCTGCGCCTGTCTGGTGGGGTTCATCTTCCATCCCAAAAGCCCCCGCTGCGTCACGCCGGCGCAGGCGCGCGCCATCCGTACGGAGGGGCTCATGCGCGTGGGCGTCTTCGTGGACCAGAGCGTGGAGGATGTGCTCGCCATCATGGAGGAAGCCGACCTCGACCTCGCGCAGCTCGTAGATGACGGTGCAGGGCGGGTCGTCGCGGTCGG
>CAYVWB010000003.1:71776-109955 GCA_964455395.1 uncultured Desulfovibrionaceae bacterium
GCGACCAGCCCCCGGAGTTCTGCGCCGCTGTGGGCAAGAGCAAGGTGATGCGCGCTTTCTGGCCGGAACGCTACGCCGACGTCGCGAGCCTGGAGATTGAGCTTGCACGCTTCGACGGGTGCTGCCGCTTCTACCTCTTCGATGCGGGAACTGGCGGCGGCGGCCACGGCCGCAGCTTCGACGTCTCCCGGCTCAAGGGCCTGCGCACCCACAAGACCTGGTTTTTGGCCGGCGGCTTGACCCCCGACACGCTGATGCCCGCCATCGCCGCCTGCGCGCCATGCGGCGTGGACTTAAACTCCGGGGTCGAATCCGCCCCCGGCAAGAAGGACCCCCACAAACTCGCCGCCGTAGCGCAGCTGCTGCACGGCGGCGTGTGCGAGAATGCGTCCTGCGGAGAGCTCTGACCATGCCTGACGAGACCACCACCGGGGCGACGCCCCCGTCCTACTTCGGCCGCTTCGGCGGCGTCTTCGTGCCCGAACTGCTCATGCCGCCGCTGGAGGAGCTCAAGCGCGCCATGGAGACCATCATCCCCGGCGAAGCTTTCCAACAAGAACTCAACGCGCTCATGCGGGACTACGTGGGGCGGCCCACGCCCCTCTACCGCTGCCCCAACCTTTCGGCGGAACTGGGCTTCGACCTGTGGCTCAAGCGCGAGGACCTCTGCCACACCGGCGCGCACAAGATCAACAACACCATGGGCCAAGCCCTGCTCACCAAGCACATGGGCAAGTCCACCATCCTCGCGGAAACCGGCGCCGGGCAACACGGCGTGGCCACCGCCACTGCGGCCGCCATGCTGGGTCTGCAGTGCCTCGTCTACATGGGGGCCAAGGACGTGGAGCGCCAGGCCCACAACGTGCGCCGCATGGAACTGCTGGGCGCCACCGTGGTGGCAGTGGAAAGCGGCACCCAGACCCTGAAGGACGCCATCAACGCAGCCTTGCGGTTCTGGATCGCCGAGCAGGCGGACGTGCACTACTGCGTGGGCTCCGTGGTGGGGCCGCACCCCTTCCCCAAGCTCGTGCGGGACTTCCAGAAGGTGATCGGCGAAGAGATCGCGATGCAAGCGCAAGCACCAGAGCGCATGGGGCGGCTGCCTGACGCCGTGGTGGCTTGCGTGGGCGGCGGCTCCAACGCCATCGGCGCCTTCCACGCCTTCGTCCCTCACACGCAAGTGCGTCTGGTAGGTGTGGAAGCCGCGGGCTCGGGCGAACCGGGATGCTTCCACTCCTGCTCCATCACCCAGGGGACGCCTGGCGTGCTACAAGGCGCACACACCCTGCTGCTGCAGACAGAAGCCGGCCAGATTCTGCCTTCGCACTCCGTGGCGCCCGGGCTGGACTACCCCGGCGTGGGCCCGGAGCACGCCCACCTCTTCGATACGGGCCGCGCCGAATACGCCTCTGTCAACGACGCGCAAGCGCTCAAGGCCTTCGCAGCGCTCTGCCGCAAGGAGGGGATCATCCCTGCGCTGGAATCTTCCCACGCCGTGGCTTGGGTGCTGGAGAACAAGAACGCCTTCGGCCCCGGCAGCCAGGTGGTCGCCAACCTCTCCGGTCGTGGCGACAAGGACCTCGGCATCGTGGAAGGCTTGCTCAACCACCCCGACTGCGCCCACATCATGGATCAGGACGCCTGAGAGACCCCGACATGACCACATCCCTGCTGACTCGACGCATCCGCGCCGCCAACGACGCCGGCCGCAAAGCCCTCATCCCCTTTCTGCCCGCGGGCTTCCCCACGCCGGAGCGTTTCTGGAAAGAAATCACCGCGCTGGACGCCCACGGCGCCGACGTCATCGAAATCGGCGTGCCCTTCTCCGACCCCGTGGCTGACGGCCCCGTGGTGGAAGCCGCCTCCCTCCAGTGCCTCGAAGGCGGCGCCTGCCTCGGTTGGATTCTTGAGGGCCTGCGTGAACGACGCGCCTCCCTGCGCGCCGGCGTGGTCCTCATGGGCTACATGAACCCCTTCTACCAGTACGGTCTGGAAGCCTTCGCCAAGGACGCCGCCGCAGCCGGCGCCAACGGCGTCATCGTACCGGACCTCCCTCTGGAGGAAGCCGGCCCGTTCCGCACGGCGCTCTCGGCGCAAGGCATGGACCTCATCCCTCTGGTGGGGCTGAACACCTCCGTGGAGCGCATGCGCGCGTACGCCGCCACCGCCAGCGGCTTCGTCTATCTGGTGAGCGTCATGGGCGTGACGGGGGCGCGGGCGACGCTCCCCCCCGAGATCGCCAGGAAGCTCGCCGACGCCCGCGACGCGTTCGACATCCCCCTCGCGCTGGGTTTCGGCATCCGCGAACCCAAACAGCTCGAACCCTTCGCCCCCTACCTGGACGCCGTGGTCTTCGGCAGCGCGCTTATCCAGCATATCCAGCAGGAGGGTGACGCCGCCGGCTTCATGGCCCGCTGGACCGACTAGCCGGCCCTTTCCGACTCACACAGCCCCCCTTCGACCCGTCCCCCGTCGCCGTCATGCAGGCGGTGGGGGGGGGCGGCGTCTGGTCATGAGCGCGAACGCCCGCCGCGGCTCCGTTCAGCAGAGGCGAGGGAGCTGTTCGCCCTCCAGCATGGAGAGCAGCCGCACGCCGCCACATGACGGGCGCGCACAGCCCTCGTCAGGCCGTCCGGATTCATCCCAGACGCGCCGGCCCGCACTGGCGCACTGGCGCACTGGCGAAGACGGCCCTGTCGATAGTGTGTCGATACAGAACGAGGAAGGCTCTGCCCGGACCCTCCCTCCCATGCGTCTCCGCTCTGCTCGCGGGATGCGCTGACCTTCGACCCGTCCCCCGTCGCCGTCATGCAGGGGGGGGCGGCGTCTGGTCATGAGCGCGAACGCCCGCCGCGGCTCCGTTCAGCAGATGCGAGGGAGCTGTTCGCCCTCCAGCATGGAGAGCAGCCGCGCGCCGCCAAGCCGGGTGATGAGCGCCACTTGGCCGGGCCGTCCGTGAGCGGCCTCGGCAGGGTCCAGCACGCGACCGACCACTGCGGCTTCCGCGCCCTCGGGGTGGCTCCGGATGACAGCCAGCGCAGCCTCGGCATGGGTTTCGGGCACAAGGCAGAGGAGTTTGCCCTCGTTGGCGAGGTACAGCGGGTCCAGCCCCAGAAAAGAGCAGCCGGCGGCCACGGCTTCCCGCACGGGGACGGCCTCTTCCTCCAGGTGGATGACGGTCCCGGACTGGCCGGCGATCTCGTTCAAGGTGGTGGCCAGCCCGCCGCGTGTGGGATCGCGCAGGACGTGGACAGGCAAGCCCGCGTCGGCGAGGTCGCGCACGATGTGGTTGAGCGCTGCGGAGTCGCTCTGTACGGCGGCTTCGAAGCTGAGGCCCTGGCGACTGGCGAGGATGGCGAGGCCGTGGTCCCCTACCGAGCCGGAACAGATGACAACGTCGCCGGGGGCGGCGCGTTTGCCGGAGGGCGGCGGATCCATGAGCACGGGGCCCACGCCGGTGGTGTTGATGAAGATGCGATCCACAGCGCCTTTGGGCGCAACCTTGGTGTCCCCTGCCACGATGACCGCGCCAGCGCGGCGGGCGGCCTCGCCCATGGCGGCGACCACGCGCTCCAGCAGGGCCATTTCCAGGCCTTCCTCCAGTATGAACCCGCAGGTGAGCCATTGCGGCGAGGCGCCGAGCATGGCGACATCGTTCACCGTGCCGTGGACGGCCAGGGAGCCGATGTTCCCCCCCGGGAACTCCAGGGGGTCCACGATGTAGGAGTCCGTGGACATGGCCAGGGGCCGGCCGTGCGGGTCCGGGGGGAGCAGGGCCGCGTCATCCATGGCCTGCAGGGTGGCGTTGTCGAAGTGGGTGAGGAACAGCTCCGTCACCAGGCGATGGGAAGCCAAGCCGCCGCTGCCGGCGTCGAGTAGCAGTCGCTCCATGGGGTCCTCGGAGGGGCTCACCCTTCCAGATGGTATTTGAAGTACGCCGCGCAGCTGCCCTCGGTGGAAACCATGCACGGCCCCACGGGGGAGGCGGGAGTGCAGCGTTTCTTGAAGAGGGGGCACTGGTCGGGCCGGATCTTGCCTTTCAGCACATCCCCGCACTTGCATCCCGGGAGTGGGGTTATGGGCTTGCGTTCCAGACCCAGCACGCGGGCTGCGTCGTAGTCCGCGTACTCCTCCCGGAAGACGAGCCCGGAGTGCGGGATGGCGCCCACGCCGCGCCACAAGGCGTCCGCCGGTTCGAAGACGGCGTCCATCACCGCGCGGGCCGTGGGGTTGCCTCCGTCGGAGACGGCGCGTTGGTATTCGTTGGTCACGGCCGGCTCACCGGCGTTGCGCATGCGCACCAGCGCCAGCAGGCCTTGCAGGACGTCCACGGGATCGAAGCCGGCCACGGCGCCAGGGACATGGTAGTCCTCCGCCAGAAAACGATAGGGCGCCAGCCCGATGATGGTGGAGACGTGCCCCGGCAGCAAAAACGCGTCCACGGCCGCCTCGGGATCGTCCAGCAGCGCTTTGAGCGCCGGCGGCACGAGCTTGTGGAAGCAGAGCACGAGGAAGTTCGTCAAGCCCTGCTCCTTGGCCATCTGCACCGTGGCGGCGATGGTGGGCGCCGTGGTTTCGAAACCCACGCCCAGGAAGACGACTTTCTTGTCAGGGTGCTCCCGAGCCAGCGCCAAGGCGTCGAAGGGGGAGTAGACGATCTCCACCCGCGCGCCATCGGCTTGCGCCGTCTTCAGACACGCGCCGCCTGCGCCGGGCACGCGCATGAGATCACCGAAAGTCGCGGTGATGACGTCACGGCGGCACGCCATCTCAAGAAAGAGCTCCACTTCGGCTTCATGCGTCACGCAGACAGGGCAACCGGGGCCGGAGATATGCACGATCCGCTCCGGCAACAACGCGCGCAGGCCGCTGCGGAAGATGGCGACGGTGTGGGTGCCGCACACCTCCATGAAGCGCAGGGGGGTCTCGCATTCGTCGCGCAGTTGCTCGATGAGCGCCTTGCACAGGGTCGGGTCGCTGAATTCCTGGGTGAAGTCCACTCGCCTCTCCTTGACGGTCGGTTCACAACGAAGAGGCGCAGCATACGAACCTTGTCGAGAAAAGTACAGCGCGGGGCCGCGTGGTGTCCTCACCATCGAAACGCGAAGGAGTTTTCTCGGCCGGAAGGAAGGCGAGGCCATGCGCGCGGCGGGCGGTCGAAGGGAGCGCGACCGGCCCGGGACCCCGAACACCGGGAGGCGGTTTGCGGGAAGCCCCCGATCTCGAGAGCCTTGGGCGCCGGATCTGCGAGGCGGAGGGCGACCGCGTCCCGCCCATGGGACGATCTTGAGATTGCGCTCGACCGTGAACGACTGCGACCGAATGCGCGCGACTTCTCTTCTCAGCGGCTCCGGGAATGGGCGCCAAGAACGTGGCTGTCGCGAGGGGAGCGTCCGGACTCAGTCGCCCGCTTCAGCCGGCGCGCCCTCTCTTTGTTCTTCCTGCGCGGCGGCGAAGGCCGGCGAGAAGCCCATCATCGCGCCGAGCTCAATGAAACCAAGCAGCTCCAAGGCCTTGATGGCCGCTTCCCTGCGTTCGACGGGGCCGGCGAAACTCAGGGAGACGATTTCCGAATGCTCGGGGGGCGTCCGATATAATGCCATGGGGGCCTCCATGTGCGCCTGGGGGGCCGGGCGAGTTGAGGGTGGACGACACGCCTCCTTGTGACGGGGGATCGACGTGCGATCCCCGGGCGGAATGGGAGGGGATCCGCCAGAGGCCGCATGATCGTACCAAAGAAATCCACACCGTGCAGCAAGAATCGGGACTTTCACGAAAAATCACCAGTCTTCGCGAGGCGCGGCCCCGTGTCGCACCGCCATTGCGTCAAGGGCGTGCGTCGGCTATCTCCCCGGCATGAGAGACCATTCACGCGCCATGGCGTACGGCTTGGCCACCGTGCTGTTGTGGTCCACCATGGCCACGGCGTTCAAGCTCACCTTGCAGCATCTCGCGCCGGGGGCTTTGGTGCTCTGGGCCAGCGTGGTCTCTACCGGAGCGCTGGCGGCGCTCGTGACGCTGCAGGAGGGCCGCCGCGGCCTGGCGGCGACATTGCGCGGCCTGCTGCGTGGGGAGTGGCGCATGGCGCTGGCGCTGGGCCTGGTGAACCCGGCGGCGTATTATATGGCGCTCTTCGAGGCGTACGACCGGTTGCCGGCGCAGGTGGCTCAACCGGTGAACTACACGTGGGCCATCACGCTCACTCTGCTTTCAGCGTGTTTTCTGAAGAAACGGGTGACGGCTGCGGAGTGGACGGCCATGGTCGTCGGCTACGCCGGCGTGGTGGTCATCGCGTGGCGCGGGGAAGGTTTCGCGTCGGGATCCCTCTCGCTGGTCGGGGTGGCGTTGGCGCTGCTTTCCACCGTACTCTGGGCGGGGTACTGGGTGGCGAGCGCTCGGGATACGAGGCGGCCCTTGCGGGGGCTGCTGCAGAATTTCCTGCTGGGGACGCCCTGCGTGGCTGCATGGCTGGCCGTGCGTGGCGAACTGGGCGAAGCGCTGGCGCCGGCGTGGGCGGGTCTGGCTGGCGCGGCGTACATCGGCGCGCTGGAGATGGGCGTGAGCTTCGCGCTCTGGCTTGCGGCGTTGAAGCGGGCGGAGCATGTGGCGACGATTTCCATGCTGATCTTCCTTGCGCCGCCGCTCTCGCTGTGGATCATCCACACGGTGCTCGGGGAGGCCATCCACCCGAACACGTTCTGGGGTCTGGGCTGCATCCTCATGGGGCTGGCGCTGCAGCACGCGGCGCATCGTCGGCGCGTTCCGGAGCGTCCCGGGGGGAAACCGTCCGGGTGATGGCCAACGTCACGAGGGGGTTACGCGTCTTGATGAAATTGTTCAGGACGGCCCGGCGCGAAGTGTGCATCGTTGTAAAAAAAGGGCTTGGAAATCGAGGCCTTTCCCCGTATAAACCCCCTTTATGGCGACACTGGCACTGCACGATGTACGCGTCACATTCGGCGGGTTGACCGCGCTCAACAACGTCAATTTCGAGCTCCGCGACGGCGAAGTCCTCGGCTTGATCGGTCCCAACGGCGCCGGCAAGACCACGGTCTTCAACGTCATCACGGGCGTGTACAAGACGAGCGGCGGCCGCGTCACCTACGACGACAAGGCCCTCACCGGTTTGCGGCCGCACCAGCGGCTGGCGCGGGGATTGGCGCGCACCTTCCAGAACATCCGGCTCTTCACGGCCATGACTGCTTTGGAAAACGTGATGGTGGCGCGGCATTGCCGCTCCTCCGCCAGCGTCTTCGGCGCCGTGTTGCGGCTGAAGAGCCAGCGGGAGGAAGAGCGCCGGATCCGCGAGGCCGCCATGGAGGCGCTGGAGTTCGTGGGCATGGCGCAGTACGCTCACGAAGCGGCGCGCAACCTGTCCTACGGCATGCAGCGCCGGCTGGAGATCGCCCGCGCGCTGGGCAGCGACCCCAAGACGCTCTTGCTGGACGAACCCGCTGCGGGCCTCAACCCCATCGAGAGCCAGCAACTCACCGAGATGATCGCACGCATTCGCGACACCGGCCGCAACATCTTGCTGGTGGAGCACGACATGAGCGTGGTCATGGGAGTAAGCGACCGTCTCGTGGTGCTGGACCACGGCGAAATCATCTGCCATGGCGACCCCGCTGACGTGCAGTGCGACCCCAAAGTCGTCGAAGCCTACCTCGGTCCGGATGACGCCGACGAGGAGGAGGACGACGCTCTCTTCACGCAAGAGCCCGGGGCTTCCAACGCGCCGGGCGGCGCTCTCGCGCCCTCATAACCCACTATCCAGGAGAAGGTTCGCATGAAGAAGTTCACCCGCATCCTCGTGCTGGCGCTCGTCGTCAGCCTCTTCGCCGCTGTGGCGAACGCCGAGACGCTCAAGATCGGCAGCCTCTCCCCCCTCACGGGTCCCTACGCCGCAGACGGCAACGACATCGCCAACGGCGTGCGCGCCGCCTTGAAAGTGGTGGACGCTGAAGGCGGCATCCCCGGGTTCGAGAAAGCCGAGTTCCTGCCCCAGGACAGCGCATGCGACCCCCGCCAGGCTGTGGCCGCCGCCAACAAGCTCATCAACGAGGAAGTGGTCGGCGTCATCGGCGCGTACTGCTCCAGCGCCACCATCCCTTCCTCCGAGGCCTTGGCCGAGGAAGACATCATCATGATCACCCCGGCGTCCACCAACGAGAAGGTGACGGAGCGCGGGCTGCCCTACATGTTCCGCATGTGCGGTCGTGACGACGACCAGTCCAAGGCGGCCATGCAGTTCATCACCGACCACCTGCAAGCCAAGACCATCTTCATCATCGACGACAAGACCACCTATTCCCAAGGTCTGGCGGACAACGTGGCCAAGCTGAGCGCTGAAGCCGGCCTGGAAGTGCTGGCTCACGACCATGTCAACCAGGGCGACAAGGACTTTTCCGCCGTGCTGACCAAGGTGAAGGCCGCCAACCCCGACGTGCTCTACATGAGCTTGCAGAACTCCTCCTCCGGCGCGCTCATGCTCATCCAGGCGCGTCGCGCGGGCATCGAAGCCGAGATCGTGGCGCAAGACGCCGTCTACCATCCCCAACTCGTTGAAATCGCCAAGGACGCCGCCAACGGCGTGTACCTGACTTTCGGCTTCATCGACGAAGAAAAGCCCGCCTTCAAGAAGTTCAAGGAAGCCTATGCGGAATATGGCGAACCCGGCGCTTACTCCGGCTACGCCTACGACGCCGCCTACGTGCTGCTGAAGGCCATCAAGGAAACCGGCTCCACCGACCCCGCCACGCTCCGTGAAGCCATTCTGGCCATGGACTTCGAGGGCGCGACCAAGCACATCAAGTTCGAGGAGAACGGGGACTCCGGCTCCAACTACATCGTGCGCGTGGTCAAGGACGGCGAGTTCGTGAACTTCTGGAATCCGTCCACAGGCGAGCTGTACTAGCGCCTTTTTCCGAACGTTTCGCGAGGGCTCTTGCCGCTGCGGCGGGGGCCCTCTTCTTTCCCTTCCCCCTTCTATCACTCACCACCCCGGCGCACTCTATGGACTATTTCCTCCAGCAGCTCCTCAACGGCCTGACCCTCGGCGGGGTCTACGCGCTCATCGCGCTGGGCTACACCATGGTTTACGGAATCATCCAGCTCATCAACTTCGCGCACGGCGAAATCTTCGCCGCCGGCGGCTACATGGGCGTCATCCTGCTTTCCTTCCTCACGGCGCATGGCGTCATGGAAGGCTACCCCTGGCTGGGCCTGGGGTTGGCGTTGCTTTTGGCCATGGCGTACTGCGCCATGCTGGCCATGGCGGTGGAGCGTGTGGCGTACAAGCCCTTGCGCCATTCCGGTCGGCTCTCCGTGCTGCTCTCCGCGCTGGGCATGTCCATTTTCCTGCAGAACGGCCTCATGCTTACCCAAGGCGTGTACGACAAGGCGTACCCCCTGGGCTTCACCCAAGGCGGCTTCGACCTGGGCGGCGTGACCGTGAGCTACATGCAGTGCATCATCCTGGGCCTGACCGCCACGCTGCTGGTGGCGCTGAACGCGCTGGTGTTCAAGACGAAGATCGGCAAGGCCATGCGGGCCACCGCGCAGGACAAGGTGATGAGCGCGCTGGTGGGCATCAACTCGAACCGGGTCATCGCCACCACCTTCGCCATCGGCGCGGGTCTGGCGGCGGCGGCGGGCATCATGGTGGGGTTGTATTACGGCAGCGTGCGCTACGACATGGGCTTCGTGCCCGGCATCAAGGCTTTCGCCGCAGCGGTGCTTGGCGGCATCGGCAACATCACGGGAGCGATGATCGGCGGACTGATCATCGGCATGGTGGAGATCTTCGCCGCCGCGTACGTGCCCCACGGCGGCGAGTACAAGGACGTCTTCGCGTTCATCATTCTCATCGGCGTGCTGTATTTCATGCCGACAGGCATCATGGGAGAGAATGTCGATGACACCCGCGTCTAGGAAGATGTGGCTGACGATGGGTCTGGGCCTCGTCTGGCTCCTGGCCATCCTGTGGCCGCTCCTGGGCATCCATGACGACGGCACGCTCTCCATCAGCGAGACGTTCGCCGTCTGGATCCGCGTGGCCGTGGCGGTGGTCATCCTGGGCGGGCTCTACATCCTCAAGCAGAGCGGCGCCCTGGACCCCGTGCTGCGGCCTCTCGTCGGCCCTGTGGAAGCGGTGCGCCGCGCCGCCACGGCGCCGCCGGCGTGGGCGTGGGCGCTGGTGGGCGCGGCGTTCGCGCTCACCTTCCCGCTGTTCACAGGCCGTTACGAACAGGACGTGGCCGTGAGCGTGCTCATCTACATCTGCCTGGGGCTCGGTCTGAACGTGGTGATAGGCTTGTGTGGTCTGCTGGACCTGGGTTTCATCGCGTTCTACGGCGTGGGCGCGTACACGTACGCGTTGCTCTCCGTGCATTACGGGCTGAGCTTCTGGCTCTGCCTGCCCATCTGCGCGCTCTTCGCTTCCATTGCGGGGTGCTTCATCGGCTACCCCACGCTGCGCATGCGCGGGGACTATCTGGCCATCGTGACGCTCGGCTTCGGGGAGATCATTCGCATCGTGCTCAACAACTGGATGAGTCTGACCAACGGCCCCAATGGCGTGCTCGGCATCGACGCGCCTGCCGTGCTCATTCCGGCGCTGGCTGAGGGCGGCGGGCTTTCCTTCGAGCTGCTCTATCTGAAGAAGCTTCATTATCTGTATTATGTGGCGCTGGGATTGGCGGTCTTCACCGTCATCGCCGTGCGACGATTGAACATCTCGCGCATCGGCCGGGCGTGGGAGGCCATCCGCGAGGATGAGACCGCCGCCGAGCTCATGGGCGTCTCCACCTTTCGATTCAAGCTGCTGGCTTACGCCATGGGCGCGGTCTTCGGCGGCCTGGCGGGATGCTTCTTCGCGGCGCGCATGCGCTTCGTGAGTCCGGAGAGCTTCACCTTCCTGGAGTCCGCACTGGTGCTGGCCATGGTGGTGTTGGGCGGCATGGGCTCCATCCCGGGCATCATGCTGGGCGCGCTGGCGCTCATCGCCTTGCCCGAAGTCTTCCGCGAGTTCGAGCTGTACCGCATGCTTGCGTTCGGCGGCGCCATGACGCTGATGATGCTCTTCCGGCCTGAAGGCCTCATCCCGGCGAAACGCATGGGCAAACGCGGCGAGGACGAGGTCTAGGCGCGCGCACCTCCCTCGCTCCACCAGCCCCTCCGCTCTCTGACCTCAGCCACCACGCGACATTGCCCATGCCTACCGACACCATTCTCGAACTGCACAACGTGGAAGCCCACTACGGCCGCATTCAAGCGCTCAAGGGCGTGAGCCTTTGCGTACACGCCGGAGAAATCGTCTCCATCATCGGCGCAAACGGCGCAGGCAAGTCCACCACGCTGATGACCATCTGCAATATCCTCAAGGCTTCGGCTGGCGTCGTTCGCTATCAAGGCGAGGACATTGGCGGCGTGAGCGCGGACAAACTCCCGGAACGAGGCCTCTGCCAGGCGCCTGAAGGACGGCGCATTTTCCCGCGTCTGACCGTTTCCGAGAATCTGGACATGGGCGCCTTTTTCCGGAAGGACAAGGACGCCATCGCCAAGGACCGCCAGCACGTCTTCGAACTCTTCCCCCGCCTTGCGGAGCGCCGTCGGCAACCCGGGGGCACGCTTTCCGGGGGGGAACAGCAGATGCTCGCCATCGGCCGCGCGCTCATGGGCCGCCCCAAGCTGCTGCTGCTGGACGAACCCTCGCTGGGATTGGCGCCGCTCATCGTCAAGCACATCTTCAAGATCATCCGGACCATCAACCGCGAAGACGGCGTGACCATCCTGCTGGTGGAGCAGAACGCCAACCTGGCGCTGAAGACGGCGCATCGCGGCTACGTGCTGGAGACGGGGAAGGTGGTGATGGAAGACGAGGGCGCCAAGCTGCTGGCCAACGAGGCCATCCGCAAAGCCTATCTGGGGGAATAGGCGCCTTCCCCGGCGCTTTCCCGAACCGCGACGTTTCCCTGCTGCGAGCGCCTTGCCGCCAGCCCGTTCCGCTTCAGTCGATCGCCAGCCCGTTCCGCTTCAGTCGATCGCCGAGCCTGCCCCCGGCGCATCCGCTCCAGTATCCGCGGGGACGTGCTCCCACTCCCGCCGCCTCCCTGGGCGCTTTCCTGACGAACCGCCGAAACCTTGGGGCGAGGGTCTTTCCCGGCCTGTCACGCCGTCACGCCGCCACGTTCTCACGTCGTCACGCCCCGACATCCCATGAAATCACCGTCGGTCTTGCAAAATGTCGTCAGTCCATGAATAATGGCGGCGCCTCCGTCGTCTTGAGGGCGTTGACGCATCGCGGCTGCGCCGTGCTTTTCGGTCACCCTGCCGAGGACAACCATGGTCACGAAATACACGCTTTTCTCCTGGGTCAGACGCTCCAACCTCAAGCTGCAGGCGTTGTTGGTGGTGATCATTCTGGTGACGGTGGCGGCGCGCGTCTTCCCGTTGGAGATGCAGAAGAAGATCATCAACGAAGCCATCGGGATGAAGCAGCTGGATTTGTTGTATCTCTACTGCGGGCTTTTCATCGGGGCGGTGTTGCTGGCCAGCGTGCTGAAATACGTCATCAACATCATCCAGACGTATCTGGGCGAGCAGGCCCTGGCGACGATGCGCGAGGAGCTCTACGCGCACATCCTGACGCTGCCGCTGTCGTTTTTCCGCAAATCCTCGCCGGGCACGGTGGTGTCCTCGCTGGTGCAGGAGCTCTCCGCCGCCGGTGAGTTCGTGGGCCAAGCCATCGCCATCCCCGTGACGAACGTACTCACCTTGCTCGCTTTCGCGGGGTACATGTTCTATCTGAACCCCACCCTGGCGGCCATCTCCTTTGCGCTGTATCCACTGCTGATCTACGTGCTGCCCAAGATGCAGCGCAAGACCAACCACTGGAACAAGAACCGCGTGGACGCCACGCGCACCCTCTCCAACAAGATCACGGAAGCCGTCACCGGCATCCACGAGATCCACGGCAACGGCTCCTACTCCATCGAGAACCGCAAGTATTCCGGCTATGTGCGGAGTCTCAGCCGAGTGCGCATCATCTGGACGCTCTATCGCCAGGGCGTGAAGGTGCTCAACAACCTCTTCCAGAACATGGGGCCCTTTCTGCTCTTTCTGGTGGGCGGCTACCTGGCCATCAAAGGCCAGTTCGACCTTGGCGCGCTGGTGGCTTTCCTCTCCGCGTACGAGAAGATCTACGACCCCTGGAAGGAGCTGATGGACTTCTACCAGATCTACCAGGACGCCTCCATCCGCTACGCCAAGACCATGGATTATTTCGATGTTCAGCCGGAGTTCGCGCTCGCCCCCGTGGAAGCCAGGCCGCCTCTGGAGCTTTCCGGCGCAGTGGCCGTGCAGAACCTCGCCTTCGAGGTGGAAGGGGGCATCAAGCTTCTCAACGGCATCGATCTCCAGCTCGCTCCCGGCGAACATCTGGCGGTGGTCGGGTTCTCCGGCAGCGGCAAGTCCACCCTGGCGCAGTGCGTCAGCCAGCTCTACAAGTACACGGGCGGCTCCGTGACCCTGGACGACCACGAAGTGGCGAACATGGCGAAGACCGACCTGGCGCACAACGTGGGCGTCGTGGCGCAGAGCCCCTTCATCTTCGACGGCACCATCCGCGACAACCTCCTCTACTCGGTGGAAGCGGACCTGCCGGCAGACACCCCCCGCGACGACAACGGCGAAGTGCTCGACCCCTCGTTGCTGCCCACCCGGGACCGCATGATTGAAGTGCTGCAGCAGACCGGCATCTTCCCGGATGTATTGCGCTTCGGGCTGAACGCCGTGCTCCAGCCCGGGGAACAGCCGGAGCTCAAGACGAAACTCATCGCCATCCGCGAAACGTTCCAGCGCGAACACGGCCCCGACCTCGCCGACTACCTGGAATTCTTCGACGAAACGAAATATCTCTACTTCTCCAGCTGCGCAGCCAACATCACCTTCGGCAACCCCCGGGACGAAGATTTCCGGGTGGAGAACCTGCCGGACAACGAGACGTTCCGCCGGTTCCTGGACGAGGCGCAGCTCACGCAGCCCCTGCTCTCCCTCGGCGCGGAGCTGGCGCGCGCCACTGTGGACATCCTCGGCGACCTGCCGCCGGACACGGTCTTCTTCGAACAGAGCCCCCTCGCCAGCGACGAGCTGGACACCTTCAAGGAGCGCCTCGGTCGACTCAAGAAAAGGAACCTCCACGAACTGGATGACGACGACCGCGCCGCCTTCCTGCGGCTGGGTCTGCGCTTCACCCCGGGCAAGCACAAGATGGTGGCGCTGCCGCCCATGCTGGAGACCATGCTTTTGGATGCGCGCGCGCGCTTTCGCAAGCACATCGAGGAGACAGACCCCGACGCCTTCGCGTTCTACCGCAACTCCGCTTACATCGAGAATCAGTCCATATTGGACAACATCCTCTTCGGAAAGGCCAAAACCGAGCAGCCCCACGTGCAAGACCGCATCAACCAGTCCATCAACATGCTGCTCATCGAAGAGGACTTGCTGGAGACCATCACGGAAATCGGCATGCAGTTCCGCGTGGGCACCAAAGGCGACCGTCTCTCCGGGGGGCAGAAACAGAAGCTGGCCATCGGCCGCGCCTTCATCAAGGAGCCGCCCATCCTCATCATGGACGAAGCCACCTCCGCCTTGGACAACCGCTCCCAGGGGCGTATTCAAAACCTCATCGAAACCAAGTGGAAAGGTCGCTCCACCCTCATCTCCGTGGTGCACCGGCTCGACATCATCAAGAATTTCGACAAAGTCGCGGTGATGAAAGCCGGCAAGATAGTGGAGATAGGCGGCTACGATGAGCTCATGCAAAAGAAGGGCATGCTCTATGAACTCGTCCACGGAAGCCATTCTCAGTAGCGACGCCAGCGAATTCCAGCAGAACCTGGAACTGCTCCGCCAGATCAGCTTCTTCTCCGGGCTCTCCATGGAGCCCTTGAAGGTGCTCGCCTATCTCGCCACGCGCGAACGACTCAAAAGCGGGGAGATCCTCTTCAAAGCCGGGGAGCAGGAGTCCCAAGCCGTCTACGTCCTCTCCGGTCGACTGGACGCCGCTTCCGCGGAGGGCGTGGCCCGCGCCGCCTACCACCCCGGAGACTTTCTGGGGCTGCTCGCCCTGGTGGGCCGCTCCCCCATCCTCTATACCGTGACCGCTGCGGAAGAGACGCTCTTCCTCGCCATCACGCGCGAACGCTTCTACAAAACCCTGGAGCAGTTCCCCGAGATAGCGGGCAAAACGCTCACCGCCGTGAGCGACGCCGTGCACGCCTGGGACCGCAAAGCCCTGGACCGCGCAAGCGAACACGACGGCGGCGCCCGGGCCATCGCAGGCGTCTCCCTCCTCTAACCCTCCACCCCCGCGCTGCAGGAGTTCGCATCATGGAAATTCAGACCCGCCAGGAACACGGCGTGCGCGTCCTGGAAGTCTCCGGACGCATCGACGCCACCACCGCCGCGGAGTTCGGCAAAGCCCTCGCCGACTGCATCGAACAAGGCGACGCCTACATCGTTCTGGACCTGAGCCACCTGGACTACGTCTCCAGCGCCGGCCTGCGCGAGTTCCTCAAAGCCGCCAAAGCGCTGAAGGCCAAGCAAGGCGACATCGCCCTCTGCTCCCTCAAGGACTACGTGCGCGAAGTCTTCGACATGTCCGGCTTCGACACCATCATCCCCATCCACGGCTGCGTCACGGACGCCCTCGGCGCCATGAACTCCCAGTAAGCTCCGCCGCCCGCCACGCCCCTCACCCACGAGAGGGACGCGACAGAGAGGGAGGACGGCGGGCGCCCCACGCCAGCGCCATATGCGGACGCCTGATGCGCCCTGGCGGACCGACCGTGCGACGCCATCCGTCTCGTCCACACACGGCCCATGCGTGGGGGCGCCAGCGACAGGCTACGCTTGTTTCGTCATCTCCTGGCCGCAGCAGGTGAGCGGGACCGTGCAACTGCCCTCCTTGCCGGATGCGCAGGAGCACGCCGACTCCACCTTGAGCGTCAACCCGCAGGTTTCGCAGTAGAACACGTCGCCGGGTCGCATCTCGTGACAATGGGCCATGGGACTCTCCTTGGTCTGAGTGAATGAATGCGGCATCTTAATGCAACCGAGTTGCTTTTGTACAGACCCTTTCCAGGCTGACGACCTTGGCGCCCCGTGCGTAACACCTTCGACAAATTCGTTTGACGGCCTCCCGGCTCCTGTGTACGGTGCCACGTCGTGGCAATTACGTGTTACGTCGTGACTCACTCTAACCCAGGAGATGTGCGCATGCGCCATACCCGCTTCACCATGGGCGTGCTCGCCCTGCTTCTTGGCTTGGTTCTCGGGCTTCCGAGCCAAGCCGTCCACGCCGCCCCGCCGGAAGGCGACGACGTCCTCGTCTACTCGGCCAATTCCAATGTCGGTCCATTGAATCCGCATCTCTACTCGCCCAACCAGATGTTCGGCCAAGCCCTGGTCTACGAGCCACTGGTGCGCTACGAGGCCAACGGCACGGTGTCTCCATGGCTGGCCACCTCCTGGGAGATCAGCGAGGACGGCCGCGAGTACCTCTTCCATCTGCGCGAGGATGTCGCCTTCTCCGACGGGACGCCCTTCGACGCCGCAGCCGTGAAGAAGAACTTCGACACCGTGTTGCGGAACAGCGAGCGGCACGGCTGGCTTGAGCTCGTGAACCAGTTGCGGGCGGTGGAAGAGGCCGGCGGCGAGGCCGTGACCGTGGTGGACCCCCATGCCGTCAAGCTCACCCTCAAAGACCCGTATTACCCCATCCTGCAGGAGTTGGCGCTCGTGCGGCCGGTGCGGTTCCTTTCGCCGGCGGCGTTTCCCGACAACGGCGACACGGCCGAAGGAATCACGGCGCCCATCGGTACGGGGCCATGGAACGTCGTGGAGCTGGTCAAAGGCGAGTACGACGTCTTCGAGCGCAACGAAGCGTACTGGGGCGACACGCCGGCCATGCGCCATCTCGTGGTGAAGGTCATCCCGGATTCGAACGCCCGCGCCGTGGCCTTCGACACGGGCGTCATCGACCTCATCTACGGCGCCGGCGGGCACGGCGGCGGGCAGCTCGGCATGGACGCCTTCCAGCGGTATCAGAACATGCCGGGCGTCGTCGCGTCGGTCTCGCCGCCGCTTGCCACGCGGGCCATCGCGCTCAACTCCAACCGCTTTCCCACCAACGACCTCGCCGTACGCACGGCCATTCTCCATGCGGTGAACAAGCCGGCCCTTGTGGAGCACGTCTTCCTGGGCGTGGAGCCGCAGGCGGACACCCTCTTTGCGCCCAGCATGCCCTATTGCGACCTGGGTCTGTCCCCTTACGAGTTCGACACGAACAAAGCCGCCGCCCTGCTCGATGAAGCGGGCTGGACTTTCCCCGAAGGCGGCGAATACCGCATGAAAGACGGCGAAACCCTCGCGCTGGACCTCTGCTTCGTGGGCAACGACGCCTTGCAAAAAGCCGTGGCCGAGGTGCTGCAAGCGGACCTCAAGACCATCGGGATGCAGGTGAATCTCGTGGGCGAGGAGAGCGACTCCTTCTATACGCGGCAGAAGACCGGCGAGTTCGGCTTGATCTTCGGGGACACCTGGGGACCGCCGTATGATCCGCATTCCTTCTGCAGCTCCATGCGCGCGCCCTCCCACGCGGACTACCAGGCGCAGTCGGGCCTTCCCATGAAAGCCGAGATCGACGCCGCCATCGGCGAGGTCCTTGTCACCGTGGACGAAGCCGAACGGCAGGCGAAGTACGACTTCATCCTGCGGACTCTGCACGAACAGGCGGTCTACCTGCCCCTGACCTACATGACCTCCATCATGGTCCATCGGGACACGCTCCAAGGCGCGACCTTCGGCGCCACCAAAAACGAAATCCCCTTCGAGACCATGCGCAAGAAGTAAGACGGCGCATCACGAGACCAGCGGGAGGCGTCCTCTTGGCCGAGGGCGTCCTCTCGCCTCCCTTCCCTCCGGAACATCGCTTGCTGAACGAGGCGCCGCCGCGGCCGCCGCGGCCGGGAGCCCCCCCGAAGGGACGTCGGCAGAGAAGGTCTGCGGGAAAGGCGCATCACTCAACAATATTTTTCCTGGTCCCACACGCAACCAAACAAGAAGTCGTCATGCTGAAATTCATCCTGCGTCGCCTGGCGCTGCTCGTTCCCATTCTGCTGGCGGTGTCGCTGGTGGTCTTCACCATCCTGCGGCTGGGCGAAGGGGACCCGGCCATGGCGTACCTGCGGCTTTCGGACATCCCCCCCACGGACGAAGCGCTGGCCGTGGCGCGGGAGGAGCTCGGTCTGGACCGGCCCTTCGCCGTGCAGTACCTGTCGTGGCTGGGCGACGCCGTGCAAGGCGACTTCGGTCGTTCCTACGTGACGAAGAATCCGGTGTTGGACGAGATCTTCTACTACCTGCCGAACACGTTGCTGCTGGCTGGGGCGTCCCTGGTGCTGACCATTCTGGTGAGCGTTCCGCTGGGCATGTTCTCGGCGTTGAAGAAGGACCGCTGGCCCGACCACCTGACCCGTGGGTTGAGCTTCTTCGGCGTCTCCATGCCGAGCTTCTTCCTGGGTTTCATCCTGGTGTGGGTGTTCTCGATCAAGCTGGGGTGGCTGCCGCCGCTGGGCAAGGGCGGGCTTTCGCACATGGTGCTGCCGGTGGTGACCATGTCGCTCATGTCGCTGTGCATCAACACGCGGCTCATCCGGGCGAACATGCTGGACGCCATGCACGCACGCTACGTCCTCTACGCGCGGGCGCGGGGGCTGCCGGAGCGCGTCGTCACGGGGAAACACGTCATGACGAACTCGCTCATCCCGGTCGTCACGGCGGTGGGCATGTATGTGGGCGAACTCTTTGGCGGGGCGGTCATCGCGGAATCCATCTTCGCGTGGCCCGGTGTGGGCCGCTACGCCGTCTCGGCCATCTACAACCGGGACTACCCCGTGATGCAGTGCTTCATCCTGCTCATGACGACCATCTTCGTGGTGATGAACCTGGTGGTGGACATCCTCTACGCGTGGCTGGATCCGCGCATTCGCTATGAAGGAGACGCGCGATGACGAAACGGTTCTTCCGACGCGGTCTCGTGGCGTTCGCCGCGGCGCTGGCGGTCTGCCTGGCCCTGGCGGCGCTGCTCGCCCCCGTGCTCACGCCCCACGACCCCACGGCCATTTCCCTGGCGGACAAGTTCGCGCCGCCCAGCGCGGAGCACCTCCTTGGCTGCGATCACCTGGGGCGGGACGTCTTCACGCGGCTTGTTCACGGCGCGCGCACGTCCCTGGGCGCGGTGGCGGTCATCGCGGGGATCATCCTCGTGCTGGGGTTCGCCGTGGGCGCCACGGCCGGGTACGTCGGCGGCAAGGTGGACGCGGCGCTCATGCGCTTCTGCGACGTCTTTCTCACTTTCCCCACTTTCATCCTGGCCATGTTCATGATCGGCGTGCTGGGCACGGGGCTGGTGAACGTGGTGCTGGCCGTGGCGCTCACCCACTGGGCGTGGTACGCGCGCATCATCCGGGGCTTCGTCCTTTCGCTCAAAACGCGGGAATACGTGCTCGCCGCGCAAGTAAGCGGCACGAGCCGGGTGCGGACCCTCTTCCGCCACGTGCTGCCGCCGGTCGTCGCGCAGCTGGCCATCCTGGCGACATTGGATATCGGCCACATGATGATGCACGTCTCCGGGCTTTCCTTTCTGGGCCTGGGGGTGACGCCGCCCACGCCCGAGTGGGGCGTCATGATCGCTGACGCGCGCGAGTACGTATGGACACACCCGGAGCTCATCCTCTATCCTGGCATGGCCATCTTCCTCACCGTCATGGCTTTCAACCTCCTCGGCGACGCCCTGCGCGACGCCCTGGACCCGCACCTGGCCGACACGCCATTGGAAGACGTCCACGCCACGGACCACGCCCTGGCCGATCCAGCCCCGGCCCACGCAGCCGCTTCCCTGTCCCCACACATCCAGAGACCCGCGGAGTCGAACGCATGACCACGCCCTACCTCCATGTGCAGGATCTCACCATCACCTGGCGGTCCCGGAGCGACGCCGTGCAGCCCATCGTGCGTGGCGTGAGCTTCACGGCGGAGCGCGGCCGCGTCACCGGACTCATCGGCGCAAGCGGCGGGGGCAAGTCGCTCACATGCCAAGCCGTGCTGGGCCTTCTGCCGCGCAACCTCACCGCCGCCGGCGCAGTGACGCTGGATGGCGTCGCCATGCCCCTGACGCCGCGTCGCCAGGCTGCAGCGCGCAAGGTCCGGGGAACCCGGGCGGCCATGATCCTCCAGAACCCCATGAGCTGCTTCGACCCGCTCTTCTCCATCGCCGCCCATTTCCGCGAGACCTTGGCGGCCCACGGCGTATCCCGTCACGAGAACGGGAAGCCACGCTGGCGCGCAGCCCTGGCCGAAGTGGGTTTCGACGCGCCGGACGCCATCCTCCCGCTCTACCCCTTCCAGATGAGCGGGGGCATGCTGCAGCGGGTGATGATCGCCCTGGCCCTGGCCCTGGAAGCGCCCTTCCTCCTCGCCGACGAAGCCACCACGGACCTGGACCTCATCGCACGGAGCAAGATCCTCACCCTTCTGGAAGAGCTGGTGCGAACCCGAAACATGGGCGTGCTGCTGGTGACCCACGACCTCGCTGTCATCGAGCGGCTCGCCGACTCGGTCCATGTCATGCACGCCGGCGCCATCGTGGAGCGCGGAGACGCCCAGGCCCTCTTCAAGACCCCGCAGCACCCCTACACGCAAGCCCTCCTGCAGGCGCACTGCAGGCTCTACGGCGCCGTGACGGCCCAGGAGCAGAGCGCATGACCATATCGCCTTCAACACCCGACGACCGGACGCCGGGGCCCGTTCTCGAAGCCCGCGGCGTGGTGAAAGCCTACGCGCGCGGCGGCTTTTTCAGCAGCGCCAAGGCCGCTCCCGTCCTGCGCGGCGTGGACTTCGCCATCCAGCCCGGCGAATGCGTGGGCCTGGTGGGCCGCAGCGGCGGCGGCAAGAGCACCCTGGGCCGTCTCCTCCTCGGCCTCGAAAAACCCGACGCCGGCGAAGCGCACATCCTCGGGCGGCCCACGGTCAACCGGAACGGCCGTCTCCGCGTGGACAAGGAGCAACGCCGCGCCGTGCAGGTGGTCTTTCAGGACGCTCTCGGCTCCGTGAACCCGCGGCTCACCGCCGGAGCCATCATCGCGGAACCCCTCCGCAACTTCGAGAAACTGCGCGGTCCCGCGCGTTGGGAGCGCATCGTGCACTTGTTGACGCAAGTCGGTTTGCGCCCCGCAGACGCCATGAAGCACCCCAGTCGCTTCAGCGGCGGCCAACTGCAGCGTATCGCCATCGCCCGCGCCTTGGCGGCCGGGCCACGATGCGTCATCCTCGACGAGGCCGTCTCCAGCCTGGACATGGTCGTGCAGGCCCGCGTCCTGGATCTTCTGGACGACCTGCGCCGCGCGCACGGCGTTGCGTACTGCTTCATCTCCCATGACCTGCGCCTGGCCAGACAATTCTGCGACCGCGTCATGGTGCTGGAGGACGGCTTGGTGAAACCCTACGCCGAGGCCGACTACCCCCGACAGGTCGAGGCGGTGGAGCCCATTCGCGACTGAGACGCGCGGCAACCGCCAGCCCGACGCCGGTCGAGGCGGCGTATCAGAGGGGGTGCGCCGACGTCTCCCGGGCGAGCCGCGTCGAGGCGACTGTCGGGAAATCAATCCACCAGATGGAGCGTGAGGGGCAGCGTCGCGAAGGCGATGACGGTCTGTGCGGTGACGATGGAAGCCATGAGGTCCTCGTCGCCGCCGAGCTGCCGCGCGAAAAGGGAGGAGGAGACAGCTGATGGCGCTGCAGCGAAAAGCACCGCGATGACGTCCGCCGGCGCGGGCACCTGGTAGAGCCGGCACGCCAGGAAGGTCACGGCGGGGAGCAGCGCCAGTTTCAAACCGGAAGCCAGCAGGATACGGCGGCGCTCCGAAGCGAGGTGGCGGAAGTTGAGCCCCGCGCCCACCGCCAGCAGCCCCAGGGGCAGCGCTGCACGACCCACAAGCCGCAAGGCCTCGTACAGCGTCTCGGGCAGGGGCGGCCCCGCCAGATTGACGGCGAATCCCGCCAGACTCGCGAGGATGAGCGGATTCTGCGCCAGCTCCCGCAGAATGCCTTTCAGAGAGGAGCCCTCCCGCGCGCCATAATGCGCCACCACCGGCACACAGAGGAAGTTGACGAGCGGAATCATGGCGAGCAACACCACCGCCGCGTAGGTGACGCCCATGGAGCCGGCGATGGCCGACGCCCCGGCGATGCCCACGTACGCGTTCATCCGGATCGCTCCCTGGAACACGGAAGCGAACGCCGGCCCGGCCAGACCGGAACGCGACTGGATGAACAGCGTGACGCCTGTGACGGCCACCACCCCCGTGACCATGGCCGCCGCCATGGACAGCGTGGCCTGTTCCCCGAAACTGGCTGTGGCCAGGTTGGCGAAGAGCAACGCCGGGAAGAAGACATAGTACGTCACGCGCTCCGCCTGCGGCCAGAAGCCGGAGTCGACGAGCCCTGCGCGGCGCAAGCCGTATCCCAACAGGATGAGGAGGAAAATGGGGAGCAGGACGGTCACGGCGTGTGGCATACCATGGTGTTGGGGGATGGGCAATGCGCCGCCGTCTCACGGGGCTGCGGACTGCGGGGGGCTGAGCCGGACTTTGACGCGCGTGGCGCGGCCTCAGGTCTTGGTGGTCTCGTCCTGGATGGACTTGGCCCAAGCCAGGGCCTCGGCGTAGGAGTTCGCCACGTTCATGGGGTCGAGCTTGAGCGTGGTGATGATCTCGTCGATGTGGCCCCAGTCGCCCCGTTCGAAGAGCTTGGCGAGCTCCAGCCATGGCGCGTACTGGTTCTGCTCGCCGCATAGCGCCGCCACGATGGCGTCATCCAGGGGGAGGTTCTCGGCGATGTCGTCGATGGGGATGTCCAGCAGCGCCTCCAGCAGGGAGAAGAGTCCCAGCATGTAGAGGCTCTCCGGCTTGGGATTCTGGACATCGTGGTTGGCGGCGGCGCGTTCGAGAAACTTGGCCCGGATGGCGGAGAGGTAGGGCAATTCGGAGGTCTTCTCTTCCGGTGTGATGTCCGAAAGGAAGATGAGCCAGAGCCAGCTGCGCACCTGTTTCAGCCCCAGCAGCACCAGCGCCTGCTTGATGGAGTCCACCTTGCGCGACAGGCTGAAGCTCGCCGAGTTGATGAGCGCCAACAGCCGGTAGCTGATGGAGACGTCGGATTCGATGATCTGCGCGAGTTCGCCGAACTCGGGGTTCTCCTTCTCCAGCGCGCGAAAGAGCATGAGCCGGGAGATCTGGTTGGAGGAAAGCTTGCGGCCGGGCACTATCTCCGGTTTCTCGAAAAAGAAGCCCTGGAAGAGCGAGAAGCCCAGGTCGTGGGCGAGGTTGAAATGCGTGAGGTCTTCCACGCGCTTGGCCGCCAGCAGGCACTTGTGCGGCAAAGCTTTGTCCGCCAACCCCTTGATGCGCTTGCGGTCGCCGTCGAGCACGTCGATGAAGACGAAGTCTGCGATCTTGAGGAGGATGTCCGCCTTGGGGTCGCCGGTGTAGTCGTTCACCGCGATCTGATATTTTTCCTTCTTGAGATCGACCAGGGCCTGCAGCACTTCGCGGTTTTTGGTGAAGGTCTCTGGAATGGCGATGACGGTGGTCTCCGCCGGCAGCGCGAGGGGAATCTTGCGGCGCACGGGCTCTTCCGTGAAGGTGATGAAGAGCTTGCGGCGGGGGGCGTTCTCCTTGGGCATGCTCATGATGGCGTTGGAGATCACCGTGAGGGTGGCTATGTCCTTGTCGTCGAAGGAGGCGTATTCCGCTTCCGAGCTGTGCCGATAGAGCAGCGCGTAACCGCGGGGCTCCTTCTTGCTGTCGAAGATGGGCTGTCGGGCGAAAAACGTGTCGATGTAGACTGCTTCAGACTTGGACTCTGCCATGACCGTGGCCTCGCTTGCCTGCCGTACCCTTGGTATGCAAGGATTTCATTCGGATTGGGGTTGCGCGCTGGACGCGGAAGTCATACATACATCATTGACGATGCGTTGCACAACCGCTTGACGGCGCCCTGGCGCTTCGGGAACAATACGGCGTCTTCCCCCGTGACACGGCGTATCGGGGAATCCAGCGCTGCGGGGGTTCGAAGCAGTTCCCTGCGACGCGCGCCGACGCCTTCCTGGACGACCACGCTTCAGCCACATCGCGGAAGCGTGCAGCGATGACGCTGGAGCGCGATGACGCACAGACGCGTGAGGGCCGCGCTGACGGATCGGGGGATCACAGCTACGACCGGCTTTCGCAGGAGCAGGCGCAGCACCAACGGGCCCGGCGCAGCAGACGCAACCGGCGCAGAAGACGAAATCAGCGCAGCAGACGCAACCGGCGCAGAAGACGAAATCAGCGCAGCAGACGCAACCAGCGCAGCAGACGCAACCAGCGCAGCAGGCCCCATCTAGCCGGCTCGCGACACCCGGAGCGAAGCTGCCGGCCCCGGCAAGACCCGACAAGCCCGGGCAAGCGGCGACGGATTGCGTCCACGGCGTACGAAAGCATACGCGGGAACATGCGAAACGACATGGACACGGGGCGCAGCAAACGCCAAAGGCATGGGCCTTTCCGACAGCGCAACCGCCTTGGCATGCAGTCCGCAGGCGCGGCGCGCTCACGAAACAAGCGCCACGCAAGGCCACGACGCGATATCCTGGATATAGAGTAGCCCAGACCACCACGCAAGAAAAAAGTAATGACGCAACCCCCCTCCCCTTCCAGCTTCGGCGGCGGCGCAGGCGACATGCGCTCGGCGCGTCTCGTGCAGCGCAAGTCCGGCCTCAAGCTGGCCGAATACCTGCGCCATCAAGGCAAGCTGAAAGAAGACGAGCTGATGGAGTACGTCGCCAATCAGCTCCAAATCGACAAATATTCCGCTGCGAAATATCCCTTCAACGGCGAACTCACCCGCTACATCGACGCTGAAACCGCCCGCAAGCACCACGTCGCCCCTCTGAAGAAGCGGGGCGACCTCCTCCACGTCGCCACCTCGGACCCCCTCAACGTCGGCCTGCTGGACACCCTGGAACGTGAACTCAAGCTCGACGTGGAGCCTGTCTACGCGCCCAGAGCCGAACTCGACGAGCTCATCTACCAGCACTACGGCAAGTCCGCCACCATCGGCGACATGCAGACCACCCTGGACGAGCTCCAGGTGGACACGACCTCGGAAGACTCGCCGGACGGCGTGGTGGATATCTCCATCGCCGCCTTGGAAGAAGCTCCCGTGGTCAAGCTGGTGAACCAGATCCTCTTCCAGGCCGTCAGCGAGGGCGCCAGCGACGTGCACATCAGCCCCCAACGCGACCGCGTCTCCCTGCGGTTTCGTGTGGACGGCATTCTGCGTGAATTTCCCGGTCCGCCCAAGTCCATCTTCATGCAAGTCATCTCGCGCATGAAGCTCATCGCCAACATGGACATCTCCGTCACCCGCACGCCACAGGACGGCCGGTTCTCCTTCAACGTCCAGACCAAGGAAGTCAACGTCCGCGCTTCCAGCTTGCCCACCATCTACGGCGAGAACATGGTGCTGCGGCTGCTGATGAAGAAGGAAGGCGTGCTGCGGCTGGAAGACCTGGGCATGAGCCACGAAGACATGCAGCGCGTGGACGACGCATGCAACAAGTCCTACGGCATGATCCTCGCCACGGGGCCCACGGGTTCGGGCAAGACCACCCTGCTCTACTCGATGCTCAACAAGATCGACCATCCGGAAATCAATATCATCACCCTGGAGGATCCGGTGGAAACCCGGGTGGACACCATCCGCCAGGTGCAGCTCAACCGCAAGGCCGGCATGACCTTCGCCTCGGGCTTGCGGTCCATCCTCCGGCAAGACCCGGACGTGCTGACGGTGTGTGAGATCCGGGACCACGAGACCGCGCAGATCTCCGTGGAATCCGCCGTGACAGGCCACCGCCTGCTCTCCACCGTGCACACCAACGACGCCGCCGGCGCTGTGGCTCGGTTCGTGGACATGGGCATAGAACCCTTCCTCATCGCGTCCACCCTGCTCTGTGTGGTGGGCCAGCGACTGGTGCGCAAGAGCTGTCAGGAGTGCCTGGAGGAATACCAACCACCCGAGCGCATGGTGGAGGCCTTGAAGCTCAAACGTCCTGTCAAGTTCCTGCGCGGCGGCGGCTGCCCCAAGTGCCGCCACACGGGCTTCAGGGGCCGCACAGGCATATACGAGGTGTTGCCCATCGACGAGGAGATCCAGGACATGATCATCAAGAACCTCTCCTCGAAGGAAATCTCCCGCCGCGCTTCCGCCGCCAAAAAGTACCGCACCATGCGGCAGGACGCCCTCGCCAAGGTCTTCAAGGGCATCACCACCCTGGAAGAGGCTGCGCCTCTTATTTTCATGTAGACTGGCTGCGCGCCGGCTCCCCCCATCACCCATCACAGAACGGCGACAGGCCCACGACAAGCCAGCGGCGCCCCGACGTCTCCGGTCTTCGGCGCACAGCTGCAGGCCAGCCTTGCCGCGTCGGTTCGCGCAGGCCCGCGATTCGCTGCGGGCCGTGTTTCAGCAGGGAGATTCGGGCGGCGGCGCCGTGGGCTCGGCGAATTCCAGTTCGAGGACATTGGCGCCGTCGCGGCGCTGGTAGCGCACGTCGCTGGCCATGGTGCGCACGAGCAGGATGCCCAGCCCGCCCACGTTGCGTTTGTCCAAGGCGCACTGCACGTCCGGCGCGGGCTGCGCCAGCGGATTGAAGGGCGCGCCCCAATCGACGACAACCACGCGCAGGCCGGGGGATGGATTGATCCCTGCGCCATCTCCGGGGATGGGCTCCAGCCGTATCTCCACCTCGCCGTCGGCTGCAGGAGCGGGCCCGTCTCGTGAGGTCGTGGACGCTGCGGCGTCGGAGGGCTTGCGCAAGGCCTGTGCGCCTGCGCGAGCGCCCTCGCGGGTGTAGGCGTAGTCCATGATGTTCAGCAGCACTTCTTCGAGGACGAGCTCCACCTTGGGCCGGATGGCAGGCGGTGAATTCGCCAACGCAAAGGCCATGAGCTCGTCATAGCGCTCCTGTCGAGCGGGGAGGCGAAGGCTGTGGGCGTCGGACATACCGCGAAGCGGGGCGCTACTGCGAGGCGGCTGGGGACGAGGAGGCGCCCTGCAGCGCTTCGTTCAATGTGGGGAATGTGGGGAACATGGCGTCGAAACCCGCCACGTCCAGCACTTCCTTCACCATGCCCGTCATGCAGCAGAAGACCAGGGCGCCCTCCACGGCGCGCATCCGCATGCCGGCGGTAAGGATGGCGCGCAGCCCCGCGCTGGAAATGTATTCCAGTCGGCTCAAGTCCACGACGATATGCTTCTCACCGACTTCGATGATGCGCTCGATCTTGTCGTTGAATTCCGAAGCGGTCTTGTTGTCCATGCGGCCGCGGGTTTTCAGCACCAGCTGCGCGCCCATCTTGGCGGTTTCGAATTCCAGCATGTCGTCTCCCACGCGCCGTCCGGCGCAACTCGGGTGGAAAGAGCCGGCGAAGAACGCTCCGCCTGTGCATCATGCTACCGCATTCCGGGTAAAAAAAGAACAGCCTGCAGTCGAGAATATCGGAAAAAGATGTGGGGAGCCGGCTTCATCGGGAAGCGACGAGGCGGCCTTCGTAGAGCTCCACCATGGCGTCGCTCACGCTGTCGAGCCAGGCGCTGTCGTGACTGGAGACCACCACCGCAGCGCCGTAGCGCTCTCGGGCAGCGAAGGCCGCGCTCTTGATGAGCACAGCGCTTTTGGCGTCCAGGCTGGCGGTGGGTTCATCCAGCAGCAAGGCCTTGGGATGCAGCGCCAGCCGTGCGGCCAAGGCCACCCGCTGCTTCTCCCCGCCGGAGAGAGCGCTCCAGCTGCGGTGCGCGAAGCTCGTGGGGGGCAGCCCCACCAGCTCCAACGCTTCGTCCACCTTGTCGGTCACACCGTGTTCCCCCCGCATTTCCAGGCCATACGCCACATTGCCCCGCACCGAGCGGGTGAGGAGGAAAGGTTCCTGACCCAGCATGCACGCCTGCCGCCGCTTTGCCAGGGACGCGCCATGGGTGACGTCCTCGCCATCGAAGCGCAGCGTCCCGCGGGCAGGCCGCTCCACGAAAGCGAGCATGCGCAGCAGGGTGGATTTGCCGCTGCCGTTGTGTCCCCGCAAGCCGAGGATGGCGCCGGCTGCGATGTCCAGCGCGGGAATTTCCAGCACCATCCGCTTTTCGTAGACTTGCGCCACGTCGCGGAGCTCGTAGAGGGACATCATCCCCCCGCCTTTCTGCGCAAGCCCACCAGAGCGAGGTTCACGCTGGCGGCGATGACCATGAGAATGACGCCCAAGGCCACGCCCTCGGCGAATTCGCCTTTGCCCGTTTCCAGCGCGATGGCCGTGGTGATGGTGCGGGTGTGCCACTTGATGTTGCCGCCCAGCATCATGGCGATGCCGATCTCGGAGACCACGCGGCCGAACGCCGTGACCACCGCAGCCAGGCAGCCGAAGCGCGCTTCCCACAAGGTTGTCAGGAGAATTTGACGGTCGCTGGCGCCCAGGGTGAGGAGCGTGGGCCGCAAGCGGGGGTCCATGCCCTCCACGGCGGTGGCTGTCAGGGAGATGACGATGGGCAGCCCCAGCACCACCAGCCCCAAAGCGACGCCGTGCAGCGTGAAGAGCATCTGCATTTCACCAAGCGGCCCATGCCGGGTGAGGAACGCATAGAGAATGAGCCCGATGACCACCGTGGGCAAGGAGAGCAGCGTATCCACCACGGTTTTGGCGACGCGGCGGCCGGGGAAGCGGTAGTACCCCAGAGCGAACCCCAATGGGGCGCCCAGCAGCAAGCACCCGCTCATGGCCAGAATGGAGACCTGCAGCGTGGCCGAGACTGCGGAGTAGGTCTCCGGGTCGCCCGTGATGATGAGCGAAAACGCGGTGCTGAAGCCGTCTGCGAAGTATCCCATGCGTCCACGCTTTGAGGCGGTGCTCAACGGTTGAGCGGAAGCCGGCCAGGCTGGGCGACGCCGGGCCGGCTTCCGCGCGCTTCGTGCGTCAGTGCGCGCTCGCCCCTACTTGGCGTTGGGGGTGAAGAGCTGCTTGTCCATGAGTCGGAACGCTGCGATGGCTTGCTGGCCCGCGTCGCTGGTGATCCACTCGATGAAGGCCTTGGCGTTGTCCACTTTCACCGCGTCGCAGCGCTCGGGGTTCACGATGAGCGCGCTGTACTGGTTGAAGAGCACTTCGTCGCCTTCCACCAGGATGGCCAGGGGCGGCTCGCCGCCGTGTTCCGCTTCGTATTTGATGTAGGTGCCGCGGTCGGTCATGGTGTAGCCGTTCTTCTCGCCGGCCACAAGGATGGTCTTGAGCATGCCTTGCCCGGTCTGGACGTACCAGTCCTGCGCATCCGGGGCTTCCATGTCCGCTGCTTTCCAGAGGCTGATTTCCTTCTTGTTGGTGCCGGAGTCGTCGCCGCGGGAGACGAAGACCGCGCTTTGCTCCGCGATGGCGGCGAGGGCTTCCTTGACCGTCTTGCCCTTGACGCTGGCGGGGTCGGCAGAGGGCCCGATGATGACGAAGTCGTTGTACATGATCTCGGTGCGGTCCACGCCGTAGCCTTCTTCCACATATTTCTTTTCGGCGGCGGGGGCGTGGACGAGGAGGATGTCCGCGTTGCAGTCCTGTCCGAACTTGAGGGCTTTGCCGGTTCCCATGGCGCTCCACTTGAGTTCAATGCCGGTCGCTTCCTGGAACATGGGCGCCAGCTCGTCCAGCAGACCGGTGTTGTCCGTGGAGGTGGTGGTGGCCATCATGAGGCTCTCCTCAGCCTGGGCGACGGGGGTGAAGCCAGCCAACAACGAGACGGCCAGCAGGACGGTCACGATGCGCAGTGTAAGGCGGGACATGGTGCATTCTCCTGGTTGGTGTGAAGCCATTCATTATGCCTTTTCTCGCATAAAGGCTAGCTGAACTGCATTTCCCTGTCCAGATGGTGGCGCAGTTTTTTGACGAACGGGCTTTTGCGCTATATGGTATGCGCCCACTCTCCAGCCCATGGGAGGATTCCGCCATGTCTGAAACTTACTTGCGACTGAACGTCTGGATAGAGCGCGATTCTCGGCTGCTCTTCGGCAAAGGCCTCGCCGAGCTGCTGCGTCGCACGGACGAGTTGGGTTCATTGAAGAAAGCTGCGGAATCCCTCGGGTTTTCCTACCGCGCCGCGTGGGGCAAGCTGAAGAAGGCGGAAGAAGCCCTGGGCGAACCCCTGGTGACGAAGACCGCCGGCAACCGCTCCGGCTACGACCTTTCCCCGCTCGGCGCATCGCTGGTCAAGTCGTACGCGGAGTGGTACAAGGATGTGGAAGCCTTCGCGTTGCAGTCCGCTCAGGAGAAATTTCCCTGGATGGTGCGCGCTGCACGCTGATGACGAAGCAGCTGCGCCCCTGCTGCAGACCGGTTGACTTCTGCCATGGCAAGGTCTACTACCGCCATCAACGCCTGCAGGCGAAGCGGGCACATGACGCCCCTTCACCCAGGCCACACCACCCCCTGCGAGCGGGACCCCTTATGGCACTGAGACGAGTCGTCATTACAGGCCTTGCAGCCGTCACGCCCCTCGGCAACGACTTGGACTCCAGCTGGAAAAATCTGGTGGCCGGGGTCTCAGGCGTGAGCCCCATCGAACATTTCGACACTTCGCAACACCTCACCAAATTCGCGGGCCATGTGCGCGGCTTCGACCCCGCGCAGTACATGCCCACCAAGCTGGCCAAGCGGGTGGAGCGCTTCTGCAGCTTCACCATCGCCAGCGCCAAGATGCTTCTGGAGCACGCCGGCCTGGAAGCCATCCCCCCCGCAGACCAGGAGATGACAGGCTGCGTGGTCGGCTGCGGCCTTGGCGGATTGCACATTTTCGAAGACACGGTGCTCAAGCTGTACGAACACGGACCCCGCCGGCTCTCCCCTTTCGTCATCCCCCTCTTCATCTCGAACATGGCGCCGGGTCTTGCCTCCATCGAACTGGAAGCCAAAGGCCCGAACCTCGTCACCACCTCGGCCTGCGCATCCGGCATCCACGCTTTGGGCTACGCCTACTCCGACATCGCCATGGGCCGCGCAGACATGATGGTCTCCGGCGGCGTGGAGTCCACCATCACCCCCCTGGGCATCGCCGGCTTCAACGCCATGCGCGCGCTCTCCACCCGCAACGACGCGCCTCAGCAGGCCTCCCGTCCCTTCGACAAGGGCCGCGACGGCTTCGTCATGGGCGAAGGCTGCGGCCTCCTGCTGCTGGAGGAACTGGAACACGCCAAAGCCCGCGGCGCCAACATCCTCGCGGAAATCCGCGGCTTCCACTCCTCTGCGGACGCCTTCCACATGACCGCTCCCCCTGAGGACGGCTCCGGCATGGCCCTGGCCATGCGCGGCGCCCTGCGTACAGCGGGGCTTCCCCCGGAAGCTGTGGAGCACATCAACGCGCACGCCACCTCCACCCCCCTGAACGACGTTACAGAGACGCGCGCCATCAAGACCCTCTTCGGCAAACGCGCCTATGAGATTCCCATCACCGCGAACAAATCCATGATCGGCCACCTCCTCGGCGGCGCCGGCGGCGTGGAGAGTGTCTTCAGCGTCATGTCCCTGGTCACCGAGACCCTGCCCGGCACCATCAACCTGGAAGAGCCCGACGCCGAATGCGATCTGGACTACCTGGCGGATGGGTCGCGGCGACGCGCTGTGGCCAACGTGCTCTGCAATTCCTTCGGCTTCGGCGGCACCAACGCCTCCATCCTCTTCACGCGCTTTGACGAGTGACCCCGCGACGGAAAGCGCGCTCCGCGCCCCTGGCCGATGCATCGGTGGCGCCGTATCGTGCTCCCCGCCGGGCTTCCCCCCCGGGAGCGCCCCTAGGCAAGCGAGGCGAAATAGCCTAGGTTTGATGCGACAGGAGAACCCCATGCCGAGCCGCACACACCCGACCCCTGCCTCCATGCCGCGCTGCCATTGCGGTTTTCGTTGCGCTTTTACCACGGCCGTTTGCGTCTTGCTTGCGGTTTCATTGCTGAACGGATGCGCCCGGTTCCAGAAGATCGATGTGGAGAAGGAGTTCTCCAACTTCATCATTCTGTACGAGGAAATCAACATCTTCACGGAAGCTGTCATCAACCTCCAGCAAACCGGCAAGATAACCCCGCGCATGGCGAGCTTCTACATGCAGAAGCTTTTTGAGACGAAGCTTCAGCTGGAGTCCATTCTCGACATCATCTTCTTCTACAAGCGCTCGGATTTCCGCAACTACGACAACTACACGCAAGTGCTCCGCTACGTCACGAACAGGCTGGAGGCCTTCACGGAATCCTTGCAGGACCAGCGCCAGTTCATCCTGGAGAGCTTGGACGAATCGCAAGACCCGAACTTACGGAAGTTCGTCTCCAACTACGCGGAATACCTCCAGCGGATCATCAATCAGATTGAAATATTACGCGAGAAGGCCAAGTAGGCTTTTTTGAGACGCCTCATCGATCGCAAGCCGACCGCATTGCGGCGCAACGCCCCCGCCACACCGTCACGGCTCTTCAAGGCGTGTGCATCGAACGCAGCCGCGCCAGCCCCAGCGACAACAGATCCCTGCTCACGGCGTCGCGCGTCGCCACTCCTGGCGCGCCCAGCACCACCGTGAGCACCCGCCGCACGCCACGCTGCGCTGTGGCCACCAGGCAGTGCCCCGAGTCCTTGATGTAGCCGGTCTTCAGGCCGTCTACACCGGGATATTTATCCAGCAGCGTATTGCGGTTTTCATACGTCTTGTTGCGGAACGTGAAGGTCCGCAAGCTGTGCACGGCAAGCGCCTCCGGATGACGGAGGATGTGCTCTCTCGCAAGTCTTGCCGTATCTAGCGCCGTGGTGACCTGGCCTTGCGCGGGCATGCCGTGGGCGTTGCGGTATGTGGTTGCGGTCATCCCAATGGATATTGCGGTTTCGTTCATCCTCGCCACGAACGCCGCCTCGTCGCCAGCCAAGTGCGCGGCCAACGCCACAGCGGCGTCGTTGGCGGACCACACCGCCACAGCCTCCACGGCTTGGCGGAGGGTCAGCGTCTCCCCCTGCTGCAGCCCAAGTGTCGCGCCACCTACCCGCGTGGCCGCAGCCGGTGTGACGATCGGCTCCTCCAAGGAAGCACGGCCCTCGGCGAGCGCCTCGTAAGCGAGATGGATCGTCATGATTTTCGCCAAGGACGCCGGCGGGATAAGCGTCTCTACACCGCGGCCTTCGAGGATTTCGCCTGACGCCACATCCATGATGAGCGCCGCTTCGACAGAACCGGCCGGAAGCTCGGCGCGCGCCTCCATCGACAGAAAAGACACCCCGACAAGGACCGCCACACCGCAGATCGCTACGCTCAAGCGCCTCCTTACAGAGCCCAATCGCATTGCGGTTTCAAAAACCACAACAATGCGGAACACAAAGACCGCAGCCATAGCGCATTGCGGTTTTGATTGCTCGGCGTTCACCATGTCACCTCGCCATCCTCCGCTTGCGGCGGCTGCGCTTGTGCAGGGACAAAGAGCAGCGGACACGGTGGGTTATGGTAGAGCTCCTCGCCCACGCCGCCAATCCACATCCTGTAGAGCCAGGAATGCGGGGTGAGGCCCAGCACCACCAGATCCGCTCCTGCGCGGCGCACTTCCTCGGCGATCTTCTGCTCCGGCACCCCCTGGTACATGCGCTCCGTCACTTCCAGGCCTGCAGCGGCGAGCTGGGACTTCAGTTCGGTGAGAGCCGCGCGCTCGGCGCGCAGGTCGCAAGCAAGGCGATCACGCTCGTGCTGCGGACCTGGACCGTAGCCGACGAAGTCCGGCTCCGGCGCAGCGACGTGCAGCAACTCCACCGCCGCGCCGAAGGCTTTGGCCTGCGCTTGCGCCATGGCCACGGCCGCTGTCGTGCCGGGCCCCAGGTCCACGGGGACGAGTATCTTGCGTATCATTGTGTTTCTCCTGAAGATCGCTTGGCGCGCCAGGGTTTCTCACGTCCCGTGACGAGGCGGCCTATGTTCTCCCGGTGGCGCCAGTACACCAGCAGCGCCATGGCCAGAGAAAGCGGGATGAAGCGTGGCGTCTCGAACAGCAACAACCAGAGGGGCATGGTGGTGACCAGCGTCAGCGAGCCCAGCGAAACGAAGCCGGACGCTGCGATGACCGCCACGCAGCACGCCGCGGCGCACGCCAGGGGCCATGGCGCGGCGGCGGCCAGCACGCCCAGGGTGGTGGCCACGGCCTTCCCTCCCTTGAACCCCAAGAAGACGGAGTAGCAATGACCCAGCACCGCGGCGAAAGCCACGAGGCTGATCCACGGCCACGGCGCGTGCGTCGCCACGGCCAAGGCGACCGGCGCGAACCCTTTCAGAAAATCCAGCACGAGCACCGCCACGCCCCATTTGACGCCGCAGGTCCGCGCCACGTTGGTGGCGCCGGGGTTGCGGCTGCCTTCTAGGCGGGGGTCCACGCCGCGCGTCAACCGCGCCACGAGCACGCCGAAGGAGACCGACCCCAGCAGGTACGCCGCGATCACCAGCAGAAGATGCCCGACCATACGTATGCTCCCGTGTATGCCGTTCGCCGGCTCTGGATGAGTGCTTCCGGAGATTGACGCCAGCTCGCGCTAGGTCTCCCAGCCGGCCCAGTCGTCCTGGTGCGTGTCGGACTCCGGGGCCTCCCACGCTTCGAGTATATGGATCTGATTGGAGAGGGGGTCCACCTTGCCCAGCCGCAGCGTGAAGCGCTGGCCGGGGATGATCTTGTCGCCGAAGAGCGCACGGGGGCCGCGGATGAAGATCTGCAGAGCAGGCGCGGCCGTGGTGACCAGCTGGGGCGACTCGTCCACCACTTCGGCTTCCCACTCGGCCTTGTCCCCTGCCTGCTTCACCGCCAGCAGTTTCCAGTAGCGCGGTCTGAACCGCTGGATGCGGCCCACGGCCTCCAGTCTGCCGGAGAGCGCCGGCAACATGGCCTCCATGGCGGTCTGGTCGAAGAGGGGCTCGCCATGGAGCAGCGTGTGGACGCACTGGGCCTCGTTCACCAGGTCCGCATAGCGCCGCAGCGGAGAGCTGGTGGGAGCGTAGGCCGCAAGCCCCAGCGTGGCGTGCCGCGCCGGCTTGGTCTGCAGGGTGGAGGGCCCCATGGCGCGCACCACGTGGTAGATCTGGTGGGGTTCGCTCCAGACGCCGGCGCTCTCCTTGGGCAAGGCGATATCCTGCGCGCGGTGGAAGAGGGGAACGGCGGCGGCGGCGGCCCAATCCGCAAGAACGCTGTTGACGAGAATCATGAACTCGCTGACGAGCAGTTGCGCACGGGGGGTCTCCGCCTTCAGGGTCAGGGTGGCCCGCAGGGCGTGGCCTTCTCCTTCCAGCAGGACCTCCGGTTCTGGACGTTTGATGACTGCGGCTCCGCGGCGGATGCGCCGGCGTTGCAACTGTTCGGCCAGTTCCCAGCCGGCGTCCAGCTGCGCGTCCAGCCCGGGACGAAGGTTTGGCTGCGCGTCAGGATTCGAGGGTTCGGCTCCCCCGGGAGAGCGCGCCAGCTCGATGGCGTCCTCGGCCTCGCCGTAGGTCATGTTGGCCTGCACGGTCACCCGTGCAAGCCGCAACCGACACGCCAACACGCCGCTTTCGTGTGCCGGGCGGGCCGCATCGCCCTCACCGTGTGCGTTTTCCCCGCGTTCTTCGCCCAGACGCATCTCCAGCAGCAGGCTCGGCCGGGACTGTTGCGCCGTCAGGCTGTAGGCGTCCACCCCCAGTCGCTCCGGCAGCATATGGCTGACGCCCTCCGGCAGATAGAGGCTGGAGGCGCGGTGGAAGACGTCTTTGTCCAGCTCGCCGCCCCAGGGCCAGCAGCACGCCGGGCACGCCAGCGCCACAACCACCAGGAAGCCGCCCTCGGGGAGACGTGCTACGGCGAAGGCGTCGTCGATGTCGCGTGTGGCGGCGTCGTCCACGCTCACCAGCCGCTCCCGCAAGGCGGCGAAGGTCTCTTCGTGCGGGGCCAGCGCGGCTTCGTCGCCCAGGGCCATGCGGGCGACATGACGCTCGGCGCACACCGTGAGGTCGATGTCGTCTCCGAGCGCAGATGCAGGGGGGACGGTTCCCTCGGCAGCAGCGGCCAGCGCCTCGACGATGTCGGCGTGGGGTTCGCTCCACGCGTCGCCCGGAGCGTAGTCGCTCTGATCCATCAGGAAATTGTAATGCGCCGGCGCAAGCCCCCAGGACTGCGCCAGCAACAGGGGCATGCGCTGTTCATCCGGCAAGGTGGGCAGCCCCCGGGTGAGGGCTTTCCAGAGGGACTCGGTTTCCTGATCATCCGGCCGCGCGATGCGTCGCCAGAGGAGGGACTCCAGCGTCCGCCGCACGCCGGGGGTCAGGGCCTGGGCCCTGGCGTCGGCGTCCCGAGCGGGGACGTCGCCTTTCTTGCGGGCGTCCCAGAGGGCGCGGAAGAACTCCATGCCCTCGGCGGCGAGGCGTTCGCGTTCCTCGGCGGCTTGCTGTTCCTGGAGACGGGCCTCCACCTTCTCTGCGGGATGGATCTCGAAGGTCGGGGCGATGAGTTTGAAGTGGGACTTGCACTCCAGCAAGGCGCGTCCCAATGCGGCGAGGCGGTCCGGGTCATGGGCTTCGTCCCCTTGCCAGAGGATCTCGGCGAACCACTCCACCTCGGCGCGGGGGAGTTCGCCTTGCGCCAGCTCCCAGAGCGCCATGGCGTCCACGCCCTCCACCAGGGCGTCGCGTCGGGCCTGTCGTTCAGCCAGCGCAGCGAGGATCTCCCCGCGGGAAAGGGCTGGGTCCAGCTGGGGGCCGGCCCACGGCAACAGCCGGTCCAGCTTGTGGTTCATCTCCCGGCTGGTGGCGGTCAACAGCTTCAGCCGGCCGCTTTTCTCGCCCACCACGAACGCGAGATGCGGTTTGCCCCCTTGCATGAACTCCACCACACAGCCGGGTCCCGGGTAACGCACGCGCGCAGCCATGGCCAGCTCAGCTCCTGCCGCAAGGGCGCGGCGGGCCGTTCGTTCGGTGTGAGGGGAAGGAGCTCTGCATGAAAGGCGGAGCCTTAATGCTTGAAGGAGCGCTGTCCGGTGAAGACCATGGCCGCCTGGGGCGTGGCTTCGTTCACGGCCTGGATGACTTCATGATCGCGGATGGAGCCGCCGGGCTGCGCGATGGCCGTGACGCCTTGGGCGAGGACGAGGTCCACGCCGTCACGGAAGGGGAAGAAGCCGTCCGAGACGAGGACGCTTCCGGCGAGCCCGCCTTGAGCCAGGGCGGTTTCGGCGTCGATGTCGGCCAGGGTCCTGGCGGCGTCGGCGTCGTTGGCGGCTTTCGCTTTCAGCTCGTAGAGAGAGAGGCTTGCGCGGGCGTAGGCGAGGCGGTCCGCGAACTTGGTGTAGGCCTTGGCGATGGTGATCTCCACCACGCCCACGCGGTCCTGCTCGCCGGTGCCGATGGCGGTGGTGGCCCCGTTTTTGACGAAGATGACCGAGTTGGATGTGACGCCGGCTTCCACGGCCCAGGCAAAGAGCAGGTCCTCGGCTTCCCGGGGGCCGGGGGCGCGGGCCGCGAAATGAACGCCATCCTTCTCGGCTTCGGCGGGGAGGAAGTCGTTCGCGGTGCGGATGCGGTTGATGAAGGAGAACTGCGCCACCAAGCCGCCGTCACACAGGCTCTTGATATCCAGGAAAGGCGCGTCGGTCATGAAGGCGAGGTCGGCCAATGCGGGAATCTCCAGGATGCGCAAGTTCTTGCGCTGCTTGAGCGTATCCACCACTCCCGGATCGAACGCCGGGGCGGCCACCACTTCGAAGTAGGCCGCGTTGATGCGCTCGGCGGCGGCGGCGTCCAGGGCGCGGTTCACCACCACGGTCCCCCCGAAGGCTGCGATGCGGTCCGCCTGGAAGGCCTTTTCCAAGGCCACGGCCACGCCGTCGACGTCCCACGCGGCGCCGCAGGGGTTGTTGTGCTTCAGGATGACAGCGGCGGGTTTCGCCGTGAGGTACTGAAGGATGTTGACGCCGTTGTCCACGTCCGTGAGGTTGATCTTGCCGGGGTGCTTGCCGGCCTGGAGCAT
>CAYVWB010000004.1:0-100037 GCA_964455395.1 uncultured Desulfovibrionaceae bacterium
TCGTCATCTTCCGTGTGGAGGACGTGGACGCAGACAGCGATGGGGCAGTCACCTGGGAGGAACTGCGCGTCTACTTCCCCGCCGCTCTGGAACTGGCCTTCGCCAAAGCGGACGAGGACGCCGACGGCGCCCTGAGCCCTGCCGAGACCAAGCTCCTGCTGACGCCCGTCCCGCAGGACGACGCCACGGCGGCGGACCAATGAAGATCGCTCTCCTGCAATTGAACCTGCTGGTGGGGGACGTGGAAGGCAACGCCGCGGCCGTCCTCGCCGCCGCCCGACACGGCGCCGAGGCGGGGGCCTCCTTGCTGGTCACCTCGGAGCTGGCGATCTCCGGCTATCCGCCACGGGATCTCCTGCTGCAGGAAGGCTTTCTGGAACGCTGCGCCGCGGCTGTGGCGGAACTGGCGCGGGAGCTCGCCGGGGGACCGCCATTGCTGGTGGGGACGCCCACGGCAAACGACGGCCCCACGGGCAAGCCTTGCAGGAACTCCGCTGCGCTCTGCCGTGAAGGCGTTGTGGCGGCGCTCTTCCACAAGAGCCTGCTGCCCACATACGACGTCTTCGACGAAGCGCGCTACTTCGAGCCCTCGCCCGAGCCGGACCGCTTCGAACTGGACGGCCGCAGCGTGGGCGTGACCATCTGCGAGGACATCTGGAACGATCCGGACTTCTGGCCCCGGCCCAACTACGCCGGCGATCCCATCAAGGCCCTGGACGCCAAGGGCGTGGACATTCTGGTGAACCTCTCGGCTTCACCCTACACGCTTTGCAAACAAGCTTTCCGACAGGAAATGGTGGGGTGTCTGGCGAAGAAGTACGCCACGCCCATCTGCTTCGCCAACCAGGTAGGCGGCAACGACGATCTCATCTTCGACGGCCGCAGCTTCATGGTCAACGCGGCAGGCCAGCTCGCGGCGCGCGCGCCCGCCTACGAGGAGGCCTTGCTGGTGGTGGAGCCGCAAGCGCCCCTGGGCGCCGTACCGCCCTCCCCGGACATGCCTCCGGAAGAGGAAGCCTTCCGTGCGCTTACCCTGGGTCTGCGCGACTACGCCCGCAAGTCCGGATTCACCACGGCGTTGCTGGGCCTCTCCGGCGGCATCGACTCTTCCCTCACCGCGGCGGTGGCGGTGGAAGCTCTCGGTCACGAGAACGTCCTCGGCGTGCTCATGCCCTCGCCGTACTCCAGCCAGAGCAGCCTGGACGACGCGTACGCCTTGGCCGTGAACCTGGGCGTCGCCACGGAAACCATCCCCATTGCGCCGCTGATGACGGCCTTCGACGACGCCCTGGCCCAGGTCTTCAACGCGCAGCACGCGCCCCCAGCCCCTGCCGTGGACGTCACTGCGCAGAATCTGCAGGCGCGCATCCGCGGAAATCTGCTCATGGCGCTCTCCAACAAGCAGGGTCGCCTGCTGCTGACCACGGGGAACAAATCCGAGCTGGCCGTGGGTTACTGCACCATTTACGGCGACATGTCGGGGGGCCTCGCCGTCATCTCGGACGCGCCCAAGACGCTGGTCTTCCGTCTCTGCAGCTGGTTGAACAGCCACCGCGAGCGGGAGATCATCCCGGAACACGTCATCGTGAAACCCCCCTCGGCCGAGCTCGCGCCGGACCAACGCGACGAGGACTCCCTGCCGCCCTACGACGTGCTCGACCGGATTCTTGAACTGTACGTGGAGAAGCGCCACAGCGTGGGGCATATCGTGGCCCAGGGCTTCGAGGAAGCCACCGTGCGTCACGTGGCGCGGTTGGTGAAGAACGCGGAGTTCAAGCGGCGTCAGGCGGCGCCGGGCCTGAAGATTACGGACCGGGCCTTCGGCTCCGGCTGGCGCATGCCCCTGGCCGCCCGGTGGTGAGGCTCTCGCCCTTGCGGACTCCCCTTGCCAGGCGCCGAACTCCATCCCTCCGCCCACGACTCGGGGATCCCTTGGCGACCGGCGCGCGCAAGCCCATGGCGACCCCATGGAGCGTCGGAGGGTTTCGCCGGAAAAGACCGCTCACTGCGAGCGCGCGTCGTGGTAGCCTTCCTCCCAGTCTTCCATACCTTGCTTGAAGACGCGCTCCGTTGCGCCGGCGGCGGCGCCCATGGAGTAACAGCCGGCAAGCCCACCGAAGGCGCAACAGGCCAACAATGCGCCGAGTACGAGCAGTCTCCATCCCTGCATGACAAACCTCCGTGCGAGTGTGGGCGGCGCGTCCGATCAGGAAAACGCCGCTGCGGTTCCTCACTCTTCGGACGATTCCCGAAAAGCATGAGGCCTCGGCGTTCCTGCTCACGGAAGATGTCGTGGCGACCCTGCTCCTTGCAATGGCTTGGACACCGGCCCCCCGCAGCGATCCGGGCGCGGTGCGGCCACGCCGTCTTCCCCGGACGGGAGCACGCATGATCGATGTCGGAACGAGGCGACGGTCAGACGAAAACGGCCTGCGCGCCATCGAGAGGGCGCTCGCTCCTCATCCCCCTGACAACGACGTCAACAGGGACGTGGGGCAAGGACGTGTGTGGTCCGAGGAATCGCCCCGCAACGCCACGACAGCCGTCGCGCCTTGCTCTGACGGCCTCACGCCGGGGCTGGCGGCTCCTCGAAGAGGGGCACGGGATCGTGCGGGCCCATGGCCATGCGGAACTCCAGAAACGAGACGTAGAGGCCCGGCCGGCGGCGAACATGCCGTTCCAGGCGAGCAGCAAACGCGCGGGTGAAGGCGGCCACGGCTTCCGGATCCCGGTGCGCGTTGACGCCCCCTTGCGCGGCAGGGGCCGGCGTCTCCAAGGGCTCCTCCACTCGCACCACCACACGGCCGCGCGGATCTCTGTCCATGGCGCAGGGCAACGCCACGCATCCCGTGCGCAACGCAAGCGAGGCCGCGCCCACGGGGAAATTCGCCTGTCGCCCCAGAAACGTCACGGGCACGGCCTGGGTCCCCCCGCCGCCGTCTGCGGCGATGCCCAGCAGTCTGTTATCCCGCAAGCAGCGGAAAGCCTGTTTCAACGAACCGAAGATGTTCACATGCTCCACAGGCAAGGCCAGCTCGTGTTTCCAGCGTTGCCGCCGTCCCCACTGCCGGGTCGCCGAGCCCGGGTCCGGGAGCTTCTCGTTGAGGGCGTCGCCCGGCGCGGAGATCTGGCACATGGCGTACCCGCGGCATCCCAGCGCCGGCATGATCATCTGGTTGGCGCCGTAGTGGCCGAAGACGAGGAGCACGCCCCGGCCCTCGGCCAGGGCGGCGTCCAGTCGCTGGCGGCCCTCCACGACGGTGGCTTCGTCGATGGTGTTCGCCGAGAACACAGGGAAGAGCAGGGTCTCCAGCTGGGTGAGGACGAAGTGCTCGAAAGCGTCGCGGACGACAGCGTGGACGGCTGTCTCGTAATCCCCCGAATCCCCTGAATTCATGGAAGCCTCGGCGCCCCCGGCGACCCCGGGCGCTGGCGCGGCCAGGGCCACGCGCGCGGCGTGGGCGAAGCGAGCGCGGCGTCCCGGCGCGACGTGGAACAGCACGCGGCCCAGAAACCGGCCCAGGGCGTAGGTCCAGGCGATGGGCATGGCCTGGACGAGGCGGGCGAAAGGCCCCCAGTAGAGACGGATGCAGAGGTCGCGGACCATGGTGCGTTCCTGTGACGGGCTCGTTGTCGCCGACGGCGGCGTCAGTCCGGCCAGGGCAGACGCCCTTGGCACATGAGCAGCTGACGCGCCAGGGTGGCGGCGTGGTTGTCGGCGTCCTCCACGAGGGCGCGCGTGAAGCGGGGATCCCTTCCATCCTCGAAGGGCGTCTGCACCAGCAAGCCGTTGAGCCGTGTCCACGGCGTATCGACGAGGTCATTGGCGACGCCCTCGGCAGGGCGCCTCACGGCCGCGTTCACCATCGCTGTCGCGTGGTCCATGACGGAGCCCTGCACGTGGTCGGTGCGAGCTTGATAGCGGCAGTAGCCGCATGGGAGCGCCGGCAGGAAGGAGACAGCCTCGCGGTCGCGCCAGAAGGCTTCATTGGTGGTGGGGAATTCGCGCAAGGGGGGGTGGGTGTCGTGTTTCGTGGCGATGAAGCGATCCGAGGGACCTTCCCAGTCCAGCAAATAGCGGATGGCCGGCAGGTCGTGGCGGGCCAGCGCGCCCGCGGCGATGGTCACCCCGATGGAGAAGGAAAAGACGCCGGCGTTGTCCGGGTTGGCTTCCGGCTGCGCCAACGCGAAACGCAGGGCCGCCGCGAGTTCGTCCTGATGGACGGGGCCCCAGTGGTCCTCCACGCCGGGACTTTTCCCACGGCCCGAGGGGTCGTAGTGGAGCACGCACACACCCATGGCCGCGAGATCCACCGCCCGCAGATGGACCGCGTGGCCCGGCGCGTCGTGCACGGCGCCGGGGCTGGCTCCGCCGGGAACCAGCACCGTGAGTGGGTACCGGCCGCAGGCTTGCGGCGCGTGGACGTGGCCATGGAGCGCGCCGGTCGGGCTCGGGATGGCGACCTCCCGCACGGTGACGGGCCGCGGCTCCAGGCCCACGGCCTTCACCACCCTGTGGTCCGGGGCGGATGGAAAAAGTTTTTGTAAAATGCGCACGGCTGTCGTAGCATCCGGATGAAAGGGGGCCAGGCGCCAAGGCGAGTGCGCACCCTAGCCTGTTCTCCCTCCAGGCGCAAACCGTGAATTGCCGGCACGCCATCGACTCATGCCCATCCGCGTCGTCCTCATATCACCCTACCCGGACGTCACCTCTTTCGGGCTGCGCACCATCGCGGCGCACCTGAAAGCGCACGGCGTCGCGGTGCGGCTGCTGTTCACGCCGGACCCCTTCGGCGACGAACTCATGGAGGGCGTCCCCCGCTACCCCAAGGCCGTGCTGGATGACGTCGCTGCGCTCTGCGCCGAAGCCGATCTCGTGGGCGTGGGTTTGATGACCAATTATTTCGACAATGCCCGCGAACTCACCGCCGCCGTGAAAGCGCGGCACCCCGCGCTCCCCGTTGTCTGGGGCGGGGTGCATCCCACCATCCGGCCGGGAGAGTGCCTGGAGCACGCCGACTACGTCTGCCAGGGCGATGGCGAGGAAGCCATGCTGGAGCTGGCGCGCGCGCTCGGCGCAGGCGACGCCGCCGTGGACGCCACGGCCATTCCCAATATCTGGACCATGCAGACCCTGCCTGACGGCGAAGGCGGCGTCGTGCGGGAGCCCATCGTCAACGCGCCGCGATCTCTCACCCGGAATCTGGACGAATACCCCGCGCCGGACTACTCCTGCGAGGACCACTGGCTCGCCACGGCTGAAGCCATGGTCCCCTTCACCCTGGAGCGCCTGCAGACGCAGCTCGCCGCCGGCACCGTGGCATCCTCCCTGGGCATGGTGGGGTATCAGACCATGACGGGCCGCGGCTGCCCCCACAAATGCACCTACTGCATCAACGACGCGGTGAAGCGGCTCTACGGACCGCGGGGCTACCTGCGGTGGCGTTCCACGGAGCACGTCATGCAGGAGCTGGAAACCGTCCGCTCGACCATGCCGTGGGTGGAGTTCATCTGGATTTCGGACGACGCCTTTTTCGGTCGCAGCCAGGAGGCCATTCAGGAATTCTGCGCTGCGTACAAGGCGCGGGTGGGCCTGCCGTTCACCTGCCTCGCCAGCCCGCTGACCATGAGCGAAGCCAAGCTGGACGCGCTGGTGGACGCCGGCCTCGTCTACCTGCAGATGGGCGTGCAGAGCGGCAGCCCCCGTATCCAGGCGCTCTTCAACCGCAAGGCCATGCACAACGAGGCCATGCTCCGGGCCATGCGCGTCATCAACAAATACAAGGACGTGTTGCGGCCGCCCAACTACGATTTCATCCTGGACACGCCCTACGAGACACGAGAGGACAAGATCGCCTCCATCCGCTTCATTGCACGAATCCCCAAGCCCTTCGGACTGCAGCCCTTCTCCCTGGTGCTGTACCCCGGCACCCAGCTCCATGAAATGGCCGCGGCGGACGGTCTGCTCGCCGACGAACGCCGCGACGTCTACACCAAGAGCTACGCCATGCGCGAACCCAGCTACTTCAACCTGCTCATCGCCATGGCCAAGGGAGGCCGCATGCCCGGCTGGCTGCTGCGCGCCGCCGTGAGCCCCCCCGTGGCGGCCGTGTTCGGCAGCGACGCCCTCAAGCCGGCCATCGCCGCGCTCTACGCCGGCTTGCGCCGCGGCAAACGACTGCTGATGCGGCTGCGCCACGGCCCGCCGCCCGAGTCCGGCCACACGGCGCCGGCTTCCCCCGCATCCTGAAACGCAGCGCTCTGCGCCGATCGCTTCGCTCAAGGCTTGTCATGCGTGTGTTGCTCATCCAGTCCTATCTCGGCGGCTCGGAGCCGCCGGTCTTTCCCATGGGTCTCGCCTGCTTGAAGGCGGCGCTTGTTTCGCGCGGTCACGAGGTGTCGGGCTTCGATCCCAACATCGCCGGTCTGCATGCGGACTATCGCCCGGCCCTGGCCGCGGCCATCGAAGCGCACGCGCCCGAGGTGGTGGGCGTCTCCCTGCGCAATATCGACTCCACCAACAAGCGCGTGGTCGTCTTCTATTACGCCCTCTTCCGTGAACTGCTCACCGCCGTGCGGGAACACACCCGGGCGCCCCTGGTGGTGGGCGGCTCGGGGTTCTCCATGTTCGCCGAGACCATCATGCGCCGCGAACCCCGCATCGACTACGGCGTCTTTCTGGAGGGTGAACACGCCTTCCCTCTGCTGCTGGAAAAGCTCGCTGCGCCCGAGGCCACGCCCTGGGAGCGCGTCCCCCAGCTCTTCCACCGCGAAGGCGACATGGTCCATTTCACCGGCGAGGGCCCCAAGGTGGACATGACTGCAACCCCGCCCCCGGACATGACCGTGGTGGACCTGGCCGACTACCGGGCCCGGCCGGAGGCCGTGGGGGTGGAGTCCAAGCGGGGATGCGGCATGGCGTGCGTCTACTGTCCCTACGGGTTCCTGAACGGCCGCAGCTGCCGGCTGAAAGAGCCCGAACGCCTGGTGGACGAACTGGCCCGACTCGCCGAGGACCATCACGTGACGAGCTTCACTTTCACGGACTCCATCTTCAATGCGCCGGCGCACCACGCCCGCGCCGTCTGCGAAGCCATGGTGCGCCGGGATGTGCGGCTGCGGTGGTCGGCGTGGTTCTCCGAACGGGAGCTCACCTCGGATTTTCTGGAGCTCGCGCTGGAAGCGGGCTGTCGCAACGTCATCCTCTCTCCGGACGGCTTCTCCGACGATGTCCTGGAAGCCCTGCGCAAGCACTTGACGAAACGGGAGATCCTCGCGGCGTACGAGGCGGCGTCCACCATCGCGGCCCGTCCTGAGGGGTTCGAGCTCAGCTACAACTTCTTCAAGAACCCGCCGGGGCAAAGCCTCACCGCCTTCCTGGAGATGGCGCGATTCATCGTGCAGGCCAAGTGGCGGCTGCGGGGCAAGGTCCACTTCGAACTCAACTCTCTGCGCGTGGAACCCCACACGAGCCTCCACCAGATCGCCCTTGCTGACGGCCAGGTCGCCCCGAACGACGATCTCCTCGAACCGCGATACTACACCCAACGACGCACGGCCTATCTGGAACGGCTGGTGAATCTCCTCTTGCGGCTGAGGGGGAAGTAGCCATGCAGGTGCGCGAAAGTCTCGCTCGGGACGTGATGCGGCTTGGCGTCTGGTATCCTTTGCGCTGGCTGCTGACTGCACTGCCCCCGGCGGCAGGCTTCGCCGTGTTGCGCTGTCTGGGAGATCTGCACGCAGCGGCCTCTTCCGGCGCGCGAGAGGCTGTTCGTCCGGCCCTGGCGACCCTGGCGACCACGACGACCGCGCCCCCCCCCACGACCGCCACGATCGCTGCTCCACACGAATACAACGAGACAGGCGAGACCGACGAACTCCCCGACACACGGGTGGACGCCGTGGCGCGGGAGTTCCTGCGCATCCACTATATGGACCGTCTCGGCATTTTCCTCTACCCCCGGTTGGACGCAACTGCTGCGCGGCGACTCATCCGCTTCGACGGCCTGGAACGGCTTGACGCGGCCTTGGCGCAAGGCGGCGCCGTGCTGGTTCACCCGCATTTCGGGCCGGCGCACGTCCCTCTGGTGGCGCTGGCGCGCCTGGGGTATCCCATGCAGCAGATCGGCCTGCCCTCGGACGAAGGCCTGAGCTGGATCGGCCGACACGTGGCCTTCCGCCTGCGGCTGGTCTACGAGGGCAAGATTCCCGCCGACATCGTCCGCGCGGACGGTCTGCTCAAACCGGTTTTCAACCATCTGAGAAACCACGGCGCCGTGATGGTCACGGGGGATGGCGTGGGCACAGGGCGCCGGCTGGGCCGCCATGTCACGCTGCCGCTCTTCGGCGTTCCCTACGCCTTTCCCACGGGGCCCTACACCCTCGCAGCGAAGACCGGCGCCGCGCTGTTGCCGCTCATCATCGTGCCGGCGGAGACAGGCGACGCCGCAGAAGGCCGCCGCTTCCACGTAGTCATCGGAGAGTCCCTGGCCCCTTCCGACCCGGAAGCCGCCGCCCGAGCGTTCGCGGCATGGCTGCAGGCGCATATCGCGGCGCGTCCAGGCTGGTGGCGTTTCCTGGACCGCTTCGGACCGGGCCGCCTGCTGGACGCCGGAACCTCCCGCTGATCGTCAGGAACTGCATGGAATACCGCATCTTCAATCGTCGCAAACGCCAGCTGACCCGCGCCGTGGACGCCATGGGCTACGCCCTCACAGCGCCGGCGCGACTGCTGCGGCGCACGCAGCCTCTGGAAGCCTTCCTCACGGAGACGCCGGTCCGCCGCATCCTCGTCATCCGCACGGCCTACGTGGGGGATGTGGTGATGACGCTGCCCCTGCTGCGCCCCCTGGCCGAACGCTTTCCCGACGCGCACATCGACTTCTGCACCGCGCCGGGCGCCATCCCCCTGCTGGAGGGCAACCCCTCCATCCACGAGACGATTCCCTGTATGACGCCGTGGTTCCATGGCGCTTCCTGGCGGGAGCTCCGGGCTTCCCTCGCGGAGATACGCAAGCGCCCCCGCTACGACCTCGTCATCGAGGCCCGCGGCGATGTGCGCGAACTCCTGCTCGTCGCGCGGCCCCTGGGCGGCCGCCGACTGGTGAGTTACGCCGTGGGCGGCGGCGGGTTCCTGCTGACGGACGTCGTCCCCCACCCCACGGTGAACCACCGTGTCCCGTATCACTTGGACATCGCACGATATCTTGGCGCCGATACGGATGAGGAGCGCCCCACGTGGCGCATCGCCCTGCGAGAGGAGGAGGTCGCGGAAACACGCGCCTTGCTTCACGCGAAGGGGCTGGCGGAGGGCTTTCTCTGTTGCCATCCCGGCTCCCGCATGTCGCTGAAGCAGTGGCCGGCGGAACGCTTCGCGGCCGCATGCGACTTGCTCTTCGCACGGCACGGCCTGCCTGTGGCGGTGCTGGGTTCGCCAGCAGAGACATCCTTGGCCGACAGGGTGATATCGGGTATGCGCGCCCCCGCCGTCTCCTTGGCGGGTCGGTTGAGCCTGCGCCAACTGGCGGGCGTCATCGACCACTCCGACCTTCTTATCTGCAATGATTCCGCACCTATGCACCTTGGAGCCTGCATGGGGACGCCTGTGGCGGCGCTCTTCGGGCCCTCCAAGCCGGAGCAGACAGGGCCGTGGCCGCTGACGGCTTCGCGTCATCGAATCGTCACACAATTCTACCCCTGCCGCGCCCACTGCGATGAAGCCGTCTGCACCCACCCAGAGCACCATGCCTGCATGCGCGCGCTGACGCCGGAGATGGCGGCGGAGCTCGCTTCCCAGGCGCTGGCCCAAGGCGGCGGCTGAGGCCGCGCCACCATCCCATTCAAACTGAACATTCTTTCAACCCATAGAAAGCTGCATATTTTTTGCGGGCGTTGCGGCAGGTTAGCGCAGTGGCGCAAATGTCACGCTGTTGTCAATCAAATGCGCGTTGATCGTGTATGGTGATGGACGGTAAGCCGTGCGCATGCGCTCGGCCACGGCGTCCCGGAGTCCTTGCGGATCCACACGATCCTGCGGCGAGACTCGGCGGGACGCTGCTTCGTCACCCCCAGATCACCCAGGGAGCCCCTCATGCGCGCCACGACCCGTGCCGTCGAATCCAGCCCGCTGCAGGCCTTGGATCTGAACCGGCTTATCGAGCTGCTGCCCCCGGATTTTTATGGCGAATTCGAAACCGAGCTGCCCACTTGCCAAGGCGGCTCCTTCCGCGTGAAGGCCGTGCGCAACGGCTCTTTCCAGCTGCATGTGGCCAGCTGCGCCGACTCCACAAGCGAACGCCGGCCCATCCAGGTGCATACCGGCGCGCTCAATGTCTTCGGCAAACGCCACTGGTTGACGTGTCAGGAAGATGGCTGCGGTCGGCTGACCCGCCGGCTGTTCGCGAAGCCGTCTCCCCAGGGCGTGGTCTTCTGCTGCGGCGATTGCCGTTCGGAGAGCCGCACCGTCTGACCGGGGCGCATCCCCCGCCGTTCCCCTTCGCTCCGTTTTCCGGCGCGTCGCCCCCCCCTCCTGAAGGGCCGCGGCGCGCCGACGCTTTGGCCTCCTTCCAGGAAGGTCGGCTGACTCGTCAGGGTATGTGTCCATGTCGATATGTCAGCGAATGCGCATACGTTCATCCAGCAGGACATGCGCGCATGGAACAAGTGGACACGCGCCCGCGCCCCTGGTATCATGCAGTTTCGCCACTTCATTGGAGATTGTCGCGAGCCTGCCCCGACACGCTCGGTCGAGAGGCCTGCTGTGGCGTCTTCACTGCGTCAAGGACATCGCGCTGCATGGACCCTGTCACCTCGTTTCTGAGCGGCCTCGCCCTGGGCGGCGCCGCGCGTCGTCGCCTCCATGCCGGCGTGGGGTTCTGTGTGCTGTGCGGGTTTGCGACGCTGACGCCCTCCCTGGAGTGGCTCGCCGCCTTCTTCACCCCGCTCGCTTTCCTGAACCACTACCACGGCTGGCTGCATACGGCGGCCGGCGGCGTGGGCATCGCGCTGGTTCTGGCGTTGGCGGGCTCGTTCATACTGAAGGGGCTGGGCTGGCGCACGCTTTTCGTCTCGCTGCTGCTTGCGGTGGCGCTGCGGCTTTACCACGGGCTTTTCTCCATTGTCGGAGCGTGGCCGCTGCGTCCTTTGCGCGACGAGCGCGTGGCGCTGGCCGCGTTGCCGCATGTGGATGTCGTTTTGCTGGCGGCGCTCGCCGGGCTGGTGGGTGTGAGCCTGGCGACGAAGCAAACCGCCGGCGTGATGATGCGCGTCGCCCTGGCGCTTGTGTTGCTCTACCCTGCGGGGATGTGGGGGGTGAAGACGTGGGCAGCCCGTCAGGTCGTCGCCACGACGCCCCCGGCCATGTTGGAAGGCGCGACCCTGCGCATGTCCCCGGACCTGCTGGCGCCGTTCTACTGGAAGGTTGTCTTGGAGACGGAGACCACGGTGCAGACGCGCGGGTTCAGTCTCGTCAGCGGCCTCTCGGACGAAAGCCACCTGTACGAGCGGCCCTCCCCTACCTTGCTGGCCCGTCTTGCGGAGGAAAACGCTTTGGCTGCGGCGTTTCTGCGGCTCGCGCCGACGCCCGTCATCTACCGCCGGGAAGGGGGCGCGGCCTCCCGCCTTGTGCTCGCGGAGCTCTCCACCATCACCGCCACGCCGGCTTTCGCGGCGGACCAGCCGAACGCCGCCCCGCCGTGCTCGCTGACCATCCTTTTCGGCCTCAACGGCGACGTGCGCGACGTCACCTTCCTGTATGAAGGTCGCTTCCTGACCGTGGACGAATTGCCGCCGCCCCCCCCCGCCGCCAACGCCACGGCGCAATCCTTGCCATTGTAGCACGCGTAGCGCGGGCTGTGCGCGGAGGATGGCGCACCCGTATTGCTCGTCTGCGGCGTCGGCGCGACGGCAGGAGGTCGGCTGCAGACCCCTGCGCTTCCCAACCCTGCGCACTTTGCTGTATGATGGAGCGCGTCGACTCCACGCCGAGTCCGACGTCATCCTGAACGCGACGAGGACGCCATGCGACTGCTCATCATCGAAGACGACCTGGAGGCCGCAGCTTATCTCTCCAAAGGCTTGAAGGAGAGCGGCTACACCGTGGACCACGTGGGCGACGGCAAGGAAGGGCTCTACAAGGTGGCCGGGGAAACCTACGACGCCGTGATCATCGACCGGATGCTGCCCAGCGTGGACGGGCTGACCATCCTGAAAACCATGCGCTCCGCCGGCAACAACACCCCTGTGCTCATCCTCAGCGCGTTGGGCGAGGTGGACGACCGGGTGCGCGGCCTGCGCGCCGGGGGCGACGACTACCTGACCAAGCCCTACGCCTTCACCGAACTGCTGGCCCGGCTGGAGGCGCTCTTGCGGCGCGGGCAGGATCAACACTCCGAGACGCGGCTGCGCGTCGCCGATCTGGAAATGGACCTCATCGCGCGGCGGGTGACCAGGGGCGACAAGACCGTGGAATTGCAGCCCAAGGAGTTCGCTCTGCTGGAATACCTGATGCGCCACGCGGGCCATGTGGTCACCCGGACCATGCTGCTGGAAAACGTGTGGGACTACGCCTTCGATCCGCAGACCAACGTCATCGACGTGCACATCTCGCGCTTGCGCCAGAAGATCGACAAAGGGTTCGAGAAACCGCTCCTGCAGACGGTGCGCGGCGTGGGCTACAGTCTGCGCGAAGCCGAATGATCGCCTCGTGAGTTCCCTGACGCTGCTGCGCTCCTCCACGTTCCGGTTGGGGCTCATGTATCTGCTGTTGTTCAGCGCCTCGGCGTTGGTGCTTTTCGCGTTCATCTACTGGTCCACCGCCGGGTTCATGGAGCGTCAGACCCTGGCCACCATCAACGCGGAGATCCAGGGTCTGCGGGAACGCTACGAACTGCTGGGCCTGGCGGGCCTCATCCAGGTGATCAACGAACGCGTGCAAGTCAACGAAGCGCAAGACAGCCTCTACCTGCTGACCAACGCCCGGCTGCACCCCCTGGCGGGCAATCTGGAGGAATGGCCCAACGCCGCGGAAGTGGACGATGGCTGGATCCATTTTCATCTGGAGGACGACCAGGGCGGCCCCGCCCGCACCGCCACGGCGCGGCACTTCCTGTTGCGGGGCAATTTCCACTTGCTGGTGGGCCGCGACACCTCGGAGAAATCGCGCATTCAGTCCATGATCATGGACTCGCTCTTCTGGGGGTTGGCCATCACCGTGGTGCTGGGTTTGCTGGGCGGACTGTTCATGAGCCGCTCCATGCTGCGCCGGCTGGACGTCATCAACCGCGCCATCCAGGAAATCGTCCGGGGCGACTTGACCCGGCGCATCCCCCTTACCGGCTCCGCACGATCCACCGAGAGCGCCGACGAATTCGACCGACTGGTGCTCAACGTCAACGAAATGCTCGACCAGATCGAACGGCTCATGCGCGGCTTCCGCGAAGTCAGCGACAACATCGCCCACGATCTGCGATCCCCGCTGAACCGCATCCGCGGTCGGCTGGAAGTCTCCCTCCTTGGCGCCCCCGACGCAGAGACCCTGCGCCGCACCATCGAGGACTCCATCCAGGAGACGGACGAGCTGCTGCACACCTTCAACGCTCTGCTACGCATCGCGCAAGCGGAAGCCGGCTCCCGCCGCGGCGACGAAACGCTCTTTGATCTGAGCGTGGCCGCCCGCGACCTGGCGGAACTCTATGAGCCCCTGGCGGAGGAGCAAGGCCTTGCGTTCAGCACCCATCTGACGGACCGGGCCATGGTGCTGGGCAACCGCCACCTGCTCTCCCAAGCACTGGCCAACCTGCTGGACAACGCCATGAAGTACACCCCGGAAGGCGGCGCCGTGACCTTGACGGTGCGGCTGGAGGAAGGCCGTCCCGTCTGCGAGGTGCGCGATACGGGCCCCGGCGTGCCGGAGCCCCACCGTGAACGCGTGCTGGAGCGCTTTTACCGTCTTGAGTCCAGCCGCTCTGCGCCGGGGGCCGGGCTGGGTCTCTCCTTGGTGGCGGCGGTCGCCAAACTGCATCGCGCCGCCCTGATGCTGACGGACAACGCGCCGGGCCTCGTCGTCACGCTACGGTTCCCCAAGCCGCCTGCTGCAGCCCCTGCGCCAGTGGACGAAGACGCAGAGGAGTTCGCATGAGCTCGCTTACCCCGCAATCTTTTTACCAAAAGTTCATGGCTTGGCAATGCGCCGGCAAGAAAGCGCGGCTACCGTTCGCTCCATCGCAGCCGAAATTCCCCCCTGAAGTTCCCCGGGGACGGAACCCGCCGCATCTGGTACAAGGGGAATTGCTCACTTCAGTTTTCAAGCAAGGAGAAATCATGTATCGCGTACGCCTCGGGCGTTGTATCGCCTCCCCGTCAGCCGTGGCTCTGGCTTTTCTGATCACTTTGCTCTGGCTGACCCAACCGGCTCATGCCCAGCTGCCCACTTTTACGGACTTGGCCGAGAAAGCCGGCGCCGCCGTGGTCAACATCAACACCGTCAAAGTCGTCGAACCCGGCGAACGTCAGCGGCTCTTCGAACAGTTTCAACGCCGCGGAGGCCCCTTCGACGAGTTCTTCGAGAACTTCGAGAAGTTCTTCGGCGAGCAGCTGCGCCGGCCCCGCAAGCAGCGTTCCTTGGGCAGCGGTTTCATCATCTCCAAGGACGGCTTCATCGTGACCAACAACCACGTCATCGCTGGCGCCGACGAGGTCAACGTCACCCTGCAAGGCGGCGACGACACCTACACTGCGGAAATCATCGGCCGCGATCCGGACACGGACCTCGCCGTGCTCAAGATCGAACCCGACGAAGACCTGCCCACCCTGGAATTCGGCGACTCCGACGCCATGCAGATCGGCGAGTGGGTTGTGGCTATCGGCAACCCCTTCGGATTGGACCACTCCGTCACCGCAGGCATCGTCAGCGCCAAGAGCCGCATCATCGGCGCAGGGCCCTTCGACGACTTCATTCAGACCGACGCGTCCATCAACCCCGGCAACTCCGGCGGTCCTCTGCTGAACCTCGAGGGACAAGTCATCGGCATCAACACCGCCATCGTCGCCGCCGGGCAAGGCATCGGCTTCGCCGTGCCTTCCAACATGGCGCAGCGCATCATCGAACAGCTCCAGACCGGCAAGAAGATCCGCCGCGGCTGGCTGGGCGTCTCCATCCAGAACGTGGACAAGGACATGGCCAAGGCGCTGGGTCTTGAGGAACCCCGCGGCGCCCTGGTGGCCAACGCCATGCCCGGCGAACCCGCCGCCGAAGCCGGCGTGAAGACCGGCGACGTCATCCTGCGCGTGAACGGCGAGGAAGTGGCGGACACCAACGAGCTGCTGCGCAAGATCGCCGCCATCAAGCCCGACGAGAACGCCGTGCTCACCATCTGGCGCGACGAGAAGATCCGCACCATCACCGTCTCGCTGGGCGAACGCGACAGCGAAGCCCTGGCCCGCGGCGAAACCCCCATGGACGGTCAGGATGGCGACGGCGCCCCCGCCGCGCTCGGTCTTTCCCTCAAGCCTGTCAACCCGCAGGAAGCGGAGGCGCTGGGCCTGGACGAAGTCGCCGGCCTCCTCGTCACCGAGGTGGAGCCCGGCTCCCCCGGCGACGACAGCGCCATTCTTCCCGGCGACGTGATTCTGGAGCTGAATCAGACGCCCATCGACACCGTGGACGCCTTCAACGAGATCGTCGAAACCGAAGGCAAGGAGAAAGGCGTGGTCATCGCGCTCATCAAGCGCCGCGGCAACAACCTCTTCCGCACCATCCCCATCCCGCAGGAATAAACGCCGCGCCTGTCGCGCTTCCACAAAGCCCCCGCTCCCGGGGGCTTTTTTCATGGGTGCGCCGAAGGGACGGCGTCTGCGCATGTTCCGGTGTTTTCAGCGGACTCGTCGTCAAGCCCCCCGCAGCTTGCGCGACGATGCGCTAGAATTCCAGAAGCTCCACGAGCTTGCGGCTTTGGGTGGAGACGATGTGGAAGTAGCGGTCCTGGGGGATGAAGGCGTAGGGCAAGTCTTCCTCGCGGCGGAAGAGGAAGTCGGCGAGGATCATGCGGTTCACCGCCTGGTGGCCGATGATGACGAGGGACGTGGCGTTCCCGGAAAGGTAGAGCGCCTTGCGCACGCCCTTTTCCACCCGCGCTTTCAGGGTGGCGTAGCTTTCGCCTTGGGGGTAAGCGGCGTGGTATTTGTCCTGGCGGCGGGCGCGGTCCACTTCGGGGAAGCGACGCCTGACGTCCTCGTAGGCGAGGCCTTCGCAGAGGCCGGCGTCAATCTCGTCGAACTCGGAGAGGGTGTAGCGCTCCACTTCGGGTCGTCCCTCCAGCAGCATGTCCGCCATCTGCCGGGTGCGTTTGCGGGTGGAGGTGACGACGCAGGCGATGTGCTTGTCGCGGAAATGCGCCGCCAGTTGTCTGGCTTGGCGACGGCCTTTGGCGGTGAGCTCGGAGTCCCCGCCGATGCGGTTTTGCGCGTTGTGCTCTGTCTCGCCGTGGCGCACCAGGCAAAGGCCTTTGACCCAGTCGGAGACGAGGAGGTCGCGGATGACGGCGTAGAAGGGTGGGTCTTGCCGGATGTGTTCCACGAGGATTCTGTTGGAGAGTGAATCGAGCACGACGTAGTCGCGCACGGCGGCTTCCTCGCCTTGATCCAGTGGTTTGTAGATGAGACGGTAATGGTCGATGCGGTCCTCGAAGCTCAGTCTGGCTTCTTCGGGTGTGAGGTGGCTGAACTCGGAGAGCCTTGCTTTGCGAGCGATGGAGGCGGCGTAGAGGTCCGGGTCCTCGTTGCGGCACTCCACATAGAGGATGGGGTGGTCGCTGAGGTGTGCGGCGAGTTTGCGCCGTCGCGCCGGGCTGACGTTGGTGGCGTCGAGGATGGCGATCTGGCCGCCGTGCCGCAGGAGGTAGTTCTTGGCGGCGTACATGTTCATGAGCGCGATGTCGTCGCGCAAGGCGGCGAGCTCCTGGTTGTCGGGGTCGTAGAACTGCGCGTGTGAGGTATTCTGGGGAAAAAGCCGACGCCGGATTTCGCCGTTGTTGAAGACGCGCGCTTCGAGGTTGAGTTTTCTCAAGTTTTCTTGCAGTTTGTATGCGATGACGGACTTGCCCATGGCTGGCAGGCCGACCATGGCGACGTAGAGCTTCTCCGCTTTCCGGGAGCCGGGGGGCCTGGAAGATGTGGTGTGCGTCATGAAAGTATGATAGCGCAAAACTGAAGAAAAAGTAATGGAGAGTGACGATGGTCGTTGCGAGCCGTCGCGTAACGTGCTATCGGCCGTATTGTTCGCTAATTCACAAAACCCGCCACAAGAGGAAGGAGCGAAGGTCCATGAAGAAGTCCGTCTGTGTCGCAATCGTGAGCGCTCTCGCGGTGCTGGCTTTCGGTTTGCCCAGCCTGTTCGCCTTCGATGTGCCCGACGTCATCACCTTGACGCCGCCTGAAGGGGAAGAGCCTCTGGAGAAGTTTGCTGCTGTGGAGTTCTCGCACAGCGCGCACGGTGACGTGAGCTGTCAGTCCTGCCACCACTTTTTCGAAGGCTGCGGCGAGATCATGGCGTGCCGTGAGTGCCATGTGAGCCGTGACAGCCGCCGGGATCCCGATTCCTTCTTCGCCGCCTGGCACTCCAAGAGCGAAATCAGCTGCGTGGGTTGCCACCGTGACTTGAAGGCCAAAGGCGAACCCACCGGCCCCATCGCCTGCATGAAAGTGTGCCACGAGCAAAAGTAAGCGCCCCCCTAGGAGAGAAACACCATGCGCACGACGCTCTTTTTCGTCCTGGTCTTTGTTGTCGCTGTCAGCTTGCCCGGCTTGCATGCCGCGGAAGTCCCGTGTGAGGTGGAGATCGTCCCGCAGGAAGGCGAACCCCTCCCCCTCTACAGCAGCGTCATCTTTTCCCACGAAGTGCACGCGGACTACGCCTGCGACAGCTGCCACCACATGTTCGACGGCGCCGGCTCCATCGAGAGCTGCCAAAGCTGCCACTTCGATCGCGACCTCTCCAACCGTGCGGAGCCCACGTCCTACTACAAGGCGTGGCACTCCACATCCAAGATCAGCTGCATCGGCTGCCACCGCTCCTCGGCGTACAAGAAGGAACAAGGCGGCCCCGTGACGTGTCTCGATTCCGGGTGCCACCAACGCTAAGCGCGCCTGAACGAGTCGTCGTCGCCTCAGGAAGACACTGCACGCCAGCGCCGGGAGCCGCCCAAGGCTTCCGGCGTTTTCGCAGCACGACGCAGACGACGAACGCAGACGCACGCAGATCGGCATGACTCCCAACGCGGGGGACGACGCGTACGCCGCACGCACCCCGGATTGCATACCATTCCAAGGAGGTTTCGAATCATGTGGAAGTCGTTTACTGTGGCCGCCGTGTGCGCGCTCATCGTGTGCGCCGCAGGCCTGACGAATCTGGCGGCCTTCCAGCTGCCGGATGTGGTGACCATTGTTCCGCCCCATGGCGAACCGCGGGAAAACTTCGAGGCCGTGGACTTCTCACACGCCGCCCACGCAGACATCTCCTGCTACAGCTGCCACCACGCCTACGAAGGCTGCGGCGAGTTCAAGGACTGCGGCTCCTGCCACACGGACCGCCGCGCCAAGGAAGGCCCCACCTCCTTCTTCGCCGCGTGGCACTCCGATAGCGAATACAGCTGCCTGGGCTGCCACAAAGCCGCCAAGGAACAAGGCCAGGCCACCGGCCCCATGGGCTGCTTCAAGCAGTGCCACTCCGAACAATAACCAGAAGGGAGAAAAAAGCCATGCGTATGCGTTCCATCCTGATGGCCGCCCTCCTGTTGGCCGCCGTGTCCTTGCTGCTCGCGCCTGCCGCGCCCAAGGCCGCTTCCGCTGACGACGCGGCTGAAGCGCAAGCCGTCCCCTGCGAGATCGTCATCGCCCCGGACGACAATCCGCTGCCAACTTTCCCTGAAGTCACCTTCTCACACACCGCCCACCAAGGCGTGAACTGCGCCGCCTGCCACCACATGATGGAAGCCGGCTCCGACATCCAAGCCTGCCGCGACTGCCACTACGACCGCGATATCGAGTTCCGCAAGGAGCCCACCTCCTTCTACCGCGCGTGGCACTCCACCTCCACGTACTCCTGCACCGGCTGCCACGCCAGCCGCGCTTACGCCAAGCTGGAGAACACCGGCCCCATCAAGTGCTTTGACAGCGGCTGCCACGCTCGCCAGAAGTAACCCACGGACCAAATCGAAAGCCCGCTCGCCTTTGCTCTGCGGGTGATGTGACCAAAGGGGAGGATCCTGCGCGCAGGATGCTCCCCTTTATTGCGTCCCGGGCCGCCGACTGCTCCCCGCTTCCGAAAGCGCCGACGCGCCAATCGTCCACTCCGATGACCGTCTCGCCTGCTGTTGACGCGCCGACGCGCTCACTCCAGCCAACGGCGCTGCGCTGCGTTGCGCGGCGGGAGCTTGGCGTAGTGGTGCTTGGGATGACCCAGCAACAGCGCCGCGTGCACGGTGTGTCGCTCCGGCATGGCGAGCCGCGCCGCCAGAGGCGCGTGGTTTTGGGCTGCGGCCATGAAATAGCCGGCCCAGCAGACGCCCAGGCCGTGCGCAGTGGCGAGAAGCTCCATGGTCGTCGCGGCGATGGCGCAGTCCACCGCGGGGCGCAGGGCGTCATCGGCAGCGTAGGCCACTGCCAGCGCCGGCGCATCGCGCATGATGCCGTCGCGGCCGGCTTCGAAGGCGTCCGCGATCTGGGTGAAACGATCGATGGCGCGGAACCAGTCGGCCACGTGGCCCCCCAGCGTCCGGATCGTCGCCGCGTCGTCGCACAGCAACCAGCGCACAGGCTGCCGGTTGCGGGCCGTGGGCGCCCAGCGGACCACGTCCACCAGGCGGTCAAGCAGTTCGCGGTCCACGCGTGCGGGTTTGAAGCAGCGGACGGAGCGACGATGCCGCACGAACTGCTCCAGTTGTTCGGGAGCTATCGCCAAAGCGACGTCGCGGGTCGGCAGCGTCTCCGGGTCCACGCCGCCCACACTGATGGCGCCGAAGGGGCAGATGGCCATGCAGTGCCCGCAGTCGATGCAGAGCTGTTCAGCGCCTTTGACGAGCAGGGGACGCCCCTTCTCGCCCTCCTCGAATAGCGTGTAGGGACACGCCTCGATGCACAGTCGGTCACGGGCGCATTTGTCGTAGTCGATGGCGATGCTCGGCATGGCTCCCCCTGGGATGTCGCCTGCGTTCGACGCGCAGGGTCGGTTCACACTCCGCTCAGGGTCCGCGTCTTGTGCGTCTTGTCACGCAAGGCCATGAGCAGGGCGTCCTTCTTCAGCAGACCGATGACGCGGCCCGGCCGGTCGCGGTCGATGACGGGCAGGCAGGAGACGGGGTGTTCCTCGAACAGGATGAGCGCTTCGTTGAGCGTGTCCGAGGAGAGCACGGTGTAGACCTTGCGCGTCATCATGTTCTTGACGGATTGAGAGGTGGGTCGCGTCAGGCAGTCCTTCAGGAAGGGCCGCAAATCGCTCATGGAGAGGATGCCCACCAGCAAACCCTCGTCGTTGACGACGGGGAAATGCGGATACTTCGAGGTGACGGCCCGGTTCAGCACGGTCAGGAAGGTGTCGTCCTCATGGAAGGACTCGAACTTGGTCTGCATCACCTCGCGGACCTCCAGTTCGGCCAGGAAGTCGGGATCGAAGCCGCGGACGATGTTGACGCCTTGCCGCATGAGTTTCATCTCGTAGACGGAAAACCCGAAGAGCAGCCGCACGGTCAGCGCGCTGGTGATGCACGCGACCATGAGCGGCAGCACCACGCCGTAGCTCATGGTCAGTTCGAACGCAGTGAAGAGCGCCGTGATGGGCGCCAGGGTGGCGCCGGCGAGCATGGCCGCCATGCCAGCCAGGGCGTAGCTCTGCGGCAACAGCGTGAGTGAGGGATCCAGCGCGTTTACCCCCAGACACACCGCCGTGCCCAACGCCGCGCCCACGAAGAGCGAGGGCGCCATGACCCCGCCGCTCATCCCCGACCCGATACACACGGCTGTGGCCAGCACCTTGAGCAGCAACAACATCACAGCTGCGCCGACAAGGAGGTCCCCCGCCAAGGCGAGGTTCACCGTCTCGTAGCCGACGCCCATCACCTCCGGCGCCGCCAGGGCGATGCACCCCATCAACAGACCGCCCAGGCCGGGCTTCAGCCAGTCCGGCATGCGGAGGTTGGCGAAGAACAGGTCCATTCGAAAGATGAGGCGGATGAACGCGATGGCCGTCAACCCCGCCAGCAAGCCCAGCCCCGCATAGAGCAGCAGCTCCCAGGAGTGGCCCATGCCCGTGGTGGCGGCCAGTTCGAACGCTGCGAAATGTCCCCAGAAATAACGTGAAAGCGTGGAGGCCGTGACGGACGACACGATGATGTGCGCCATGTAGCCCACCTCCACCTCCAGCAGGATGACCTCCATGGCGAACAGCGCGCCCGTGAGCGGCGCATTGAACGTCGCCGAAATGCCCGCCGCCGCGCCACAAGCCAGCAGCACGTTCATCATTTCCGGCGGCGCCTTGAACAGTCGCCCCACCGTGGAGCCGATGGAAGCGCCGATCTGCACGATGGGCCCCTCGCGTCCCACGGAGGCCCCGGCGCCCAGCAAAAGACTCGTCACCAGCGCCTTCACCCCGGCCACTCGCCGCCGCATTTTGCCTTTGCGCTCCGCCAAGGCGCGAATCACCTCGGGCACGCCCGGCCCTCGGGCTTCCGGCGCCACAAAGCTGATTACCGGCCCCACGATAAGACCCGCCACAGTGGGCGCGCCCACCACCAGCCACCATGGCGCTGCGCGCACCTGCTCCAGAAACTCCCCGCTACTCCAGAAAAGCTCCTGGAAGATGAGCACCAGTTCCCTGAAGATGAACGCACCACCGGCGCCCAGCACGCCCACCAGCAGGGAAAGCAGCAACAGGCCCATGTACCGCAAACGCGCCTGACGCCACTTGTGCGGCGCCCCGGCCTTCGCCAGGGTGACGATGCGGCGGCTCATGCCACGGATCATGCGCGACAGCCCCCGAGGACAACGCGCAGTTCCGCATGGCGGACGCGATGGAGTGCGGAACAGGACGACATGACTCCATCCTACCACGAGACGACGCCATGACGCAAAACAAAGCGGCGCAAGGCGTTTGCTCCACGCCTGCGCCGCTGCTCGGCTGTCGTCCGCGGGGATACGCCCACGGACGCGCCCCCCTGGCTATTCGTAGGAATGCATGTAGATCCAGAAGACGCCGCCCAACTCCACTGCCTTGTCCGCGCCGTCCGGGTCGGGCAAGGTGTAGTCCGCCTCCGTCAGAAAGGCGAAGCCCCACCATCCGGGACGCGGACAGGCGAATTGGAAGACGCCGTTTTCGTCCGCCACCACCACCTGGGTCTCATGGTACTGCGTGGGGATGGGCAAGCCCGCCTGGTTGAATGGCTCCACCTCCACCACAGCGTGGGGGACGGGCTCGCCGTCGCGCAGAGCCTTGCCCACGAAGACGTTCCCCGCAAAGTTGCCGAAAGGCCGCAGCATGGGGACGATCTCCACCGGCGCGCCCAGGGGCGCCTCCCACCCCTCCTCCGCGCCGAATGCCGGGACCACGGTCTTGGTGTAGTGGATGATGTGTGCGTCCTCCGCGGGCTCCCAGTAGGGCTCCGGCTCCACGTAAAGGGTGTACAGGCCCGGGCGCCCGGCCTCCAGCGTGGTGGTCCAGGCGGCGTGTCCCATCACCTCGGTCTCGCCGAGGGCGAGGTCCGTGCGTTCGCCGTTCACTGCGACGATGGCTTGCTTGGGCTTGACCATGTCCATGCCTTCCCCGGCGTTGGGGTGGGAAAAGGAAATGGCGACAGCCGTGGACCGGACCTCGTCGGTGAGGACCGGCCGTTCGGGGATGACCATGCCGAAGTGCGCCGCTGCGGGCGTCGTGTTGATGCCGAAGCCGACGAGCATGCACAGCACGGCGCTGCAGACGTAAACCGCGCCCTGACGAAAATGACCGATACGCATCATGTGTACCCCTTTCGTGATGTGTTTTGACATATGAACGGAAAAATCGTGCTACCCAGCCTCAAAAAAAATCAGCGCCGCCGGCGGCTTTGCACATACGCCGCGAGTCCCGCCAGACCCAACAGGTAGCCCACGCCGCCCAGCACGTCCCGCAGGCCGGGCCCCTGGCTTTCCTTGAGCGACGCCACCTCCCGCGTGAGCGCCGACAGACGCTGCGTCAAATGGGGCTCCAACTCCGCCGCCACGGCGGTGGCCACCGCTTCCGCCAAAGCCGCCTGAGCGGCGGCGTCTTGTGTGACCACCCCCGCGGCAGAGGGCGCGTTTCTGGCCGCCGCTGGGGGTGCGGACGTCTCGTCAGGGCCCGTGGGGGCGGCGGCGTATTCCGCAGCGCGCACCGTCCACGCGCCCAGGTGGCCTTGGCCGGCCGCCACCTCGATGCGCATATCCACAGGATTCTCTTGCAGATTCATGGGTATGGCGAAACGGAAGGCGCCGGCGGCGTCGGTGACGCCTGTCAGGAACGGATCGGCGGCGTCGGCGCCATAGACCGCCACCGCGCCGCCTTTGACAGGGTTCCCCCGGTTGAATTCGCTTTCCACCCGCACGGCGTCGCCCTCCACCCACGCGAAGACGTTGACGCGATGGGCCGCGGCGAAATCCGCCGTCAGCAGGAGCGCCGCCACAACCGCGCCGAGCCAGAGGACCCGGGTCACGGACAAGGCCTCGCCGAGCGCACGCAGACCCCCGTCAGCATGTCCGGCTGAACCTTGGCCAGGAAGGCCACCACGAAGACGGTGGCCGCGCCCTCGATGAGCATGACCGGCGCGTGCGCAGCCAGCAACGCCCCAGCCGCTGCGAGGAAGCCTTCGTCTGTCATCGTCAGGGACGCCGCCACCAGCAGCCCGGAGAGCAGCACAGGCAGGGCTCCCGCCAGGAAGATCCCGAGGAGCCGCGCCCCTTGGGGACGCGCCGCCCCCTGCGGCATGGCGCGACGGAAGAGCGTCCCGCAGAGCACGGCCGGCGCGGCGAGATTGAAAGTGGTCACGCCAAGGGTGGTGAGGCCGCCGAACTGAAAGAAGACGGCTTGCAGCGCCAGCCCGATGAAGATGGCCGGGAACGCCGCCCAGCCGAGCATGACGCCCAGCAGTCCTGAAAGCACAAGATGGACGGATGCCGGCCCCACGGGGAAGTGGATGAGGCTCGCCACGAAAAAGGCTGCAGCGAAGAGCGCCACGGTCATGACACGGTCGAGATCCATCCGCTTCAGCCCGATGGTGACGCCAGCCGCGGTCAGGGCCCAGCCCAGCCCCAACACCGGACCGGAGAGCACGCCCTCGGAGATGTGCATGGTTCGTCCTTTCGCAAAGTGTTCGCACAACGTATGCAGCACCATAAAAAAAGTGTTACGTCTTGGCAACCCCCAATCCTCCGGGACCGAGTCCTGCTTGCGCTCGCGGACGCCTCGACATCTGATTGCGACGCCATTCCATTCAGCAACCGTCCGGAGCGCTTTCCGGCTGCGACCGCCCCCGCCCCCCTGAAAGCCGCCGTGGTGACAACTTGCATGCGGGAAAGCCCTTTCGTCTGCGGGTTGCTTGACCACACCGCACGGACGTACACCGCCGCCGCGTGGTCCACAGCCCGAAGCGCTGCACCCAGCCTTTGCGCCGGGTGGAAGACCGTTTCGTTCGGGTGTGGTGGGACGAGGCGCTGGTCCTGCCCGCCAAGAGCCTGCGTCGGCGCCTCGCCCGCGTGTCATGGGGCTGGTCGAAAGGGTCGGGATTCTGCTATGGTGATGGCGATCCCCCCCTCCATCAACAAGGAGGCCGCCGCCATGCCCCACGCTTACACGTCCATCAGCGACCACACCGACGCCCCCGTCACGCATGCGTTTTCCCGCCCCCTGCCCCCGTCGCGCCGGCTGCGTCTTTCCGCGACGTTCCCGCTGCTCGTCGTCCTGGCGCTCTGCGTGGCGTTGGCCGGCGCCGGCGGCTGTCGCACGGTGTATTACGTGCAGACTCCCCCGCCCGTTTATGAATCTTTCGTCTTCCCCAACGGAATGGTCCTCTCCGCGGGGACCCTGGATCGCGCCGGCGCGCTGGCGCGCATCGCCGTGGAGGCCAGCGAGGCGTATTACGGCGGCGCGACGCCGTCTTCGGCGGCAGTGGCGCCGGACCTGGACCGCCAGACGGCGGAATTGGCCATGGACATGTTCTACGACCTTTCCTATGCGCAGGGCATGGGCGACGTGACGGTGCTTTTCCCCATCGGCAAGGCGACGCTGCAGCCGGAAGCGCGTCAGAAGCTGCGGGCGTTCCTGAGCACGGTGGAAGGCATCGGGTATGGTCGGCCCATCCATCTGCTGGTCATCGGCAGCGCTTCGGCCATCGGGCCGCGTGGGATCAACCTGGACCTCTCGCGGCGTCGCGTCATGGCAGTGGAGCCGCTTATCCGGCAGTCGTTGGCCGGGCAGCGTCATTTCGTCCACCCCATCACGAACCTGGGCGAGACCTACAGCCCCCGCAATGTGCCTTACGCTGTGCACAAGCAGTATCAATACGCGCAGGTCATCGCCGCCATGGGTCCGTAAGCCTGCGCTGCTGGTCACATTTCACGAGACCGTAACAGACATGTGTTCTCGTACGGAGCTTGGAGGGATTGATCGACGCGCACACCTGTAGCCCCCCTCCTCTGTCCGACTGCGCATGTTCCAGCAAGGCCCCTACCTCCTCGCCGGCGCCGTCTACGGCGCGCTCGCCCTGGCGAGCCTCCATCTCGCTTCCTTGACGAGCGGGGTGGCGGCCATCTGGCCGGCTGCGGGGTTCGGGTACGCCATGGCGCGCATTCACGGGCTCGCCGTGACGCCGTATCTGTTGCTGGGAGGATTTTTGGCGGCCTTGCGGGCGAACGCTCCCGAATTGGCCGGGCTTTTGGCTGCGAGCGACGTCTTCGCCATCGCCCTTGCCGCCGTGCTCACAGGCAGACGCAACGCCTTCGGCCCCGCCGCGGAGCCCGCGGCGTTCTTCCAGTCGCCGGAGCGGATGGCCGCGTTCATGGTGCTGAGCGCGTTGACGCTGGGCGTGACGGCCGCCACGGCTGGCGTGGCTGCGCTGACGCTGCATGACGCGTTGCCACCCGGGATGTCCTGGACGGTGTGGGGCGTATGGGCGCTCTCGGACATGACAGGAGTGTTGATGCTGTCGCCCATGCTGCTGGCGTGGAGCGCGCCCTTGTCTCAGAAACGCCCGGCCACCTTCGCCAAACGGGTGGAGACGGCGCTGGTCTTCACGATCCTGATCATGCTGGGACATCTCATTTTCTGGCAGACGCAGTCACTGCACATTTCCCAATATCCCTTGGCGTTCACTTTTTCGCCGTTGCTCATCTGGGTCGCTTTCCGGCTGGGCCGCCGCGCCCTTTCCACAGCCATCTTCCTCAGCGCGGCCATGGCCGTGACTGGCGCGCTGGCGGGATACGGCCCCTTCGCCAGCCTGCCGTTCCCCCTCTCGCTGCAGCTGCTGCAGACATACATGCTGGTCATGGGGGGCACTGCGCTCATGCTGCACACCGTGGTGCGCGAACGCGCCAACGGCATTCAAGCGCTATCCCGAGCGCAAGACGCCGCAGTGCAGGGGCTCGCATCCTTGGCTGAAACGCGGGACCTGGAGACAGGCTCGCACATCATGCGCACGCAGCACTACGTGCGCACCCTGGCGGATGCCTTGAAAGACCACCCCGCCTACAAGGACGACTTGACGCCGCATCTGCGTTCGCTGATCTTCAAGTCCGCGCCATTGCACGATATCGGCAAGGTGGGCGTGCCGGACGCCATTCTGCTGAAGCCCGGCAAACTGACGCGCGAAGAGTTCGAGAGCATCAAACACCACACCACATACGGCCGCGACGCCTTGCGCGCAGCACGGCAGCGGCTCGGGGAGGCTTCCTTCATCGACATGGCCGAAGCCATCGCCTATACCCATCATGAACGCTGGGACGGTTCGGGCTATCCCCAGGGGCTCGTCGGACAGAACATCCCCCTGGCGGGACGACTGATGGCGCTTGCGGACGTCTATGACGCACTCACCAGCGACCGCGTCTACAAGCGGGCGTGCAGCCATCTGGAAGCCAAGGCGATCATCCTTCGCGGCAAGGGCTCGCACTTCGACCCGGATGTGGTGGACGCCTTCATCCGCACGGAGCACGAATTCTACCGCATCTCCAGACGCTACAAGGACAGCGGCGCCGTCAGCCGCGACAAAGCCGCGACAAAGCCGGACGTCCCCCAGCGGATGCTTTCACCCCACTGCGCGCGGGCCCTGGCGAACGCCGACGTCACACCGCCCCCGGCTGCGGCCGCCACCATCCCGGGGGAGCCCCGGCCGAGACCCTCATGACCGTGCTGAAACGCTATCTGCTCAACACCCTCTTCTATGACAGCGAAGGCGGCGGACGCCGCGCCGGACGCACTCCGTTCACGGAAGACCGCGCCGCCTTGCTCGCGCGGCGCATGGGGTTGGGTCGGGTCTGCCTGGTGCTGCTTTCCCTGCGGGGGTTTCTGGCCAGCCCCCATGCCCGGGATCTGGAGTTGGCGCTCGCCGTGCTGGAAGCCATGGAGCAGGAAGCCGCCGACAAGGCGCCCGGCTTCATCCCGGAAGCCAAGCTGCTCTTCGTGGAGCGTGTGGGCCTGGACAGCGTCTGTGTCGCGCTGGAGCTGGAGGCCTCGCCCGCGTGGGAATCCCGCTTGGCCGTGGCCAACGGCGCCACCATGCTGCGGCTCTCCATCCGCGACAATCTGCACTTGACGTTCCCCACCATCCGCGATCCCTACATCACGGTCTCCGCAGGCTTCAGCATCATCCCCAAATCGCCGCAGGAAACGGACCGCGCGCTCTACAGCGCTCTGGTGGAAGCGCACCGCGCCACCTTGCGCCCCGTGGACCACGCCGGCGCTCCCTTCCATGACGAATACGTCGCCATCCTCGTCAACCAGCGCATCGAGACCTCCTACCAGCCCATCGTGGACTTCGCGTCGGGCAAGGTGCTGGGTTGGGAAGCCCTCTCCGCCTGCCCCACCAGCGCGTCCTTCGACCATTTCATCGCGCTGCTGCGGTTCGCCGAAGAAACGGACACCGTCCCCGCGCTGGACACCCTGTGCCGCGAACTGGCCCTGCAGCGACTTGGCGAACTGGGTCATGGGCAAAAACTCTTCCTCAACATCCACCCGGAGACCATTCTGCAGGACATGGCCACCCCCGAGGAGACCATGGTGCTGCTGGAACAGTACGGCCTCGCTCCCCGGGACATCGTGCTGGAACTCTCCGAGGACCGCTGCCGGGTGGAGACCGAAGCGCTGACGAATCGGCTGGAGCAGTTCAAGCTGCGCGGCATGGGCGTGGCGTTGGACGACGTGGGCGCCGCCTGTCCGGATCTGCGCTTCATCGCCCGACTCAAGCCGGACTACGTGAAGGTGGACATCTCCCTCATCGGCGGCATAGACACCAACCCCATCCACCGCACCGTGGCGCAGGCTCTGGCGTGCATGGCCGGGGAGATGGAAGCCAGCCTCATCGCCGTGGGCATCGAACGGGAGACGGAGTACAGCTTCCTCGTCTCCATGGGCTTCGCCGCAGGCCAAGGCCGTTATCTGGCGCCCCCCGCCACGGTGAAGACGGACCGGCTCTTCACCGTGCCGGCCAAGGCGTGCTTCGGCGCCAACGCCTTGACCCTGAAATGCGCCATGGCCATCCGCGATCTCGCCGAACCCACCACGGCCGTGGACCCGGACGCCACCGTACGCGAAGTGCGCCGGCGCCTGGAAGACAAGCCCCCCATGAGCAACGTGGTGGTGGTGCGCAACAAGCGTCCCATCGGGCTGGTGATGAAGTACACCCTGGACTACCACCTGAGCTCCCAGTTCGGGCAGTCGCTGTATCTGCACCGGCCCATCTCCCGCATCATGGACACCAGCTGTCTGGTGGTGGACGCCAACGAAGCCGTGGAAGAGGTGGCGCGCCTGGCAATGCAGCGCCAGAGCGAAAAGATCTACGATGACATCCTCGTGGTGGAGGAAGGCGAACTGCTGGGCGTGGTCTCCGTGCAAGGGATGCTGGACAAGATGGCCAAGCTGCAGGTGGAGATGGCCAAAGGCGCCAACCCCCTCACCGGACTGCCCGGCAATGTGGCCATCGAAACGGAGATCGAACGCCGCGCCGCCGCCAAGACCCCCACGGCCTTCGTCTATGTGGATCTCGACAACTTCAAGGTCTACAACGACGTCTACGGATTCGACTCCGGCGACCGCATCATCCTCGCCGTGGCGCGCGCCATGAACCACGCCTTGGCCACCGCCGGCGGGCCGGAGGACTGGGTGGGCCACGTGGGCGGCGACGACTTCATCGCGTTCACCGAGCCGGACCGGGTGGACGAGCTCTGCGCCCTCGCCATCGAGCAGTTCGCTGGCGAGAGCCACACCTTCTACACTCAGGAAGACCTCGCCCACGGCAAGATGCAAGGGGTGGACCGCGACGGCCGCCCCAGGGAGTTCCCCCTGGTCTCCGTCTCCATCGGCTCCCTCATCTGCGACTTCACAGCGCCCTTCTCCATCAGCGAGCTGAGCCGCAAGGTGGCCACGGTGAAGAAGCTCGCCAAAGCCGAAGCCGGCGACTCCTGCGTCTCCATGCGCTGGAGCGTCGAGACGCCGTGAGGCGCAAGCCATGACCGAGGCGTCCCCCATTGTTCCCCCCCCCGCCACCACGGCGGAGCTGCGCCGCATGGCGCCCCCGCGCGCGGCCACGCTCATCGACGGCCTTGCGCAGCACAAGGGCGCCTCCATTCTGATCGCTTCCCTGGGATATTTCCTGCTCTCCCGTGGCGCGCTACTGTTGTCCAGCTACACGCAGGAAGTGGCTGTCATCTGGCCGGCGGCGGGGTTCGGGTTCGCAGCAGCCTGGCTTTTCGGCCGGTGGATGCTGCCGGGCGTCCTGCTGGCGGAGTTCGCTTCCGCGCTGTTCATCAACGATGTGGAGCTCTCCATGCTGCTGGCCACGGGGAACGCCTTGGCGGTGGCCTCCGCCGTGGAGTTCACACGCGCGCTCAAGGGAGAGGGCCGCCTTTTCGACAAAGCGCGCAACGCATTGGCGTTTCTCGTGGGCGGCGCCGTGACGCTTTCCGCCGTGGCCTCCGCCGCCGGGGTGGCGAGTCTGTTGCGCGCCGGCGTGCTCACGGTGGATTCGGTATGGACCATCTGGTGGGTATGGTTCCTCAGCGATGTGACAGGGGTGCTCGTGGTGGCGCCGCCGTGCATCGCCCTCTTGCGTGGGCAAGCCTCGCCGTTGCGACGCGGCGCCGCCTGGGAACGGTTGGTGATGATTCTGGTGATCGCAGCGCTCGTCTGGCAGGTTTTCGGGGTGCGCCACATGCACACCCTCAGCACCTACCCGCTGGCGTTCCTCTTCGCGCCAGCGCTCTTGTGGGCGGCGTTCCGCTTCGGCCATCGCACGCTCTTCACGGGGGTGGCGGTCATCGCCGCTGCGGCGCTGTATGGCACAGCGCTGGGTCACGGGCCTTTCGGCGCTCAGAGCTTCCCACAAAATTTCCTGCTGCTGCAAGTCTTCATCATCTTCCTGGCGGGCACCACGCTGGTGACCCACGCCGCCGTGGCCGAACGCAGCGTGACCATGCGCACCCTCCAGCTGACCCAGGACATGACCGTGCTGAGCCTCGCCTCCCTTGCCGAGATGCGCGACACCGAAGCAGACCGCACCACCCTGCGCAACCAAGGCTATGTCCGTGTGCTGGCGGAACACCTGCGAGAGAACACCCGATGGCGTTCACAACTGACCCGCGAAACCATCGACCTGATGAGCCGCGCCGCCCCCCTGCACGACGTGGGCAAAGTGGGCGTGCCGGACTCCATCCTCCGCAAGCCGGGTCCGCTCACCCCGGAAGAACGCGCCTGCGCGCAAAGCCACGTCTCCATGGCCACCAAAGCGCTGATGAACGCCAGCGACGCCATGAACCGCGCCTCACTCATGCAGATGGCCGAAACCATGGCCGCCACCCATCACGAACGCTGGGACGGCGCTGGCTATCCCCGCGGCCTCGCCGGGGAGGACATCCCCCTGGCGGGACGCATCATGGCCGTGGCCGACGTCTACGATGCGCTCACCAGCCGCCGCGCCTGGCGCGAGGCCTTCACCCACGACGAAGCCTGCGCGACCATCTTCGCCGGCTCCGGGACGCAGTTCGACCCCGAAGTGGTGGACGCTTTCCTGGCCAACGCCGAGGCCTTCCGCAAGCTCTCGACCGAGGACGGCCTCCCTGCTGAATCGACAGAGACGGAGCAAGCACACGAGACGGCCTTGCCCAACGCCGCAGCAACCAAGGAATCCGCCGAGCAGGAAGAAGCGACCAACACGGCGGCGAGGCGGCGCTCGAACACGTCGTCCCGACGCCCGGCTTGACACCACGACAACCCCGCGCCTACAGGCCATCCATGCAGACGAGGCCTCCCCACGCCGTCACCCGCGCTTTCTGGCGTTTCGCCCTGCGCTTCAACCCCTTCATCTTCATCGGCCTGCTGCCCCTCACCCTGGGCGAGACGGTCTTCGACATGACCGGCTTCTTCCAACGCGCCAGCATACGTGAGCTCGTCCTCACAGCGCTGGCGGACGGCTGCTTCGTGGCTGTCACAGCCTATGTCACGGCGGGATGGTCCCTGACGTCGGGCGGCGTTCGCCGACGTCCCTCCCTCGGCGCGCGGCTGCAACTTGCCGCCATGGGGTTCGCCTGCGGCGCGCTGACCATCTGGATGGGATACTCGCATGACGTGATCCTCTTCGCCACGGCGCTTACCCTGCTCGCCGTGGTCGCGCACGTGGCGGTCTTCCTGCGCACCGTCACGGCCATCCTCACGCCAAACCGCTACCCCACGTGGTCGGAGGTGAGGGAGCTGTTGACCACGTACCTCTCCCTGCTCACGGCCTTCACGCTCTTCAACATCAGCCTGGAGGCGCTCTCCCCGCACGTCACGGCGTTCAGATTCGCCGAAAACTCCAACATCATCGTGGAGGGGTTCTATTTCACCATCGTGGTGATGACGACCCTCGGCTTCGGCGACATCGTCCCCCTTACGCCGGCGGCGAAGGTGGCCGTCTCCCTGCAGTGTCTGATGAGCTACGTGATGTTCGCGCTGCTGGTGGGCGTCATCACCCGCGGCGTGGTGACGCGCGACAGCGACGTGGCGGCCAGTTCCACGACCAGTTCCACGACCAGTTCCACGGGGCCGCCATCCCTGGAGCCGGACTGACGCCGCCCACTTTCCTGAACGCCCCCCCACGCTCCAGACCCCGCACGACGCGCATGAACGCACACGGCCGCGAGGCGAAATACCCCGCGGCCGTGCTTGCGTATGGTTTCGACTGGCGTCGCGGCTTATTGCGCCGCCTCGTCAGCGTCGGTCCCGGCGTCGGCCTTGGCCTTGGCCTTGGCGGCTTCGTCACTCAACCAGGAATCCAAGGCCAGGGTGCGATCGGTCATGTGGTAGCGGCCGTCTGCGAAGACGCCGTAGTCGCCGCCGCCGGCCATGGCCGAGGCGAAGCGGACGGAGTTTGCGGAGAAGAGCCACAGCCCGCTCCAGAGGCGTTCGCCGTGTTCGTCGAAGGGGTTGCCGCCATCTGCGGGACCGGTGTTGTACCCTTTCTCCCAACCTTCCAGCATGAGCTGGGTGGCGAAGAGGGTCTTCTCGTTGGTCTCTTGGATGGTGTTCTCGAAGCGGTTCCAGAAGCCGTCCACCCAGTTGCGGCCGTGACAGGAGCGGCAGACGGTCTGCATGGTCTCGGCGCGTTTGGCTTGTTCTTCGGCGTCGATGAGGTAGTCCATGGCGAACTCGCCGTCCAGGGTGGTGGGCAGGGGCAAGCCGTCGGAGTTGACGATGATGGAGGTGTCCGGGCTCTTGGGCGAGGGGTGCGCATAGATGAGCCCGAAGATGCGCCACGGCAGGCGGGTGGCCATGGAGTGGTCGCGCTCGGCGATGACGGTTCCGTCGCCGTCGGTGAGCAAGCTCACGTGGCAGCCGCCGCAGGTGGGAGCGCGGAAGTCCTCACCCACTTTCCAGGGCACGGCGTCCATTTCGAACTCCTGACCTTTGGCGTAGAAGATGGTCCCGTGCTTGCTGGCCTCGTAGACCTTGGCGGCGGGGACGTCGGGGCCGATATGGCATTCCTTGCAAGTGCTGGGCGAGCGGGCTTCCGCGATGGAGAAGAGGTGGCGGGTGTGGCAAGGCGTGCACGCGCCCAGGCTGCCGTCCGGGTTCACGCGACCGGAGCCTTGGTTGGGCCACCCCGTAAGCACGGGGATTTCGAATTCGCCCATGTCGGTGTCGCGCACTTCGGTTCCATTCACCTCGATGACCGTGCCGTGGCAGTAGAGGCAGGACTCGGCGGAGGTCTCGGCGTTCGCCGGGGTGAATTCGATGCCGTTCTCCGTGCGGGTGGGCGCGCCTTCGGAGGCGGTGGCGAGCATCATGTAGACGGGGTTGTTCACCAGGTTGCCGTACGCCCGGGACATGAGGTTCTGGCTGTACTGGTCGCGCTCCTCCACGTGACAGGTGGCGCAGTCGTCCGGGGAAACGACGATGTGGACGGCTTCGCCCATGTGGTCGAACGTGTCGGCGTGGGCTTCAGGCCGCAGCAGGTGGCACTCGGCGCAGCCCACGGCCACGTCGCGGAGTTCCTGGGGCACGGCCTCCTTGCTGGAGACCTTGAGCGCCAGGCCTTCCACCTGGATGGCTTCGCCGGGGGTGATTTGCGCATGGCGGCTGGCGCGCCAGTCCCCCACGATGCCGGGATGGATGTATTCATGACAGCTGAGGCACTGCTCCGTTTCAGGAGAAAGCGGAGCCTCGGCGCGGGCCGCACCGGGCGCAGCCAGCCACACCGTCAAGAACAACAACACGGGTGAGAACAAGACGATTCGGGGCAAGGGAAAAGGGAGCGAGCGAACCATGGCGATCCTCGTCATAGGGTCTGAGGGTTGTGATCAATCGAAGGCGGCTGGGCGGCAGGGGTCGTCCAGATGCGCCCGCACTTCGTCGATGATGCGTTGATTGGTGCGATTCATGGAAAGAGGCGGCAAGGCGTCGAAATCGAAGAAGGCTGCGTCAAGGGTCTCGTCGCTGTCGCCGGGGTCGCCTTCCACATAGTCGCAGAGGAAGACGGCCTTGTAGGCGTGGAAGAACTCCAGGGGCCGGCCGGCGCGGTTGGCGTCGAATAGACCGATAAGCTTGACCGGCGTGGCGACGATGCGACTTTCCTCGCGGATTTCCCGCGCGACCATGGCTGCAGGATATTCGCCCACGTCGGCCCAGCCGCCGGGCAGGGCCCAGCGGCCGTCCAGGCGCTCCTGCACCAGCAGCAGACGGCCATGGCGCGCCACGGCGCCGCGCACGTCCACCTTCACCGTGGCGTAGCCCGGCTGGGTCATGAAGACCTGCTCCACCAGAGCCTGTTCCATCTCGGCGTGACGGGAGGTGATGGCTGCAGCGATCTCCATGAAGCGGGTGAAGAGCGCTTCGTCGTAGTGGGACTTGGCGTAGGCAAGGCCCGTCTGCGCCATGGCCTGCATCTCCCGGGCCCAGTCCAGCCAGGGGGGCGTCTGCAAAGAATCGCGTGAATCCGAACTCATGAGGCGTCTGCACACTGGTTGTTGGAGGTTCTTCTTCTAGTGTATACAGGGAATGAACCCTGTCGTCAAAAGGAGCGCTCATGACTGACGCCACAACAACGCCGCCCCACCCGGCCACGGACCGCCAGCGCGGCGCCTGGCTCGGCGCCCGCATCGCGGACGCCCTGGCCATGCCTGTCCACTGGTACTACGACGCCTTCGCCCTCTCCAGGGACTATGGCCGGGTGACGGACTTCCTCGCGCCAAGGAACCCTCATCCGGACTCCATTCTCTACCGCTCCCAGTATGTCGCGCCAAGCCCCCGCGGCGAGATCCTTCACGATCAAGCCAGGTACTGGGGCAAACGCGGCGTGCATTACCACCAGTTCCTCAAGGCCGGCGAGAACACCCTGACCCTGCAACTGGCCTCCATCGCCCGCGACATGCTCAAGCACGGCGACTACTCCCCCGCAGCCTATCTGGACCGCTACATCGCCTCCATGACCACCCCGGGCTCCCACCGCGACACCTACATCGAGGAGTGCCACCGCCACTTCTTCCACTGTTACGGCAAAGGCGGCGACGCCATGACCTGCGGACGTCGCGATGAAAAGCACATCGGCGGGCTCTCCTTGGCCATTCCTGTGGCCATCTTCCCGGAGAACGCGCCCCCGGCGCAGCCCACCCCCTACCATGCGCACCTCGCTCTCACCCATGGCGGTCCTCAGATGGAGGAAGCCGCCCATGCCGTGCTCGCCCTGCTGACCCCGGCCCTGGACGGCGCCACCCTGCGTGAAGCCTGGGAGGACGCCCGCGCAAAGCATCCCCTGCTGCAGCACGACTTCCCCAACATCGCCAAGGAGGAAGCCTTCACGGACCTGGCCGTGGCTCAGCGCATCTTCTCCCCGGCGTGCTATGTGGACCTCTCCGTGCCGCTCACGGTCTACCTGGCCTTGAAATACGAGACGGACCCCGAAGCCGGCCTCATCGCCAACACCAACATCGGCGGCGACAACTGCGGCCGCGGCGGCGTGCTCGGCGCGTTGCTCGGCGCAGCGGGCGGCGCCCAGTGCTGGCCGGAACGCTGGGTGCGCGGCCTGCAGCCCCCCGCGTTGGGGTGACGCGACGTCCCATGGTCACTTCCACCCGGACAGGGAGCGCTCTCGCCGGGGCGCTCCCTTGGCGTTGCAGACGGCGGGACGCTGCTGACTGCTGACGGATTACGGATTATGGATTACGGATTATGGATTATGGACCAATGACTCCGGGCCAGGGACTCCGGGCTACGGGCAGGCGAGGCGCCCACCCCATCCGCGAGACTCATGCGTGATTGCGCAGAGCCAGCTCCACGGGGTGGGGTTGCAGATAGAACTGCCCGGCTAGGTAGGGTTCCTCGTACTTGCGCACGTAGTGGTTCAAGAGCGTCATCGGCACGATGAGGGGATAATTCCCGGCGCGGTAGTGCGCGATGAGCTCCAGGAGCTCCTGTTTCTCGTCGCTGGTCAAGGCGTCCTTGAAGTACCCCATGGCGTGCTGCAGCACGTTCTGGTGGGAGGCGCGGGAGGCCTTCTGCTCCAGACACTCCGCCATGGCGTGGAGATACGCGCACCATTGCGCCTGGGGGGCCTGGGTGGTGTCCGCCACCAGCGCTCCCAGCCGCTGCGCCGCGGCCTGGTCGTGCGCCATGAAGAGCAGCTTGTGCGCGGTGTGGAACGCCACCAGAGCGCCGCGGGTTTCGCCCTCGGCGGCGAGCATCTCCCGGAGCCGCCTGTAAATGAAGATGCGTTCGATGAAGTGTTCGCGCAGCACGGGGTCGTGCAGACGGCCTTCGTCCTCCACGGGGAGCAAGGGAAAGCGCTCCACGAAGCGCCGGGCGAAGACGCCCCGGCCGTCATTGTGGAGGATGTGCCCGTCCGGCCGGTAGACCTTGATGCGATGGAGTCCGCTGGAGGGGGACTTGCTCTTGAAGACGAACCCGCAGAGACCGGCGTGTTCCAGTTCGTCAAGCTTGCCGCGCGCCCAGGTCTCCATCTGCTCGGTGAAGTCCTTGCCGCTCTTGCCGGTCAACAGACGGGGGGGCGCCTCGGGGTTGTCGGGGTCGCCCACCAGCCGCAGGCTTTCCCGCGGAGTCGACATGCCGCACTCCACCTCGGGGCAGACCGGGACATACTCCACGAACTGGCCCAGGGTGTCGCGCAGGAAGCGGTCCAGCTTGTGGCCGCCATCGTAGCGGACGTGCTCGCCCATCAGACAGCGACTCACGCCCAGCTTCAAGGGGCCGCCCCCGGCGTCCGGCGGCTGCTCCATGAGGGAACGACACGCCACGCGCTCGCCTTCAGCTCCATTGTCCGTCCGCGACGGGTGTTTCTCGGTTGGTGACGTCTCGGCCATACCCCCTCCTCGCATGCTGCATGGTGTGATGATCGCTGCACCATAGCCTCTCCCACGGCGCACCGTCCAGGGATCCCCCACACTTCTGTTGCCTTTTTCCTCCATTGACGCCACAACAACCGCCGAACCGACCTCTCCCGAACACGGTCGCCACGCCATTCCCCCCAAGGAGGATCCCCCATGCTGACCCGCGACGACGCCCTGAAGCTCCTCCACGCGCAAGCGCCCGAGCCGCACATGCTCGCCCACGCGCTGGATTCCGAAGCTGTCATGCGCGCCTTGGCGCTCGCTCTGGACAAACCCGACGACGCCGACCTCTGGGCCATGGTCGGTCTGCTCCACGACGTGGATTACCCCTGCACCAAGGAAACCCCGAACCGCCACGGCGTGGAGGCCTGCGCGCTCATCGGGGAAGGGTTGCCGGCCGAGGCCCTGCGCGCCATCACCGCGCACAACAGCGAATGCACGGGCTGCGATCCCCTGGAGCCCATGGACTACGCCTTGCGCTGCGCCGAGAGCGTCACCGGACTGGTGAAAGCCGCTGCGCTGGTGCGGCCCACCGGCTTCGAGGGCATGAAAGCCAAGAGCCTGAAAAAAAAGATGAAGGACAAATCCTTCGCGGCGAGCGTCTCCAGGGAGCGGATCATGGAGTGTGAACGCCTCGGACTGGAGCTGGGACCCTTCCTGGAACTCGCCATTGCGGCCATGGCGGCTCAAGCCGCCGAGACCGCCTAACCGGCTCAAGCCGCCGAGACCGCCTAACCGGCTCAAGCCGCCGAGACCGCCTAACCGGCTCAAGCCAGCGGGGATACAGAGCAAAAGAGGCTGTTGATGGGGACTCGACAGGCCAGCCCCACGGAACGTCTGCGGCGTGAAGACCGGTCCGGCCGATGAGGAAGCCAGCGTCTCGGCGCTGCGTTTCCGGAAAATCCCCGGATACGCCCGCATGCCGGCCCCCCCCCGTTGAACAGCCCCCCGCGACGACGCCTCCCGACACGCGCAGCCCCCGCGTTCATTAAGATTCGCACAGAGTTCCCCGCCGCCACTGGCGCAGCCGCAAGGCCTCTGGTACACCCCTGCCGATGGACGCTGTGCTCTTCTGCGCGTGGCGGGTCAGCCTGCCGGAGCCCCTGGCCAGCCGCCGCCCCCTCTGCCTCATGCCTGTCGGGAACACCCCGCTGCTGGAGTTGACCCTGGGCGCGCTCGCCGCGGCGGGGGTCTCGCGTGTGTTTCTGGTAATCGACAGGGAACTCGCCATGGCGCCAGCCATCCGTGCGCAACTGGCCGTGGGGAGCGCGCCCGCGTCCCTCGCCGTGGAATTCCTCCCCGCAGCCGAAGGGCTCATGGAGACCATGGCCCGCGCCCGCAGCGCTCTGGCCGAGGACTTCCTGGCGCTGACCCGGCTCATGCTCGCCGGCCCCACCCTCGGCCGCATCATGACGGCGCACCGCCGCCAGCGCAACGCGTTGACCTATTTCGCCGCCCGCGGCGTGGGAGAAACCCCGCCGCCACACCCTGTGGGAGCCTTCTGCGTGAACCAGGCGGCGTTGGGCCTGGCGCCGGCCTTGCCTGCAGTCGACGCCGCATCCCTCCTCTCGGCGCTGCGGGAAAACGCCGCTCGGGTGGGCGCCTGTGACGAGCCCCTGGACGCCATGCCCGTTGAGAGCCTGAGCGAGCTCTTCGCCGCCAACATGCTGGCCGTGCGGGGCAAGCTGCCTCAGCTGACATTGGAGGGCGAACGCCTGGCAGCCGGCGTGCGCGTGGGCGAAGGCTGCCGCATCCACCCCTCCGCGCGGTTCAAGGCCCCTGTGCTGCTGGGCCCGGGATGCCGTGTGGAAGCCGGCGCCCAGCTCGGCCCCAACGTGGTGCTCGGCGCGCGCGCCATCGTGGACAGGGGCGCCCTCGTCCGTGACAGCGTGCTGGAAGCCGACAGCTACATCGGCCCCGGCGCGCAGTTGGAAAAATGCTACATCCGCAGCGAGTTGCTCGTCCGCATCAGCGACATGACCACCCACTCCGTCACCGACCCCCACGGCCTCGGCGCCGCGCCCTCCCGCGACCCCTGGGACCCCCTCAACAGCTTTTGTCAGCGCCTTCTCGCGCTGCTCATGCTGACCCTCTGCGCGCCCCTGCTCGGCCTGGCGCGGCTGCGCCATCGCAGCGTGCACGGCGGATCGTTTCTGGAGATGCGCAGTTTCGTGCACGCGCCGCCGCCTGCAGCTCCCCCACGCGTCGCCCGCCGGCGCGCCGACGGGGAACGTCGCCACGCCGACGACGCGACGGATTCCCCCGCGACCCTCGGCGGCGCCGTTCTGGGGTTCACGACCGACGAGCCGACAACACCCCGGCAAGGCTCCGACGGCGCTCCACTTCGGGAGGCGTCACCCCCTCGCGGCGACGACGACCGCTGCGACGGAAGCGACGAGGCCGCACCCGGCGCCCCCTCAATGTCCTCAATGACAACAAGGCCGGCGCTTCGACACGCCGCCGTCGACAGTGTGGGCGGGCTCCCGGACCATCGTCCGAACGACTCCGCGAGCCGCCCCTCGAATGCACTCCCCTCGAACCAGCCAGACACCGCAGACTGTGCAGACACCGCGGACATCGCGGACGTCCATCCGGCCAGCTCCCTGGCCTCCTCGCGCGAGGCTTCATACGACGCCGCGCCCGACGTTGCTTCGGACGAAGACGACGCCGCAGAGCCCCATGAGTCGTCGGTGGGACCCGGCGCGCCGTTGCGTGCTTCGCGCATGCGCGTGCTCGCCGGGGAGGGCTGGCTGCCCCGGTCGCTTCCCGCCTTGTGGGACGTGGCGCGGGGTCGGCTGCGGCTGGTGGGACCGGCGCCGGTCAGTCCGCAGGAAGCCATCACACACAAAGCGCCGTGGTCGCGAGTGCGCTTCCTGGCGCGCCCCGGGCTGGTGCAGCCGGCGCACGCATTCAGCGCACGCCCGCTGCCCCTGGAGCAACGCCGGACCATGGACCACTTCTACGCGAGCACGCGCAGCATGCCGCAGGACATGCGCATCCTCTGGCGGGCGCTCTGGCGCAGGCTGGCGCAAACGCTCTTCCGGTAACGCCGCTGCGGCTGTTCTTTCCCCTTTCTCCGACGCTGGACCGCGGCTCGAAAAAAGGGCATAGCACCCCCATGACCAATTCGAGCACGTCCCCCACCCCACGCCGCGCCGTCGTGGAGCGCGCCACCAGCGAGACGACGATCCGCCTCGCGCTGAACCTGGATCCGGACCCGTCGCGACGGCCCGAGACCCGGGTGAAGACAGGCTTCGGCTTCGCAGACCACATGCTTACGCTCATGGCCTTCTGGGCCGGCATGGACCTGGAGCTTTCCTGCGAGGGCGACCTGCACATCGACGCGCACCACACCCTGGAGGACGTGGGGCTCTGCCTGGGCAAAGGCCTGGAGGACGCCTTGGGCGACAAGCTCGGCGTGGCGCGGGTCGGCTGGGCCCGCGTGCCCATGGACGAAGCCCTCTGCGATGTGGCGCTGGACCTCTCGGGCCGCGCCTATCTCGTCTATATGGAGGACGTCCCCTTGCCGCCGGTCATCGCCGGCGAAGAGAAGGACATCTGGCGCGAATTCCTGAAAGCCATCGCTTCCTCCGCGCGGATGAATCTTCATGTGCGGGTTCTCTATGGCCAGAACGGCCATCACCTGCTGGAATCCTGTTTCAAGGGCGTGGGCCTCGCCTTGCGCGCAGCCATGACGCCCACCCGCGCCGGATTGCTTTCCACCAAAGGGAGCCTCGATTGATGCGCCACACCACGTCCGTCCTCCTTTGCTGTCTGCTGGCGCTTGCGGTCCTCGCCGGCTGTGCGCAACGGCCACGCACTCCTGCCGCCACCGTGGACCGCGCATTGAACCTCGCTGCGGGGCCCTTCAGTCAGGCCCTGGAGAACGACGACCTGATCCGCGGGGTGGTCCCTCCGGGCAGCGAGGATGTCTCCCCCGAAACGCTGCGTTTCCTGGACCGGACCCTGGACAACGCCCTGGCTTCCGAGTTCGGCGGCGCGGACACGCTGCGCCAATGCGCGCAGCAGGTAACGCCCAAACCCGCCGGCGAGCTGGGCCGCGCCCTGGACTACTGGGTGCGCGTGGGCGAATGCGCCGGCGTGGACTACGTGCTGGCGCCGTACGTGGCCTATTGGTCCTCGCGGGAGGGCGGGGAGTTGGGCTCGGTCAAACCGGCCAGCGTCACCATGGACTTTTTCCTGGTGGACGTGGAGCAGTTCAGCGTCATCGACGCCTACCGCTTCGACGAAGCGCAGGCCGCTCTGGCGGAGGATCTGCTCTCTGTTGATAAATTCGTCAAGCGCGGTGGACGGTTCGTCACTGCGCGAGAACTGGCCGCCGAAGGCGTGGCCCAAGCCGTGAGGAAGCTCGGACTGTGATTCTTTTTCCCGCCGTGGACATCAAAGGCGGCCGCTGCGTGCGGCTGGAGCAAGGCAAGGCCGACAAGGTGACGGTGTTCGACGAAGACCCCACGGCGGCGGCGCGCCGCTGGGTGGAGCTGGGCAGCGAGTGGCTGCACGTCATCGATCTGGACGGGGCCTTCGAGGGCAAACCCGTGAACCGGGAACTCATCCGCCGCATCTGCGCCGGGGAGGGCATGCCCCACGCGCCCAAGGTGCAACTGGGCGGGGGCGTGCGGGACCTGGCCACGGCCCAGGCTTACGTGGAGGCAGGCGTCACCCGGCTCATCATCGGCACCATGGCTTTGGAATCCCCCGAAACCTTCGCCGCCGTGTGCAAGGCGCTGCCGGGTCGAGTGGGCGTTTCCCTGGACGCGGTGGACGGCATGCTCAAGACGCGGGGCTGGGTGGCGGACTCCGGCCTCACCGCGCTGGAGGTCGTCCCCCGCTTGGTGGAGGCCGGCGCAGCCTTCCTCATCTATACGGACATCGACCGCGACGGCATGCACAGCGGCGTGAACCTCGCAGCCATGGAGGCCCTGGTGGAGGCCTCGCCGCTGCCGGTGCTGGCCGCCGGGGGCGTCTCCACCTTGGCGGACGTGCAAGCTCTCCACCCGCTCCACCCCAAGGGCCTGCAAGGCGTCATCACCGGCCGCGCCATCTACGAGGGCACGCTGGACTTCACCGAAGCGACGCGCTGGCTCGCCGCCCAAGCCTGACGCCGATTCCGATCCATAACCGGGTGTGCCGGTCCATGAGGCGCTCACGTAACGACTGCGCCTGTGCAGGGCGTCCGCCGCTTGCGCTCCTTGTTCCACTGCGACGCGCCCTCGTCTTGCAGACAAGGCTCCTCCACGCATCCGGTCTTCGTGTCGCGGCGTGGGGTGTTCTCCGTCGCGCCTTGCCCCATGGCCCGCGGCGCGGTATAGTGGCTTGCGAATCCCTCCAGCCCCGAAGGAGCACCCCCGTGGCCCATCCGCTTTCGCCCTTGTCCCTGCTTTCCCCCGTCCCCCGAACATCCCGGATATCGCGAGGCCGTGGCCTTCCGCATCGGATCGTGTTCGTTGCATGCGTGCTGGCGTTTCTCGCGCTTTGCGGGTGTTCGGATTCACCGGATGAAGGCGCCCCCCTTGCGCCGGACGCCGGCGTCCTGCGGCGGCAGGTCCAGGCGGCCGAGCCCCGGCTCGGGCCGGCGCAGTGCCCCGTGCCCGCTTACGAGGGCGCGCCCATGGCGGAGTCCCTTACCGTGGCCGGCGTGGGCGCGCCGCCGGAGCGCAGCGTGGTGGACAACACGCTTTTCTCCTCGCGGGACCCGGCCATGGAGATAGACGTGCGCGAGGTCCTGCCCTACGTGGGTGAAGCGCACATGCTGCGGCCTCTGGTGTTGCTCCCCGCGCCCATCGCCATTTCCAAGGACGCCTCCCGCAGCTTCGTGTTCGCGCAGCACGACCGTGGCGTGGTGGAACGCGCCGTGGTCTTCACCTTTCTGACAGCGCACAACCGGCCCTGCCTGCTCCCCGACGACCTGCGCTGGGTGGAGTCGCCCATCGAGACCGGGGTGTTCCGTCTGCCATCCGGGGACTTCGACTACGCCGTGGCCGCCTACGAGCAGCCCTTCGAGGCCCCTGTACGCGACCTGCTGCAAGCCCGGGGCCTCTCGGTGGCGGGGTGCTATATCGTGCAGGTGATGACGCGGCTCTTCACGCCGGACAGCCAGCTCTACATCTTTTATGTGGAGAACACGGACGTGGCCGCCGGCGAGACGTGCGCGACCTGGCGCACCTCCTTTGACGCGCTGGAGCCATCGCAACGCGCATTCGTCGCGGCGTTCTCCACCCACTTGGCGGACGTGCTGGAAGTCATCCGCTAGAGGTGTGGGGCCGCCCCGGCACACTCATACCGCTCGCGCGCAGCCGTCAGAGCCATGGACGTGGGTGACGCAGCACAGACGGGCTGGAGTCACTTGGTCCCGAAGATCTTGTCGCCGGCGTCGCCCAAACCCGGAAGGATGTAGCCCTTGTCGTTGAGACGTTCGTCCAGGGCCGCCAGGTAGACGTCCACATCAGGATGCGCCGTTGTCACGCGCTCCACGCCCTCTGGAGCGCCCACGATGAAAATGCCTTTGATGTCCCGACACCCCGCTTCCTTCAGGAGCTCGATGGTGGTGATGAGCGTGCCCCCCGTCGCCAGCATGGGGTCCAGAATGAGCGCCGTGCGTTCATCCATGTGGCTGGCGAGTTTGACGTAATAGCGCACGGGCTCCAGCGTCTCCTCGTTGCGGAAGATGCCCACCACGCTCACTTTCGCGCCGGGCGTCATGTCCAGCACGCCATCCAGCATGCCCAGACCCGCGCGGAGGATGGGGACCACCGTGACTTTTTTGCCCTTGATCTCCTCCACCTGCACAGGGCCGGCCCAGCCTTCGATGGTCTTCGTCTCGGTTGCGAGCCCCTTGGTCGCCTCGTACACCAACATGCGCGCCACCTCGTTGGCCACGGCGCGGAAGTTCTTGGTGGAGATGTCGTGACGCCGCAGAACGCCAAGCTTGTGCCGCACCAGCGGATGATCCACCACATGAACCGCCATGAGGTCGCTCCTTTGTCTTGAGGGTGCAATGGTGCTATGGTCGGTGCTCCGAGACCGACGCCGCGCCGTCTTAGTAAAGGCGGAACACACGGCGGGTCAAGGCCGCGTCGGAGCGAACGTGGCGACTTCGCCGCTTCGCACGCGCTCCTGACGGGTTTCTTGATGCGCATCACCCCTTACCCGAGACGCTCCGACGTCCACACCGCCATGCACGACCCCTCCACCACACCGCCAGCCGCCATTTCCTCCGAGGACGCTTGCGAGTTCATCGCAACGCGCCACGGTCGGCTGGACACCCTGCTGACCATGGCGCTCGGCGAGCGAGGCCTCTCCCGTGAACGGGTGAAGTCGCTCATCCGGGAAGGTCATGTGCTGGTGGGAGGCGTTCCCGAGACACGGCCCAGCGCCAAACTGCTCGGCGGCGAACGCATCACCCTCGCCTCGGGGGAAGACTTCTTTCGCGCGCAGACGCCGAGCCTGGAGCCCATCCCGGGGCCATTGCACATCCTCCATGAAGACGCGCATCTCGTAGTGCTGGACAAACCCGCCGGCCTGACCGTGCACCCCGCGCCCTCCTGCCGGGAGCCGACCTTGGCGCATCGGCTGGCGGCGCGGTATCCGGAGCTTGTCACCCACCCCCCCGGCGCGCCGGAACGTCCCGGCGTGGTTCATCGGTTGGACAAGGACACCAGCGGCCTGCTGGTCGCGGCGCGCACGGAGCCCACACGACTGGCCCTCGCCCAGGATTTTGCGGCGCGGCGCGTACGCAAGGAATACCTCGCCCTGGTGGTCGGCGTCCCGGATCCTCCTGCAGGCGCCGTGGACGCGCCCTTGGGCAGACACCCCGCCATCAAGGTGAAAATGGCCGTCATGCCCAAAGGAGGACGACCGGCGCAGACCGACTACCGCACCCTCTGGGCGGACCCCGCGGGCCGGTTCAGCCTGCTGGCGGTGCGCATCCACAGCGGCCGCACGCACCAGATCCGCGTGCATCTGCAGCACCTCGGCCACCCCATCCTGGGTGATCCACTCTATGCGGAACCCATGGGCGAGGCCGTACGACAGCTGCTCGCGCGACTGCCCGACACTTTGCGGCCCCGCGGTCAGATGCTCCACGCGCAACGGCTCGCGTTCCGTCACCCCGCAACGGGCGAAGCGCTCGCCTTCGTGACGCCGCCGCCCATCGCCATGCGTCGGCTGCCCCTGCTGCTTTCCCGGGGACTGCAGCGGGTGGTGGTCACGGGTGCGGCCGGCTCCGGCAAGACCACCGTGGCCCGCGCGCTGGCTGCACGACTCGGCGCGCCCTGCTTCAGCGCGGATGAAGCCGTGGCGACGCTCTACCAGCCCGGGGGCGAAGGGTTCGACTTCCTGCGACAACGCTTCGGCGAACGCTTCATGACCATGGACGACGCCGGCGCGGAAACGGTGCGCCGCCGCGCGCTTTTCAAGGCCATGCGGGATGACCCCGCCCTGCGCCGAGAGGTGGAAGCCTTTCTCCATCCGCTGGTGCTGCACCGCCTGGAGCGCTTCTGGCGAGAGCAGACGGCCAGGGAAGACGCCCCCCGCGCGGCCGTGGCGGAGATCCCGCTCTTTCATGAAGCGGCCGCCCGGGATTCCGGACGCGGGCCGGACCGGGAAGACGTCTGGCGGGAGTGCGCGGACGTGGTCGTGGGCGTGTACTGTCCCGAAGCGACGCGACGCGCCCGGCTGCAGGCGCGGGGGTGGGACGAGGCCACCGCCGCCGCCATCGACGCCTGGCAGTGGCCCCAAGCGGACAAGCTGCGCGCCAGCGGCCTGGTGTGCAACAACGCCGGGAACCTGGACGCTCTGGACGCGGCCGTCACGTCCCTCGCCGAAGCGCTGCGTTTCCTTCGCCGGGAAGCCGTCCGCCGTCTGTGTCACGAACTTTCAGCCAGCATGCGCGCCTCCGAGGTCCCGACGCACGGCGTCGCGCCGCCTCCACACCGCAAGGAGCGACCATGATTCCCATCCGCGACTCCATCCCCCGTATCCACACGCCTTGGATGGTCTACACGATAATCGGCGTCAACGCGGTGGTGTTCCTGCTGATGCTCGCCTTGAGTCAGCGCGAGGCGGCGGAATTCATCCACCTGTGGGGGGTGGCTCCAGCGCGTTTCATCCAGCCGGAAGGCACCATCTGGGAGCAGCACCCCGGCTCCGTGTGGAACTTCATCACATACATGTTCCTTCATGGCGGGTTCATGCATTTCCTCATCAACATGTGGTCCATGTGGATATTTGCTGACAACATCGAGGACGTGATGGGCCCGTGGCGGTTCCTGATTTTCTACATCACCTGTGGACTGTGCGCGCTTTTCCTGCACATGCTCTTCAACACGAGCTCCAATACGCCCATCATCGGCGCTTCCGGAGCCATCGCAGGAGTCATGGGCGCCTACTTCGTGCTCTACCCGCATTCCAAGGTCTTCACTCTCATCCCCATATTCTTCATTCCGTATTTCCTGGATCTCCCCGCGGCCTTGTACCTCGGTTTGTGGTTCTTTCTGCAGCTCTTCTCCGGCATCAGCTCCATCGGCGCGGGGGAAAGCGGCGGCATCGCCTGGTGGGCGCATGCCGGCGGCTTCATCGCCGGGGTGGCGCTTTTGCCGTTCTTCCGCCAGAATAAGCGGTGTTATTTCTGCTACAACGCCCGCGGTCGTCGCGTCGGCGTGGCGCGCTGGGAAAACCATTGAAGCGCCACGCCGTTCGGCAAGCTTGCAAGGCGTCGCGGCATTGACTATGCCTGATCTTCCAAACGATTTCCGGAGCATCCTCATGATCACCCCTCACACAGTCCCCCTCTGCCTGACGGCGCTTTTCACCTGCCTCCTCATCCTTGCCGGGTGCGGGTCGCGCAGCAGCAATCTGGACCTCGTGTTCGTGGAAGAGGTGGAGCCCGGCGTCCAGCAGGTGACGCCTGTGGCGGAAAACGACACCTTCGAGCTGGAATCCGACGAACCGTGGCGGCGCGTCTACGACGACCAGACCCAGGACTGGTACCCCGCCATGCAGAACGATGCAGGCGAGTGGGTGCTGACGTCCGAAGGCGAAGCCCTGCGCCAACAGCGCATGGAAGAACTGCAGCGCCGCGAAGCCACCATGGAAAGCCTGGGCGATTGGCGCGCGGACATGACGGACGTGCCCATGCGCTCCGGCGCGCTCGCCGCCAAGGAAACCCCCGGCCACGAAGCCAAACCCGACCGCCGACTCGCCTTGCCGGAGCCCTCGGCGTCCGACGCCGCAGCCGCCGCCCCGGCGCCGACCCCGAACGCGGACACCATGGATGCTGTGGACACGGCGGACATGGTCTACACGGCGGATGCCCAGGAGTCGGTGGACGCAGCAATCCCTGCCGTGGAGCCCCCCGCCGAAGCCGCCACGGACCCCACGCCCACCTTGGCGCCCGACGAAGCGGAAGCCATCGCCGCCCCTGACGTCGAAACCACAACGCCCGTGGAGCCCCTGGACACAGTCCAGCCCATGGACACCGTCGCGACCACCACAGCCGCCCCGGCAGAAACTGTCGCGCCAGCAGCGCCGGCCGCCCCGATGGTTGAACCTGCCGCCGAAGCGCTTCCGGAGCCCACCGTCACCACCGATATCGAACCCACCCGGCCCGCCACGACCCCGGAGACTGCGGAGACGACGGAACGCGGGCCCAAGGCCGGCATGGAAGATGGCATGCAGACCGCCGGAGCCATCGCGCCGCCGGACTCCATGGCCCCAGCCGCCACGCCTGTGGGCGATGTGACCATCGAAGCGGTGGCGCCCACGTGGGTCGTCATCAGCGTGGACGAAGGCGCGCGCCACGACCTCTTCCTGCAGAGCGGCCAAGTGGTGGAAATGCCCTACGCCCGCGGCGTGGCGCTGAAGGTGGGGAACACCCAGGCCGTCCGCGTGATGGTCAACGGCGCCTACCGGCCGCTGGAGGACGCCTCGCACGGAGGGGTCATCCACCTGCCGTAGCGCGTTCGCCGCACCCCGCATCCACCCGCTCCAACCACACGGGAGTCAGCCTGTCATGTCCACCAGGAAAGGGCGCACCTGCATCTCCACATACCAGGACTGGTGCAAGGGCTGCGGCTTGTGCGTGGCCTTCTGTCCCACCAACGTCTTCGAACTCGGCCCTGCCGGCAAGGTGCAGGTGGCGCGCGAAGAGGACTGCGTGAACTGCGGCTTCTGCGAGCTGCACTGCCCGGACTTCGCCATCGTCGTCCAACCCAAGGACGAATTCGGCAGATGCGCCGCCCCGGAGGCCGCCCAGCAGCTCCATGAGCAGATGAAAGGGTGAGGAGGAAGGCGCGCATGGTCAAGTCCCCGGTGAAACAACGCGAAGCACGCTTCGCCCTTGGCAACGAAGCCGTGGTGGAAGGCGCGCTACTTTGCGGGTGCGACTTCTTCGCCGGCTACCCCATCACGCCCTCCAGCGAAGTGATGGAAGTGATGGCGCAAAAACTCCCCTGCCTCGAGAACGGCGTCTTCATCCAGATGGAAGACGAGATCGCCAGCCTGGGGGCCGTCATCGGCGCGTCCCTTGCGGGCCGCAAAGCCATGACCGCCACCAGCGGCCCCGGTTTCTCGCTCATGCAGGAACACATTGGCTACGCGTGCATGGTGGAGGCGCCGTGCGTCATCGTCAATGTCATGCGCGGGGGGCCCTCCACGGGTTTGCCCACCAGTCCCGCCCAAGGCGACGTGCAGCAAGCCCGCTGGGGCAGCCACGGCGACCACCCCATCATCGTGCTGTCTGCTTCCACCGTGCAGGAATGCTTGGAGATGACGGTAAACGCCTTCAACTTTTCGGAGAAGTACCGCGTCCCCGTCATCCTGCTGCTGGATGAAGTGACGGCGCACACCCGCGAGCGCATCGAACTGCCTTACCCCGAAGAGCTGGAGATCTTCACCCGGGTGGCGCCTTCCACCCCGCCGGAGTGGTTCAAACCCTACGAGGGCTCCACGCGGGGCGTGCCCCCCATGGCCCCCTTGGGCGCAGGCTACCGCACCCACGTGACCGGCCTGACCCACGATCCCATGGGCTACCCCACCATGAAGCCCGACGAGGTGGAAGAGTTCATACACCGCCTCTTCCGCAAGATAGATCAGCATTTCGCAGACATCGTGCTGACGGACGAGTATATGGCCGACGACGCCGAGGTGGTGGTGACAGCGTACGGCTCCGTGGCCCGAGCCGCGCGCTTGGCCATCGAGCAAGCCCGCGCGCAGGGGGTGAACGCCGGTCTGCTGACCTTGCAGACGCTCTACCCCTTCCCCCGCGCCGCGCTGGAACGCCACACCCGCAAGGGCGTGACCATCATCGTACCCGAGATGAACATGGGGCAGATCAGCCGGGAGGTGAAGCGCGTGAATGCGGGCCGCTCCAGGGTGCGCACCATCAACCGCGTGGACGGACAGATGCTCACACCGTCGCAAATCCTCAAGCATATCATGCAAGTGTAGAGGGTTCACGCCATGTCCCACGGCACTCAGCTCATCCACCAGTATCTGCGCCACAACAAACGCTTCCCCCACGTCTTCTGCCCCGGGTGCGGCCACGGCGTCATCCTCGGTTCGCTCGTCCGCAGCGTGCACGCCGCCGGTCTGGAGAAGGACGAAGTGGTCGTGGTGGCGGGCATCGGCTGCTCCGGCCGTCTGGCTGTCTACGTGGACTTCAACACCATCCACACCACGCATGGCCGCGCGCTCACGTTCGCCACCGGGGTGAAGATGGCCAACCCCAAGCTCACGGTCATCTGCATCATGGGCGACGGCGACGCTCTTTCCATCGGCGGCAACCACCTCATCCACGCAGCGCGGCGCAACGTGGGCGTCACGGCCATGGTGCTCAACAACAACATCTACGGCATGACCGGCGGACAGTGTTCCTCCACCACGCCCATGGGCGCCCGCAGCATGACCACTCCCCACGGCCAACTGGAGCAGACGTTCGACATCGCCGAGCTCGTCAGAGCCGCCGGCGCCTCCTACGTGGCGCGAGCCACGGCCTTTCACGCCACCCTCGCGGACGAACAGCTCACCCATGCGTTCACCCGTTCCGGGTTCAGTCTGGTGGAAATCTTCTCCCCGTGCCACACCCAGTACGGCCGCAAGAACCAGTTCAAGACCATCGTCTCCATGTACGAGGACTTGAAACAACGCGCCACGCCCATGGAGAAATGGCGTGAAATGGAGCCGAGCGCACGGGGCGACCGCTTCCCCATCGGCGTGTTCGAGGAACGCGACGAGCCCTCTCTGGAACAGCGCTACGCCGCCATGCGGCAGGGTCTCTGTCAACCCAAGGAGCCCGCCACCAAAGTGGATACCCCCGAGGACGCGCACATCAACCCCAAATCCCAGGAGCGCAGCCAGTGAGCCCGCGCCACCAACTCCACCGTTTCGAGATGCGGCTCTCCGGCCTGGGCGGACAAGGCGTCATCACGTTGGGCAAGCTCCTGGGCTACGGCCTCGCCATCGGTCATGACTACCACGTCACCCAGACCCAGAGCTACGGACCCGAAGCCCGCGGCGGCTCCTCCCGCGCGGACCTGGTGGTGAGCTCCTTCCCCATCTCCTACCCCAAGACGGAACACATCGACTTGCTCGTGGCTCTCTCCCAGGACGCCTGCAACACGTACTACGGCGACCTGAAACCCCGAGGGGTGCTCGTGGTGGACAAGACCATGGCGCCCCAGACGCCCACCACCCACGCCTTGATTCTGGACTTCACGACCCTGGCCAAGGAACGCATCGGCAACCCCATGACGCTGAACACCATCGTCATGGGCGCCGTCACCCACCTGCTCGCTTTCACCGAGCCGCAGCTCATGCGCAAGGCCTTGGAAGACAACATGCCCGCCAAGATCCTGGAGCTGAACAGGAAAGCCTTCGACCTGGGCTTGCGTGAAGCCAAACAGGCCTTCGGGGAAGCGCCCGCCATCTGGCGCCACGCCGCCGAAGCGGCCGAGGACGAAGAAGACTCCGAGATCATGGAGTAATCGGGTCCGCCACCGCCATCGCGAGTGTGCGGGCTGGCGCGGCGTCAACACGCTGCGACGCCCTCATCCGTTTCCAGATCCGGGAACGCCGACCTCAACACCCCAGCATCACGGGCGTATTTCGCCCTCGACGCTGCGTTCACCGCTTTCCCTCGCCACTCCGAAGAGGCCGTGTGCGGCGCACCCGAACCCGCTGTTCAAGCGTTATTGCATTTTGTGTAATGATTTCATGGGTATTTTTCGATATGCCCAAAACGCTTGCGCGATTTTTGCCTCTGGGTGTAGAATATTCGCCCAGCTTTCGGAATTGTCCCGGATCGATGCGCCGCTTCCCTCACGGCGTGCGCCGGGCTGCCCAAGGGATGGTCAATGCTCATCAGACTGCACGCCTCCAAACTCAAACCAGGCATGTTCGTGGTGGACTCCGGGCTGTCCGTGGCCGAGCACTCCACCCTCTACTCCAAGGAAGGCCTCATCGAGACGGCCGAGGAGGTCCACCTCCTGCTCGCCAAAGGCTACGACGAAGCCTTCGTGGATCCCGAGCAGGGAACCTACTTCCATGAACACCCCGAAGCCCGGGAGGAAGTGGCGCATCTCTACCGCCCCTTGCGGGAGGTGGATCTGCTGGGCATGGACGAGCCCGTCCACGAGCCCACCCCCCTCTATGAGGAAGCGCGCTGGGCGCAGAAGTTCTACGTGGACGCCATCTCCATGGCCAAGGTCTTCTACGAGGACTTCAAACGCGACGGCAAAGTGCACGTCGCCAAGGCGGACACCTTCATCACGGAGGTGCTGGCCAGCGTCGGTCGCAACCCGGATGCGCTGCTCTCCCTGGTGAAGCTGCGCACCTACGACGACTACACGTACTCCCACAGCCTGAATGTGGCCATCGTGGCGCTGAGCTTCGGCAAACGCCTCGGCTTCGACGACGACTACCTGCGCGTGCTGGGCCTCGCCGGCTTGTTCCATGACGTGGGCAAGGTCAAAGTGCCCGCCGCCATCCTCAACAAGCCGGAAGCGCTCACCCCGCGGGAACTCGCCATCATGCGCCGTCACCCGGAGTTCGGCTACGAGATGCTGGCTCCGCTGGAGACGCTCCCCAAGGAAGCGCGCCTCGCCGCGCTGCAGCACCACGAACATTTCGGCGGCGGCGGCTACCCCGGCGCCAGCACCCACGACGGCCTTTCGCGCATCGCGCTGCTGGTGGCGCTGGCGGACGTCTACGACGCGCTCACCAGCGAACGCGCTTACAAGCGAGCGCTCTCCCAGCACGAAGCGCTGTGCATCATCTACAATCTCCGCGAACAGCAGTTCCACCCCGTGCTGACGGACAAGTTCATCAAACTTTTCGGCGTCTACCCCGTGGGATGCCTGGTGCAGCTGACAAGCGGAGAAAAGGGCGTGGTGGTGCGCCAATCCACCGAGAGTCTGCTGCACCCCGTGGTGCGTGTGTTGACGGACGAAACCGGCCGCGTGGCGCAACCTGTCACACTGGACTTGTCCCAGCCTGAGTTTCGCGATACTCAAGAGCCGGTCATCGCACAATGTCTGAGCCCGGGCTCCCTCCGACTCAGCTTGAGCGACTACTTCCTGGAGAGTTCTGCCGCCGCTTGAGCCGCGTCCGCCTTCCCATGGCGAATTCGGCGCCTCGCCGGGTCCGGCGTCCGAATCCGTATTCGGCTGCGCGCCCTCGCGCTGTCGCGACTTTCATGGGACAGGTATGATCACCCGCATCGCCGCCAGCCGCCTCAAACCGGGCATGTATGTGGTGGATCCCGGCCTGGATGAACAGGACGCACCCGCCGGCCTCTTCCATTTCGAAGGGGAAGTGGTGGACCTCGCCATGGCTGAAGAGATTCGTCGGGAAGGGTTCACCGAAGCCTACATCGACGTGGAGCGCAGCGCCTATTTCAAGACGCATCCCGAAGAACGGGAAGTCATCCTCAAAGCGCACGCCGCCGCCCACCAGCAGGAGGAGCGCCCCCCCAAAGGCCCTGACCCACGCACCAAGGTCTGCTACGAGACCATCCGCAAGGCCCGCAGAATATACAGCGCGGCCATGGTCATGGTGAAGTCCATGTGGGACGACCTCAAGCAGAACCGCGTCACGGACCTTGCCGGCGCGGCCTCCTTCGTGGACGACGTTCTCGCCACCCTCGCCGAAGACCCCCACGCGTTCCTCGCGCTCATCAAGCATCAACGGTGGGACGAATACGAATACTCCCACAGCCTGAACGTGGCGGTCATCGCCGTGTGCTTCGGAAAATATCTACAGTTCGATGACGAATACTGCCGCCACCTGGGAGTGGCCGGCCTCTACCACGACGTGGGCAAGTTGCGCGTGCCCGCAGCAGTGCTCAACAAGCCCGGCAGGCTGGGCCCGGAAGAACTGGCCGTCATGCGCAAACACCCCGCGTACGGGTACGAGATGCTGACCAAACGCCGCGGCCTGGACAAGGAGACCATTCTCGCCGCCCTGGAACACCACGAACGCTACGACGGCTCCGGCTACCCCAGAGGCCTCGCTTTCAAGGACATCAACAAGCTGAGCAACCTCATCAGCCTGGCGGACGTCTACGACGCCACCACCAGCCAACGCGCATACGAGGACGCCCACTCTCCGCACAACGCCCTCTCCATCATGTACACGCTGCGCGGCAAGAGCTTTCATCCCGTGCTCACGGAAAAATTCATCCGCTTCCTCGGCGTCTATCCCGTGGGCGGCCTTGTGCGGCTGCGCAACGGCCGGGTGGCTGTGGTGGTGAACCAGAACCCGGAGGACATGTTGCGGCCCACCGTGCGCGTCATCGCCGAGGGGGACGGGACACGCATCCCCCCTCTGGACCTGGACCTCGCCGACCCGGCGCGCCTTGCGCCGGAGGTCGAAATCATCGACAGCCTCAAGCCCGGCGCTTTCCGCTTCGCCCTCTCGGATTTCTATCAATAACTCGGCAGCGCGCCAGCGCCCCGCCGGCATACGCTGTCTCCATCTTTCCGGATGAAGAGCCCGTGCGGGGTGCGGAATAAGCGCCGTCACGCGAACGTGTCCGCTGTTCCGCCCGGAAAGGGAGGCGGAGCGAAGCGCGCTCAAGAGCAATCGTTTCGGGGAATCATCGGGAAGCAGTCCTAGGCGCCGCCGTGGCGATGGACCGCCTCGATGGCCGCCAGCACCTGCGCTTTGTCCACGTCGCGACGCACCTCCGCCCGGCCGATGCCCGTGGGCAGCACCAGCGCCATGCTGCCGGCATGGGCCTTCTTGTCTTTGCCCATGAGCGTGAGGATGTTCTCCGGCGTCAGCGCTTCGGCGGCGCGGCCCGGGGGCAGCAAGCCTTCCAGAGGCTTCACGGCCAGGCCCAGCTCGTTCAGCAGGGTCTCCTGCCGCAACGCGTCCCGGGCGGACCACATGTTCAACGCCACCGCCAGCCGACCCGCCATGCGCATGCCGTAGGCCACGGCTTCGCCATGGGCAATGGCCAGTCGGGAGGCGTCCTCGATGGCGTGGCCGAAGGTGTGGCCGTAGTTCAGGATGATGCGTCGGCCGCGCTCGGTGGCGTCCTCGGCGACCACCTCGGCCTTGAGCTGGCAGCACCGCTCGACGACGTGGGCGAGGACGTCTGGGTCCAGCGCCAGCAGCGCACCCCGTTGTTGTTCCAGAAAAGTGAACAGCGCGGCGTCTGCGATGACGCCATATTTGACCACCTCGGCGGCGCCGTTGAGGAGTTCCGCCGTGGGCAAAGTGGCGAGGGTGTCGAGATCGATGGCGACGAGGCTGGGTTGATGGAAGAGGCCCACGTAGTTTTTCGCTTCACCCAGGTTCACGGCGGTTTTGCCGCCCACGGAGGCGTCCACCTGCGCCAGCAGGGAGGTCGGCGCCTGGACGTAAGCCATGCCCCGCATGTAGCACCCTGCAGCGAAGCCGGCCATGTCGCCCACCACACCGCCGCCCACGGCCACCGTCACGTCGCGACGGCTGAACCCACGGCGCATGAGGCCCACCAGCAGCGCTTCGAAGGAAGCGAGGTTCTTGGAGTCCTCCCCGGCGATGATCTCCATGGCGTAGGCGCGGGCGCCGGCTGCGCGGAGTCGTTCCGCCAGGGGCCGACCATAGAGTGGCCCCGTGTTCAGGTCGCCCACCACGGCGAAGCCTGCATCGGGGAAGTCTTCCAGCAGGCGTTGGTGCAGGGTCGCCAGCAAGCCGGAGCGTATCTCGATCCGGTAGGGAGAAGGCGCAGCGCCTGCGCCCCCGGGGACGACTTCCACGGTGCGGAGGGAGGATGGCGTGTCAGGCATGGGCGTTCCGCAGCTCAAGAATGGCGGGCATGAAAGCCTCCATGGCAGCCATGAAGGCGCCGGTTTCGTCGGGATCGAGTTGTTGATCGCAGTCGGAGAGCGCTTGCGCGGGGTTGGCGTGCGCTTCGAACATGACGCCATCGGCGCCTGCGGCGAGGGCCGCGCGGGCCACGGGGAGGGCGATGTCCTTGCGGCCCAGGGCGTGGCTCACGTCCACCACCACCGGCAGCACCGAGAGGTCCTTCAGGAGCGGCACGGCGGCGATGTCCAGCGTATTGCGCGTCCTGGTCTCGAAAGTGCGCACCCCCCGCTCGCAGAGGATGATGCGCGACTCACCGCCCAGGTGGACGTACTCCGCGGCCAGCAGCAGCTCGTCCACCGTGGCGGCCATGCCGCGTTTCAGGAAGACGGGCTTGCCGGCGCGGCCGACTTCCTTCAGCAAGCTGAAGTTCGACATGTTGCGCGCTCCCACCTGCAGCACGTCGGCGTAGGCGGCCACCACGTCCACTTCGCGGACCGAAAGCGCTTCCGTAACGATGGCCATGCCGTGGGCGTCAGCCGCCTCCCGCATGATCTTCAGACCGGCCTCCTCCAGTCCCTGGAAACTGTAGGGCGACGTACGCGGCTTGAATGCGCCGCCGCGCAGCACACGCACGCCCAGTTCGCGCAGTCTGGCGGCTGTGGCCATCATCTGCTCGCGGCTCTCCACGGCGCACGGCCCACCGAAGAAGACGGGCCACGGCCCGCCCACGGCGACTGCATCGCCATCAGGCAAGGGGATGGTCACCACGAGACCCGTTTCACCCGGCTCGCGATGCACACGCAAGCTCCGCGTTCTGGCGCGACCCATCAATTCGATGGATTGCCTGAACAGCTCCTTGAAGACGCGTTGCAGCACATCCGCAGGCAACGCGCCGCCACGGCGCTGGTTTTCGAGCATGAGCGCCTGGAGCATGGCCGCCTCGCGCTCGGGGTCGAAGAGCTCCAGGCCGAGACGGGTTTTCTCTGCGCCGATCTGCTGCGCCACAGCGAAGAATTCATTGAGCGCAACGAGGAGCGTGTCGTTGATCTCGCTCATGGAAGCACGCAAGTCGTCCATCCGGGGTGATGTCGTCATGGCCGCATCCCTCCCTCATTCGCCCTCGCCGGGGCTGTTGCGCTCAGCCTGCTGTGTCGGGGGGTCGTCCTTGGCGTCGGCTTCTGCATCGGGTTCGGCGTCGATATAGGCTTTGTAGAAATCCAGGATGTGCGGTGGGCAGCCGGGGATGAACCGTGCTGGCGTCTGCTGGCAGCCGCAGTTGTTGTACACCATGTCCGCCGCGCAGGTTCCGAAGCACCAGAAGTCGCCTTGTTCCGGGCGCTTGCAGCTCACGCGATTGGGCATGGGTTTGCCCACGTACACGGTGGAGGGCTCCCTGCCGGCGAAGCGATTTTCGGAGTCCAGCTTGTCCAAGGCGTGTCGCAGGGCGGAAAGGCAGCCGAAGCAGGCTCCGCCCTCGATGGCGTCCACGGCGTCGTAGGCGCCCATGGAGGAAATCACAGGTCGCTTGAACCGTCGTACGGCGGTTTCCAGCGCGTCGCCCCGGATTTCGATGTCGTCGAGAACGGCGCAGCCCAGGCCTTCGCGCCTGGCCAGGCGGAGGATGGCCACTTCCATGGCGTCGATGCCCATGCAGTGCGCGCCCACGGTGTCCAGCGCCACGACATCATCGGAAGCGAGGATGACGTTCATGTCCTCCACCACGGAGCCGGAGATGGGCGCCTGGCCTTGCACGGCGTAGACGCCGTCCAGGATGGTGAGGTGCGGTCGCACGGCTTTCAGGATGTCCACGATCTTGATGTTGATGTCGTTGCGATGGAAGAACATGCGCTGAGCGTCCAGCACGAGGCCGTACTGGTTCTTGATTCCCAGGGTGACGAGGGTGTGCATGTGCGTCTTCATCTTGGGCAGGTTGATGTAGACGTCGGCTTCCATGAGTCGCTGCGGCAGCTCCACCGTGTCGAAAAGCGTCGCTTCGGGAATGTGCGTGGAGACTTTGGGTTCATTGTCGAAGAAGACGAGCTCTCCGCCGCGCTGATGCAGCCGGTCCTTGAAGTCGCCCATCTGACGCATGGCGGCTTCCAGGGAGAGACCGTAGCCGGGATTGTCGCCCACCCACACAGCGCGCGCGCCGGCTTCCCGCAGAAGCTTCACCACGGCGAAGAGCACGCGTTCATCCGTGACCACGGCGTAGGGGTTGGCCGGGTTGGGCCGCACGAGGTTAGGCTTGACCAGCACCGTCTTGCCGCCCACCAGCGCAGCGAGGTCCGTGACGGCGGCCACGGCCCGCGCCACCAGCGCCTCCACCACGGCAAGGCTTTGCTCGGTGTATTCGCCGGGGGTTTCCGGCACGTGGTCCGCCTTGGCCAAGCCTACGAGAGCATGCGCCATGCGATTTTGCCTCCGGGGGTCTTGGGGATCGCCTCGATGATGTCGATGTAGCGCGGCACCTTGTAGCGGTGCAGACGCGTTTCCAGAAAACGCCGCAGCGCGGCGGCGTCCACGGTGTCGCTGGCGGAGTCGTCGCGCAGCACCACCACGGCGCGCGCCGCTTCTCCGCGCAAAGCGTCGTCCACTTTCACCACCACCGTCTCGGCCACGGCGGGGTGTTCGCGCAGCGTCTCTTCCACCACGGTGGGAAAGACCTTCATGCCGCCCACTTTCAGCATGCCCACGGCGCGGCCTTCGAAGTAGTGGAAGCCGTCCGCGTCGCGGCGCACGTTGTCGCCTGTTCGGAAGCCGTGGGGTCCGAACGCGTTGGCGGTCTCTTCCGGATCGCCCGCGTATTCGTTGCAGACGGCGGGTCCCATGACGTGAAGCGCCCCGATGACGTCCGGCTTCGCATGCGCAATGACGTCGCCCTGGTCGTCCAGCAGTTGGATGTCATAATACGGCAGCGCCACGCCCATGGAGCCCGGCCGGGGGGAAGCGACTTCCGGCAGGGGGGTGGCCAAGGCGATGCCGGCCGTTTCCGTGGAACCCCATACCGGCAGCAGGTGCGCGCCGTGACGATCCTGGAAGCGCTGGGTCAGGGTGGCGGGCACGTGCATGCCGCCGCTTTCGGCCACACGCAGCGCGTTGAGATCGTAGGCTTTCTCCCGGGTGAGGCGCGTCAACGTCTCATAGATGGTGGCCACGGCCATGAAGCACGTGACGCCTCGCGCAGCCAGAACGCGGGCCACAACATCCGGCCGGATGGATTGCGTGAGCACCATGGTTCCGCCCAAGGCCAGGGGCCGCGCGAAGAGTTCATGCGGGTGGACGAACGGCGGCATCATGCAGCAGTGGACATCGTCCGACGTCATGCGGAAGTGCTCCACGGCGGCGCGGGTGTTCCAATGGATGTGACCGGCCGTGGTGACGGCGCCTTTGGCCCGCCCCGTGGTGCCGGAGGTGATGTTCAGATAAACCACCGTTTCCCCCCCGAGATGGGGAACCGCCGGCGGCGGCGCGGACCAGTCCCGGACGGCCTCCTCCCAGAAACGCACATGGGGCGCCTGCGTCGGCCCGGGGTCTGCGGCGATCTGCTCCACGGACTCCAGGGAGGACGCGGCGACCTCCCCGGGGCCGTCGTAACGCGTACGGATGAGGATCGTGGGGTGATGGACGTCGGGCAACCCCAGGCGCGTCAATGCTTCCCAGAAGGAGGCGTCCACGATGCAGGCTGAAACGCCGGCGCGCCGGAGCAGCGCCTGCGCCATCGCCGGGGGGTTGTTGCAATCCAGGGGGACGAAAGCTGCGCCCAGGGACATCACCCCCAGGAACGCGACGATGGCTTCGGGGTCCTTCCGCACGAGGGTGGCCACACGGTCGCCGGGGCGCACGCCCATGTCCCGCAGCAGATGAGCCACTCCCGAGGCCTGCCGTGCGAGCTCGCCGTAGGTCATCACCCGCTCGCCATGCATGACGGCGGCTTTGTCGGGGTGCGCGACCGCGGCTGCGGCGAGTTGTTGCGCCGGGTGGAGCACGGCGCCTGGTGGCGTGACGCTGCTCATGGCCGGCTCCGTTTGCTCTTGAACTGGCGGATCATGGTCTCGTACTGCCGCAGCTGCTCGGCCAGGAAGCCCAGCTCGCCTTCGATGGCGAAGGCGGTCCTGGGGCAGACCATCTGGCAGTAGAGGCAGCCGAGACAGGCCTCGCCGGCCAGTGAGTCCGCGTCCGGGGCGTGGGTGCGTCTCGGGTCTCCGCCGAGGGGGCAGAAGTCCGCGCAGGTTCCGCAGTCTTCGCACCGGGAGGCGTCGAAGTGGAGGCGCTCCAGCCGGGGTTCGTCCTGGATGAATTTGTCTTGTCGCAACCCCGTGCGGAAAAGGAGTTCGCCGAACCACCCGGTGGCGGCCAGCTTCGTGAAGAACGGCGTGTTGCGCACGGCAAGGAAATACTTCTGGCGTTTGGGGGAATGGATGAACGTGGCCAGGGGGCCGGCTTTGGGCGGCGCGAAAGGCGGAACGCGGGGAATGGCCATGGCCGTTGCGGCTTCGTGGTGTTCCGGCGTCAGTTTGCCTTCGGCCTCGGCGTGGGCCAACGTGCGCACGTCGCGCCAGGGAAACCCGGCGATGCGCGCGCACAGCAGATCCAGCAGGAAGGGGTCTTCGCCCACCAGCACGCAGTTCAGCTCCCGGGGGACGCCGCGGGTGGGGCCCAGGCCCTCCATGGCCACGAGGCCGTCCACCACGTGGAGGTGTGGCGGCATGGCTTCCGTGATGCGCACGATGTTGGCGGCCAGGTTCTGGTGCGTCTTCTTCTTGTTCTCCTGGCCCACCAGGCAACCCATGAGGTTCTTCAGACACACGGTCATGCCGTTTTCGAAGTGCGTCTTGATGACCGGCATGTTGATGAGGCAGGCGGCCTCCATGCAGTCGCGGGCCACGTGCGCGGTGAGGCCGTCCTCGAAAGGGATGGCCACGGGTTCGGCGTAGTTGAGGTCCTTGACGACCACGCCGAAGTGACGGCCCAGGGCGTCCACCTTCAACCGCGCGATGACGCCGATGCGGCTGCGGTAGAACCCGGAATTGGTGCCTTCCGCGATGGTGAGATCGGTATGTCCGCGGTCCTTCAGGAAAGCGACCACGGCGGCGAGGAGCCGCAGGTCCGTGGTGTTGCCTGTCAGAGCGTTCATGTTGGCGTTGAGATTGGGCTTGAGGACCACGGGGGCGTCCAGGTCCGTCGGCAAGGCGTGGCTGAAGTCCGTGAGTGCGGCGTCCAGGCGCTTTTGGAGAGTGGCCCAGTCGGATTCGTGGAGAATGACGCAGTGACTGTTCATGGCGGAAGACGTGGTCTGAGACAGGATGGGGAGCGCGCCGCGCCAGGGGGGAATACGCCAGCGTGAGCGGTGAAGTCGAACCCTACCCCAATTTCACGCCGGAGCCCAGACATTCCTCAAGCCAAGAGCGGACAGTCACCCTTCGAACGCCCTTGCCCTCTGCCGCAGCGGCGGGTTTCGGGGAGACTTCAGGGAGGCTTGGTCCGGGCCGCTTGCATGTTGCGCCCCGGCCCTCGGCTGACGTCCACGCACCCTTCTGCGCTCGATCGCGAAGACTCCACAGACGCTTCGACGGACGCTTGCAAGGCAGCGGCCTTTCATCCGCCCCGGGCCGCCTCATCATCCGGGGCCCCTTTTACCAAGCCGTCCGGGCCGCAATGGCTTCCGGCGATCACGGCGTCAACAGCTGTAGATGTCCACGCGTGGTGGCGCAAGGAATCACGCCCCTCCTCCACGGCGCCGCGTGGGCCCGCGGCGTCGCAAGGACGGTTCCGCTGCGCGAGGTCTCGGCCTGCCACCGTCTCGCCAGCAGTGCGGCGAGCCGACGCATTTCGGCGGCATGGCGGTTCAGCGCGCTTCGTCCACTTCCACGACTGCTCGGGACCATTCGTCCGGCCGCGCAGTAAGGATGACGATGCGGCTGGGCGCTTTCTCCCCGGGTTGCAGCATGGAGTCGAAGGAGTGCTCGAACCAGTTCTTGAAATACGGCTCTCCGGCGGCGTCGTAGAGGGTGATCCACCCTTTCACGCCGGCGATGGCGCTGGCGGAGGTGTTCTCCACAACGGTGTGAAAAACCGTATGTTCGGGATATTCCTGTTCTTCGCAGTTTTTGAGGGTCAGCATGGCGCCGTCGGCGTTCTGCACGGCGCACTGGGCCGCGGCGTCGCCTGTCACGGCGAAGACCAGCCAGGACGCCAGCGCAGCGACGAGGAGGCTCTGGGCCAGGATGTTCATGGGGAAGCTCCTTTGATTTCCTGTAATATATTGTCGAAAGGCGGCGGCATGGCAAGCGCTCGGCGCGATTTTCCTCAAAATTATTTGGTCCCTATGGCGTCTTTCCCCGATCTGGGATAGAGTGCGTTGCCGAGAGGCCCTGCCCGGAACCCATACCAACTTGCCGCATTCATGGAAATATACCCTGCCATATCGCCACACCCCACAGCGCCGCACGGTCTTGGTCGGCTCATGGAGTCACGCCGCGTCATTGCGCTCTTTTTCGTCTTCCTGCTGCTGATGCTGGCGACCATCCCGCCCAACGGCGCGCTTTCCCGCAACGAGGAAGTCTTCTTCACGGAAGCGTTGAAAGCCGTGGCGCCGGAGCGTTTCCACGAGCCTTCAGCCATGCGTGAGGACCGCAACACAAGGCTCGCGTTCGACATCCCCATGGGACTGCTCATCGAGGCCACGGACCCCGCCACGGCGCAGATGGCGGGCCGGCTCTTCAACGCTGCGTTGTACGCCGCCGCGCTGACGGCTCTGGCCGTGGCGGCGGGAATGGGGTTGGTGGACGGCGTGCTCATGGTCATGGCGCTCTTTCTGGTTCAGCGCTACACCATGGGGCTGGAGTGGCTTTTTTCCGGAGTCGAGTCCAAGACCATCGCGTACCCCTGCGTGCTCTTCGCGATGGCGCGGCTCATGAAGGCGCGGTATGCGCAAGCCGGCCTCCTGCTTGCCGCCGCGACGTATTTCCACTTTCTTGTGGGTGGATTCTGGGCGCTCTTTCTGGCCGTGGTCGCAGCGTGGGACCAGCGCTCGCTGAAGGCGCCGGGCCTTGTCTTGAGCGTCTACATCATCGCAGCGGCGCCGCAATTGTACATCATTCTCAGGGATTATGCAGACACACTGCGTCCCATCGCCAGTGTGGACGGCTTGACGGCGGACTACATCTACACCTACCTGCGCATCCCCCACCATGCGGCGCCGTTCAAGAGCATGGCGGTGTTCTCCAGCTGGGCGCCCGCCATCGGCTTGGCGGCGGGTCTCTTTCTGTTGATGGTGGGCATGGTCCGCCACGCCGTGGGTCCCGGCAGAACGCTGACCCGGCTTGCGGTGACGGCGCTCGCCTTCGTGCTGTTCGCGCTCTTGGTCAGCGCCGTGGACCATGGCGGCGTCACCGGCAAGCTTTACTTGTTCCGGCCCACGCACTTGGCCTTCATGCTCTGTTTCGCCGCCATCCTGTTGTTCCTCTCGGCGTGGCTGCGGGAACGCAGCCTGGTGGTGAAGCTGGCCTTGCTGCTGGTGCTGACGCCGCCCTTTCTGGCGCGCGCTGCCGAGGAAGCCCTGGGCGACTGGATGAAGACGCGCACGCTGCATCGGCAACAGGCTGCGGTGGAAGCGTACGTCCTCGCCGAAACGGCTCCGGACGCTCTCATCCTGATCGACCCCGCGCTGGAAGGGGACTTCATGCGCTTCGAACGCGCCACCGGTCGACCCACCCTGGTGAACGAACGCATGGTGCCCACCAAACCACGCGCCTTGCTGGACTGGCATGCGCTGCTGGACTATCGTGAACGAGTGTTCACGCAAGGTTGCGCCGCGCTGGCCGTCCCTCCCGCCACGCGAGAGGCGCCCCCCGGGGCGGACTACCTGCTGACGCGTCGCAAGGATGCGATGCTTCTCCACGAAACCTGCGCCGCGCCGGCCTACGAGGACGCTTCGTATATCCTTTTCCCCGCCGCCCCGGCTCCTCCAGGGTCCTCCGCGGGTTCCCCCGATTGACGCCTCGCCAAGCGTCGCGCCAGTCGGCCACGGCGGGCCGGCCGCCCCGAAGCAGGTAAAATCGCCCAGAAGGATTGTATCTTTTCACACTTTTGCTATGCTTGTGGATATCGGGCAAAGAGCGCCCCGCCATGGGCGTTCCCTGGTCCTGGCGTGGCGAGCCGTTTGACGGCCCTCGACGCGCGCCCGGGCGACGCGCCATTGCTGCGCGCATCCTGTCCGTCACGTCAACCGCACGGAGCTACAATTCCCATGGTCAATGCGCTCCCCGCCTGCGAGCTGCCAGGCGACATCTGCCCCGAGAGAACGACGTGCCGCATCTGCGGCAACGACCAATTCGCCTCCATCCTCGATCTCGGCTCGCAGTATATCGCTTCCATTTTCGTGGGGGATGACGTGGACCCGTGCATCAACCAGCCCTACCCGCTGGAGCTGACGCGTTGCGCACACCCGGAAGGCTGCGGTCTGGTGCAACTGCGCCACACCGTCTATCAGCCCCTGCTCTATCACAATTACGGCTATCTCTCCGGCACCAACGAGAAGATGCGCCGCCACCTGGAAGACATCGTCTCGCGGTGTCGGGAGTATATCGACCTGAAGCCGGGCGACGCCGTGCTGGACATTGGGTGCAACGACGGGACGCTGCTGGACGCCTACGCCCTGCCCGGCCTGCGCACAATGGGCGTGGACCCCTCCCCCAACGTGGCCGCCATGGCCCGTGACAAAGGCCACGCCGTCATCAACGATTTCTTCAGCGCGAAGACGCTGCGCGCCGCCCACCCGGACGCGCGGTTCCGCATCATCTCCTCCATCGCCATGTTCTATGACCTGGAGGACCCCAACAGCTTCGTGCGCGACGTCTCCGATCTGCTCACGGATGACGGGCTCTGGGTGGTGGAGATGTCCTACTTGCCCACCATGCTGGCCATGAACTCCTACGACACCGTCTGTCACGAGCATCTGGAGTACTACACCCTCAAGCAAGTGGAGTGGATCACCTGGCAGCACGGCCTGGAGACCCACCGCGTGGAATTCAATGACATCAACGGCGGCTCCTTCCGCATTTTCTTCCGCAAGAAGGGTTACCTGCCCCCCAACGAGGAGGACCTGGGCATCCTGCATGACGCACGCGAACACGAAGCGCAGCTGCAGCTGGACACGCCGGAGCCCTACGAGCGGTTCAACCACGACATCACACGCGTGAGCAAGGAGCTGGTGGCGCTCTTGCGCGCCATCAAGGACGCCGGCGAACAAGTCTACATCTACGGCGCCTCCACCAAAGGCAACGTCATCTTGCAGTATTGCGGCATCGGCCCGGAGCTGACCGCCAAGGCCGCGGACCGCAACCCCAACAAGTTCGGCAGGCGCACCCTGGGGACCGACGTGCCCATCATTTCCGAAGAAGAAGCGCGCGCGGACCACCCCGCTTACTTCCTGGCGCTGCCGTGGCACTTCATCGACGCGTTCCTGGTGCGCGAAGCCGAATACCTGGAGCGCGGCGGACGCTTCATCCTGCCTCTGCCGGAGGTGCGCGTGGTGGGCAAGGAAGGCGCATCCGCATGAAGCTGCCGGATGATCTCTATCGCGAGATCGTCCTGAACATGCCCATCTGTTGCGTGGATATCGGTCCGCTGGACACAGCGGGTCGCGTGCTGTTGCTGCGTCGGCGGGAGGAACCGGCGCGGGGCGCCTGGTGGTTTCCCGGCGGCCGTGTGCTGCGCGGCGAAACGCGCCTGCAGGCCGCGCGTCGCAAGCTCGCCGAAGAGTGCGGCTTCTCCCCCCTGGACGCCGAGGCCCATCCCATGACGCCTCGGCTGACAGAGCTCGGCGGCTTCGACGTCCTCTTCCCCGCCACGGCGGAGCAGCCCGGCCGCGACGGCGTGGGGTAGCGGCCGTGTCTCAGGCGCTTCGGTTTGGCTGCCCGGCGCGTCGTATTTATCCAGAAACTCTAGAGAACGCGTCGTATTTTCCGCATTTTTCCGTTGCTGCGGCGCTGCCTTTCTGGCATAGGATACAGTGAAGGGGCGAAGTTCTCGCGTCATTTTTTTCCGTATCATGTTCCAGAAGGAGGTGCGTCGTATGGAACAGGCCAACGCGCCCATGCAGGGTCAGTTTTCCCAGCCGCGGGAGTCCATGGGCCGCAGCGGGTTGTCGCCCCTCCACGTCGTGCTTGCGATGCTGGTGGTCGTCAGTTCCCTTGTGCTGCTGGCGACGCCGTATTATTCCTACTCCGTCTTCCCGGCGATGCTGGCGTTTCTGACGTTGGTGTTGTGGTGGAAGCCACAGTTCGGTCTCTATCTCATCCTCTTCTTCGTGCCATTCGACGCGTATCGCGCGCTCATCATGCCCTCCACATACAGTCAGCTCACCATCTCCAAGGTAACGGGCTTTCTGTTGATCGCCATATTGTTCATCCAGCTGGCCTTGACCCACGGCTCCGCAATGCGCTTGCGTGCGAATCTGTGGCGCCCGCTGGCGCTGCTGCTCGTGGCCGCCGGGATCTCGATCATTTTCTCGCAGTATGAGCTCAACGCCATGAACGAACTGCGCAAGTTCTTGACGGCAGTGCTCATCTTCGCATTGACGTTGCTTCTGGTGAGCGAACGCGGCTTCATGTCCACGCTGCCGAAAGTCGTCGTCTTCTCCATCTGCATCGGCGTGGTGCTCTCCGTGGTGGGTTACTTTTTCGGCTGGACGGCGTTCATGATCGCTGGCGACTCCTACGACCGTGTCACGGGCACGGGCTTGAACCCCAACCATTTCGCGCTGATGGTGCTGGTCACCATGCCTTTCCTCGCACACTGGATTTTCGATTCGAGCCGGCCCCTGGTGAAGGCCGGCGCCGCCGCGCTCTTCTTCACCAATGTCGCTGCGCTGGTGCTGACGTACTCCCGCGGCGCCGCGATCATCTCGCTGGTGACCTTCGTGCTCCTCATCCGTGAACACGGGAAGAAGTTCCGGCCGCGCTATTTCGGCTTCGTGTGTCTGGCGGCGCTCATCGGCTTGCTGTGCGTGCTCTATCTGGTGCCGGCGGACTACTGGCAACGCCAGAAGAGCATCAGCACGCAGGATTCATCAGTCAGCTCGCGCATTTCCTACATCAAAGCAGCGCAATGGTCTCTGGAGCAGCGGCCCATCATCGGGGTGGGCGTGGGCTCCTACGACGTGATGTACTCCTACTCCCCCTGGGCGTTCATCGAGGGCTGGAACCGCCGCACCCGCGATCAAGCCCGCCGCGACGCGCACAACACCTACCTGGAGATCCTCGTCGGAACAGGGGTCGTCGGCTTCATCTTCTACGCCGCCATGATCGTCCTGGGTTTGCGCAATTTCAACCGCGCCGTGGACCTCACTCGATACAAACGACTCCCGGAACTCAAAGGCATGATCAAAGCCTACCGCATGGCTTTCCTCATCGTCCTGGCGTATTATTTCATGTTGTCCAGCGTCTACTCGCGCTACTTCTGGGTGCTTCTGGCGGTCTCCGTCCTCGCCTTGCGCCTCGCCAAGAGCGCCACGGAGAAGGAGATCGATGACATGGCCGCCAATTATTGACCTCGCTTTCTGGTTCGCGGCGGGCGGGCTCCTGGCCGTGGTGGTCTTCAATCCGCTGTTGACGGCGCTGCTCTCTCTGGTACGGCGCCGTCACGTCACCCCGCAGGTTCCGGCTCCAGCAGACCAGTGGTCCGTCAGCCTCATCACCGTGGCGCACAACGCCGGAAAAGCCTGCAGTCTCAAGATCCGAAACGGTTTGGACCTGGAGTGGCGCGGGCCCCGGCAGATCATTTTCTACAGCGACGGCCCCGACGAGGCGACCCGGCAGGCTGCCCGACCCTATCGCGACCACCCATCGCAAGACGCCTCCGTGCTCTTCTTGGAATCCCCGGAGCAAGAGGGCAAGAACGCCATCCTCAACCGCGCGGTGACAGCGAGCACCGGGGAGATTCTCGTCTTCACCGACGCCGACGCCACCTTGGAGCCGGACTGCTTGCTGCGCTTGTTGCGCCATTTCGCGGATCCCCTCGTGGGCGGCGTTGCAGGCAAGCGCGCCATCATCAAAGAGCACGGCGCGAAACGCAGCATGTCCGCCACACAGCGCTTGTATGTCGCGTTGGATGACGGTCTGAAACGGCTGGAGTCACGCATCGGGGAAGTCACCTCCAACGCCGGCTCCCTCTACGCCATCCGCCGCGCGTGCCACCAGCCCGCGCCTCCGGACGTCACCGACGACTTCTTCGCCTGCCTCAGCGTGCTGGACCAAGGCATGCGCTTCGTGGCGGAACCCACGGCCAAGGCGTACATCCATTCCCCCTCCCGCAGCGGCGGCCACGAAATCGCCCGCCGGCGGCGCATCGTCTGCCGCAGCCTCACGGCGCTTTCCAAACGCCGCGGCGTGCTGAATCCCGTCCGCCACGGGCTGCTCTCGGCGCGCATCTTCATGAACAAGGTGCTGCGGCGTTGCATGCCCGTGTTCCTCGCCGTCCTCTACCCTTCCAGCGTGGCGCTGGCCGGGTCGAGCTCCTTCCATGCGGGTCTTGCCGTGGCGCAGACGCTCTTCTACGGCTTGGCATTGGCGCGCATCCCCTTGCGATCTCGGCGGATTCCCCGGCCGATCTGGCTGGCGAGCGCCGCTGCGGCGTACATCTGTCTGGGCATGATCGGCACGTTCCTGGGGATGGTGGATTTCCTGCGCGGCAAACGCGTCTCCCACTGGAAACCCGTGACCGACTGAGGCGCCGCGCGCCTTGACGAACGATTTCAGACGCACCCTCGCATCGCAGGCCCTGCCATACCCTGCGTGATCGCAAGGCGCCGAGACCTCACGCGCTTGGAGGGCGCTCACCCCGTGCATGGCGGCGGCTCCCCGCGATTCTCTTGTTGATCGAACCGAAAACGCTTGCCCCCTTGGAGACGTACCGTAACGGCGTCCTCCACCGCCCCCGCACCGCTGGCCACACGACCGGACTGCCTGACTGGGTGACTGCCGGACTGGCTGACGGCGTCATCGTCCAGGCCGGACGACGCCATGGCGTGGCGCTATTCCCGCCCGAGGAGGACAGTGACCGCCGCGCCGGCGCGTTCGCCTTGCGGCAGAGGAATCGTCACCCGGGTGGCGGAGGTCGCCCCGTCCACGACGTCAAGACGCGCGCCCTCTCCGACATAGCGTCCCCCAAGGGTCAACGTCAGCTGCGTTAGCGTCTGCGAAGGATCGGCCACATGCAGCGCGTACGCCTCAGGCGCTCCGCCTTCGCCGTCCCTGCGGATGACCCAGATGGCGCACGGATCGGCCGTCGCCAGGGTCATTCCCAGATCGGGAAAGGTCGTCTCGCCGGGTTCATGGAAGACCGCGCCGGCCGCGCCAAGCGCCGGTTTGGCGACAGCCTGCAGCGCCGGCGTATTCGCGATGACGCGTACGCTCGGCGAGGCGACGTAAGCCTCGAAGGCGGACAGCGAGACATTCGGCGTCGTCACGTAGGCGTACGCGGCGTCTCGCGGCGCCACGCCGTGGTCGAGCTCCAGTCGCATGATCTCCATGGTGACGGGATCTTGCGAGAGGTTGCGATTGATGCGCCACCAGTTGCCCATCCGCGACTCCGCCGAGGCCAGGGCCTCCGGCGCGTCCAGCAGCAGGTAGCCCACGCGGTCGTGGTGGACCCAGTCGAGCTGCGCCTGTCGGCTGCGGCCTTCGCTCAGGGTGACGCGCTGGCCTGCCTGCATGAGTGTGATGGGCCCTTGCAGCCGACGTTGCGCCAGGGAGGTGATCACCTGCTTGGTGGAAACGCACGTGACGCCGGCGCCAAGCGCGACGATCTCGCCGTCGAAAAAGAACCACGCCTTGCGGGCGCGCAGTTCGCCGCGGGAGAAATCCATGGCGGCGAGGCCATGCGTCCCATCCGTGACGCCGCCCACGAACCGCCGCTCCCCCTCGGCGCCCCGGCCCCAGCGAATTTCCGGGAAGCCGGTCCCCAACTCCTTGGTTATTCCCGGGATGCGCTCCCAGTCCCACACAGGGTAGACGCCGCGGTATTCGTCGCCGTCCAGCTGGAGGAAGAAGGCGCCGTCACTCAGGAAGTTGTTCCGCAAGCCTTCGCCATTGCCGGATTCGTTGGCGCGGGTCCGTGTCGAGAGCATCTTGACGGAGGCGTAGACTCCGGGCCGGCGCTGGACCATGTAGTCCGAACGCCAGTACATGCGCGCGCCGGCGAGGGCTGCGTCGGCTTGAGGCGTCGGCTGGTGGAGGCGCTCCAGGAAGGCTTCCAACGCGGCGACGGTGTCGCGGCCTTCCGCTTGGGCGAGATCTCGAAGGATCGCCAGAGGCATGGCGAGGAACGCCGCCTCCACGCCATGGCGACGGGTGAGGTTGCGGCCTACGGTGGAGGCGTCGAAGCGGGCGTCGTAGACGACCCACTGCATGTGATCGAGGATGTAGTTCTCCAGGAAGGCGATACGATCCGGGGCGAGGGCGGCGGCGGTCCCCCGCGCCACGAGGGCGAGTTCAGCGACAGGCAGCAGAAACTCCGCGCCGTAGCCCCCTGTATAAAGGATGGGGCCGTGCATGTGGAAGGACCAGTCCGCCTGCACCCCTTCGCCGGCGGCGGGTTGCAGCACGGCCGCCACCAGGTCCATGGCTTCGCGTGGCATGGCGGCGTCCCCTCCCAGCAGCCCTTGCATGAAGCGTATCTCTGCGCGATCCACTTGGTTCTTGTTGCCGTCCTGCTCTTTGGGTGGCGGCGGCCAGGCCTTGGCGAGCGTTTGCAGGCCTTGGGCCCGCAGGGAGGCGTCGAGTTCATCGTCCAGCAGGAGCATGGCGACGCCCACGCGGAAGGGCATGCCGATTTGCTCGAACCACCAGCTGGGCGGCTGCAGATTGCGTTCGAACCAGTGCCGGAACGCCCGGAGCGCGCCCTCCAGGACGGCGGGGTCCCCCTGCAGCGCGGAGTCCGGGCTACGCCACGCCAAGGCGAGGGTGATGACCCGGTTCATGTGCTCCTTGGCCTTCCAGCTGCTCTTGTTGTCGTCCTGATAGAAGACATCCGGCCAGCTGCCCCGTCGACCCAGATTGCGCAGCAGGTCGTGGGCCTCCTCGGCCAAGGGCGCCTGGTTCTCCTGCAGCGTCAGTTCGACGAAGCGACTGCGCATGGTCGCCAACTCGTCGTTTCGTGGGACGGCTTCCGCATCGGCCAGAACGGACGTGGCGGACAGCGCGGGCGTCGCGGACACCATGGACAGCGCTGTCAATGCAGTCAACGCGAAGGGGGAGGCCAGCAGCATGGACAACAGCAGCGTCTTCAGCAGCGGACGAGCCGCCGAGGACGTGCTTCCGTCCGGAAGTGGTTTCACAGCTTTCAATGGTTTCATGCTCATGGTATACTCCAAACTGATCACGATGCGTACCCCTTCTGCGCAAAAAGCTTCGCTTCACAACGTCCGAAACGTCCACCAACGCCCGCCATGCCCCATCACGTGCGCCTGCCCACGCCCCTCACCATCTGCCATCTGCGGGCGTCCCAAGGCGGCGGCGGCGGCCCCGAGAAGACCATCGTCGAGACCGGCGCCCGGCTGGACAAGGCGTCGTATCGCTACCTTATCGCGTATCTGCGCAAACCGAACCGGGATGTGGCGCCCGTGGCCCAGGCGGCTCGCGCCAAAGCATTGGAATTTCGAGAATTTCCGGGGGCCTTTCCGGTCAACTTGCGGCAGCTGTTCGCCCTCCGGCGCATGGTCCATGGCGAGGGCGTCCACATCCTCCACAGCCACGACTACAAGTCGGACCTCTACGGCGTGCTGCTGCGGCGGCTGGGTTTCCGAGGCGTGCTGATGACAACCATCCACGGCTGGACCTCGCAGCGATCCCGCAAGAGCGCGTTCTACACTTGGGTGAACCGACGCATGCTGCGCTGCTTCGACGCCGTGGCGGCCGTCTCCGAACCCATCGCCGCCATGGCCAAATCCTGCGGCGCCCGCCGTGTGGAGCGCATCCACAACGGCGTGGACGTGGAGGTCTGGACCCCCACCGCCCTCCCCGGCGAAGCGCCTCCCTTCGACGTCTCGGCCGGGGCCCCCACGGTGGGATTCGTTGGTCGACTGTCCAAGGAAAAAGGCGCGCTGGTCTTCGTACGGACAGCGGCGCGGGTGCTGGCGCAGACGCCCACTGCACGATTCGTGGTGGCGGGTGACGGTCCTCAAGCCGCGGAGGCTCGCGCCTTGGCGCATGCGTTGGGGGTGGACGCAGCCATCACGTTCATCGGCCGGCAGCCGTTGACGGCCATGCCCGCGCTCTACCGTGCGCTGGACGTGGTTTTGTCCACCTCCCATACGGAGGGCATGCCGAACACCCTGCTGGAAGCGTTGGCGACGGGTCGTCCCGTAGTGGCGACGGCCGTGGGCGGCGTGAGCGAACTCATCGAACATGAACGCCACGGCCTCCTGGCGGCTGACGGCGATGTGGAGGCCCTGGCGACGCACACCTGCCGCCTGCTCCGCGATCCCGACTTGGCGGCGCGGCTCGGTCTGAACGGCCGGGCGCGGGTGACGGCGGAATTTTCCTTCTCGGCGCGCACCGCCAGAATGACGGCCTTGCAGCGCGAGTTGGCGTCGCGGAACCAATGGGTCTGCGGACTCGCATGACCACGCCTTCACATGCCCCCGATCCTGGAGACGCCACGCGGAAGGCCTTGGCCAGCCTGCAGCGTTTCGCGTTTTCCACGCTGCTCACCACGCTGTTGCGCTTCGCCTTCCGTCTTGCCAAAACGGTCATCCTCACCCGTGTGCTGGGGCCAGAAGGACGCGGTCTGTTTGGACTTTTGAACACCGTTCCCGGTTTGGCGGCAAGTTTCGGCAACTTGGGCTACGGCCTCGGCTCTGTCTATCTGCTCACCCGCCGGAAGACGCCTTTGCCAGTAGTGCTCGGCAATGCCCTCGTCTATCTCATCGTGCACGGAGCGTTGCTCACCACAGTCTGTGTTTTCTTGTTCATGCATGGCGCGCCGTTGTTCGGCGCCTCACAAGAGGGGTTGGCGCACATCGCGCCTTTCGCGTTGGCTGGATTGCCTTTCGTTTTGGGCGAACGGCTCAGTGGAGATCTCATGACGGGCATCAAAGACATCCACTTCTTGAACCTTTTGCATTTAATGACATCCATACTTCCTGTAGCGACGCTGGTACTAATCTGGCAGATTACCGGTGACGCATTGACAGGAGCTATGTGGGGATGGCTGTTGGCGTTCATAATTATAACGCTTGTAGGCTTTTACAGACTCGTACGCAAAGCAAAGCGCCTTCGAATTTCTTTTTCAGCTGCACAAGAGGCGTTTTCGTTTGGATTACGCGGCAACATAAGCCAGTTCGCCAATGCAGCAATACGTCGCATCGACATGCTTTTCATTGCGTATTACATGGGGCCTGAATCTTTGGGATATTACGCGGCGGCAGTTTCCATCGTTGAGTTGACCCTGGCAGCGCCCGATGCGGTCGCCAAGCCGTTCATGCCCCTGCGTATGGAAATGGAAGATGCCGAGGGCCGTCATTTTTCGCCGCTGGTGGTGAAGTACGTGCTTGCTGTCATGGCGATCGGTCTTCTCTTGCTCGGAATATTGGCGGAGCCCGTGATGCTCTTGCTTTTTGGCGAGGCTTTTCTTCCTGGACTTCCTGCGTTGTTGTGGCTTTTGCCGGGCATTCTGGCGCTATCCGTCTATCAGTTCTTCAAGGCAGATTTATACAGCCTGAACAAGCCTGGACTCATTTCCTGCATCTCGTTGATCGTCATGCTCTTCAACGTAGCAGGTAATATCCTCCTTATTCCACGCTTAGGCATTGCTGGCGCGGCCATCACATCATCAATTTGCTACACGTTGATGAGTATCTCAATGGCTCTCTGCATAAACAGACTCACCTCAATACCCCTACGATCAATGTTGCTACTCAACAAGCATGATGTTGCACACTGCCTCATGACATTAAAACAAACAATACAAAAGCAATCAAAGCATATCTATAAAAACAAAGGACGCTGAAAATGTATATTGCTATAATAATTCCTGTCCGCAATGAGCTCCAAGGACTCCGAGAACTCATTGAAGCTCTGCTTCAACAGATCCGTAGTGGAGACGAGATTGTCTTTGTAGAGACTGGCAGTACTGATGGTACTGCAGAAATGCTGGAGCAATACTCGACTCGGCATGAGGCAATCCGTGTGGTCATGGCCCCTGGCGCCATGCCAGGCGGCGCGAGAAACGCCGGTATTGCTTCAACTGACTGTGAACTCATCGCACAGATAGACGGCGCCAACATGCCCAACGCCGTGTGGCTGGACGAACTTCGTGGGCCTCTGGAGGGTGACCTTGCGGACTGGGTCACCGGCAACAGCAAAATCATGCCGATCCCCAAAAGTTTCATTGGGATAGACTTCGATCTCGGCGCAGTGTACGGCGCTTGTTGCTATCGTGGCGGTCCACTGCGCTTCAGCTGGGGCCCCGAAATCACTCCGGGAGAGCCTCAGCATTTCATGGCTGGCGGGGATTCCGTGGCCTACAGGCGGTCGTTATGGGTCGCGAGCGGCGGGTTTCCCTCTTGGCTGCGCTTTGGGTCAGACCCCTTGTATGTCAAGAAGATACTGCAACTGAAGCCGCGGTTGGCTTTCGCGGAAAAGGCTGTCTCATACTGGCAGGTAGGTCCGGGCTTAAGACGTGTCCTGGAGCGCAAGGCGCGCAAACAGCTGACGCAATACCGTACGTACAGCGCCATTCCCAGAGCTTGGAAGGACCTTTCTTTTCAAGGCATACTTACCATGGCGATGCTTGGTGCAATCATTTCACCTGATTTGTGGCCATTGTTGCCAGGAATATATGGCATATTATCTATTCGACAATCTGGAAAATCTGCAAAAGCTTACATACATCGCACGCAACGAAGCCTTAAAAAAGACAGTATTGCCTTGTGCTGCATCATGGCAATAGACTTCATCGGTGTCGGCGTACAATGGTATGGAACATGGAAAGGTTTGCTCACGCTTCCAAGACGCAACAAGCTGTGGGGAAGACCTGTCGATGCATACTTGACAGAACGTTCTTGATACCAACTGCAACATACGAAGCCGATCATAGAAGATTTCGCAGAGAATCCCGCTTTACCAGAGAAGGTGTTGCATCAAAAGCTTAGTAAAGTTTTCGCGCGATGCGCCGCCGACATTGACTGACAAGCGCGATTCCGGCGACGTTCCAGCGCAGAAACTCCAGCAGCGCGATGCGTGGAAACAGCCGGCCCGCGCGAGAGGGCGGGGTATTTCGCCAAGTGAGCGCCACGGCCGGCGCCACCCAAAGAGCCACGGGCAGGAGTGTCATCCAGCCAAGCTGGACGAACATGAACAGCGTCGCCGTCCCTGCGAGAAGGTGCCAGAAGGCCAGAACCGGGTTTCGAATCGATCGAAAACTGTACATTCTTCGTACAGCAAATTCAAGAGTATGCCCCTGCCGCCAGTATTCTTTATGAAGAAACTCCCCTAGCGAGCGTTCATAACCAAGGTGAATGACAGTCACTTCTGGATTGGAGACGGCGCGGAAACCCGCAGCTTTGATACGCATGGTAAGATCTTTGTCTTCGCCAGTCGTGAGCGAAGGATCGAACCCTCCAACCTTGATGAAGACCTCACGATTTACGACAAGGTTTCGGCCTGGCAGGAAATCTACGTCCATCAAGCGATTCCTGCGCAGACGAATTCGCGCTCCCCAAGCCTCGCCGACCCAGCCCGCTTGCTCGGGCGTCGTCTCGACAAAGCCCATGATCCCTTTGAAACCATTCTCGAAGCACTGCTTGATTACTGTGAGCCAGTGTTCCGGAACACGCATGTCCGCATCGAGAAATGCGACGACATCCCCTTTTGATGCTTCCGCACCCCAGTTACGCAAGGAAGCAATCGCCATTCGCTGTGTTGTTTCGTTCACAAGCGTTCGCACATTTCGAGACTGAGCGATTAGGACTGTATTGTCTGAAGATTTATTATCGACAACAACAATATCTAACTTCATGTCAAGCTGCTTGCATGCTCTTACTGAATCGATACAAGCGCCAATGTTCTCTTCTTCATTATATGAAGGAATTACTATGGATATGTTGAACACGTCATTTCTCAGCACTAAATGATGCTTTTATGTAAAAAATACTGGTCAATAATGTACTGATTGAGTGGAGACACAGGGCGAAATTTCACGACATAAGCATACTTGTACTTCGAATCATCCAGCGCATACTGCTTGTAGACTTCGCCCATGCATACAGCATGCTTGCATTTTTTTTTCCCCAACTTTCTCGTCCTCGTTTCCAGCCTGTAGAGACGTATGGCCGAGTCGTAGAGTTCAGTATCAGCGTACATATGAAAGTACTCTTCATTGATGTCCACCAGATGAAAATCGCCCAAACAGGCTTCATTGCCATTGGAAAAGACCTGGAGACACAGCCGGGAATCCTCGCTCTTGACGCGCTCCAAGCGACGACGCTCGGCATAGGAATTAAGCAGTTTGCTTTTGATCAAGAAGCGCCAGAAAAAGTCGAAACCCTTGATCACTGTGGCGCGGAGCACCACGCCGATGGTGCAAAAAATGACACCTATCTCCCAGACAATATTACGCTTGAGACGTACATATTTGTTGTCGATGAGAGCGCGGATACGCTTTGGCGTACTGTGCGGCGTGAACAACTGGGAGTAACCGATAAGCCCCGGCCTGACTGCGAAACGCGCTTCATAGTTGGCGATCTTTTTTCCGTACACTTCATAGATCTTGGGGCGTTCCGGTCGAGGGCCGATGAAGTCCATATCTCCTTTGATTATATTGAACAGCTGCGGCAGTTCGTCCAATCGAGTGTCGCGCAGGAGCTTGGAAAACGGCGTCGTCATCTGGTGGCGATGAGAAAGCAAGTCCGCGCCGATTGTTTTCTCTGCGTTGACTGGAAGCGTACGAAACTTGTACATTATGAATGGCTTGCCGCTTTTTCCCAGTCGTACACCTTTATAGAGAATCGGCCTGCCGTCCGTTGCATAGACGAGCAGGCCGACTACAATGTAGAAAGGCGTCGCGCATAGAATCAGCAACGACGCCATAATCCAGTTAAATATCGTTATGATGAAGTAGGAAGCTCGGGAATACCCTAGGTACCCAGGCCTCGCTTCTGCAAACTCATTCGGCATGGGCGCAGTCTACAGGAATGCGAGGCCGACGTCACCATCTTTACTTTCCTTTTCACCCCGGAGGCGTCAGGGCTGCTCCCAGTGGGGGATGGACATGATCGTCGGGAGGTCGGCGAACTTGGCCACGTCCTCGGGCTTCTTGAAGGTGTGGTCGAAGTATTCCCGCAGGAATGCCAGGGTGAAACCCGTGATGAGGCCGACCACGAGACCGACGGGGATGACCGCAAACGTCGGGAAGACTGGTTTTCCCCCGGCGGAGGGCTGCGCCAGCACCGCCACCTGGAAGAGTTGCGCGGCGTCGGAGCGGGAGTTGATGATGGCCTCTTCGCGACGCTTGGAGAAGGTGTCGTAGTTTTCGTTGAGCAACTCTATCTCGCGTACGATGCGCTGTTGCTCCACCCCGGTTTCACGCAACTCTACATTGCGGGCGTTGATCTGCTCCAGTCGCAGCTCCAGGCTTTCGATCTTGTCACGAAGAATTTGCAGTTCGTTGACTTGGTTCTGCGTGAACTCGTACATTTCCGTCTTGAGCGTCTCGTAAGTTTCTTCGATTTGCTCGTCGATGCGTACGATTTTGTCGGACTCGGAAGCGTAGATCCTCAACAGTCCGCCTCGTTCAAGCACAAGGTCTTGCAGACGTTCCGCGAGCAGCTGTATGGAAGGGTTCTCCACAAATGAGAAGAACTGCAGATCTTCGTTCTTCAACGATTCTTGAAGGTGCTTCACGTAGAGATCTTTTTCGATCCAATCGTTGCGCGTCATATCGAGGTTTTGTTCCAACATGGCCTTGATGGCGAGGTTGTTCTCGATTTCTTTCTGCGGATCCGGCGTATTGGACTGCTGAGAGAGTTCCACCAGCTGGTCTTCATAGTCTCGCAGCTGTTCGCCGAACTTCTCCGTTTGTTCTGTGAAGAAGCCCTTGGCGTCCACGGGGTAGTACAGTCCGGAGCGATACGCCATGTACGCGCTCATGATATTTTCAAGTACAGCTAGCGCACGCTTAGAGTTCTTGTCTTGGTACTGGACGTTGATGACGTTGGACTCCGGCACCACTTCCGTCAGCAAATTCGCCTGCAGTCTGCTCATGGCGTTGGCAAGAGCGTCACCCTGTGCATCACGTGTACTGAAGTACTGGTTGTTCTCCGCCATGCGCTTCACGGCGCCTTCCACCACGTCCTTGGAGCGTATGATCTCCTGTTCGCTGCGGAGGTCCTGCATGGTGACGTCGAAGACGCGGAATTCCGCAGCCTCCAGCGTTTCCGGGCTTTTCTGGATGCGCCGCGCCTTGAGCAGTACAGACCCGTCCGCCGCGTAGGTGGGGGGCCAGAACAGATAGATGAGGACGGCGACAGCCGTGAAAAGCAGGGTCGTGCCGATGATCACCCCTTTCTGCGCGAAGCATATCTGGGTGAATTCTCTGATGTAGTCTTCGGTTCTCTGCATGGCTTTCACCTACGTTGTGGTTCCCGCGTGCGTTGCAGTCGCGGCGTGGCGGGAGGAGCCGGGGAGGGGACAGCGTCCTGCTCCCCGGCGCGGGTTCACGTGCGTGCGTACATGAGGGACGGCCGCCGTCAGGGCGTCGTCGCCGTCTCCGTGGTGGTGTTGAAGGTCGGCGTTTCGGTTTCGGGGAAGCCTCTGAAGTCTTCTTCGTCGTCGTAGTTGGGCGACTTGCCGGGGATGTTGTCGATGAGGGGGTCGTCGAAAAGATCCGCGCCAAGGCCGATGTTCCAGCCGTTGAAGAGGAAGATGTCCGCCACTTCCCGCATGATGAGCGACCACTCGTAGGTGGTGCGGTAGGGCACGAAGACGATGTCGTCCGGCCGCAGCCAGAAGAACTGGCCGTCTGCGGAGAGGGTGCTGGTCAGGTTGTGGCGCGTGGCCATGATGAACTTCTCGGGCACTTCTTCGTCTGCTCGCACGGGCTCGGCGGCGTCCATCATGTCGTCTTCGCCGCAGCACAGCACGATCTTCTTCGGCGGCTCGGGCAATTCTTTCATGCGTTTGCCGGGCTCGGGACGCCGGAAGAGCATCACCCGACTGGGGTCGGCGGAGGTCTCGTAGCTGCCAGCGAGGGTGACGGCTTGCGCCACGGTGATGGGCTTGCGCATGGCCACTGCGCCAGGCGCGCGCACGGCGCCCAGCACGTAGACGAGCGAGCCGGAGTCTTCCTGCAAAAAGAGGTTCACGTGCAGGCCGGGCAGGAAGTTGTTGTACATCTCGTCCACTTCCTGCAGCACTTCAGGCATGGTGCGGTGCGCTACGAAGACGTCCCCGATGAGCGGGAAGGTGACCACGCCGTCCGGACGCACCGTGACGAGACGCGACAAACCCCGCGGCGCGGTGTGCAGGTCCGCTTTCAATTCGCGGATGTGCGAACTGTACTGCGGCACGGTGATATAGATGTTGGGGTCGCGGAGGATGCCCTGATAACGCTGGCGCACCTCTTCGGTCACGTCGGTGACGCGACGTCCGGCCACCATCACTTGCCCTATGTACGGCAGGGCGATGGTGCCGTCCGGCGTGACGTTCTGCTGCTCGTTGAGTTCCGGCAGATCCACGTATTTCACATGGACCAAATCATCCACGGAGATGGTGAACTTGTCCTTCAGTTCCCAGGTGCGGATCTGAAAGAGTACGTCCAGCACGTCCCCGGGCTTGAGTCGATACTCACGAAAGAGGAAGTCCGCAGCAGGATACTTGTCCCGATCCGCTTCGAACGTTGTGGTCTCCATCTTGACTTCCTGATGCTCCGGAAGGGTGCGGCTGCAGCCGAACGCCAGGAGCAACGCCAGAAGCGACGCCGCCAGACACGGAAGCGATAGGTAATGTCTGCGATTGGCCATGAAACTTCCCGCTGCGCAAAAGGTGAACTAGACTTTCCCGTACAAGACCTTGGGAATGTAATAGCGACGCTTGTTCAAGATGACGCCGATGACGTTGCCGTTGACCATGCGCAACTTCTCGATAGCCATCTGCGCGACTTCCCACTTCGTCTTCTCGCACTCGATCACCATGATGACGCCGTCGAACTGATTGGCGATGAGCGCTGCTTCCGAGGAACCCATGATGGCGTGCCCGTCGAAGATGATGTAGTCGAAGCTCTGCTTCAACAGATCGAGCTTTTCACGCACCACGCCCGAACGCGCGAGCAAACCGCTGTCTGCTGCGGGAGCGCCGAAAGTCATCAGCGCCATGTTGCGGTACTCCGTGCCGTGCACGAGATCAGCGATCTCCACGTCGGAGTCGAGCATCTCCGTCAACCCCGGCGTCGCGGAGACGCTGAAAAGATTGTGCAACTGCGGCGCCGCCTGGTTGCCGTCCACCAGCAGCACACTGGTGTTGCCGCTCATGGTCAACCCGTAAGCCAGACTCACGGCGGCGGTGGTCTTGCCTTCGCCGTTGAAGCAGCTCGTCACGAAGATACTCTTCACACCACGGCCTGCACTCAGGATGTTCCCTTGCGCCAGGGACATCTCCTTCATGTTCTTGACCAGATGCGACTTGAGCTTCTCCGGCAGTCGTCCTGTGTCGTTGGGCGTCATGACTTCCTCGCTTGGCTCCCTTCATCGCGAAAACGACGCTGGCGGAGCCTGTTCCTCGTGCAACGCGTCTCCAGAACACCACGGGCGCGCACCCCTTTCCTCGACCACTCGTGGCGACGCAAACGCCGCCGCCCGCAACCTCCGTGCGCACCATGTCACGTCACTGTTACTGCAAGATTTCACTGCATGGTGTACACGCTTTTTGACGCAAAACAGCAACTGTGTCAAGCGTTACAGAAAAAAATAAAGTCCTCTCGCATATATTTCTTTCCTAACTTTGTTTAGACTTACCCTAAAACACGCCATCGAGACGCTCCTTTACTCTCTCAGAATATTGAAGCACTCCCACATCTCACGCAATGACGCAACACAACAGAGTCGCTATAATCTATAGAAAGTCTAGATTTACTCGAAACACCATTGTTGCAGTCGAACCATGCAACGCCAAGCACCTCACCTCCCGAATACCACCCCACATGCGTCGCTGATACAGTCTCCACCTCGCCCCCACTGCAAGGGCGAACGCGACGTCGATCACGACTGACGCATTCCCACACAGCAAGACGCGCAACGCCGCTGAAGCTGTGGCGCGACGCCACGAGCCCACATCAGAATCAGTGATATTATCCTTGCAATTTCATTGCATTCCGGTGTAAGGACGGTGGAAGCGTTCGATTGCATGCAGCGCCGGGCCCTGTGGCGGCCACGCGCTTTTCCATGACGCGGCCGCATTACAGGACGCTTCCCTGCGACGCTGCTCCAAGACACCGTCCAACGCGCTCCATCCCCTGTGCGTGTTACGGGAGACGTCCCCCATGGTCAGATACATCTTTCTCGGACTGGCGTTCCTCTGCTTCTGCGCCGCAGGCTTGTTGCTGTTGTTCGGCGAGCGCACACAAGACAAGAGCGCTGATCCACAGTCCGGCCCCAACGCCACGCAGTCCGTCCAAACGGCGCACACGTCGCCCTCGCCGTCGCCCGACCACGCGGACCGGCCGCACACGCTCGATGCCCCCCCTGCAGACGCCGCCCCACAAGCCTCACCGGCGCCCGAGCCGACAACCAACCCGAAAGACGCTCCCCGAATTGCCGAGGCGCCCTCCCCCGAAACCGCGTCCCGGACTTCCGAGCCCCGCGCTGCGCGCCCCCTGTTGCCCATCCACGAAGCCACAGGCGACGCCGCGGCTTCGTCCTTGCCGGACAACGCCTCACGGCCTTCCCCGTCGCCCGCAACGCCTGAGCCCGCCCAATCCGTCACTGCCGAGGGACCGAACCTCTATCCCGTCTCTGCGCCGGAGGAGCCGTTGCTCGCTCGCTTCGAAGGGCAGGACGCGCAGTTCGGCGAGGTAGACGTCTTCGAACTCTCCGCCACCCTGCGCCAGTACGCGGACAAACGCGCCATGTACGAAGAGCAAGTCCGGGCCATGGACGAACGCATCGCAGCCATGCGCCGCGACGTCGCCGACGCGGAAGCCGTGCGCAACGATCTGGAGCGCGCTCAAGCCAGCGCCAAGGAGGCCCGCTACGCCCTGCGCGCCATCCAGGAAGAGCTGGACAAGAGCGCCAACGCCACGAAGCAGCTCACCACCACGCGCGAAGAGCTCCTGCAGGAACGCGAAAAAGCAGCAGCCGCAGTGCGCACCCGTGAAGAAGCCGCCAGCGAACTCTCCGCAATGACGGACAAAGCGGCTGAAGCCGCCGCCACAGTGGAACGCCTCGAAGCCAGGGAAGCCGAACTGGAATCCACCCGCGACGCCCTCACCGAAAAGCTCGAAGCGCTCAAGAAGGAAGCCGCCGCCTTCACCCGGACGCAGGACGAGTCCGACCGCTTGCTGGAGTCCATGAGCGGATTGGACGCCGGTGAAACGCAGCAGGCGCTTCTGGAGAACCTGCGCCAAGCCCGGGACGCCGCCCGGCGCGCCCTCGAAGACAACATGGACCGCACCGTGACGCTGGAGGAAGAGCTTGCGCAGACAACGGAGGCGCTGGAAACCGCTCGCAAGGAACGCGACGACGCCACCGCCACGCGGCAGGAAGCCATCGCCGCCCAAAGCGAAGCGCAGGCCCGCCTGGAGACCCTGGACGGCGTTGAAACCTCCCTCGTCGAACTGAACGAAAAGCTGGAGACCGTGGCGCAGCAGTTGACAGCTGCGGAAGCCGAAACCGCAGAGCTCCGGACCAGACGTGACGCCCTGCTCGAGGAAGCCCGGGCTGCGGAAACCCGAGCCGAACCCCTGGCCACCGTGGCTGCGGACATCGCCCGCATCGCGGAAGACGCCGCGCGCATGGAGAAGGACAAAGCGCTCTACCAAGCCAAGCTCGACAGCTTCGAAGCGATCATCGCTCGACTGCAGAACGCCCTGAAACGAGCGCAACAAGCCGGCTTCGTGGTGGACGCCTCCCTGATGGAGCCCAAGGAAGAGCCCAAGGAGCCCACCCTGCTGCTCTCCCTGGGCGATGGCTCCTTCGCCTCCGGACAGGAAGAGCTTTCGGACGCTTCCAAGGAGCAGATGCAACAGATCGCGTTCCTCATCAAGAGCAGCCCGGGGTTCACCGTGAGCGTGGAAGGCCACACGGACAACCAGCCCATTGGCCCCACGTTCAAGGACAAGTTCAGCGACAACCTGGACCTCTCCCTCTGGCGCGCGCGGACGGTGGCGGCGGAGCTCATCGACCTGGGCGTGGCGCGCGAACGCGTCTCCGTCACGGGCTTCGGCGACACACGTCCCCTCGCTTCCAACGACTCTCCCCAAGGCCGCGCCAAGAACAGGCGGGTGGAGATCTGGCTCAATCCGGCGGAGCAGAGCTCCTGAGGCGTCGCTCACGCCGGCTCGCCGCCAGTCGAAGCCCTCAGCAGAGGTAATTCCCCATGTATGTCGAACACTTCGGGCTCCAAAGCCTGCCCTTCGAAAACTCCCCGGACCCGGAGTTCTTCTTCGATCAAGGCAACCACAGCAAAGTCCTGAACCTGATGACGGATTTCGTTGCTGCGGGCCGTGGCCTCATGGTGGTTTCCGGTCCCATCGGCGCCGGCAAGACCACGCTCAGTCAGGTCCTGGTGCGGCAACTGCCAGCCAACACCCATCTCGTCTGGCTGGTGGAGCCCCCCGTCTCCGCCAAGGACCTCGTCATGTTCCTCGCGCAAGAGCTCCGGGTGGACTACGAAAACGAGACGCGCATCTTCATCATCCGCGACCTCGTCAACAAGCTCATCCAACTCAAGGAACGCAACGACCGCATCCTGCTCATCGTGGATGAAGCCCACCGCATGGGCCCCGAAGTTCTGGAAGGGGTGCGCATCCTGAACAACTTCGAACGCGGCGCCGTGAAACTGCTGCAGATCATCCTCATCGGACAGGAAGAGCTCCTCGACGACCTGGAACGCCCAGAGATGCGGCCCCTGAAGCAACGCGTGGCCAACATCATCAACCTCGGCCACATGACGCCCGAGCGCTGCCGCGAGTACGTCACCCATCGTCTGCAGACCGCTGGCGGCGACGGCTCCATCTTCACCGAGCTGGCCCTGGACATGGTGGCTCACGCTACAGGGGGCCTGCCCCGCGTCACCAACACCCTCTGCAACAACGCCATGCGATCCGCCTATCAGCACGGCCGCACGGAAGTCGGCTATCAGGACGTGCACCGCGCCGCAGAGGAAATGGGCATGGGCCGCCAGACCCTGCAGTTCCTCATCAACAACGCGCCGAACCAGACCATGCTCTCTCTGGAGGTGCAGGACCTGGAAAGCTGGGCCGCCCAGGTGCGCGCGGAAGTGGAAGCGGAACGCAAGGAACGCGGCGAAGCCCCTCCCGAGGAAGTGGTCCCCGAAGACGCCGAGATTCGTCCCACCACCATGGAATCCTTCGACGTGGACGAAGCCGTCCCGCATGACGCCGCGCCCGACAAGCCCGCTCCGGAAGCCGAGCCCATCCACGAAGCCGCCGGCGCAGTCGACGAGCACCGCGCCTTGCGCCAGGAGTTCGGGCCGGGCAAACACGCAAGCGTCGTCTACGAGGAGCCGCCCTCGGGCTTCGCCCACTACGCCAAGGCCTGGGCCGTGCCGGCCGCTGTTTTCCTCCTCTCTCTGGCGGCCCTCGGCGCCAGCGTGTACTTTTACGGCGGCGCCATCGACCTCGACGCGCTGCTCGCCAAGCTGCCTTTCTGACGCCCGGCGGCGAAGACGTCGCGGCCTTGGGGTTCAGCGCTCCGTCCTGCCGTGGGCTGACGTGTCGCGCTGCTCTCGACGAAGGCCCCCCTGCCGCGACCACGCAAAGCTGCAGCGCGAGCGCCACCGCCACGGGAATCGATCACAAAAAAACGCCGACGCGGATGGAGCCACGTCGGCGTTGCGCCTCATGAAGGAAGGCGTTGCGTGTCTTATCGACCCACGGTCCCGCCGAAGTGGTAGGGTCCCGGCTTGTTGGCGCGGTTGTAGACCATGCCGCCGATGCGCGCGTCGTAGGAGTGTTCGTATTTGCGCTGTGCTTGTTCCCCGCCGCGGAAGGTCTGCGACAGGCGTTTGCCGTTCTTCCAGATTTCGTCGTAGCGGTTGCCCTCGGCAGTAATGCGCAACCCGTAGCCGTCCCGGCGTCCTTTCTTGAAGTGGCCGATGTACACGGTGCCGCCATCCATGTAGACCTTGCCGCGGCCGTTCATGCAGTTGCCTTCCACACACCGACCGTCCAGGTCCTTGTGTGCGCGCTTTGCCTGCGCTTGCTGGGGCATGGCGAAGACGATGCAGAGCGCGAGGGCGAACCCCAGACAACAGATGAAGCGTGTGGTGGGCGTAGGCATTTGCAGGGGTCTCCTTTGTCGGATCGACGGGACGCGCCGTCCGGATGGCTCTCGTTTCCGCACTGTCAGCGCGACGCCATGGAACGACGTCCGCCGCCGGGGTGGGTCATCACGGTGCGTCCTGGGATGGGGTGAAGCGCCCGCCGCCGTGCGTCGGCGTCCCGGACGCGCAGCGGCCTTGAGCCCGGTTGCCATGGTTGCGTGATTGCCGTGGTTGCGTGATTGCCATGGTTGCGTGATTGCCATGGTTGCGTGATTGCGTGATTGCGAATTGCACAAGGCGCATTCCGGGGGAGGCCGCGTCCTTTGATACCATACGAGCGGCGTCGAGGCAACGGTCTCGGGCGTGGCGCACGTCCAGCCGTGTGGACGCAAGCGGTTGCGACGGCGGCTCCAGGATTACAAATTCGTAAGACATGTCCTGGAGTTTCCTGAACAATATTGACATGCGTCCGGAATCCCTTAGATTATCACCAATAGTCGCGCCGGCTTGGCGACGCCCCCCCAAGGCTGTCCCAGGCGTGGCGCGCATCCATCCACACTCATTCATTCACAGCCATCCATCCACGAGGACACGTCGATATGACCAACCAGATCAAGACCGTGTTGCTGCTCGGCCTGTTGACCGGCCTTGTGCTCTTCCTCGGCGGGGTGCTGGGGGGCCAGACGGGCCTCATCATCGCCCTCGCCTTCGCTTTGCTGATGAACGTCGGCAGCTACTGGTATTCGGACAAAGTCGTGCTCGCCATGTACAAAGCCCAGGAGCTGGGCCCCCACGACGCCCCGGCTCTCCATCAGATGGTGGACGAGCTGGCCCGCGAGGCCGGCATTCCCAAACCCAAGATCTGCCGCATCCCCTCCGACGCGCCCAACGCCTTCGCCACCGGTCGCGACCCCAAACACGGCGTGGTGGCGGTGACGGACGGCATCATGCGCCTGCTCTCCCCGGAGGAGTTGCGCGGCGTCATCGCCCATGAGCTCGGCCACATCAAGAACCGCGACATCCTGGTGCAGACCATCGCCGGCGTGCTCGCCTCGGTGGTCATGTTCGTCGCCAACATGGCGCAATTCGCTGCGCTCTTCGGGATGATGAGCAACGACGAAGACGCGCCCAACCCCATCGCCGCCTTGCTGTTGGCCATCGTGGCGCCCATCGCCGCCACCCTCGTCCAGATGGCCATCTCCCGCTCGCGCGAATATCTTGCGGACTCCACCGGCGCGACCATGGCCCACGACCCCCTCGCCCTCGCCAGCGCGCTGGAGAAAATCAGCGCCTACAGCCAGCGCGCGCCCATGCAGATGGGCAACGAGGCCACAAGTCACCTCTTCATCGTCAACCCCTTCACCGCCTCCAAGGTGGCCAGCCTCTTCAGCACGCACCCCCCCGTGGAGGAGCGCGTCGCGCGGCTGCGCGAACTGGCCGCCAAGAGCCGCTGACCCGCCCCACCCCAGGCGGACCGCCACCTTCGGAACACGGCCGGCAGGAATGAACTCCCGCCGGCCGTGTCCGCATGGCGTCGACGCCGTACCGAAAGACATCAGGCCATGGTGTGATGCGCACCGAGATCGTACGAACCTTCCGGCCGCGGCGGCGGTTCATCGCCCGCAGCGCGGCGCGCCTCCCCCGGCGACCGCTCCGCGCCGTCCCGGAGACTGGGCGTCCCCTCGTCCCGGGAAACCGCGAAGCCCCCTGGCGTGGCGCCGCCCCGGCTCACCTCGTCAATGCGCTCGCCATAGGCCCCGCCGGCCGCCACGCTCGCCGCCGTGAGCAGCGCGCCCAGCACGACGGCGCCGCACCGGCGGAAGAGTCGCCCCCGGCCCTGCGCAACGGCTTCCAGGAAACCCGACAGCTGCTGCCTCCTCGCCATGTGCGTCTGTTCCCCTATCGCTTTCTTCATGCGTGAACCCTCCGTGATCCGGGCGGAACCGGTCTGCTCTCCGCCGGCAAAAAGCGCCGACGCGCTGGAGAGGAAGCAAGGGCCGCGCCAGTGAGGCGCGCAGGGATGCGGAAAGGACGGGGGGCGTCGGCCTCAAAGACCGCTGGTCGGCCGTTGACCGGGGACGCCCTTGTGAAGTTTCTTGACCCAGGCGCCGCCCGTCTCAGTCAGAAAAAGCAGCTTGCGACCGGTGGCGCCGCCCACGTCCCGGGCGGCCACGGGGAGGCCCAGGGCCTCGCAGGCGGCGAGCGCTGCCTGGATGTTGCGTTCCCCCACGGAGAAATTGCGCGGCGAGCGCGCAGCGTTATCGCCCATGCCGATGGCGTCGCCGCCGCCGAAGAGTTTCACCTCCAGCCGTCCGGGGGGCGCGCCCAGACGTTGGAAGTGCTCCAGCAGGTGCGCCACGGCAGAATCTGCGAACTTGCAGGGCATGGGATCGCCCGAGGCGCCGGCGTATTCGCTGGCGTGGGGCAAGAAGGCGTGCGCCATGCCGCCGGCCAGCAATACGGGATCGAACATGGTGACAGCCACGCAGGACCCCAGGACCGTGCTGATGAGCGTGGGCTTGCGGGTGACGAAGCACTCTCGCGGCGCCAGGTGTCGGAGGGGAAACCCTGTAGGCGCTTTCACGCCGGCGCCTCGGCGTCGCCGGGGCTGGGCGGCTCCGGCTCGCCTTGGACGACGAAGCGGCGGTCCAGCCGCATGCCGTGCAGCAGAGCGCGGATCTCCTCGGAAGCATTCGTCACCACCAGACGGAAGCCGTTGCGTTCCAGACGCTGGCTGGCGTTGATGAGCAGGGAGAGGCCCGTGGAGTCCATGGCGTCCACCTGCTTCAGGTCGATGACGAATACCCGCGGGTGCGCCCCTCCGGCGAGCACCCCGCCAGAGTGCAAGGCCGTCTGCAGGGCCTGCTCCAACGCGGTCCGTGTTGGCGCCGCCGTGGTGGCGGTGAGGTCGCCGTCGGGTCTGAAGTGGTGCGCCGTCTCATTGCGTGGGGTGGAAGCGTCGTTCATGGCGTCCCCTCTTGTCCAGGCGACTGGAGGTCTTGCATGGCGCTATGGATGGCCTTGGCCACGTCGTCCAGGGTCTCCAGGAGGGTCGTCAGCTTCTCGCGGGAAGCGGCTTCGTCACCCTCCTTGGCGACGACCTCCAGGGCGTGGGCGCTCTCCCGCAGGGCTTCCGCATCGATGGTGGCTGCGGCGCCTTTCAGCGAGTGCGCGTACTTCTGCAGTCGGCCCATCTCGCCGTCGGTCATGGCCTGCTCCAGCTTGTCGACGCGCTGCTCGTAATCCTCCAGGAAAGTGGAGTACAGCAGGTGGAGGAACTCCTTGTCCCCCTGGATGCGTTGCAATGTCTTGTCCGCATCGAGGACGTCTCCGGCGGCCGGCCGGGGTGAGGCGGCCGAGGCGGCCTCCTGCGGCGTCGCGGACGAGTTTGCCGGCGTCGGCTTGCCCGGGCTCGATTCCGAAGCGGCGGCGCGGCTCTCGGCCCGGATGGCCAGACTCTCGATGACGCGCTCCAGCGCCGGCAGGCTCAGGGGCTTGGAGACGTATTCGTTCATGCCGACGGCCAGAAACTTCTCGCGATCGCCTTTCATGGCGTGGGCGGTGAGCGCCACGATGGGCGTCTCGGGGTTGAGGGGACGCAGCGTTTCGCCCTGCCACGTCACGCCGCCTTGCCGGATGGCGCGGGTGGCCTCCATGCCGTCCATCACCGGCATCTGAACATCCATGAGCACCACGTCATACGTACTTCCGGCAAGGGCGCGCACGGCCTCCAAGCCGTTGGCCACGGCGTGCACTTGGTAGCCCTGTTGTTGCAGCAGCCGGGTGGTGAAGAGCTGGTTCACCTCGTTGTCTTCGGCCAGCAGCAACCGGACGCCCCTGGTCTTCGAGGTCTCGCCTTTGGGCGGACCGGGAGCGGCCTCGCGCGCCGGCTCGTCCAGGCCCAGGGGCGCAGGCGTTTCCCTGGCGTCCTGGAACGGCATGGTGAAATGGAACTCGCTGCCTGCGAGGGGTGCGCTCTCCATGCCGATGGCGCCGCCGAGCATTTCCACAAGCCGCTTGGAGATGGCGAGGCCCAGCCCGGTGCCTTCGGCAGCGCGGCGCAAGGAGCCGTCCACCTGGGTGAAGCTCTGGAAGAGCTCGGCTTGCTTCTCCGGGGGCACGCCCACGCCCGTATCCTGCACGACGAAGCGCAGACAATGCGCGGGCTGGCTCGTCTTCCCGTCGGGGCGCCGGCGCCGGGAGTCGTCAACGACTTCGATGCGCACGGCGACGCCGCCGCGTTCCGTGAACTTGACCGCGTTGGAGACGAGATTGAACAAGACCTGCTTGAGCCGCACGGGATCGCCGCGCAGCATCCGGGGCGCGCCTTCCTCCGTGTGGATATCGAACTCAAGCCCCTTGTTCCCGGCCTGGGTGGCGAAGCTGGACTGGACCACGTTGAGGATCTCCTGGAGGTCGAAGTCCTCCTCGCGGATTTCGAGCTTGCCGGCTTCGATCTTGGAGAAATCCAGGATGTCGTTGAGCAAGGCGAGGAGGCTGTCCGCCGAGAGCCGCACCATGCGCAAGTGGCGGCGTTGCTCTTCGGAGAGCTCGGACGTCATGACGAGGTCCAGCATGCCGAGGATGCCGCTCATGGGCGTGCGGATCTCGTGGCTCATGTTCGCAAGGAATTCGCTTTTGGCCAGGGTGGCGTCCTCGGCGGCTTCCTTGGCCTTGAGCACCTCCTCCTCCATGGCCTTGCGCGCAGTGATGTCGCGCATGGCGCAGAGCACGCCGGTCACCTGCCCGGCGTCGTCCAGAACGGGGGTGCGCGCCACCTGCAGCCAGTATCGTCCGCCGTCAGCGGGGCTCACCAGGGCGACGTCTTCCATGTGCGCTTGGCGGGAGCGCAACACGGCGGCGTCTGCTTCGTCGAAGCGGGTGAAGAGGTCCAGGGGGAAGAGGTCGAAGTCGGTCTTGCCGCGCACGTCTTCCGGCGTCAAGCCCATGAAGGCGCAGAAAGCCGGGTTGGCTGCCTGGTAGACGAATTGGGCGTCTTTGAGGGCGAGCAGGTCACGACTGGAGGCGAGGATGGTGGCGAGCAGCGTCTTCTGTTCGCGCAAGGTCTCCTCGGCGCGTTTGAGGTCGCTGATGTCGAGCATGGAGACGACGGCGCCGCCGTGTTCGCCTTGCAGCGGGGTGACGTCCACGTAGCTCCACCGGCCGCTCTCTGTCTGCATGCAAGGGACTTCCTTGGCGAAATGGGTGGACCTGCCGGCGAGCACGTCCGCCACCCCCTGCGCCAGTTCGTGCATGGCGGCCATACGTGCGTCGTCTCCGTCGCTGGGGGGCGTCGGCAAGGCGTTCTTTGCAGAGGATGCGCCCGTGCGGGCCAGGGTGGCGAGAGCGTCCAGGAAGTCTTCGTCCGCGCCGCACTGTGCGCTCTCGGTCCGCTGGGGATCCACGTCGCGGCGCGCGTTGGAAGCCACCACTTCGCCGTGGGCGTCCAGCACGGCGATGTCCGCGGAGAGGGAGTGGAGCACCTGCCGCAGGAGCTCCTGCTGTTCCTTCAGGCGGATGTTGGCGTGGTCCAGCCGGCGGCTCTGACCCATGGCGTTCTCATAGGTGGAGAGCAGCAGATCGAGCATCTGGCGACGGCTCGCGCCGATGACGTGCGTCTCCCCCCCGTACTGCACCTCCAGGAGGCCCTCGCCTGCGTCCTCTTCTTCGCGCTGTCCCCGGTTATTCAAGAAGTAGAGGAGCTTGTCAGCCAGCAGGGCTTCATCGTAGGGTTTGGTGACGAACGCGTTGGCGCCGCTCTTGAGGCCTTTGAGCACATCCTCCGGGTCCGAGAGACTGGTGAGCAGAATGACCGGCAGTTCGGCGGCGTTGTAGCGCTCCCGCACCCGACGGCACATGGCGAAGCCGTCCATCTCCGGCATGATCACGTCGCTGATCACGGCGTCCGGCAGCGCCGTGTCGATGACGCCGAGGGCTTCCTGGCCGTTCTTGGCGATGTCCACGGCGTAGCCTTGCTCCATGAGAAAGAACTTGAGCCGGAGGGCTTGCGTGGGGCTGTCCTCCACCACGAGGACCCGGTTGGACGACGACTCGCTGGCTGTGTTCGGGGTATGCATGAAACTCGCGTGGGTGGTTATTGGCGTGCGCCAAGGGCGGCGATGGTGGCGGCGATGTCGTCCAGGGGCAGGATGACGTCCGCGCCGCACGCCTCCACCGCGGCGCGGGGCATTCCGTAGACGATGCACGTCTCTTCCGACTGCGCGATGGTCAACCCCCCGGCTTTGCGCATGGCGCAGAGCCCATCCGCGCCGTCCTTGCCCATCCCCGTGAGCAGTGCGGCTGCGGCTCGGCTGCCCAGCGCGGCGCCGCTTTCGAAAAGCGCGTTCACAGCCGGCTTCAGTCCGCCGATGGGCGGCGCGTCGTCCAGCAGCAGCCGGCTTCCCCCCAGCCGCAAGTGCCTGTCGTCCGGCGCAAAGTAGACACAGCCCGGCTCCAGCACCGCGCCATGCTCCGCCACGCGGACCTGCAAGGGCGTGACGCCGTCCAGCCACCGCACAAGCCCATCCAGAAATCCCGCGGCGATGTGCTGCACGGCGACCATGGGAATCCGTACGCGCTCCCCACAGGCGGCCAGGATTCGCGCCAGGGCCTGGGGACCGCCGGTGGAGGCGCCGAGCAGGATGACTTCGAAGGGCCCCCGCTTGGCTCGCGGCAGCCACTCCGGTCGTCGTGCGTCGAGCATCGCCGGGAGGGCCGCGGTGGAGCGTGTCCGCGAAGCGCTGCGCCCGTCGATGGAGGCTGCTGGCTGCGGACCGGGCGATCCGTTCGAGAGTCCGTTCGGGGAGCGGCGGGCCGGGGCGACCGCGCGCCGGTCCCAAGGCTTCGCCGACGCCTGGAGGGATTGTTTCCACGAAGGGTGCGGCCGGCGGCGGATGACTGTCACCTCGCTCATGGCCTTGAGCGTCTCCACGATGTGGTCGTACTCTTCGCCGTCGTACGCTTGTCGCGGTTTGCTGACCAGCGCCAAGGCGCCGGCTTCCAGCGCGATGAAGTTCGCTGTGGATTCTTCCTGGTCGAGCAACCCCGAGACGATGACGATGGGCGTGGGCCGTTCCGCCATGATCTGCTGCGTGGCCTGGATGCCGTTCATGTCCGGCATGTGGAAATCCATGGCGATGACATCCGGCGCCAAGGCGTGCGTCTTCTCCACGGCTTGGCGGCCGTTGGAGGCTTCCCCCACCACACGCAGTTCCGGATCCGCTTCCACGGCGCGTCGTAAAGCCATGCGGATGACTGGTGAGTCGTCCACGAGCAGCACTTTCTTGCGCCGGGGGGTCTCGTCGGGAGGCGTCATGGCGAGCACGTTACAGCAGGGAGCTGACGACGTCGAGAAGGTTGGCGTGGTCGAAGCGGCTTTTCACGATGTAGGCGTTGGCGCCCACGTCCAGGCCACGCTCGCGGTGTTCTGGAGCGTCCAGTGAAGTGACGAGCACCACGGGCAGCGAAGCCGTCTGGGGCGCAGTCTTCAGTCGTTCGGTCAAGCCGAAGCCGTCCAACCGGGGCATTTCCACGTCCGAGACCACCAGGTCCGGCGGATCGGCGCGGACCATGGCGAGGGCCTCGGCGCCGTCCACCGCGGTGAGGACTTCGTAGCCCGCGGACTCCAGGACGTTCTTCAGCAGCATGCGCGACGTGATGGAGTCCTCCGCCACAAGAACGCGCGCCGGCCGGCCGGGTTCGTCGCGGACGGCGCCCCGCTGTGCGCTTTCGGGGTGGAGCGCGGCCATGGCGACGTCGCCCATGTGCAGCACCGGCGCCAAGGAGCCGTCCCCCAGCAGCGTGACCCCGCTGACGAAGCGCACCCGCACCAGTTGGGAGCCGAGGTCTTTCAACATCACCTCCCGCTCCTCCAGCACTTGATCCACCTCCACCGCCGCCACGCGCCCCCCGGTGGCCACCACCAGCGCGTTGCGCACCCCGCCGGAATCCTCGGTCTGCGCCTCCCCCGCCACATTGAGAATGTGCGCCAGGTGCGCCAGGGGGGCGAGTTCCCCGTCCTCCAGTTGCAGGCACTCCCGTCCCCCTGCGCGCAGGACGACTTCACCACCGAAATTGTCCGGCCCGCTCGGCCTGCGTGGCCCGCGCGGTGCGCCACGGGCATCGCCTTGCTGCATGACGGGGATGCGCGCCGCCCGCAGCAAGCTGTCCTTGGGGATGACGAACCGACGCCCCCCGGCGCGGACCACCACCCCATCGAAGGTGGTCAGCGCCACAGGCAGGGAGATGTGGAAGGACGTCCCCTCCCCGGGGGTGGAAGCCGCCTCCACGAACCCCCCGGCCTGCTCGATCTTCTCGCGGACGATGGCCATGCCCAGCCCACGGCCGGCGATGGCGTCCACCATGGGCGCCGTGGAGACGCCGGAGTAGAACAGCAGCGAGAGAGCCTGCTCCGACCCGCCCTCGCCCTCCACGAGGTAGCCAAGCTCTGCGGCTTTGGCCTGCAGGGCCTCCCGGTCCAGCCCGCGGCCATCATCGGCCACCATCACGCTTACCCTCCCGTCCCCCTGTCGCGAAACCGCCACCCGCACCACGCCCACCCGGAGCTTCCCGAGGGCTTCGCGCTTCTCCGGCGCTTCCAGGCCGTGGCCCACGGCGTTGCGCAGCAGATGGGTGAAGGGGTCGCGCAGCATGTCGAGGATGCGCCGGTCGATGGCCACGTCATCGCCCACCACCTCGCATACGGCCTCCTTGCCCAACTGGCCGGCCAGTTCCCGCACGATGCGGGGAAACGCTGCGGTGATGGTCTTGAACGGCGCGAGCATGGCGCGGTTCACCACTTGCCCGAGATCCTCCACGCCATGTTCCAGCGCCCTGCCATCCTTGGCCAAATCCAAGGCAAGACTCCCCAGCGTGTCGTCCAGGCTTTCCAGGTCGCGGCTGCAGGCTTCCAGAAAGAGCGCGAAGGTTGCGCCCTCGTGATCGTCGGCTCCGCTTTGCCCGGTGGCCGTGCGCAGGGTCCCGCCTCCTTGCGCCTGCTGCTCCAGCCGGGCTTCGAGAAAGAGCCGGCGCAGGCCGGAGAGCGTGGCGACGGCGTCTTGCAAGCCTTGGATGCGCTGGTCCACGGCGATGCGCACGGCGAAGAGTTCCTCCGCGAGCACACGCATGGCGTCGAGATCACCGGCGTCGAGGCGGATGTTTTTCATCCGTTGCGGGGTTCGCTCCCGTATTCCCCGGCGGGGGGGGTCGTCGGCGGCTTTCTCGCCCGGTGCATGGCCGTGGTTCCGCAAAGGGGAAACCCCCGGCGACGGCGTGGGAGTGTTGGTTGGCGACGACGCGGTTTCCCGGTCTTCCTGCAAGGCGTCTTCAGGGGGGATGGCCGATGGTGGAGCCTGGGGCGGTGAAGGGGTTGGCGACGACGCGTTCTCAGCGGTGTGTTCCTGGGGCTCCTGCGCCTCTGGCGCGGGTGACGCGGTCGTCATGGGCGCGGGTGTTTCCCCGCGGGCCAACGTCTTGAGCGCTGAGAGGAGTTTGGAATGGACAGGCCCCGCGGCGGCGGCGCGTCCCTCGAGGGCGAGGGTGTTGAGCCGTTCCACTTCGCCCACCACGGCCTGGAGCACGTCGAAGAGCGGCGGCGTGAGGGCGAGGTCCCCCCGCTTCACCAATCCGAGCACGGTCTCCGCGTGCTGGCAAAGCAGCTCGATGTCCTGAAGATCCACGGTGCGCGCGGCGCCCTTGAGGCTGTGGAGTTCCCGATAGGCGGACTCCAGCCGTTCCCGCTCGGCAGGTTCGGCGAGGGGATCCATGCTTTCGCGCAAAGCCGCCTCGAGGTCGAGGAGCGCCTGCCCGAGGGCGCGCAGGCGTTCTTCGGCTTCCGTGTGGAAGGCTTCGCGGAGCTGTCGTTTGAAGGAGGCGTCATCCATGGCGGGATACGGGGCGTTGGCGCACGGTCTACAACCTGTAGCGGCGCATCATCTCCGAGAGTTCGTGCATGAGCGTTTGCAGCGCTTTGAGCGAGTCTTCCAGCTGGGTGGAGCTGTCCAGGTTCTGGTTGGTGGCTTCCTTGATGGCGTTCATGGCCTGGGCCACCTGCTCCATGCCCATGAGCTCCTCGTGGCTGGAGGCTGCTATCTGCGCAGCGGCCTGCGCGTCCTTGCCGGCGTTCTGCACCAGCTGGACGATGACTTCCCCGGCTTTCGCCGAGAGCTCTTCGCCTTTGGTGACGGCTTTGGCGCCCTCCTCCGTGGCCATGACGGCGGTGGAGGTGGCTTTGCTGATGTCCTCCAGGATGGCGCGGATGCGCTGGGTGGACTGCTTGGATTGTTCCGAGAGACTGCGGATTTCCCGCGCGACCACGGCGAAGCCCTTGCCTTCCTCTCCGGCTTTGGAGGCTTCGATGGAGGCGTTCACGGCGAGGATGTTGGACTGGTCCGCGAGGTCGTTCACGGCCTGGATGATGTCGCCGATCATGCGGCTCTTGTCCGAGAGCTTGATGATGTGGTGCGCGATGAAGTCCATGCGTTCGCGGATGTGCGCCATCCCCTGGATGATGTCTTCCGTATAGCGCTTGCCCTCGCCGGCGCGACGCAGGGCTTGTTGCGCGTTCTCCGTCACTGCTTTGGCTTTGGTGTTGGCCAGGGTCGCGGTCTGCTTCACTTCTTCCACGGTGGTGGTGGTTTCGGAGACGCTGGAGGCGGTCTCCGCGCTGCTGGAGGAGAGCTCCGCCGTGGAGGCGGAGACCTGGCTGATGGTGGTGGCCACGGTTTCGATGGTTTCGCGGACCTGCCCCGTGAGCGTGCGAAGGTTCTCCACCATGGCGGCCATGGCGCGGCCCATGACGTCCTTGTCGGAATGGGGGATGATGGCGACGCCGAGGTCGCCGTCGGCGATGTCCTCCATGCCTTTGGCCAAATGTTTGAGGGAAGCCGTCATGCGGCCGAAGGAGTCGGCGAGTTGTCCCACCTCGTCCCGGGAGTGCGGGGGAAGCGTCACGTCCAGGTCGCCGTCGGCGATGCGGTCGGCGGCGCGCACCACGCGCTTGAGGGGCCGGGTGACGCCCACGCCGATGATCGTCCCCATGATCACGGCGAGCATGATGGCCACGGCGGTGAACGACCAGATGAACGCCTTGCTTTCCACGGCTTCTGTCCGGGCTTCGTTCTGCGCTTCAGCCGTGCGTTGCTGCAAGACGGCGCCGACCTGGTCCAGCAGGCTGCGGAAGGTGGCCAGCTGCGGTTCCGTCTGCTCGAAGAAGATGCGGCGCACGGCCTGATCGCTGGCGTTGCTGGCGTCAGGGGTGTCGTCCTGCAGGGCGAGCATGCGTTGATAGCTGCCGTGCAAAGCCATGTGCGGCGTCTCCATGGCCTCGAAGAGTGGCGCGAGTTCGGGTATCTCGCCTTCCAGTTCCTCACGGTCTTCGCTGTAGTACCATCTCCCGAAGGCGCACTGGGTGTGGTCCGCTTCGATGGTGACGGCGGTCAGATCCACACGTTCGCTCAGCAGGCTTTGCGTCAACTCGCCGGCCCACTCCAGGTGGTCCGTTTCCAGGCTGTTGAACCGCGCGGCGTGGCCGAGTCGATCCAGGGCGACGTCATACGCTTCGCTCATGCGTCGCAGGCTCAGGTCTCCCGTCAGGCTCACGAGAGTCAGGAGCGCGACCACCACGCCGAAGCCCACGGCCAGTTTGCCGCCTACAGGCAGATCCTTCCACAGCATTGTCGTTCCCACTCCTCGTCGTTTCAGGGCCTTCTGTCGGGCGCCCGGCTGGCGACGCCGCCGTCGGTCAGGCCTCGGGCGTCGTCTGCGGGGACCGCTTCCGGCCCTCGGCGGCGTCCACGCCGTGGTCCACCACCAGCGCATCGTCTTCAAGCAGTTGCGTTGCGTCCACCAGCAGCGCAGCGCCGGAGCAGGCGCCTTTGTCGCCGGGCGCGCCGGGGGCGTCTTCCCTTCGCGAAATTTCGTCCGTGGGGAAGACGACTCCGGCTGTGTCCCCGCAGGACACCAGCGCCTGCACGCGGCGCCCCAGCGTCGGCGCGAGATTCGCCGGCGGCGGCATGAACGCGTCATCCGGCACGGCGCGCACACCCAGCACGTCATCCACACGCAACGCCATGGTCCGCGCCGGCGCGGTCGGGTCCGGACCGTGGAGGACGAGCAGCGCGCCCCCCGGCTGGTGTTTTTTCCCGACAACGAGGCCGAAGAGCGCCGCCGTGTCATAGACCGCGACGATGCGGCCGCGCACGCCTGTCACGCCCAGGAGGGGCGGCGCCAGGGAGGGCAGCGGCAACACGACATCGCTCACGGAGGCTTCCCGAACCAGCCGCGTCTCCACGGCGAAGCGTTCTCCGGCGACCTCGAAAAGCAGTATGTCCGCCAGCGTTCCCGCCGCCAGCGCATGCGCGACGTGCGTGCGGGGTGTTTCCCCTCGGTCGGCGTGGGCCAGCTCTTTCGCGCGGCGACGCAGCAGCGCAACGATCCCTTCGTCCAGCCCGGCAACGAGCGATGACGCGTGATGGTTCTCGGCCATGGCGTTCACTCACTCATCAGCAGATTTTCGACAAGCTCCCGCATGCGGCCGGCGGAGAGCCCTTCCGAGAGCGGCGCGATCTGGTCGGGGGCCAGGGCTTCGAGCTGCTTGAGGCATGTGGTGAGGTGACGCCGTGCGAGCTTGTCGTCTCCCAGCGCCCTGGCGATGACCCCGCGGGAGAAGTGCGCCATGAGCAGATTCGGCTCCAGGTACAGCGCTTCGTCCAGACTTTTGGCGGCTTCCTCCAGTCGCCCCATATCCTGCAGGATCACCCCTTGCAGATAGCGCAACCCCGGAGACATCTTGTATATTTCCAGTCCTTTGCGACACCACTCCAGGGCTTCCTCGGAAGCGCCCCGACTGGCCAGGCACTGCGCGATGAGGGTATGCGCCGTGGCGGCTTCGGCGGCGTCGGTCAGCATGTCGTTTTCCAGCAGCGCCCGCAGGGGCGTTTCGGCGGCGGCCAGATCGCCCCGAGCCACGTCCTGCGCGGCTTGCCGCAACACTGTTGCGGGATCCTCCGGGGGCGCCGGTTTCGCTGCAGCCATGGCCGCATTCTCGCGATGGTCCAGCACGTGGAGATCCACTTCGGGTTCGGGCAGGACTTCCACTTCGATTTCCGGAACCGTTACGGCGTGGTCATCGACGGAAGCCTCTGTTGGACCAGTCGAGCCTTCCCTGCCTGCGTTCTCCTCCGAGATCGCGGGGGTGGACGACTGCCCATCGGCTTCGCCGGCTTCCCCTTGCCGGACAGCGTCGCTGCGACTGGCGGCGAGAGGCCGAAAGACGAGGATATCCTCCATCTTGAGAGGATGGAAGAGGCCTGTCTCCATGACATGCGCCGTCTCGCTGGGGCTGGTGAGAAAGACGCCGTTTGGCGCGAGGGCGCTTTCAATTCGCTGGAGCGCCCGCTGCATGACCTCCGGCGTGAAGTAAATGAGCACGTTCCGGCACAGCGCCACATCCACGGCGCCGGGTCGCACGGGTCCCCGGGGAGCGTCGTCCAGGAGGTTGTGCTCCACGAAGAGCACGCGTTCGCGGATTTCGGGGTGGATGCGCCAACGTTGGTCCTCGGTGGGGGTGAAGTAGCGGTCCTTGAGCCATTCCGGCGCGGTGCGGAAGGACCATTCGCGGTAGACGCCCTCCCGGGAGCGCTGCAGGAATTCGCGGTTGATGTCCGTGGCGAGGATGCGCACCTTCCAGTCATCCCACCCACCGACATCGAGTTTGTTGAAGAGGCGATCCAGGAGGATGGCGAGGGTGTAGGGCTCCTCCCCGGTGGCGCAGCCCGCGCTCCAGAGGAACAGGCGGCGCTTGTTCTGCCCATGCCGACGCTTGAGCAGCGCGGGGAGAATGTGCTTGCCCAGCACGGCCAACGTCTTGGTTTCGCGAAAGAAGTAGCTTTCCCCGATGGTGAGGGCCTGGGCCAGGGCGGCAAGGGCCTCGTCGCGGGCGGTCTGGTCGCCATCCAGGACGGCTTTGACGAGCGTCACGGGGTCGAGCTCCAGTTGCCTGGAAGCCGCCTCCACGCCGCGCATCAGATCCTTGCGTTTCTCTGCGGGGTAATGCAGGCCCAGGGCGCCCGCCACTTCACTTGAGAAATCATCCAACAATGCCGACAGGTTGAACTGTCCCATCACGACTCTCCACGTGCATTGTCGCTTGCAGACGCCTCGGTGCGGGGCGTCTCGCACGCATCCTGCTCACAGCGTGCGCTGCTTTCGCCGTCCAGGCGTTCCGCGCCGGTCTCCGCCGCTCTCGGGGGCTGCCCGGTATTTTCGGATTCGCCAATTCTTTCCACATCCTGTAACGCCATCCCGTCGGGCGATGAATCGAGGCCTCCGCGCAGGGCTGCATCCAGCTCGCCCGCCTCTTCGTCCGTGAGGAACCGACGCAGGTCCGGCGCCACGGCCAGACCGCTTTCCAACCGCGCCACGCCACGCACACGGCCGAGTCGCTTCCAGACTGCATCATCCGGGATGAGGACCGCCGTCTCCAGCGCCGTCCCGAGGGGCGCGCCGCGTTCGTCCAGCCGCACCACATCAGCGGCGTCGTCCACCCAGAGCGCCACGAGACGCCCTTGCGCGGTCTCGTCGTCCTGGTTCCCGGCCACGCCTTCGGGTGCGGTTTCGGCGGTTCCGGGAGAATTGACCCGGATGAAGAGCAGCCTGTCCGTGATCCGGATGGGGTGTGTGGCCGCGCCGAAGCGGGGCCGGGGATCGAAGACGGGGACCACGCGGCCGGCCAGATCCACCACCCCCACGAGGTCGCTGGGTCCGCCCGTCACGGGGGTGATCCACGCCATGCGCGCCACCTTCTCCACCTGCGCCACCGGGGTGACGAAACGGATGTCGCCCAACGTCACGACGAGGTGCGCCGCGCTGGGAGTTCGCGCATGCTGCATGGGGGGCTCCTGCAAGCTCTTCCGGCGTCGGGGATACTACCTATTCTGTATCGGTTGATTTCCGGCGTCGCGTCAAGCCGTATTTGCTGAGTTTGTACTGCAGGGTGCGGCGGCTCATGCCCAAGGCCTGCGCCGTGCGTTCACGGTGGTCATCGCAGCGGCGCAAGGCTTCCAGAATGGCGTTGCGCTCCGCTCTTTCCAGGGGGGAGAGGGTGGCGTGAAGGCGTCGGAACCGCTGTAGGGCGCGACCCCGGAAAGGGGTGCA
>CAYVWB010000004.1:100137-104004 GCA_964455395.1 uncultured Desulfovibrionaceae bacterium
GGGTGGCGTGAAGGCGTCGGAACCGCTGTAGGGCGCGACCCCGGAAAGGGGTGCAGGCGAGGCGTTGCGCGGCTCCAGGAGCGCGGGCGGCAGGGTCTCCACATCCAGATCATCCGTCCGAGTGAGCACCAGGGCGCGCTCCAGCACGTTCTCCAGCTCGCGCACGTTGCCCGGCCAGTCGTGCCGGGCCAGGGCTTGGGTGAATTCCCGGGTCACGCCGCGGACTTCCCGGCGGTTCTTGCGGCCCAGCTTCTCCAGCAACGTGGCGACCAGCAGGGGGAGGTCGTCCAGTCGGTCGCGCAGGGGCGGCGTGTGGACCTCCAGCACATTGAGGCGGTAATAGAGGTCCTCGCGAAACGTCCCCTCGCGGACCATGGTCTGGAGATCGCGGTTGGTGGCGGCGAGGAGCCGCACATCCACCGGCGCGCCGGCCACGCCGCCCAAGGGTTCGACGATCCGTTCCTGAATCACGCGCAACAACTTGGCCTGCACGGCCAGGGGCAGCTCGCCCACCTCGTCGAGGAAGAGCGCGCCGCCATCCGCCAGCACGAAGCGGCCGGGCTTGTCCTTCACGGCGCCGGTGAAGGCGCCCTTCTTGTAGCCGAAGAGTTCGCTCTCCAGCAGTGCTTCGGGCAGGGCCGCGCAGTTCACTTTCACGAGGGGTTTGTGCGCGCGGGCGCTCACGGCATGGAGAGCGTCCGCCACGAGCTCCTTGCCCGAGCCGGACTCCCCGGTAATCAGGATGGTGGCCTCGCTTTGGCCGGCCTGTCGCACCAGATCCTTGAGGCGACGCATGGGGAGCGACTCGCCCACCATGGTTTCCGGTCCCGCGGCGGCGTGGTGGGAGACGCTGGCCAGGGGCGCAAGGTAGCGGCCGTACTCCCGGGCCTTCTCCAGAACGGCGGCCAGCTCCTCGTTGTCCGCCGGCTTGGTGAGAAAATCGAACGCGCCGTCCTTCATGGCCTCCACGGCGGAGCCCACGGACCCGTACGCCGTGAGCATGACCACCGGCAGCGCCGGCAGATCGCGCCGGATGCATCGCAGCGTCTCGTCCCCGGCGAGGCCGGGCATGCGCATGTCCAGCAGCACGACATCGACGGGCTCGCCACGCCCCAGGCGCTCCAGGCACGCCGCGCCGTCCGCGGCCTCGGTCACCTCCCAACCGAGATCCTCCATCACGGCGCGCACCATGAGCCGATGGCCGGCTTCGTCATCCACCACGAGAAGGCGTTTCTGCTCCTGCGTCATGGGTCAGGCCTCACGTCGGTGGGGGACAGCGTCCTGGTTCGGGGTCAGGGGGGACGGCGCCGGCAGATGGAGTCGCACCCGTGCGCCGCGGCCGGTTTCGCTTTGGATCTCGACGCGGCCGCCCATCTCGCGCATGGCCTTCTCCACCAGGGTGAGGCCAAGGCCCGCGCCATGTTTGCGGCTGGTGGCGAAGGGCTCGAACGCGGCGGCGAGGGTCTCCGGCGCCATGCCGGGGCCGTTGTCGCTGACGGTGAGGACCACGTAATCCGATGCGTGCTCGGCTGTGATGCGGATGACGCCCGACTCGCCGCGAGCCGCTTCGCCTTGGCGCGCGAGGGCTTGAGCCGCGTTCAACACGAGGTTGATGAGCGCCTGTTTGAGGGCGTCGCGATCGGCGCAGCACTCGGGCGCGTCGAAGTGTGTCTCCAGGCGTGCGCCGTGGCGGTCCAGGTCCATCTGCAGCAGCCTGGCCACTTCCTCGGCCAGGGGCTCCAGGAGCACCGGGGTCGGGGTGAGCGCGCGGGGTCTGGCGAGGTAGAGCAGGTCCGCCACCACGCGGTCCAGTCGGTCCGCTTCCTGCACCATGGTTCTCGCGTAGAGCGCTTCCGGCTCCCGATCGGCAAGCTTTTTGTTGAAGTACTGTGCAAACCCTCGCAAACTGCTGAGAGGATTTCTGATTTCATGCGCCACGCCCGCAGCCAGCCCGCCCACTGCCGCCAAACGTCTGGCTTGGGCGAGGTCTTCTTCCAGGGACTTCAATTCGGTGCGGTCGCGCAGGACCAACAGTGTGTGGGCTGCGGCTTCTTTGCCGTGCACGCCGCTGGGCGGGGGCGCGCTCACGGCGAGGGCTTCCAGCCGGCGGCTGTCCAACTGCAGTTCCTTCCAGGCTGCGGCGTCCCGGCTGGCTGACGCATTCTCCACAAGCGCGCGGAGTTCCGGTCGGAGCATGGCTGCGGCGGCGCCGGGCAAGGCGCCTTGCTCCACGCCGAGGATGGCGTGGGCCGCGGGGTTGGCCGCCACCACGAAACCTTCGCCGGGACTGCGCCATTGCAGCAGAAGCAGGCCGTCCGGCAAGGCGTCCAACAGGGTCGTCTGCACCTGCTCCAGCACGGCGGCGCGGCCGGCCAGCGCTCTGCGCCGGACGAAGAGCACCGCGAGGAGCATGACCACCGCCGCGGCGGTGAGCACATATCCCGCCTGGATGAGGGCGTTGCGGCGGAACCGCTCCAGCAAAGCCTGTTGTTCCTCGATGCGCAACCCCACGAGCAGGAACACGGGCCGCCCCCGAGGCGTGGGCTCCAACCAGGGCGCAAGGCCCAGCCGTTGTCCGAAGACATAAACCGAATCACCCGTGGCGGCGAGGCGGCCGTGCCATTCGCCGTTTTCCCGCAAGGCCGCCTGGACTGTTTCGGGCAAGGCGAAGTCGGCCATGGGAGGGCGTTCCACAGTCGCATCCTCCTCGGCTTCATCCTTTCCGTCATAGGTTGAGCCATTCCCCGTCTCGGAGGGGGTGCTCGGCGCAGTCGGCCGTTCGGGGCGCATGCGTTGTTTGGGGCCTTGCAGACGCTCGGGCCGCGGCTCCGGCGGCGCCACGGCGCGGCCTTGCTGGTCGAAGAAGCCCACGAAAGCGACGCCGCCCTGTTCTTCCAGGTCCCGGAAGAATGCGCGCACGAGGGGCCCGGGCCGGGGGCTCATGGAGCGGCCTGTGGCGTCCCGCAGTTCCTGGAACGGCCCCGGGCGTCGCAAGGAGCCCAGCACCACGCGGTAGACCGAACGCGCCGTGAACTCCAGCTGCCGCTCCACGAACCGTTCCTGCTGAATGAGGTTGCGCCGTGTCTGCACGATGAGCGCGAGGCCCACCAGCGCCAGAGCGATGACGGCCAGCAGCAGGGGCGCACGTTCCTTGGTGAAAGCGATGTCCATGAGCATGTGGGGGGGGAAGGGCGATGGCGTTTTCCGGGAGGGTAGCATGGTTCCCCGCGCAAGCCCAGACGTTCCAGGCCAGCGCAAGCGACGGTCCGGCGCTGTATGTGGCCGGGTATTTTGCGGTTGAAGTCCGCATTCATCAGCATGACGAAATGAGGCTGCTCCGTGTGATGCATTGGAGTATGAAACGCAACACACCGCCTTCATGTCTCCATATGGTGTGTGTTCTCGTCTGCAACGCCCGGATGCGCCATTGTTGCAGTGACGACTTGCGAAGCGCGTGCTCGTTTCCGCTCCCTTGACACGCACACCGAGTCTGTTAGCATGAATTGTCTTTGTAAGTGAACCACCTACACACACCATGCGAGACCACCCATGAGCAAAATCCAAGTTGAAAATCTCTACAAGATATTCGGATCCAATCCGGAGCGCGCCATCCCCATGCTGGAGCAAGGGAAGAGCAAAGACGAGATCTTCAGGAAGCACAAGCTGGGCGTGGGCGTGAACAACGCCTCATTCGAGGTCCAGGAAGGCGAGATCGTGGTGGTCATGGGTCTCTCTGGCAGCGGCAAGTCCACCCTGGTGCGGTGTCTGAACCGTCTCATCGAGCCCACTGCGGGCCGCGTGCTCATCGATGGCGAGGACGTCACCCAGCTGGACGGCGAGGCCCTGCGCCGGCTGCGTCAGCAGAAG
>CAYVWB010000005.1:0-2274 GCA_964455395.1 uncultured Desulfovibrionaceae bacterium
GAGTCCCCTCCCCATCCCCCTGTCACCCCCGATCCGCGATCCCCGACCAGCGACGAGACCCGTGACGAGGTCCGCGACGAGGTCCGCAGACGCACCGCTCCGCACGCGGCAAGGGCTTCCGGCTGATCGCAGAGACGCGCCGTCGCCGGGATACGCAGTGGGTCAAGGCGCCGGGCGTCACTGCTCCGTCCTTTCCGGAACGCCCGTCCACCCTGCTGACGCGTACCGGAACAGCCCTCGCCACGGCGCCAGCGCTCCCCCACGTTCCCGCACCGACCGGGCCCCTCAGAGGTAGAGCGCCCAGATGAACGCGACCCGACGCGCCGGCGTGAACGACGTACCCAGGATCTGGCTGCGCTCGGTCTGGAAGTTGAAGCGCGCGTCGAAGACATTGTCCACGTCCAGCGCCACGAAGCCCAGTTTGTTCGGGAACTCGTAGGCCAGGCGCAGGTCCAGAATGAAGAAATCGGCGTCGTCGCGGGGGGCGCCGGTGGGGTTCTCCGCGCGGCCATCGTAGAAGTGTTGATGCACGCCGATGCCCGTGGCCTCGAAGCGCAGGCCGGTCTCATGGCTGATGGCGAAGCCCCCGCCCAGGCCGAGGAAGAGGAAATCCGTCTCCGGATCACGGCGGGCCGTATCATCGTCCGGGTCGATGCGGGCGGCCACGCCGAAGACGCGCGCGCCCAGCCACGGCGTCAGGATGCGTTCGACCACGGCCAGACCGCGCCAGGCGTTGGTTCCCAAGGCCACTTCGCGGTCGTAGCCCAGGTCCGTCTCGTACTGGAAATCCACGTAGCGTTGGTGTTCCAGCTGGATCAGACTGAAGGTCTTGGCGTTCCACTCCCGCTCCCAGGCGAGAGCCGCTTCGGTGACGCGGCCTCCGGGGTCGATGGAGAGCCCGCCCGGGAACCCGGCGGTGGAGGCGGGCTGGATGGAGTCCGTGGCGAGAGGCGCCGCAAGGTAGTGCTGCACGGCGATGCGGAAGGTGTCCTGGGGGGTGGCTTCCCAGCTCACGCCGGCGCGGGGGCTCAGCTGGCTTTTCTCGATGGGATCGCCGAAGCCGGGTCGCGCGGCCTCCACGCGTTGCCAGGCGAGCTGCAGCTCCGCCACCACGGTGCGCGCGAGGCGCCAGTAATCGATGACGTAGAGACCCACGCCCCGGTCCGGCGTCTGAAGCTCCTGGGCTTCGTATTCCGCGTCCAGCAACTGGCCTCCTTGCGCGACGAAGAAATTCGCCTCGTCACGGTAGCGGGTGTGGCCCTCCACGAATTCCACGCCAGCCATGAGGCGGTGGTCGCCCAGAGGCGTGTCCATGAAGCTCAACTGCTGTTGCGCCTGGAAGGAGAACTTTTCGAAGGGGTTGTCCAGGTTCAGGGCCAAGCCGGTCTCCACGGTTCGGCCGGTGGCTTCGTCCAGCGTCGAGTCGAAGAAGCGGTCCTCGAAGGAGAAGCGGGCGTGAGAGTAGCTGCCATAGGCGATGAAGGTCGCTTCCGGGGAGAAACGGTGCGTCCAGCCCACTTCCAGGAGCGCGGAGTCCCGGTGGCTCAGGAAATACGGCGAGGTCAGGTAGTCGAATTCGGAGGAGCGGCGCAGATCGCCGGTCTCACTGTAGCCGACGGTGTAGGAGGCGAAAAAGGAATCCGCCGGGGAGGCGTCCCATTTCACTTGGCCCAAACTGAAGACGTCGCGGTCGAAGTCGTTGCGATCGCGGTAGCCGTTGTCGAAGGTGTAGCGACTGACGATGTCCCCGGCCCAGCCGGGAACGCCCCCGTAGACCTCCGTTTCGCCGCGGCCAATGGTTTCGCCGTTCTCCCATGCGCCGATGCTCCCGCTGAGCACGCCCCGCAGATACGGGGCTTCGAACAAGGGCGTGTAGTCCGTGGCGAGGGAGAACGTGTTCTGGTTGGCTGGTGAAAGCAGCCGGTAGAGCAACAATTCCGTGCGGTCCGCAGCGAGTCGTTGTCCCGAGGCCTCGAAGGCTTCACTGAGGAACAGCCGGGCCGAAGCGCTGAAGGGGTCGTGGCGCACTGCGGCGGCGGCCTTGCTGAAGAGCCACCGTTGCAGATCGAGTTCGTCGTACGCGCGGGCGAGGTCCGCGTTGCGCACGGCGAGGTCCCTGTCCAGCATGAGCCGCGTGCGGAAGACGGCGCGGTTGTCGTTCTTGCGGATGGACTCGTTGAACTCCTGGACGGCCTCGCCGGGGCGGTTCAAGTCCGTCAGGGCGATGCCCTTGTAGAGCGCCGGCGTGGGGTCGTCGGGGTCCAGCGTCTTGGC
>CAYVWB010000005.1:2284-66896 GCA_964455395.1 uncultured Desulfovibrionaceae bacterium
CGGCCTGGTAGAGGGCCACACGCGGATCCAGCAGCGTGGCCGTGAGGAAGTGGCGCAGTCCCAGCGAAGCTTCGCCAGCAGCGAAGGCCGCTTCGCCGAGGCCAAGGTAAGGCTCGCCGAAGGCGGCGTCGCTGCGCAGAGCGCGGGTGAAGGCGACGCGCGCCTGCTCGAACTCCCTGAAGGCGATATGGACGAACCCTTGCATGGCCAGGGCGTCAGGCTGATCCGGCGCGATGAGTATGGCTTGCCGGACGGTCCTCCGGGCGGCGTAGACATCGTCTGCGCCGAGCTGCAGCCGGGCCTTGTAGAGGAGCGCGGGGACGTAGCGGGGGTCGGCGGCGAGGGCGGCGTCCAACGCTGCGTGTGCTGCGGGGAGCTCGAAGGCGGCGATGGCCGCCAGCGCGGCGCTCACATGCGCCAGAGGGCTTGCCTCGTCTGCAGCCACGGCCTGCGCAGCCAGCCGCGCGGCTTCCTGCTTGTCCCCCTGCGCCACGGCCATCTGCGCGAGCCACGCCAAGGCCAGCACCTCCCGAGGATTCCGCTGGAGGATGTGTTCGAAGAGCGCGCGGGCCTCGGCGGGCTTGCCCGCCATGAGCGCCAGGAATCCTCCCAGCGCTGCGTACTTGCTGGACAAGGACGCCGGCTCGGACGTTCCTTCCTGCGCGTGGAGGACCGCGGCAGTCACCATATTGCACGCCAGACACCCCGCAAGGTCGCCACCGACTGCGAGGGAAGAGACGCTCGAGCCGGCGCGATTCATCACCTCCGGAAACGCCTGCGCCAACGCCGGCCGGACAGCCTCATAGGCGGCCGCGTGCGCCCCTGTACGGAAGAGCGCCAAGGCGTAGCCGAAGCGCGCCGCCGGAGCGTCGCTCCGGCCCAGCACCTGGGCGCGCTGGAACTGCTCCAGGGCGCGACGGGGCTGGTTCGCCTGCAAGGCCGCCCACCCCGCAGCCACGGGATCGGCGGGGTCGGCGCCAGCTGGTGGCCGGGGGATGGGGAAGTCCCGCGCGCTCACCACGCCGGGGTAGAAGAGCGTCCATTGGACGGCGTCCTCGGCCTCCACCAGCACGCGCTTGACCGGAGCCTCCCCGGGTCGCGCCGAGCCGACTTCCCCGGCGAAGAGTGGCAGCTCTCCTTGCGGATTGGCGAGCAATAGCTCCCCCTGCAACAGCGCTATGGCCGTGAAGCCGTCTTCCGCAACGCGCACCACGAACTCCGTGCCGCGTATGGCCGCGGTGAGAGCCGGGGTCTCCAGCGCGAAGTCGAAAGGCTCCTTGGCATTGCGCAGCCACGCCTCCCCGGACTCGATGGCGTACCGGCTGCTGCGCCCTGTGGCGGCTTCCTCTGCGCCGAGCCCCGCCAGCTGCAGCCGCTCCGAGGCGGCCGCGGCGTGGAAGACCATCACCGTGTTCTCGTTGAGCTTGATCTGCGTCTCGTCCGCACAGAGCACGGCGGCGCGGGCGTTAGGCCCCGTACGCACGGCGTCGCCGGCGTGGATGACATCGCCGAGCGCCGCCGGCGACCACGCACCCGATGGCGGACGCACCACGACCTCGCCTTGCGCCATGACCAGTTCGCCCACCACGGCCGGAGCGGCGTGCGCCGTCCCGAATGCGGCAAGGAACATGAGGAGGAATGTAGCGGCCACGGCGGGCGCGCTCCATCTGGCGCCCCACGGCGTTCGCCGGCCCGTCGGCGAGAGCGGCTCAGGCGTACGGGCTGTATCGGACGGGCGTGCGGCTCGGCGCGACGATCTCGCTCCAGGCATGACTTCCCCTTTGGCGTGGGTGGGATGCGCCCGCCGTCCCCCTTCGACGCCTGAAACGACGCGGCGGCGCATTGGCGCATGCTGTGAGATTTCGGGGTCCTCTAGACACAAAATTGTCGAAAAGTCCAGACCTGATGGTGGATTGGCGCATACCTCGCGCCTGAAAACGCGGTCATGCGGCGCTGTTCGCTGGGGGACGTGACAAGCCGTCAGGGGACCAGCACCCTTGACGTACGACATTTGTCTATATACTATAACATATTCAATGTGGCCCAGGCTTTCAAAAAAGCGGATCATCATGGATGAAGCACATGAAAAGCTGAAAGAAGCCGTTTTTTTCTTCTCGAAAATACAGGAAGCGGTCGCGGCCGACTCCATTGACCACGTCAAATGGTATACCAGCGCTTTCACCTCGGCCGCCCGTTCCGTGTATCAATATGTCCACGAAGCGCTCCAAGCCAAAAAGTCTTCCAAGAACTCAGCACAACAATGGTATGAGCAATTCGTCAAGCAGCGCCCTGTCAGGTTCTTCAAGAACTATCGCAATACAAATATCCACAAGAAACCTTCGCCGGGTCATTCCAAGGATATATGTGTTCAACTTGATACAATTCCGCTTGCTGCACGAATACCGGAGTCTTACCCCAGCACAAGTGACGAAACCGCCCCTGACGCGCCTGCCGACGGCACGCCTGTTGCGCCCGCGCCGCCCTCCCCTGGCGCGACATCAACACCCCGATATTACTTCATATGTTGCGATGATTCTGACCTCGTTGCGCTTTGCAAGGAATATCTCGACGTGACAGAAAGGTTCCTGGATGAGTTCGAAAACAATACGTTCATCGATACGTGCAAGTAGAACGAATACTGCATGCCGCTTCTCCTTCCTCTGAAGCGCTGACGCCACACGTCATCCCCTTCCCTTCCGGACACAGCGTCTTGAGGCGTCGTCAGCACCCTGCGCAAGCCGGTCCGGCGAAGACCCTTCTTGGTCCCAAGCCGGCGGAGCCGTGGGTGGCCTCGCCTGCCGTTTTGTGTCATTTGTGTTGCAAACGAATGCGATTTCACGTAGTGGCGTAGCGGCGCTGTTCTGGAGACGCGCGCCGTGCGGCCTGTGGTGAGCGCCGGCCCCGTCAGACAGGAGTGGTCACGGGATCGGCGGAGTCCGAGCCTCGGCGAGCCCGTCACGCCGAGCGCGCTCCTTTCGTCCTGGCGTCATGCCCACCCTGCCTGCTCGGCAAGCGCGCGGCCTTCACGTTCGTCAGCGCGTTTCTGATGGCGTCCGTGCGCCTCCCGCAGCCGTCGGGTCGGACGGAGCGTCACCATGCGCCCAAGCCGTGGCGCCGTTCGTCGGCGTCGCGTCAACACCCATGATCGGAGGATCACACCATGAAACGTTGTTGCACCCTCGTTGCGGCGGCGGCTTTGGCCGTTCTGTTGTGCGCCGGCCTGGCTCAGGCCAAGACGCTGAAGCTCGCCATGGACGCGGACCCTGTCTCCCTGGACCCGCACGTCCAGCTCTCCGGCGGCATGCTCCAGTACTCTCATCTGGTCTTCGACCCGCTGGTGCGCTGGACCAAGGACATGGAGTTCGAACCCCGGCTCGCGGAGAAATGGGAACGCTTGGATGACACCACCATGCGTTTTTATCTGCGCAAGGGCGTGAAGTTCCACTCCGGCAACGAGCTCACGGCCAAGGACGTGGTCTGGACGCTGGAGCGTCTCAAAAAGAGCGCGGACTTCAAAGGCCTCTTCGAGATCTTCGAGGGCGCCGTGGCGGTGGACGACCACACCGTGGACCTCGTGACCACCAAGACCTACCCCTTGACCCTCAACATGGCGACGTACATCTTCCCCATGGACAGCGCTTTCTACACGGGCGAGGACGAATCGGGTCAGCCCAAGGACGCCATCGTGAAGACCGGCCCCAGCTTCGCGGCCGTGAACGCGTCCGGCACCGGCCGCTTCGTGGTGACGGAGCGCGAGCAAGGCGTGAAGACCGTGTTCACCGCCTTCCCCGAGTACTGGGACGAAAACGCCGGCAACGTCAGCGAGATCATCCTGACGCCGATCAAGGAAGACGGCACCCGCGTGGCGGCGCTGCTGGCTGGGGACGTGGACTTCATCATGCCTGTGCCGCCCCAGGATCTGGACCGCATCCGCGCTGACGAGGACCTGAAACTGGTGACCATGACCGGCGCGCGCATCATCACCTTCCAACTGAATCAGAACCGCCGCGAGGAGTTCAAGGACCTCAAGGTGCGTCAAGCCATCATTTACGCCACCAACAATCCCGGCATCGTCGAAAAGATCATGAAGGGCTTCGGCAAGGCCGCGGGTCAGCAGAGCCCCGAAGGTTTCCTGGGGCACAACGAAGCGCTCACCCCTCGCTACGATCTGGAGAAAGCCAGGCAGCTGATGGCCGAGTCCAACTATCCCGAGGGCTTCACGGTGACCATGATCGCGCCGAACAACCGTTACGTGAACGACGAGAAGATTGCGGAGGCCTTCGCGTCCATGATGGCCAAGATCGGCATCACGGTGGAGCTGAAGACCATGCCCAAGGCGCAGTACTGGGATCAGTTCGATGCGCAAGTGGCGGACATCCAGATGATCGGCTGGCACGCCGACACCGAGGACACCGCCAACTTCTTCGAGTACTTGCTGATGTGTCCCAACAAGGAGACGGGCATCGGCCAGTACAACTCCGGCAACTACTGCAATCCCGAGCTGGATGCGCTCATCGTCGCCACCCAGTCCGAGACAGACACGGCCAAGCGCGCAGAAATGCTCAAGCAAGCCGAGCAGATGGCGTATGACGACGCGGCGTACGCGCCCTTGCACTGGCAGGACCTCTCCTGGGCTGGCAAGAAGAACCTGGAGATCGAGCCCATCATCAACGTCATGAACTTCCCCTACTTCGGGGACTTGGTCATCACCGACTGAGCGCGTCCCGGCGAGCTTTTCGCCAACGCGCTTTCTCGTCCCGGCCGGGCCGCCGCTTCACACAGGCGCCGGCCCGCCGGGCTTCACGTTCGCACCCCGGACACACGGACGGGAGAAGTATGGCAGCGTTCATCATCAAACGTGTGCTCCAGGCCCTCGTGGTCATGGTCGTCATCAGCTTTATCGGGTTCTCCATCAAGTACTCCATCGGCGACCCCGTGCGGGACCTGGTGGGCGTCTCCGTCTCCGTGGAGGAACGCGAGAAGCTGCGCGAGGAGCTGGGTCTGAACGATCCCTTCCTGGTGCAGTGGGGTCGATTCCTGACCAACGCCGCGCAAGGCGACGTGGGGCAGTCCTTCTTCTTCAAACGACCGGCCATGGAAGTCATCATCGACAAGGCCCCCGCCACTCTGGAGCTGGTCTTCGCCGCCTCGCTCATCGTGGTGGTCTTCTCCGTGCCCATCGGCATCTTCTGCGCCGTGCGGCCCCGGCATTGGCTGGCGCGGCTTTTCATGGGGCTTTCCATCGTGGGCGTCTCCATCCCCGTGTTCTTGACGGCGATTCTGCTCATCTACATTTTCGCGGTGGAGCTCAACTGGCTGCCCTCCTTCGGTCGGGGGGACACGGTGGAGCTTTTCGGCTTCTGGGAATCGGGCCTCGTCACGCGGGACGGTCTGTCCCATCTCATCCTGCCGGCGGTGGCGCTCTCTTCCATCATGCTGCCGCTCTTCATCCGCCTCATTCGTGCAGAGATGAAGGAGGTGCTGGAGATGGAGTACATCAAGTTCGCGCGCGCCAAAGGTCTTTCGCCGTACCGCATCCTCTTCGTGCATGCGTTCAAGAACACGCTGTTGCCAGTCATCACGGTGGGCGGCGTGCAGCTTGGCGTCATGATCGCGTTCACCATTCTCACGGAGACGGTCTTCCAGTGGCAAGGCATGGGCTTCATGTTCCTGGAGGCGGTTGAACGCAGCGACACCTCGTTGCTTGTGGCGTACCTCGTCTTCGTCGGGTTCATCTTCGTGGTGGTGAACACGGTGGTGGACATCATCTACGGCCTCGTGAACCCCATGGTTCGGGTGACCGGGCGCGGGTAACGCCGGGACCCAGGAGCGACGCATGTCCAAGCTGAAGACATTTCTGCACTCCAACTTCATGTACAACTTCCTGCGGGACCCCGTGGCGGTGGGCTCCTTCGCCGTATTCGCGGTCATCGCGCTGGCCGGGTTGCTGGCGCCCCTTGCAGCGCCCCACGATCCTTACGACACGGCCACCATCGACGTAATGGACTCCGAGCTCCCCCCCGCCTGGATGGACGGCGGCGAAGACCGCTTCCTGCTCGGCACGGACAACCAGGGCCGGGACATGCTCTCCACCATTCTCTACGGCGCGCGGGTTTCCCTGCTCATCGGCGTGGGCGCGGTGGCGTTGCAGGCGGTCATCGGCATCGGCATCGGGCTGGTGGCGGGGTACCGCGGCGGTCGACTGGATTCGTTGTTGATGCGCGTGGCGGACGTGCAGCTCTCGTTTTCCACATACATGGTGGCGATCTTCTTCGGCGCCATTTTCCAGGCGGCGTTCGGGGTGGGGGCTTATGCGCAGATAGCCATCCCTTTCCTCATTTTCGTCATCGGCCTTGCGGAGTGGCCGCAGTACGCGCGCACGGTGCGCGCCAGCGTTCTGGGGGAGAAAAAGAAGGAGTACGTGGAGGCTGCGCGGGTCATCGGGCTGCCCCCGACGCGCATCATGGTGCGACACATCCTGCCCAACGCCATGACGCCGGTGCTGGTCATCTCCACCGTACAAGTGGCCAACGCCATCATGAGCGAGGCTGCGCTCTCCTTCATCGGGCTGGGCATGCCGGTGACGCAACCGTCCCTGGGCTCGCTCATCAAGGCCGGTTTCGAATACATCTTCTCCGGGTCATGGTGGATCACGCTCTTCCCCGGCGTGGTGCTGGTCACGCTGATCCTCGCCATCAACCTGCTGGGCGACTGGCTGCGCGATTACCTGAACCCCAAGCTGTACAAAGGCTGAGGCCCTCGCGCCAGCCAAAGCCGCCTCGCCAGGAGCACAGAGCACATGACGCACTCCGCCAAACACGCCGTGGACCCCGCTTCCCGTGGGTTCGACAAGACCACCGGCCTGCCCTTGCTCGCCGTGGAGCGCCTGACCGTCTCCTTCGCTTCGCGCCATGGCGCCTGCGACGCCGTGCGGGACGTGAGCTTCACCATGGAGGAAGGCGAACGCCTGGGCTTGGTGGGCGAGTCCGGCGCAGGCAAATCCGTCACGGGGTTCTCCATCATCAACCTCATCTCCAAGCCGGGCAAGATCACGGGGGGGCGCATCCTTTTTCAGGGCGAGGATCTCGCCGCGCTCCCGGACGCCCGCATGCGCGCCATCCGGGGCGACCGCATCGCCATGATCTTCCAGGATCCCATGATGACGCTGAACCCCGTGTTGACCATCGGGGAGCAGATGGTGGAGACGCTCAAGGCCCACCGCGACATCTCCCGGAAGGAAGCCGCAGCCATCGCCGTGGAGAAGCTCCGACAAGTCTACATCCCCTCCCCGGAAAAACGGCTCCGCCAGTACCCTCACGAGTTCTCCGGAGGCATGCGCCAGCGCATCGTCATCGCCATCGCGCTGCTGTCCGACCCCGCGCTCATCATTGCCGACGAGCCAACCACGGCCCTGGACGTGACCATCCAGGCCGAGATCATGGAATTGCTGCTGGACCTGTGCGAGACCCGCCGTCTGGGCCTCATCCTCATCACCCATGACCTCGCCGTGGTGAGCCAAGTGACCACCCGCATCGCCGTGATGTACGGCGGCCGCATCGTGGAGACGGGCGGGACGCGCGCGCTCATTGACGCCCCGGCGCACCCCTACACGCAGGGACTGTTGGCCGCGCTGCCGCAGCATGGCGTCTCCCGCGGCGGCCGCCTGGCGCAGATCCCCGGCTTGATGCCCGGCATCCGCACCATGCCCCCGGGCTGCGCGTTCCACCCCCGCTGCAGCCGCTGCGAACCGCACTGCAAGGCGACCGTTCCCCCTCTGGCGCCCGCACCCCATGGCGGCCTCGTCGCCTGCGCGCCCCCCGCCCTCGACGAGCAGCCCACACCCGAATGACGCCGCCTTGACCTGCCAAGAGAGACGCCATGAACACCGCCGCCCCCACAGTTTCCGCACACGCCACGGCTGCCGCCACTGCGCCCGTCCCGCTCCTCCAGGTGCGCGACGTCTCCAAGCGGTTCGACATCTCCGGAGGCTTGCTGGAATCCCTCAGCTTCCGAGGCCTCAAACCGGTGCGCGAACGCACCGTGGTGAAGGCCGTCAACCACGTCAGCCTGGACATCGCCGAGGGCGAGACCCTGGCCGTGGTGGGTGAGTCCGGCTGCGGCAAGTCCACGCTGGCGCGCACGGTCATCGGGGTCTACCCGCCGAGCGAGGGAGAGATCCTCTTCCGTGGGGAACGCATCGACAACCTCTCCCCAAGCCGGATGCTGCCGTACCGCACGCGCATGCAGATGGTCTTCCAAGACCCATACGCCTCGCTCAACCCGCGGCTGACGATCCGGGACACCCTCATGGAGCCGCTGCTCTTCCACGGTCGGCGCGCCGGCGTGACCAAAGCCGACGCCACGTCCCGCATGGAGGCGGTGATGGAACGCGTGGGCGTGCGGCCGAGCTGGGCCTCCAAATACCCCCACGAGTTCTCCGGCGGGCAACGTCAGCGCATCTCCATCGCGCGGGCGCTCGTCACGGATCCCGAATTCGTGGTGGCGGATGAGCCCATCAGCGCCTTGGACGTCTCCATCCAGGCGCAGATATTGAACTTGATGATGGACCTGCAGGACGAGCGCGGCCTGACCTACCTCTTCATCAGTCATGACCTCTCGGTGGTGGAGCATATCGCCACCCGCGTGGCTGTCATGTATCTCGGCGCGTTGTGCGAGCTGGCAGCCACGGAGACGCTGTTCCGCAGCCCACGCCACCCCTATACGCAAGCGCTGCTCTCGGCCATTCCCACCCTGGGCGGCTCGGCGCGGGGCCACGTGAAGCTCACCGGCGACGTGCCCACGCCCATCCACCTGCCCAGCGGATGCGTCTTCCACGGCCGCTGTCCCCACGCCAACACCCGCTGCCGCGCCGAAGCTCCCCGCGCCTTGGCGCACGGCCGCCCGGACTCCCTGGTCGCCTGCCACGGCGTGGAGGAAGACCGTCTGACATAAGGCTCCCGTGGGGACGTGGATTTGCTCCGCAGCACAGGCGTTCCGCAAGCGGCGCTGCGCGCCTCCCGGGTTGCAAGACGCTGGAAATACCCGTAGAATACGAATTCCACGAGACTGTTTCCGGGGCGGAACCAATTCCTCTTTTTTCCTTGACAGCCTCGTGAGAGTATATATCCTGTGTCTGCGGGTAAAGCCTGGGTCACCGTGACGCCGCAAGGTATCATAAGTGTATTCTGAATACACCGGCCCCAGGGTCCGCAGTCTTTTCAAGGCCAAGCTCTGCTTGGCCTTTTTCAGGCCTATCGATATGCATTTATACTTAGACGAAAGCGGCGATCTGGGGTGGTCGTTCGACAAACCCTTCAGGCGTGGCGGGTCCAGTCGATACATCACCATCGCAAGTGCGTTAACCTCCAAAGATAACGTGAAGCACCTCGGACGATTGGTGAAAGACGTCTACACCCGAAAGAATCATCCCCCCAAACAGGAATTGAAAGCTATCGCCCTGAACAACGAAGACCGAAAGTTTATCGCCGCCAAGGTCCGCGGTCTGGTTGAACGAGGACTGGTCAGCATTTTCGCCATCACTGCGGACAAAAGAAAAGTACACAGAAAGTTTCATCATGATGGAAATATACTTTACAACCATCTGATCATGTTATCCCTCTATGAAGAGATCAAACAATACGATCTCGTTCAGATGTATCCCGACGCCAGATCGATCAGAATGAAATATGTCAATACACTTGACGACTACATCAAGCTCAAACTTTTGGGAGAGGAACACTACGACACCGATGTAGAGTACTACCCAACAGAAAGTCACGACAACAAGAACGTCCAGTTCGCAGACTACATCGCCAACATCATCTGGCGACGATACGAAAACCGTGAACAAGAGGCGTATGCTATTCTATACCCCGCGATCCAATGCGATTTCTTCCCCAAAGAACGCCATCCTGACAGAACCTGCCCGCTTGAGATACGAATCTGAAACAACCATTTCGGATTCCTTAACACGCTCCGTGCTCGACGTCCCCCGAGCGCCATCCCTGACGACGGTTTGGGCGCGCTGAACCTCTCCTCGCCATCACGCCGTCATCTCCCCCTTGTCGGTTCCCGACGACCTTCTATCCTGGATGGATGCATCCTGCCATCCAAGAAGGAGGTTCCGTGCGGCGCGTGCTCTACGCCATCTCGATTCTGACGCCATGCCTTTGGTTCGGCTCCCCCCATGTGGCGAACGCCGATGATGCGCCCGGGCGCCACCGTACACGACGACACCGCCTCGGCACGACGGTGCGCCGAAGCCAAAGGTCGTCGGCGCAGGGTCCGGCGGCGGCCCTCGTACGCCCCTGCCCGAAGGCGACGACGAGACGCTGTCTCCATGACCGCATCGTGCGCCAGGAACAGCGTGCCGAGGGGCAGCGCATGACGCTGGCGTCACGACGCGAGCGCGGCGCGGGCTGTTGCAGGCGACGTCATAGCGTCACGCGTCGGCTCTTGGTGGCGCGTTCCAAGCGTGTCCGGCGTCACGCCTCGGGGACTTGTCGGCCAAGATGATTCCCGAAATCTTCGGCTGCCCCTCGACCCGGCTTGCGTGTACCGTATTTCTCGGCGCCATGAAATGTCTTTCATGCACAGTCCACAACTTGGCTACGTCAATCCAGGAGGAAGCAATGCGAATGTCCCTTTTCACGACAGTCACCACAACGCTGCTGGCGCTTTTCATGCTTTTTGTCGGCGTTGCTTGCGCGCAAACCAACAATCCCATGCGCCCCACGACACCAGGGGACATCACGCCACCCATCGGCAATCAACAGATCCCGTCTCCGGGCATACAGTGCACGCCGCCGGAGATTCTGATCAACGGACAATGCGTGGACCCCTCCCAGGGCATCACGCCTGGCGGCTCTCAGGGGAACCAGGGCGGTGGCCAGGGCTTCAACCCGGGCTCCAATGTGGGGGGCCCAGGCAGCGGCGCCGGCTCGAATTACGGGGCGGGTTCCGGCTTGGGGAATTGTCCTGCGGGCCAGATCTTCGTGAATGGCCAGTGCGTCAACATCGGGGGTGGCGGACAAGGCGGTCAGCAGGGTCCGGGCGGTCCAGGGCAAGGCGGTCAGCAGGGTCCCGGCGGTCCAGGGCAAGGCGGTCAGCAGGGTCCGGGCGGTCCAGGGCAAGGCGGTCAGCAGGGTCCGGGCGGTCCCGGGCAAGGCGGTCAGCAGGGTCCCGGCGGTGGCCGTCAGGCGCAGTGCCAAGCGGTCTATCAACAGTGCCTTGCACACTGTCAGCCGCTGCAGGCGGCCAATCCCGCCGGCTACAATCAATGCGTGCACGACTGTAATGTGGGGATGACCAACTGCATGCAGTAGGTGCAAGTCGCCGCTCGAAACACACGCCCCGATCGTCACCGGACGGTCGGGGTTTTCGTGCGCCGCCCAGGCGGCCTCCCTCGCGTACTCGAGCCGATTCCCGAAGGTGTAAGGGAAACGGGGACAGTGTCGACATACAACGGAGGCCGCCTCACGCCGCCACATACCCCGCCAATGCTGAAAGGGGCCAGGCCGTTTCGGCCCAACCCCTTGAAATTTCTGGAGCCAGCGAGGAGACTTGAACTCCTGACCTACTGATTACGAATCAGTTGCTCTACCAACTGAGCTACGCTGGCCCAATGCAAGGGAGTCTTGATATACAAGGGTTCCTTGCTCGTCAAGAGAAAATATCAGCTGTCGGCCTCGTGGGCAACCACGCCGACAGGGGCCCACGCCGGGAGTCAACCCGCAACGCGCACATGAGCGACAGCGGTCGCTGCTGGAGGGAGCGCCGAGGAACGAGCCTTCTTGCATTCAGGAGTCGTCGTCGTGCACTCGCTCTGCAACGTCCACACCATGATGACGTTGTTTGCACACCATGTGACGTACCTGATGGGGAAAGCCCTTTCTCAGCACTCAATATACTGATGACCGGCCCCTTTCCATGGCGCTTTACTAAGAATGTGTTTCAAGTAAAAATAATTGTCATGTTTGATTGAACCCTAGCCATATAATAGAATGTCTTGATATATTGATGTTTTTATTTACTCGACAATTTTGGCCACAGATAATTCAGCATCCCGTGCGTATCCATCACGAAAAAGTCTTTGAAATGTATATGAATGCTGCGACCGCCTCATACATGACTGCAAGGCGCCATGTCCGTCGTCCTTTGTTTGTTCACGCTCGCTATGACTGAAGGAATACCATCGCCATGGCACGCGCCGTCAGCCGAAGATACAATACGAGGAAGGCGTCTTGCTTTGGCTGTTGCTACAACCGCAGGTTTTCCGGGACAATTCTGACGTCGCGGAGCGCCTGACCACTGCCCTCGTGGCGGTGGCAACCGGAAGGCGCGAACGCCGCCACCGTGGACGCAACCCTTCGCGCCGAGATGAATTGCTGCGTTGCCACACCCCGGCCGCGGTGCTACATTCGTGACTGAACGTCCCACTCCGGCCGCCATCCGCATGCCCCACACCTCCCCGACGACACGCCCTCAGGGCGGCCACCTCCGCGACTTCCCCCCCGCGGACTTCCTCCAGAAACTCGCCGAACGCATGGGTGAGGCGACCCTGCGCAAACGCCTGCGGCTCCAGATAGCCTACTCCGCGCGGATGTTCGGCGGCGGCGGCGTGGAGCACGTCCACATCGAGAACATCCACCACATCCAGCCCGTATTGCGAGTGCTGCTGCGCGGCATGGGCCTGCTCGAACGCGGCAAGCGCAACGCCCTCGACTTCCGCGTCCAGGCCCGCACCGTCGTCTTCCCACACCTGCCCGAAGGGCTGGAGGGGCTGCGCATCCTCCACCTCAGCGACCTTCATCTGGACGGCATGCCTGATGGCGGAGTCGCCCTGCGCCGCCTCCTGGCCGGACTGGCTTTCGACCTGTGCCTCGTCACCGGGGATTTCCGCTACATCACCCACTCGGACTACCGGCCGGCGCTGCGCGCGGCGGCCGAACTGGCGCCGTCTTTGGAATGCGCACTGGGCGTGTGGTGCGTGCTGGGGAATCACGACTTCCTGGAGATGGTCCCCGGCTTGGAGGCAAACGGCTACCGCACGCTGCTCAACGAACACACCATGGCGACGCACGGCGGCGCGACCTTCTGCCTGGCTGGCGTGGACGACCCCCATTTCTACGGCGCGCATGACTTCCCGCGCGCCCTTGCCGGACGACCGGCCGGGGCTTTCACCATCATGCTGTGCCACTCCCCGGAGCCCTTCCGGGAGGCGGCGGATCACAGGGTTGACTTCTTCCTGGCCGGCCACACCCACGCCGGCCAGATCTGCTTGCCGGGTGGGCGCATCGTCATCGCCAATGCGGATTGCCCACGGCCTCAGCTCGCCGGGCCATGGCGGGTGGACGGCATGCAGGGGTTCACTTCGCCGGGCCAGGGGACCTCGGGCGTGCCCGTACGCTTTCATTGTCCGCCGGAAGTCACCATCCACACGCTCACGCGCGGCGCGTCTTGAGGACTCTCCCCGAAGGGGCGCTGGGGCCATGGTCGTGCGGTCCCTCCTGATGGCGCCGCCTTGCTCCCCATGGAGAAACGGAGACTTTCGGGAGCGCCGTCGTCAAGGCCTCAGGACGTCTGGACGACCGGCGCTTCTCCAGCGGCGTCCCTTGTGTGCGCCACGTCGTCCGGGGAGGCTTCCAGACGCACCGTCACAGCGTCGGCTTCGTGGTGTCGCAGGTGGACGGCTTGTCCGCCCTCGGTCTGCACCACCCAGACGGCTTCCTTGATCGTGCTGGACTGGCGGGAATCCGTGTGTTCAACCACGACGCGTCGTGGGCCCACGGCGATGTGGACGCCCTCGTCCAGAGGGATGGAGGCCGCAGCTTCGTCCACACGCGCCACCACGCCGGCGTGGCCTTCACGCAAGAGGCTGACCGGCGCGAGAGTCCCGGGCGTCAGCCCCGGCGCGGCGGGGATGGGTTGGCCATGGGGATCCGTGTCCGGATGCTGCAGCAGATCATCCAGATAGGCCAATGCCGAGGCGTCTTGCACATGCTCCAGTTCCTTCGCGCGGGTGTGCAGTTCCTCGGGGGGTGCGCCCACATGGTCCAGATACGCCTCCCACAGCCGGTGCGCGCGCACGAGCGCTTCTCCCCGCTCCCGGCCCGAAGGGGTGAGGGTCAACGCATCGTCCTCCACCACGGCGAGTCCCCGCGAGGTAAGCGCCTTGACGGCGCGCCGCAGCCACCGCGGTTCATCCAGGCGCTCCCGCAAGTCGTTCAGGGGGGTGGGCCCCGGCTCGCGGATGGCCAACGCCATGACGTCCTCAACCACTTGCTCCGGCGCAGCGCGCGAGCGCAGCCGCTTGGCGATGAGCCCGTACCGCGGCGCCGCCACGAGCGCCACCAGGAATTGCAGCGTGCAGAACAGCATGATCGCGCCGCCGCCGGAGGCGTCCAGCAGCACGCACATGTACAGACCGCCCACCACGCTGGAGACGCCGAACACCGCGGCGAGGGCCATCATGCGCTCCAGCCTGTCAGACAAGAGATACGCCGTGGCCGCCGGCGTGATGAGCAGCCCCACCACCAGGATGACGCCCACCATGCTGACCGCGCTGACCACCACCAAAGAGACGCACGTGGTGAGTGCGTAGTCCAGAAGCGCCACCGGCGCGCCGAGCGCCGCGGCCATCACGGGGTCGAAACTCAAGATCTGGAAATGCCTGTAGAACAACAGGATGATCGTGAGCACCACGCCGCACGCCGCAGCCGCCACCAGCAAGTCCGCGTCGCCCACGGCCAGCACGTCACCCATGATGAAGTGCATCAGGTCGATGTGAATCTTGTCCCGAAAGATAGAGACCAGCACCACACCTGCCGCGAAGACCCCCGTGTACATGATGCCGATGGAGGCGTCCTCCTTGATCCGGCTCGCCCGGGAGACGAAGCCGATGAGGAAGACCGTGACGACCGCCGCCAGCAGCGAGCCGACCAGCATGCCGGGGGCGTGCGCTTCCTCCCCGAAGACGACCTTCATGAGCAGGTACCCCCCCGCCACGCCAGCGATCATGGCGTGGGCCAGCGCGTCGCCCAGAAAGGCCATGCGCCGGAGCACCACCAAGGAGCCCACCACGCCGGAGACCACCGCCACCATGGAGCCGCCGATGAGCGCTTTCTGAAAATACGGCTCGCCGAGAGGCGCGAGCAGGCCTTGCATGAAGGCTTCGATCATGAACGCTCCTCCTGGAATGGCGGTGAGGGGGTGGTCCGGGCCCCACGAGCGGTGTCCGTCCCCATGCGGGAGAAGACCTGCAACCGGCCTTCGTAGACCTGCGCGAGGAGGTCTTCACGGAGCACCGCGCTGGGAGGGCCGTAGGCGTACAGTCGCTTCTTGATCAGCACGAGCCGATCGAAATACTCCGCGGCGGTGGCCAGGTCGTGGTGCACCACCACCAGTGTCTTGCCGGCTTTGCGGGCGGATTCCAGCACGTCGAGGATGGCGCGTTCCGTGGCGGCGTCCACCCCGGCGAAGGGTTCGTCCAGCAACAGGGCTTGCGCGCCTTGCGCCAGCGCTCGCGCCATGAACACCCGTTGCTGCTGCCCTCCGGAAAGCTGACCTATCTGCCGGTCCCGGAACTCGCTCATGCGCACCATGGCCAAGGCCTCGTCCACGATGCGACGGTCCTCCGCGGAGGGGTCCCGCCACCAGGGGATGTGCCCATAACGGCCCATCATCGCCACCTGCCCCACGGTGATGGGGAAATCCCAGTCCACGGCGCCGCGTTGCGGCACGTAAGCCACTGCGCCTTTGGCCTTTTCCGCGGACTTGCCGAAGATGCGCACTTCGCCCACGTCGCGCTTCACGAAGCCCAGCACAGCCTTGATGAAGGTGGATTTGCCGCCGCCGTTGGGCCCGATGACGCCCACCAAAAGTCCCTGCTCTATGGTGACGGTGACGTCCAGCAGCGCCGGTTGGGGTCCGTAGTTCACTGTGAGGTGTGTTACTTCGATGGCGGGTTGTGACCCTTCGCGGGGGGCGTCATTCATGGTCGTGCTCCGCCACCGTCACACGGAAGACGTCACGGATGATCCCGCCGGCTTCCGGCCAGAGCGTGGTCTCCACGATGGGAACGCCGTGATGCAGCAGCCTGACGCGCACGGCCGCCCGAGGGCTCTGCCCGAACCCACCCGAGGCTGTGCCTGCCTCCACGAGGTATTCGGTCACACCGGGCCGGAGCCCCGGCGGCGGCGAAAGCACGAGGGGTTCGCCGGGCGTGGTCTCCGCCGTGGTGAAGGCCGCCGCCACCGCCCCGTTCGTGGAGACCGCCAAGGCGTGGTCCGCCAGGGGGGCGCCGGGCAAGGCGAAGGGGTCCGGCGCGAGTTCGCCGAGAACAGTCAGCTCCAGGCTGTACGCCGCAGCCTGTTCCGCAAAGGTGGCGGCGTCGACAGCCGGCGCGGAGACCGCTGCGGCCCGCGGCCCCTCGCCACGGCCGACAAGGTAGAGCGCAAGCCCCCCCACGATGACGATCCAGACCAACGCGACGCCGATCAACCGCATCTAGTCGGTCTCCCCGTCCTTGCCGGTCAACGCGCCGATGATGCGCAGGACGTTCTCCCGCATCATGCCGATGTAGGTTTCCGCAGCGGAGCCTGCTTCGCCCATGGAGTCCGAATAGAGCTCCCCGCCGATGCGCACGCCGGCTTCCCGAGCGATCTCGCGCACGATCTTCGGGTTCACGCTGGTCTCCACGAAGACGGCTTTGGCGCCGGACTCCACGATGGAGCGCACCACCCGGGCCCGGGACGAAGGCGTCATGCCACCGCCCACTTCCGCTCCGGTGGACCAGCCCACAGGCGCGAGGCTCAAGTAGTCGTTGGCAGGGTTGAATTTGTAGGCGCGACAGAAATAGTTGAATGCGTCGTGACTGGTGACGAGCACGCGCTCCTGCGGCGGGATGACGCTGACCTGCGCGCGGATCCAAGCGTCCAGGGCGCGGAGCTGGTTGGTGTAGAGCGCGGCGCGGGCTTCGTACTTCCAGGCGTTGGGCGGGTCCAGCTCGGTGAAGGCGCGCGTGATGTTCTGCACGTAGATGGCGGCGTTCCGGGGGTCGAACCACGCGTGAGGGTCCAGCACCGGCTCGCCGCCGTATTCCATCTCCAGAGGCGGCACGCCGTCGGAGCAGACCACCAGGGGCTTGCCGGCGTCGCCGGCGAGCTTGGCCATCCAGTTGGCGCCCTCCAGGTTGAGTCCGTTCTGGAGGGTGAGGCTGGCCTCCATGACGAGACGGGCGTCTCCCGGCGTGGGCACATAGGTGTGGGGGTCGGCCCCCGGCGCGAGGATGCTGCGCACCTCGAGTTCGTCCCCTGCGATGTGGCGGGCCATGTCCGCGATCTGGGTGGTGGAGGCCGCCACCATGAGCGTCGCCCGGTCCTCGCTCTTGTCCGTCTCCGCGCGAGCGACGGCGGCGTCCCGATACGTCGGGGGAACGAGCGTCGCCACAAGCAGCACGCTCACCGCCAGCACAGCGCGGCGCCACTGTTGCAAACCATCGCTTGATATATTTTTCACGAAAGCTCCCTTTCCTGGAAAGTTTTCCTCGCTTGAGGGCGTGTCGATCCACCCATGTCCTTTAGCACAATCGCGTCGCTGGTGTACAGCCATTCTCCAACGCGAGACCTGCTTCGAGGCGGCGCGCGCCTTCATGAAACGCTTCCATCGGCCGTGGACAAGTGTCTCCGATTCACAGCAGGCTTCGTCCCTGTCTCCCCTGTCTCCTGTCGGCCCTGTCTCCTGTCGCCCCGCATCTTGTGCGCGCCATGCGGAACAGTCGTCCCCCTCCGGGCCTCGAGCGAGGGCGTCAAGCACGGCGCGTCAAACGGCGCGGACGTGAGGGGACAAGCCGGGAGCGCGCTGGCGGCGTGGCGTCCGGTGTTGTCCGGGCGTGTCGAGGAGACGTTGCTGGCGCGTCGGGCGGAAAAAAAGGGTTGGTTTTTCCGTCGAGTCCTGGTAAGCGTTCGGCTGCTTAAGAAATTCTTCACAAGCACGGCGGCGCGTCCGTCAGATGGCGTTCCGCGTCGTCTGCAGGCGAGGAGTCGCCATTCCTACATGAAGGAGTCCCGCATGCCAGAACCGGTACGCATCCAGCCTGACAGAGCGTTCATCAACGAACTCCAGGCCGCGGGCGGAGAGACGGTGAAACGCTGCTATCAGTGCGCCACCTGCAGCGTGGTCTGCCCCCTCGCTCCGCAAGACCACCCCTATCCCCGCAAAGAGATGATCTGGGCGCAGTGGGGCCTGAAAGACAAGCTCACCACGGACATCGACGTCTGGCTCTGCCACAACTGCGGCGCCTGCTCCGACTACTGTCCCCGCGGCGCCAAGCCGGCCGAACTGCTCGCCGCCGTGCGCAACCTCACGTACAAGCAGCTCACCAAGCCCTCCATCCTCGGCGAGTGGATGAGCTCGCCAAAGCACCTCTGGAAGCTCGCAGCCATCCCGGCGGTCATCTTCCTCATCATCTGGGCCATCACGGCCGGGCTTTCCATCCCTGAAGGCGAGATCATCTTCGCCAAGATTTTCCCTGGCGACTACACCATCGACCCGGTCTTCAGCCTCGTTTCGATCTTCGTGACGGTCGTCTTCGTCATGGGCGTGCGCACTTTGCTGAAGGGTTTCAAAGCGCAGCCCAAGACGGTCTTCATCGGGCCCCACCGGAAGCCCACGTTCATCGAAGCGGTGAAAGGCGTGGTGACGGACGAGCTGGCCACCCACCGCAAGTGGAAGGAATGCGGAGAGGACACCCCCCAGGATGCGCTGAAATACAAAGGCCACTGGCTGGTTTTCTGGGCGTTCGTGGCGCTGCTCATCGTCACCAGCGTAGTGGCCATCGGGCACTGGGGCGGCAAGGTGATCCCCTTCATCGCGCCGGCTGGGCACACCCCCATGCACCTGCTCAACCCGGTGAAGATTCTGGCGAATGTAGGCGCCGTGGCCTTGGTGGCCGGTTTGTGGATGCTCACCATGCGGCGTCTGGAGAAGGACCGCGAAAACGGCGGCAGCACCTACTACGACTGGTACTTGCTCGGCGTCATCTGGGCGGTGGGCCTTACCGGCATCGGTTGCCAGATCTTCCGGCTGGCGGACCTCCCCCGGCTGGCGTACCTCACCTACTACGTCCACCTCATCACCGTGTTCATGCTCATCGCCTATCTGCCGTGGTCCAAGCTGGGCCACTTGGTCTATCGCACCACGGCGCTCATCTACACCCGCATGACCGGCCGCGTCCCCACTGTCTCCAGCGGCCCCAAGACCTTTGAGCTCTAGTCCGGAACTCAAAAAATTTCAGGAGGATGACCCCCATGTCTGAAGAAAGGAAGATCTTTCCCATGAGCACCTTCGCCGCCTTCCTCAAAGGCGTGCAGAAGGACGCGCAGAAGGGCGCCGTCAAGGAAATGCTGGAGCACCTCACAGGCCGCGACCTCGACGACGACATGATCCCCTTCGCCGAAGCCATCGGCAAGGCTTATGTCTACGAGCAACACCCCCAGCTCGTCTCCATGAAGGATACCGAAGTGCTCACCATGGGCGACAACGTCTCCGTCACCCCCTTGCCCCCGGAGACCAAAGCCGAAGCGGACGCCGTCTTCGCGCGCATCGAAAACGCCAAGAAGACCGTGGTCGAACAAGCCGAGACCATCACTTCGCTCGAAGCAGACAACGCCCAGTTCGCCTCCAAGAACGCCGAGCTGGAAAAGGCCGTCGCCGAATACAAAGGCAAAGTGGAAGCCTTCGAAGCCTCGGCCAAGGGTGATGGGGACAAGATCATCGTCGCTTCGCAAGCCACGGTGGAAGAATACATCGGCAAGGTCAAAGAGCTTTTGGAGCAGATCGAGGACGTGAAGAAGCACGGCGTGGTGACCGTGGCTGCAGGCGGCGCTGCCGCCGGCGCCGCCGCCGCCCCGGCCGAGGAAGCCGGCGGCGTGCCGGACGACTTCGGCTTCGGCGCTTCCGGTTCGGACTCGGACGGCTTCGGCTTCTGATCGCCGCCGCCAGCGCTGCATCACATTCGCCCCCTGGGACGCTCGTCCCGGGGGGTTTTTGCGTGGGCGCGCAAGCAGCACGACGCGCGGTGGGTCAGCCGTCCAGCGCGCTGACAATGCGGAAGCGCACCACATCCGGGCTGTCGTAGTAGTCCCGCCCGAAGCTGATGCGGCCGTGCCCCTGGAGGGCTATCTCGTCGCGGTGGAGGAAGGTCTTGCGCTCGTCCTCCAGGTAGACGAATGTGCCGTTGGTGGAGAAATCGCGCAGCACGAACTTGTTGTTGTTGACGGAGATGACGGCGTGCTGCTTGGAGATGAACTGGTTGTCGATGGAGAGGTCGTTGAGGCTGCGCCGGCCGATGGTGATGTCGATGTTGTCCCGGTTGATAACGTGGACGATATCGCGGAACTCCAGCTCCATGGCTTCGGAGGTGGTGATGTCCAGCTGGGAGTCGCGGAAGATGGCGGTGGCGTCGGCCTTGGCTTCATCCCACCACATCACTTCATAGATGGGGGCCTTGTCGCGTTTGCCCTTCAGATGCGCGCGTGTCAGGTAGCGAACGCCCACGCCGGCGCGCTGGGCGTTGTCCGCGATGATCTTGGTGGCGATGATCTGCCCGCTGGAAGCGATCTCCAGTGCGCGGTGGCAGACATTCACGGCGTCGCCGTAGCAGTCTGCGTCCTCCAGAATCACCTCGCCGGCGTGCACGCCCACGCGCAAGGCGATGTCCGCGGGTTTGCGCGTCTCCTCCAGTATGCGGCGTTGCAGGTCGCAAGCGGCTTCGATGCAGTGGTCCACCCGCCCGAAGACGCAGAAGACGCCGTCCCCCGTGGTCTTCACCACCCGACCGCGACAGCGGGTGACAATGGACTGGAGCTCGTCCAGGCACCCGGAGACGAGACCATGGGCCTTCTCGTTGCCCAGCGAATCGTACAACTGGGTGGAGCCGGTGATGTCGGCGAAGAGGATGGCGAGTCGTAACGTACGGGCCATGGCGTCTCGGGGAATGCTGGAGGAGAGCTCACCAGACGGGTCCCTCTTACACCAACTACTTGAAAAACGCCACGATCAATCCTCACCGAAAAACACCAGCCTCGGGCGACGACGACGCAAGAGGTCTGCGCGACGCCACGCAGCAGATTGCGGCGCATTGCGCATGCTTGCGTGAGATTGCGCCCCATTGCCCATTTTCCCGCCGTGGAGCGCCGTGACGCGCAGGGCGAGCGGAGCGCCGCGCCGAGGCTTCCCGGCGCCCATGGATTCAAGCACGCATGGGCGGGACGCGCTCCCAGGACTCCAGGGACCCATGGGGCCCAAGGATGGCGCGCACTCCAAAGACTCCAGGGACGCATGGACGATGCCCACTCAAGGGACGCCTGGACAGAGTCTCCGGGACGCCGCAGCGACCCCGGGCGCCGGGAAACGAAGGGCCGGCCGATCGACTGTCGGAGCGGGTCAAGAGGATGGGTCGGACCGCGAGGGCGGCGCGCACGCCGCGTCCTCGTCCTGTCGCGCAGCCACATGCTTCAGCCTGTTCTCCAGCACCCTCAGGAACTGGTCCCACGCCAGGCGCAGGTAGCTCTGGTAGGAGACGCTGTCGTGCTGTGGACTCACCCACCGCACCAGCACGCCACGGCCCAAGGCCTTTTCGCGTTCGCTGCGCGGAGCCATGGGGTGTAGCCGTTCGGCGCGTCTCCATTGACGCACCGTCTGTCCGTGGCGCGTCACGGAAACCTCGTCGAAGTCCAGATCGCGGACCCCTGCTTCCAGCATGTCCAGCAACGCTTCCTCATCGCACGTGCGCTGGGCCTTGCGGCTCATGAACTCGATGAAGCTCGCCAGATACTTCATGTGGGGTCGGTTCACCCAGATCCGCGGCAGGGTCTCCCGGGTATAGAGCCGCACCACGAGCACGATGAGCCCCAGCCCCACCACGCCCGAAAGGAGCACATACGCGCGGTAGAAGCCGTGGGCCGGCCCCAGAACCAGGGTGAGCGTGATGGCCGACAGCATGGCGCTGAACGCATAGAGGATGGCGACCACCGCACGAGGCCGGCCGAGCTTGTCCATCAACCGGTGGTGGATATGGTCCGTATCCGGCAGAAAGACGCGGCGGCCGCTCACGCTGCGGCGGATGATGGAGAGGGCCACGTCCAGAAGCGCCACCCCGAACGGCAGAAAGGGCGCCAGCAACATGATGATGGTGCCGGAGCGCTGCCCCGCGCTGGGCGCCGCCGAGCTGGTGGCCAGCGTTCCCAGCAGAAACCCCAGCATCAATGAACCGCTGTCGCCCATGAAAATGGAAGCCGGTGGGAAATTGTGCCGCAAAAACGCCAGCAAGCCGCCGCTGACGCCAAACCCCACCACCGCGCCGAAGATGTCGCCATGGTGCAGCCCGATGATCCCGCACACCAAGGCGGCGAAAAAACAAATGCCCCCGGCCAGACCATCCACGCCATCCACCAGATTCACGGCGTTGGTGATGGTCAGCACCGCCAGCGCGAAGAGCGCGTGCCCGAACCAGCCGAACTCCACGAAACCCACGAAAGGCAACGTGGCGTTCTGGATGGTGTGCCCGCCCAGCAGCAGAATGCCAACGCCCACCAGCTCGCCGCCCAGCTTGAGCTTCCAGCCGATGTTGTAGCGGTCGTCCGCCACGCCCAAGAGCATCACCCATGTGGCCCCCAGAAACAACGACACCGTATGCGCCATGCCGGGATGCGTGTACCCCGGCGGCCAGCGCGTGAAGACGGTGTAGAAGAGCGCCGTCGCCACGAGAAACGCGCCATAGATGGCCACGCCGCCGAGCACGGGCACAGACTTGTCGTGCCGGCTGTGTCCGCCGGGGTGACTCAAGAACCCGTACCGCCACGCCAGCGACTTCAAGGGCCCCATCAACGCAAGCCCCGCGAGAAGCCCCACGACGCCGACGCCGAACATGAGCAGCGCGACATGCAAAAAAGGAAGGGAATCCATGATCATAGACGGTAGCTTTCGATCCCGGCCAGGAGGTGTCTGCGGTGCAGCGCCGCCAGACGACGGCAAGTCGCTTGGTTCATACGCACATTGTCCGACGCCGTAAAGCGCGATGGATACAGCGCATGGCGCCGCCATACAATCAACAATCAACCAACAAAATCAAACAAGGCCAGACCATCGCACCTCATGTTTCCTCTTGACGTCCTTGCGTATTTTTTGTAAACAACAACCATTCAACCAGCCATGATCATGCATGACGACTACCTCAGCCTGCGGGAGATCGGCCGGCGATTGAACATCCCACCCTCCTCCCTGGCGTACTACAAGGATAAGTTCCAACAGTACATCCCCCAGCATGCCGGGGGCGGCAAACGCGTGCGCTACCCCGCCGAAGCCCTCGCCGTCTTCAAGGAGATCCGCGAAATGTTCAACAACAACTACACGACGGAACAAATCGAGCGCGGCCTCGCACAGCGGCCCGACGCGTCTCACGCCTTCCCCAAGGAACACCAGACGCCCACCCGCGAACTCGGCCCCGTCCTCGACAAGCTCGCCGACCTTCTGGACGCGCAAGCCCTTTTCCGCGCGGAAATTGACGCTTTGCGGCATGAAGTCGCCACCCTCAAGCAGGAGCGCGACGAGTCTCGCGACACCGTCCTCGCCTTGCAAGCCGAGGTGGACGCCTTGCGCAAGGAGCGTGCGCTCATGTTCGAAGAAGTGTGGGAACGTCTGGAAACCCGCCCCACTCGAGACGAGGCGCCGCCGCGGTCGTACCTCCACAAGCCCCTGGTGGTGATGAACGACAAAGGGGAATTTCTCGGCGTGGCTGGTAAAAGCGGCCACTTCAGCCTGGCGGAGTTCATCCGGCTGGTGCGCGAGAGCGCCCACGCCCGCGCCGGCGCTGGCCGCCGCGTAACACTGCGCTGGAAACGCCATGATCGCGACCGCTACACACTCACCATCTCCACGCGTGGCGAGGAGACAGCGCACGAACATCAAGTGGAGACACAAGCCACCACGACGCCCAGCGGCAACGCGGTGACGCGCATCCAGAATCTCGTCATCGACGGCGAGCCCGTGCCGGAGCCGTTTTTGCTGGTGCTCTTCCGCAAGATCCGCGAGGACTTCGCAGGCTAGACAAAACAGTGGCATTCCGGCATATTAGACATTCTCATGAGGATTGGAGCCGCATCAACGGCGCGCAATCGCAACGAAAAAATATGAACATGCTGAAATGCGTAGACCTTTTTTCCTGAAGAATATTTAGAAAAATTCTTGATTCGCGGCTGGCTTTGCGCTAGGTAAAAAGCAATCGAATCGCAAGACTCTCATGGTGGGAGTGGAGCTCTCGAAACGACGCTTCGGCGCGACGCCCTTACCGGCCGCAGTCCACACGGCCCCGTCCCAAGGCAGGACAACCCGTCGCGCCCTCCCAAATGAGCCGGAGCCAGCCCTCCTGGCGCCGGCTGGAGCAGGGGGATACGATGCCGCAGGTAGCAGCCCGGATCACGCCAAACCACGAGCAGTGGCTCAAGGAATTCTTCAAGACCAAGTCCGCCGGCGCGGAGTTCATTCTCCCTTGGGCCGTGGACACCTTTTTCCGCGCCATCAATGGTCTCAAGAGCCAGTTCTCCATGGCGGAGCTCAAGACCATCATCGAAGCGCACAAGGACGTCCGTCTGCTCCCGGACCAGTCCCGTGTGGCCTACCTCCAGCTGCGTCTGCAGGACGCCTGCGAGCTGGATCTCGTCCACACGAAGCACGGCTCCTCCCCCGCCACCATCGACGCCAAGATCAAACGCCTGGACGACACCCAGGCCACCGCGCTCATGATCTGGGCCACAGCCTTCTGGGTCTCCAAGGAGTATGACAACATCGCCCTGGAAGACTACCTCAAGATCCACTAGCCGAAGTCCCCGCCGCGCCCACGCCCCACGCGCGCCCACGCCCCGAAACCGACGCGGCGGCGTTGCTCCCGGGCGCCTCTGGCCTCACGCCTGTTCATCCCGCTATCGTCCCGCGCCACGGCTTTCCCGACAGGGTGACCTGCAAGCTCCCCGCAGCCCCGCCTACCGATCCGCGTGGTTTCCCAGCCCGACGTTTTCGTCTTCCCGAACCCGTGAGAGCGGCGGGTTGACGACTCATGCGGACGAGGCCGGCCACCCGCGCTCGACCGCGCCTTTGAACCCCTTGAGCCGCAAAGCGTTCGTCACCACGCTGACGGAACTGAGCGCCATGGCCGCGCCCGCCACCATGGGCGAGAGCGTGGGCCCTCCGAAGACATGCAGCAGGCCCGCCGCCACCGGGATGCCCAGCGTGTTGTAGCCGAAGGCCCATACCAGATTCTGCTTGATGTTGACGAGCGCCGCGCGGGAAAGCGCCACGGCGTCCGTCACCGTCCAGAGGGTCTCGCCCATGAGCACCACGTCGCCGGCCTCCATGGCCACATCCATGCCGGAGCCCATGGCCACGCCCACATCCGCAGTGGCCAGCGCCGGCGCATCGTTCACGCCGTCGCCCACCATGCCCACGGTGTAGCCGGCGTCCATCAACGCTTGCACCCGCGCGGCTTTTTCCTCAGGTTTCACTTGCGCCCAGAACCCTTCCGGCGCCGCGCCTTCAGCGAAGGTCTCCGGGAGGGCCGTGGTCGCCATGTCCAGCTTGGCCGCCACAGCGCGCGCGGTCCGCTCGGCGTCTCCCGTGAGCATGCAGACGGCCACACCCATGGCGCGCAGCCGCGCCAGCACCGCCGCGGCCTCGGGGCGGGGTTCGTCGGCCACGGCCAACACCGCGGCTGGTTGCCCGTCCACCAGCAGCATGAGCGGGGTTGCGCCCTCATCCGCGGCGACGGCGGCGTGGCGCATGGCCTCGTCCATCGCGTCTGGCGCAGCGTCTTCCGACATCTCCAGCTGCACCAAGGCGCGGTTGCCGAGGGCCACCCGGATGAAAGTCTCCTCCGCGTCGTCGGGGTTGCTGCGAACGCGGCCGGCCACGCCGTAGCCGGGTCGGTACTCGAACTCCTCGGCTGGGGCGACGTCCACCCCACGGTCCTGCGCCGCGCGGGTCACGGCCTCGGCGAGGGGGTGCTCGCTCTCGGCCTCCACGGCGGCGGCGAGGCGCAGCGCCGCCGTATCGTCGGGAAGGATGGTTCCCAGCAGCGTGACCTTGGTGACTGTCGGCTCGCCGCAGGTAAGGGTGCCGGTCTTGTCGAAGACGAGGACGTCCAGCTTGCCGGCCTGCTCCAGGGCTGCGCCGCTTTTGAAGAGCACGCCGAGCTGCGCGCCGCGACCCGTGGCGGCCATGATGGAGGTGGGCGTGGCCAGTCCCATGGCGCAGGGGCACGCGATGACGAGCACCGCCACGAAGATGCGCAAGCTGAAGAAGAAGCCTTCGTCGCTGAAGGAGAGCCAAGCGAGACCGCTGAGCAGAGCCACGGCCATCACCGCCGGGGTGAAGTAGTAGCTGACTTGATCGGCGAGGTTGGCGATGGGCGCCTTGACGCTCTGCGCTTCCTGGACAAGCCGCACGATGCGCGCCAGGGTTGTGTCCCCGCCCACGCGATCGGCGCGCATGCGGAACGCGCCATGGCCGTTCATCGATCCTCCGGTGACGCGGTCTCCCGGCGCCTTGCCCACGGGGAGGCTCTCGCCGGTGAGCATGGATTCGTCCACGCTGGTTCGACCGCGAAGGATGACGCCATCCACGGGGACGCGTTCGCCGGGGCGCACCAGCAACACGTCATCCCGACGAATGGCCGTGGTGGGAACGCGCTTGACGGCGGGTTCGCCCCCTTCCCCGGCATGTCCTTCCTCCGTGACGAGGAGCGCTTCGTCCGGTGCAAGCTCCATGAGCGCGCGTACGGCGTCCGATGTGCGCGCGCGCGACCGCGTCTCGAAGTATTTCCCCAACATGACCAGAGCGATGAGCACCGCTGCGGACTCGAAATAGAGGTCCATGACGTGCGCCATGGGCGCAACTCCCACGGCGATGAGCACGGTGTTCCACACGGAATACGCCACGGCGGCCCCCGTACCCACGGCGATGAGCGAATCCATGTTCGGCGCGCCCCGCAGCAGGTTCGGGAACCCCACGCGGTAGAACTCCCGGCCGGCCCAGAGCACCGGCAATGTCAGCGCAAGCTGCGTGAGAGCGAACGGCAGCGGGTGCGCCATGGGATGGAGGATCCCGGGCAACGGCAAGCCCATCATCTCGCCCATGGCGATGTAAAAGAGCGGAATGGCGAATCCGAAGGCCGGGTACAGCCTGCGCCGCCAACCGGCCACGCGCGCCCGGGCGGCTTCGCGTTGCTCGCGCCAGCGCGCTTCGGCGGCGCCCAGAAGGGCTTCCGCCTCGGTGGAGCGTGGCGAAGCCGTGAAGCCGGCTCGCTCCACCGCCGCCACGGCGCGATCTTCCAACGCCTTGCGGTCCGTCGCGGCTGCAGGGGTGAGACGCGCCTCCCCCGTGGCAAGGTTCACCGCGACATCCGCCACGCCGTCCAGCGCGCCGAGCACACGCTCCAACCGGCTGGAGCACGCCGCGCAGGTCATGCCGTCCACTTCCAGAAAGAGAGGGCCGTCGAACGTCGGCGACTCCGTGGCCGTGAAACCGAGTTGCTCCACTTTGGCGACAAGGTCGGTGGCGGTGAGTCGCTGCAAATCGAACTGCGCGACCATGGTTTCCGTGGCGAGGTTCACGCTGACGGCCTTCACGCCTTCCATGGCGCCGACCATGCGCTCGATGCGGGCGGAACAGGCAGCGCACGTCATGCCCTGGACGTTGAATCGCGCCGACTGGGGTGATTGCGCCGCTTGGGCAGACTGCGCTGCGTTGGTGTCGTCGTGGTCTTTACTCATACCTTCACATCGTCCTAGTATAAGGATAGCGATTCGCGTTCCCGGGGGCCCCCTGCAGGAGGAGGTTGCCTTGTTCCCGCGGAGAGGCTAGATATTGAACAACCATTCACCATGAGGGCTCCAGGCCGAGGACCATGATCATGTCCCGCACCTTCGATGTCAACTTCATCAACCCCTTCCTCAACGCCGTGGTGGAGACGCTCAAGACCATGGCCATGACCATCGTCACGCCGGGAAAACCGTACATCAAAACCGACACGACAGCCAAAGGCGAAATCACCGGCGTCATCGGCGTGAAGGGATATGCGCACGGCAGCTTCGCCCTCTCCTTCCCGGAGGAATGCGCGCGCAACGTGGTCTCCGCCATGCTGGGAGAGGCGCTTCCACCCTACGGCGCCGATGTCCGCGACGGCGTGGGCGAATTGACGAACATGATCTCCGGCCTGGCTCGTCGCGACTTGGCCCACGAAGGCATGAAGTTCCACGCTTCCATCCCGGATGTGTACATGGGCGAGGGCCACGTGGTGCAGCACCACGCGCATGGCCCGGTGCTCGCCATCCCCTTCTCCAGCCCCTACGGCGAGATCACCGTGGAGGTCTGCCTGGGAACGAATTGAGACCGAAGCAGCGCACTGGCGCCGTACAAAGGATGTACCTGGCTATACTGTGGGCGAACCGCGGATGAGCTGGGAGAAAACGACGGTCGGCCCCTTCTGACGGCGCAGCGGAGACCTTTGGCCGAAAATGTCTTATTTTTAGATTGAATGAATCACTCCCTCGTCAACATGTCTTGTTTTTGCGTCGCACGGTGCTTTTCCGCTTCCCTTCTCCCGCAGTTGGTGTCATACTCATGTAAAGATCACGCTCGACCGCCGGTTGCGCCCTGTCACGCCACCGCCCCGAGCGATTCCTCTGGCGAAGGAGGTCAGCCATGGTCTCAGGCATGACGCGCACTCAAATCTGGGAAGCCATCGTCCGCCTCGCGGAGGTGTCCCACTCCTACACCAGCGACTCGCAACGCAGCATCGCCGCCGCCACATTCCGCAATCTCAATGACGGCGCCCCGGACTTCCCGCCCAACGGCGAGAGCCTGCTCTCCACGCTCAAGCCCAGCGGAACCCTGGTCAAGGAACGCGCCTAGCCGGCGCCGAGGTGGATTCCTATGGCGCGATTCAACTACGACCCCCCGGCCGTCCTCCCGCCCGTCACCGGGCTGACCCAGGAGCAGGTCTGGAGCGCCATCGCCGAGCGCGCCAGCTTTTCACGTTCCCTCTTCAGCCACGACCAGCGCGAGCTCGCCACCGTGCGGCTGGGGCGCCTGGAAAGCGGCTCGGCCTTCGTTCCCGCGGAGACGACCTCTCTGATGGACGCCCTGAAGACGACGCCGACGATTTCGACGACGCCGACGACTACGACGACGCCGACTCCCGAGTCCCTCTCGGGGCGCCTCGTCAACGACATGGGCTGAAGCCGCCCGCTTCCGCCTTGGCGCTAGCGTCCCTCCACCCCCTGCGCGCCCTGCGCTCCCGGGATTGTTCCCCACGCCGCCTGCCCGGGGAAGCCACGCAGAACCGTCGCTCCCAGCGTCCCCGTGCACGGGGTCACGGCGCCAGGGTCACCCCTGCAGCAGCGCGAACCGAAGGCCATATAGCGCCACGGCTCCGCACACGCCCGCCGCGAAACAGAGCCGCAACAACGTCACCAGACGCGCGGCGTCCCAGGACGTGTCTTCACTTGCCGACGCCGGCCCCAGTCGCGGCTTGTCAACCAGCGCGTCGAAATACACAGCGGGACCGCCCATGGACGCGCGGCACGCCCACGCCGCCGCGGCCATGGGCCACCCGGCGTTGGGGCTGGCCATGGCGGGCGCGTCGCGCAGGGTCCCCCGCACCGCTGCCAGAATCCGACGCCTGTTCAAGCCGATGGGCCCCGCCACGGCGCCGACCGTCAACAGAAAAACTGCCGTGAGCCGCGCCGGGATGTAGGCGAGCACATCGTCCAGCCGCGCCGCCGCCCACCCGAAGCGGGCGTACTCCGGCGTGCGGTAACCCCACATGGAATCCAGCGTGGACACGGCTTTGTACGCCCACAACGCGCCGGGGCCGCCGAGAATCAGGAAGAAGAACGGCGCTGTGAGGCCGTCGCAGAGGTTCTCGGACAGGGTCTCGGCCAGGGTTCGACGCAAGGCCGGGCGGTCCATGGTGGAGACGTCGCGACTCACCAGCATTGCCACTCGCTGCCGCGCTTCCTCCAGAGAGGCCTGCTCCACGGCGCGCAAGGCGTCGTGGCATTCCCGCAGCAGGCTCCCCAGCGCCAACCCGGACCACGCCAGATAGAGCCCCGCCAGCGGCCCCAGATACTGCAGCCCGGCCAGGGTCCAGGCGGCCCACCCGGCCGCGCCTGCCAGCAACGCCACGGCGAGGAGCCCGTACAGTCGGCCGAAGGTGGTGAACCACGGCAGCCTCCTGGCGCAGCGCTCCAGAACGTGAGCGCACCACCCCAGGGCCTGCACGGGGTGCGGCAGGGCGCGCGGGTCGCCCAGAAGGATGTCCAACGCCAAGGCGAGGATGGGTGTGTAGAGCGCGAAGAGGACGTTTTCTCCCATACGGCATGGTACGCCGTGGAGACGTGCGGGGCAAGCCGTCGAGGTGGCCCGAGACATCCCCGCACCGGGGGCGAGACTTGTTCGCGCCGGGGGAATCGGGTATCACAAGGCATGTCCCATCCGCGTAAACCTTCGCCTGTCTTTGGCAACCCCACACGCGGCGGCCACGGTGGTCCGGGGCCGTCGAGCCCCCATGTCTGCATGCGCTGCGCGCGTTGCTGCACCGTGACGGAGGAGGAGCGGCCCATGCTCTTCCCCTTGTTTCCTTTGGAGATCGAGCGAATCCACCCCGTGGCCCACGCCATGGGGCTGGGCGACGCGTGGCGCGCGAAGACGAAGACGTCCCCGGCGTTCGTGGAGGCCATGCAGCGGCTCTTTCCGGGAGAGGAAGCCGCCGTGGCGTCGCTGTTTCCTGCAGGCGGCGAGCATACGGCGCTGGCGGTGGACGAGTTGGGTCGGTGCGTCTTTCTTGGGGATGCCGGCTGCGTGCTCACGCGTGCGGAGCGTCCGGCGCATTGCGTGCTGTATCCGTTGTGGGTGGTTGGCGGCCGCATCGTGCCGTTCGAAGCGCAGGACTGCCTCGCAGTGCGTGAAGCGCGGACCACCGGGGGGCTCATGATGACGCTTGGTCTGGATGGGGAGACTTTGCGCGCCAGTCATGCGTCGCTCCGGCAGGCCTGGGGTTTGTGATTTTATTCTCATGCTGACGATTCCCATGCAGAACACGTATATCAGGAGGTAGCGTCGCTTGAGACCGATGCGTTTTCCAACGTATCGGCCTTCTCCGAGTCGTCTTTGAGAAAATTTTCACGGCGATTGTTTTTATGACAATTCCTTGTCATATATCCGCATGCTGTCCCAACCTCCAACCAAGGGAGCATCGTATGCGGATCAAAGCACTTATCGCTTTCGCCATGGCGCTGGCATTCACACTTGGCGCCGTGAGCGCGGTTCTGGCCGAGCCCATCGTCATCAAGTTCTCGCACGTGGTGGCGGAGAACACGCCCAAAGGGAAGATGGCCAACAAGTTCCGCGACCTGGTCAACGAGCGTCTCGCCGGCACGGTGGAGGTGCAAGTCTACCCCAACTCCCAGCTGTTCAACGACAACGCCGTGCTGGAGGCCATGCTCCTCGGCGACGTGCAGCTGGCAGCTCCCGCGCTTTCCAAGTTCGAGGAATTCACCAAAGTCCTGCAGATCTACGACCTCCCCTTCCTCTTCAGGAACATGGAGGCCGTGGAGTGTTTTCAGCAAGGCGAGAAGGGACAGGCCATGCTGAACTCCATGCAGAACATGGGCATCCAGGGGCTTGGCTACCTGCACAACGGCATGAAGCAGCTTTCCGCCAGCAGCCCCTTGCGCACCCCGGCGGACGCTGTGGGCAAGAAATTCCGCATCATGACTTCCGATGTCCTCGCTGCGCAATTCCAGGCTGTGGACGCCATCCCGCTGAAGAAGCCTTTCTCCGAGGTGTTCACCTTGTTGCAGACGAAGGCCATCGACGGCCAGGAGAACACGTGGTCCAACATCTATTCCAAGAAGTTCTACGAGGTGCAGCCCTACATCACGGAGTCCAACCACGGGCTTCTGGACTATCTGGTGGTGACGAGCTCCGAGTTCTGGAGCGAGCTGCCCGATGACATCCGCGCCGAGGTGAAGCAGGCCCTGGACGACGCCTTGGCGTACGGCAACGAGGAGTCTTTCCGGCTGAGCCAGGAGCAGCGTCAGCAGATCATCGAATCCGGCCGCACCGAGGTGCTGCAGCTCACGGACGAGGAGCGGGCGCAGTGGGTGGAGGCCATGAAGCCCGTGTGGGCGGAGTTCGCCGACCAGATCGGTCAGGACAACATCGACGCCGCCGTCGCCTGCAACTGAGCGGCGCCAAGCTGCAAAGCAGGCGATCATGTGGAAAAAACTTCTCAATGAGTTGGAGGAGGGTCTCATCTCCCTCCTCCTGGCGTCCATGACTCTGCTCGTCTTCGTGGAGGTGGTCTTGCGCTTCGGCTTCGGCACGGGCGTGATGTGGGCGCAGGAGCTGACGCTGCTGCTCTCCGCGTGGATGGTGCTTTTCGGCGTCTCCTACGGCGTCAAGGTGGGTTCGCACATCGGGGTGGACGCCCTGGTGCGCGTGCTGCCCAACCCTGCAAAGCGCGTCGTCAGCGGCGTGGCGTGTCTGTTGTGTCTGGCGTATTGCGGCCTCTTTCTGGTCGGCTCGTGGGTGTATCTGAAGAAGATGCACAAGATCGGCATCCACTTGTCGGATTTGCCCATCCCCAAGTGGACGGCGCATTCCATTCTCATCATCGGCTTCCTGCTGCTTTCGCTGCGGCTCGTGCAGTTGTTCATCGCCATCGTCCACGGCCGCGCGGAGGGCTTCAAGCTCGCCGACGAAGCCAAGGACGCCAGGGGTCTCTACGAAGGCAAGGCCATGGAGGGCGAGGACTCCCACGACTGGGAGGACGCGGCGAAGAAGGAGGCGAGCTCATGACCACGGCGGCGCTCTTCATCCTGTTGTTCACCTTGCTCGCCATGGGCATGCCCATCGCCATCGGGCTGGGCTTGGCGAGCATCACCACGATCCTGCTCTTTTCGGACGACTCTCTCGCCTCCGTGGCGTTGAAGCTTTTCGAGTCGCTTTCGGAGCACTACACCCTGCTGGCCATCCCTTTTTTCATCGTATCTTCGCAGTTTCTCTCCACGGGTGGGGTTGCGAACCGGCTCATCCGCTTCGCCATCGACTGCGTGGGGTTCGTGCGGGGTGGGCTGGCCATGGCTTCCGTGTTGGCATGCATGCTTTTCGCGGCGGTTTCCGGCTCTTCCCCGGCCACTGTGGCGGCCATCGGCTCCATCGTCATCGCCGGCATGGTGAAGTCCGGCTATCCGGAGCGCATGGCTGCGGGGGTCATCGCCAACGCGGGCACGTTGGGCATTCTCATTCCGCCTTCCATCGTCATGCTGGTGTACGCCGCCGCCACGGAGGAATCCGCGGCGCGGCTTTTCATGGCGGGTTTCCTTCCGGGTCTGCTGATGGGCGGAATGCTCATGCTCGCCATCTACATCATGGCGCGCATCAAGAAGCTGCCGGCGCAACCATTCCCGGGGTTCCGGGCGTTGGCGCATTCCGGATTCACGGCCATGGGCGGCATTCTGCTCATCGTCATCGTACTGGGCTCCATTTACGGCGGCATCGCCAGCCCCACGGAAGCGGCTGCGGTTTCAGCGGTCTACGCCTATTTCATCGCGGTCTTCGTCTATCGGGACATGGGCCCACTGAAGGGCGTGACGTGGCTGAACCAAGGCGAGGGGTTGGTGCGGGGCATGTTGCGGAACTGGAAACTGATGGCGCTGGCGCTGCCGCATTCCGTGGTCCATCCCGAAGTGCGCAAGACCATTCTTGACGCCTCCCGCGTCTCCATCATGCTGCTCTTCATCATCGCCAACGCCATGCTCTTCGCGCACGTGCTGACCACGGAGCGCATCCCGCACATGATAGCCGAGCTCATCATCGGCATGGGGCTGCCGCCGTGGGGTTTCCTCATCGTGGTGAACATCGTGCTGCTCATCGCAGGGAACTTCATGGAGCCCTCGGCCATCCTGCTCATCATGGCGCCCATCCTCTTCCCCATCGCGGTGCAGCTCGGGATCGACCCCATCCACCTGGGCGTCATCATGGTGGTGAACATGGAGATCGGCATGATCACGCCGCCGGTGGGCTTGAACCTTTTCGTCACGGCCGGGATAACCGGCAAGGACATCGGCTGGGTGGTGCGCGCCGCGCTCCCTTGGCTCATGATCCTGCTCGTCTTCCTCATCCTGATCACCTACATCCCGCAGATTTCCCTCTTCCTGCCGGAATACATCGACAGATTGAAGGGATACTGACGGAAGACCACTCCGAACACACGGCCGGCCGGGGAGCGCGCTCTCCTGCCGGCCGTCCTTCATGCCAAGGCAGCCGACGCCAGCCGAGCACGCCATCGCGCTACCCGAACGCAAATCGGTCATTCGCCATCTGGTCGCACGTCACGCCCCATGCTATGATGCGCGCATCCCTCACCTCATACCAAGGATCCCTTCCATGAAGAACGCCATCTCGCATATTTTCATCACGGTGGACGACCACGACAAAGGTCTGGAGTACTACGTCGGCGCGCTCGGCTTCAACAAAACGTGGGACATCCCCATGGAGAACGGCTGGCGCTGGCTCACGGTCTCGCCCCAAGGCCACGAGACCTGCAACATCGTCATCAACAAAGCCTCCAACGACGAGGAGCGCGCCATCATCGGCAAGCAGAGCGCCGGCGACCTGACCCCGGTCTTCATGATTGCCACGGACGATTTTCAAGCGCAGTATGACGCCTGGAAAGCCAAAGGCGTCAACTTCGTCACGGAACCGGAAACGTTCCCCTGGGGGACCATGGTCAATTTCCGCGACCCGTGGGGCAACCTGCTTCTGCTCATGGAACCCAGCGACGACTTTACCGAAGGCATGGTGGACCTCTAGCGCCACCGAAGACGGCCGCTCCGGGCGCAGTACCCGTCAGCACGCCGGGCGGCGGATGGGGCCGATGTCGTCAAGTCCGGGTCGAAAAAGTGCGGGAGGGCGTCACCATTCGAGAAGGAGCCCTCCCGCACTGTCGTCGGAGTACGCCGGATGGGCCTAGGCCTTGCGCGCGGCCAGCAACTCTTCCAGCACGGCGAGCACGCCGTCGAGGTCGTCGCGGGGGATGGTGAGAGGCGGCGCGAAACGAATGACGCGCTCCTGCGTGCAGTTGGTGATGTAACCGCGCTCCAGCAAGGCTTCCCAGACCCATCCCGCCGGCTCCTTGAAGACGAGACCAACAAGCAGCCCCATGCCGCGCGCATCATCCAGCAGTTCCGGGAACGCGCGGGCAAGGCCCTGCAACCGGTTCAGGAAGTAGGCGCCTTCGGCCTCGGCGCGCTCGATGAGGCGCTCTTCATCCAGAATACGCAGCACCTCCAAGCCGGCTGCGCTCAGCACGCCGCCCCCGCCGAAGGTGGTGGCGTGGCTGCCGGGCGCAAAGCCAGCGGCGGTCTCTGCGTCGGCCAACAGACACCCCATGGGCAGGCCGTTGGCCATGCCTTTGGCCGTGGTCACCACATGGGGCTTCACGCCGTAACGCTGAAACGCGAAGAACGCGCCGCAGCGGCCCACGCCGGTCTGGATTTCATCCACCATCAGCAGCACTCCGCGTTCTTTACAGAGCGATTCCAGCGCCTTGGCGTATTCAGGCTCCATGGGGCGCACGCCGCCTTCACCTTGCACCACCTCCACGAGGACGGCGGCTGTTTGCTCGGTGATGGCGTTTCGCAGGGCCTCGATGTCGCCGAAAGGCGCGGTGCGGAAGCCTTCAGGCAGGGGCTCGAAATACTCCTTCACCTTGGGTTGTCCCGTGGCGGCGATCATGCCCAGCGTACGGCCGTGGAAGGAGCCTTCCAGAGTGACCACCTCCCAGGCGTCGCGACCTTGCACCGTGCGCATGTACCGCCGCGCCAGCTTCACGGCGGCTTCGTTGGCTTCCGCGCCGGAGTTGCAGAAGAAGACCTTGCTCCCCGCGCCGAGACCGCCGCGCGCCGTGAGCGCCTCCGCCAGGGCCACCTGCTTTTCATGATAGAAGAGATTGGAAAGATGAACAAGCTCGACGGCTTGTGCAGCCACGGCCCTGGCGATGTCCTCCCGGCTGTGGCCGCAGTTGCAGACAGCTAGGCCGGCCAGCATATCCACATACTCGCGGCCGTCGAGATCCCAGAGGCGGCAGTCCCTGGCGCGAGCCACAGCCAAGGGGTAGCGCCCGTACGTGTTGCAGATGACGGCTTCGGTGCGGGCTTTCAACGAATCGAAGGCGTTGCTCATGACGCGTCCTCGTGCGGTGCGTGGGGTGATGGCGTTGTCGCTTCATCAGCGGAAGCCGTGGATTCCATGTCTGCGTTGACGTTGGCGTCTGTTCGTCGGTGTTCCTTGCGGCCGGTGTGACCGAAGCCGCCTCCGCCACGCGCCGTCTCGGAGAGGGAATCCACACGCACGACCTGGGCGGCGTAGAACGGCAGGATGAGGAGCTGGGCCACGCGTTCGCCGTGTTCAATGACCCGGGGCTCCGCAGAGGTATTCAGCAAACTGACAATGATCTCGCCGCGATAGTCCGGGTCGATGACGCCGACGCCTTGGCTCACGGTGACGCCCTTCTTCGCTCCCAAGCCGGAGCGCGCGAAGAGGAACCCCGCCAGGCCCGGCGCGTCGATCTCGATGGCGACGCCTGTCGGCGTGGGGAACCGCGCCCCCGGGGCCAGCGTAAGCCGCCGGTCCTTCAGCTGATCCAGACAAGCCTTGAGATCCAGGCCCGCGGACCCCGCCGTGGCTCGCACCAGGTCGTGGCCGCCGTCATCCCGGGTGTAGGGACAGCGGCCGGGCTCGGTGCAGCGCAGGAACGCCACTTTCACCGGCACGGCAAGCGGCGAATCCGGGAGCGAAGACACGTTTTCCGCGGCGTCATGGTGGGCATGGCCTGGCCGGGCGCCCTGCTCGACGACGGTATTCCCGGAGAGAGGGGACGTGTGGGACGAGGGGGCTGACGAGGGCGAGGGGACGTCTTCAGACATGGGGACTCCTTGCGGGCCACTGATAGCGCCAGCCGCGCCGCAATGCAAGGCGCCCGGGTCGCTTCGTCGAAAAAACCTCGCGCCCCGCTCGCAAACGCGTCCGCGTCCGTCCTCAGACGATGGAAAGCACGTGGTTGATGACTTTCATGGGGTCGAGATACGGGGGATTGTGCTCGTCCACCAGATCCACGTCGATGATCTCCACGCCGAAACGCCGCAGTTTGGTCAAATCCTTGGGCTCCGGGTAGACGCCCCGCTTGGTGTCCACCAGCAGGAAGTTCAATAGCGCATCGCGGGCGCAGTCCGCTTTGCACCCGGCCTGCAACGTCTCCATGAGCATGCGGACCTGCCCGTGGAGCCCCATGTTGTGGACCTCCGGATCCGGCGCGGAGTTGGGGACATAGATCTTGGGGCATTCGTTTTCGCTGACGGCTTGGCCCACTCCGGCTGGCAGGAGGTTGGCGATGAGGCTGGACCAGAAGCTGCCTATTGGGTAAACGATGCACTCCGCAGAGCCGATAAGCTCCTTCACCTTGTTGCGGATGGGCGGCTCCACGGGCTCCGGCGCAGGGTCGCCGGGTTTCCAAGCTTCGTGCTGGCGAGTGAGATAGAGCCGCTTGATCCCCTGCTGCAATGGCGCGACTTCCTTGCCGGTGATGCGGTGTTGACCCACGATGTAGGTGTCGTCCTCCATCTCTGCGACGAGGTGCAAGTCCGCGGAGATGACAGGCCGCACCATGCCTTTGACGTCAACCAGCTTGGAGAAGAGGTATATGACGGGGTCGAGGTGGCGGCCGTAGTTGAAGAAGCCCCCAGCCAATATCAGATTCCCTATTGAAGCGCCCCGGAGCGGGAAGTCCTTGCTCATGCGTTCTTCAAAGAAGCGCAGGTGGTTGCGGATGAGCTTGCGCATGGGGTCGCCCACTTTGGCCACCAAGGGGTCCTTGCCGTCGCGCATGCGGCCGAGGCGATCGCGCAGCGCTGTTTCATCCTCGTCCTTGGGGAAGCGGTACGCGAAGAGGTCGAAGATGGCGGTGTCCGCCGTGGGCGAGCGATCCGCCAAAGCCATGAGGCGGTTGCGCACATCCCCTACGGCCAACATCTTGAAATGCCTGCGCAACTCCGCAGAGCTCCCCCCCGAGTCGAAGGGGGTGATGATGTGGATGGAGTTGTGCGTGTATTCGATGAGCTTCTGCGAGAGCTCTTTGAGCGCAGTGCCCCCGGAGAAGAAGAGCACACGCGGCCCCAGCTCCGGCGCGCGCTCGTAGCGGGCCAGCCGCACCGCGTCCGGCAAGGACACGGTGCGGCAGACTTTGATGGCGTGAGACACGTTATTTATCCCTTCAGGATCTCGTGGCATTTTTCAGCAGCGAGCTCGAAGTCCACGCCCCCGGAGAGTTCGTAGACAGGGCACTTTTCGAGCAGTTTCAAATACGCCGCCTCGGAGAAGTCTTCCTGACCGTCCGACTTCGAGCGGTAGAAGAGCCCCGTGGATTTCATGAACGCCGGCATGAGGTCCGGCCGGCTGGCGATATCGATGCGGTTCACCTCCAAGGGCCCGTTGTCGCGCTTCCAGTTCAGCAGCACCAGGGAGGACATGGGCGCTGCGAGGCGGAACTTGCCTGCGCCGAAGCATTCGTCGATGAAGGCGTCGTACTTGTGCTCCAGGGTCCACAGTTCGTCCGGCGGCATGGCGGCGAAGCGGTCGCGGTCTTCTTCGTCCATCACCGGCGCCAAGGAGGGGTTGTGCAGCACGGTGCCCGGGTTGATGCGGGGCATCTTGGCCACGCCGTACATCATCAAGCCTGTTGCGGGATCGCCTTCAGGAGCGTTGCGCACCATGAGCCGATCGTTGGAGACGAAGGAAACGCCCAGCCGCATGACGTGCAGCGCCAGGGTGGACTTGCCCATGCCGGAGAACCCGGCAAAGGCCATGCCGTTGTTCTCGTGGACAACGCCCGCGGCGTGGAAGAGGAGGCTGCCTTGGTGCAGGGTCCACTCGATGAAGCGGTTGTTGATGAAGTTGACGACCTGATTGTCGTTCTCCATGCACGGTCCCACGGCGAGGTTCACCTCCGGCCCAAAGGCGAAGACCATGCCGGTGATGCGTTTGCGCACGATGCGGCCGTCCGGCAAGTCGATCCACTCTTCTTTGATTTTGGATTTGCCGGGGTCGGGCTGCTTCACGTTGAATTCGCCGAAGGTTTCGGGGGCTGGCGCGGGGGCTTCCACGGCATGGATGACGGTGTGCGCGGCGGCAGGCGTTGTGTCAGGCAGGAAGTCGCGGAAGTATTCCTTCAGCTTTTCCAAGAGTTCCGGGGAATTGGCCTTCACCTGCGTGACATAGCCGTCGAAGTCCAGCCAGAGTTCCGCGGCCATGGGGTGCGCAGCTGCGGTAGCGTCGAAGTATTGTTTGATGGACTGCATGGTTAGCCTCCGATCTTGCCGAGTACGTAGTCCACGTAGCGTTCGGCGGCGTCTATGGAGTTGGCGTCGCGCAAGCCGCGGAAACCGCCGAAAGCGGACACTTCGAAGACTTTGGGGCCATCAGGCGTCTCCACCACGTCGACGGAGGTGAAGTCCAAGCCGAAGAGTTTCTGGGCGGTGTCAGCAATTTCCAACACTTCAGCGGAGGGTTCGTACGCTTCGTACTTGCCGCCGGAGCGGGTGGTGGTGTTCCAGGAATCCGAGGCGCCGGCGCGGGCGTAGGTGGCGAGGTATTCGCCGCCCAGGTAGGCCACGCCCAGGTCTTTCCCGGGGTGTTTCACCATTTGTTGCAGATACATGAAGGGGTTGTGCTCCTTGAACGTCTCGATGCGGGCGCGGGCGTCCACGCCGGCTTCGATGACGGTCATGCCGCGGGCTTTGGTGGAGTAGATGGGCTTGAACACGGCGCGGCCGAAGCGTTCCACGAAAGCGATGGCCTCTTCCACGTCCTCGGTGATGGCGGTGGGGGGCATGGGCACGCCGCCAGCCGCCAAGGTGACGGTGCAGCTGGTGCGGTCCAGCACGCGGATGATGACGTCCGGGTCGGAGAAGACGGGGACGCCGACCTTCGTCTTCAAGTAGCGTAGGATCTCAAGTCGATCCAGCAACATGGGTGAATACACCGGACCAGCTTTCTTGATGATGATGGCGTCCATCTCGTGCAGGGGCTGGCCGGCGGCCCAGACTTCCCCTTTTTCGAGATCCAGAGCCACGGTTTCCGGGTCGATGAGGCAACGGAAACCGGTCTTGGCTTCCGCGTGGTCGGCGAGGAGTTCGGAGGACCAGCCCTCGGGCACCCCGTAGATGGCGATCTTCTTCATGACAGCGTTCCCTTCTCCCCCGGGGGGTCGGATGGTGGACGAACGCGCGTGGCGTGCTGCGCAGCGCGAAGCCTGGGTGGCGGTTGTGCGATCAATAGACGATGACATCCTCTGGCAGGACGAAGTCCTCCCAAGCGGAGCCGCGATGATCCAATATCTTTTCGAGCAGATACGCCCCGCGCAGGAACATGTTCTTGGCGAAGCTGGGGTTCAGCTCGAAGCGTGTGGAAGTGATGAAGCTGCGCGCCAGTCCCAGCGCAAGTCGGGCGTCGAAACGCGTGTCGCCCTGGGCTTCGCCGTACTCCTTGGCGAAGCGGTACATCCGCAAGGCCACGGCGTTCAGGCGGCCTCGGGTGTACACTTCGAAGATGGGCAGCCGGAAGTTGGAGACGAGGAAGACGGAGATGTCCTGCAAGGGGTCGTATTGTTTGGAGCGGTGCAGGTCGATGAAGTGGATGCGCTGCGACTCGTGGTCGTAGAGGATGTTGTTGCTGTTGAAGTCGCCGTGGATGAAGACCGAGTACGGCGCTTCCAGCTCGGCTTCCACCTCCCGCGCAGCAGCAAGCACGTCCTCGAAGGAGTGCACGTCCACGGCGCCGATGGATTTCGCATCCCAAGTGAACTGTGGGTAGAGCCGACGCACGTCGCCCAGGCGGGACTCCAGCTGGCTGATGTACCCTGCCGCGGTGGGCGCCACAGCCATGGTGTGGTCCCACGCGGTGGTCAGCGTCTGTTCCGTGAGGAAGAGCGCGTTGTCCATGATGTCGTAGTCGGCTGTGAGGACGACGTCCTGGACGGTGCATCCGGGGAGGTATTCGATGAGCATGGAGGCCTGGGAGCCGTCTTCCTGGTGCGCCAGGACTTTGGGCGGCAGCCCGGGCATGATGGATTCCCACCGGTTGATGTTCTCCATCTCCTGCATCAGTTTCTTGCGGTTGCCTTCCTTGAAGAGCACGCCGGAAGCGGGGTCCTTGTCGCAGTGGGAGTCCTCGGCGTTTTCGGAAGATTGCGCGGCGTGTGCGGAGACGCGGCCGATGCGGCAGCCCGAGCGCGTGCCCCAGATGGATTGGAATTCCACGTCGGAGATGGGCAGCTCCATGCCGGACTTGGCGAGGGTCTCGCGCAGGGCTTCATACTGGCGGATCTTGAACTTCTCGCCGACAGCCGCGAAGATGATCGCCTCACCAATATTTAACAAAGAGTCACCCATACGCTCCAGATAGCGGAGAATGAGGTGACTGGTGATGAGGTTTTCGGTCTCCCGCCCGCTGCGCAACTCATTGAGGATGCGGTCGAATTGGATCTTGTAGAGGAAGTCCAGGGTGAATTCGCTCCGGCAGATCTTGAAGGCTTTGCTCATGTCCTGCTGGAGCATGGCTTCGTAGGTGAGGTTGAGCGCGTCGAGGATGGCGACGAAGAACTTGCCCAGGTCGAAACGGGTGATGAAGTCTTTGCTTTTAAGGTACTTGGTCTGTCCGACGATGTTGACGGCGAAGTCGCCGATGCGTTCCAGGTTGCTGGCGACCGTGTTGGAAGCGCGCAGCAAGTCCACGTCGCGTCGGTTCTGGGAGCCGAGGCGGTGGATGGCGGAGAAGCATTTGTTCTCGATGACGCTTTTCAGGTTGTCGATATAGTCGTCGCGCGATTCGACGGCTTCGATGGTCTTGGCGTCCATGGTTTCGAGCACCTTCTGGGTGTTCTCCACCTGTTTGACCACTTCCAGGACCATGAAGCGGAAATTTTCCGCGATGCCTTCCTGCTGGAGGATGCGTTGCACGGCGTCACCCCTTGGCGGCTAGCTGGACTCGACGACGAGGGTGTCGTCGCCGGATTCGGGGCCATCTTCTTCCTTCCAGCTCAGCTTGATGGCGAGCTTGCGCTGGTCGCCTTTGCGCTTGGCTTCCACATCGAAACGCAGCATGCCGTGCGGCTCCAGGATGAGCTCCTTGTTCTTGGCTGCGAGGCGAATCTTGCCTTGCGCCAAGCCCTCCGTGACGGCGTTGAGATACTTCAGGATGGAATCCAGGTCCTGCATGCTCTCGTGCTTGAAATTCAGATCTGCCATGGTGCGGCTCCTTTGCGCCTGCTGCTGCGTGGGGTCACGCCAGCCGGGCGGTGTATTCGTCGATGATGCGTTCGCGGTTCATGCCGGAAACCACGAGCTGCTTGCGGATGGCCATGTCGTCCCAGGCAGGCTGCAGGCCGATTTCCCGCACGGTCTTTTCCGGATCCTGATGCTCGGGATCTTTCGTCTTTTCGCTCATGTGACAATCGTCGCCCATGAACACGAGCATGGGTCGTTCGCCGTGTTGGCGCGTCTTGTTCTGGCGGTTCACCACGGTGATGAGGAATTCCGTGTACTCGCGCGACTGGGGGTTCCACACTTCGATACCGTCCACGTCGTAGCCGGCGAGGAGGATGGGCCAGAACTGTTCCGGGTGGGGGATGACCACACCAGCGTTGAACGACCGGGCTTCCTCGATGACTTCGGAAGCGCGGTAGAAATGGCTCAGGGAGAAATCTTCTTTCACCAACTTCTTCACGGACTTGGCGTACATCTGCACCCGGGTGATGAGCTTGTCGCCATAGTCTTCGCGCATGGTGTCGAAAAAGTTGCGCACCAGTTTGTTCTTGATCATGTCACGAGGGGTTTCCACCCACCGGTCTTCGAGCATGGTCTTGAGCTTGTCCGTGTAGATGGCGGCGAACTCCACGATATCTTCCGTGGCGCCTGTTTCCGCCGCGGCTTTCTGCCGCATGTCCTCTGCGCGGTCGCTGATGAGCGCATCCATGAACTCGAAGAGTTGCCCGCCGCGGTAGGTGAAGGTGTGGGCCAGCATGGATTCCAGCACGTGCGCGCGTTCGCCGAGATTTTCTTCCTTGAAATGGAGCAGCAGCTGCACTTTGCGGTTGAACCCGTGGGAGTAGCAGTCCACCTCCACGCCGGAATAGCCATCCAAGCTCATGATGACGTTGTGCTGCGTGGGGATGATGAGCCGTTTGCGCGCGTTGGGGTACATGGCGTCCACGCGCTGGGTGATGAGCTCCATGGGTACGAATTCCGGATGCCAGTGGACAGCGAGAACCGTGGTCTGGCGCGGAAAGGTCTTGGGCGGCGTGAGGATGCGCTGGCGTTGTTCCTCGGAGAGCGAGACGTCGATGATCTGCGCGTACCGTGCGGCGTCCTCTTCGGTGATTTCCCGGGGAATGCGTTTGACATCCACCAGCTGACACTGCGCCGGGCAGTCGGTTTTGACGAGTTCCATTCGCTGTGGCGACATAAGGGATGGCTCCTGCGTGGTTTGGGGGCGGGGGGGGACTGCGAGGGAAGAGGCCGCGTCGACCCCCCGCCTCCTAGCGCACGGCGCGCCGTGCTGCAAGGCTGCCTATTTGTATTTGTCGTGACATTCTTTCATCCGCTGCGTCAGCAGCTCCACGGCTTGCCGAGCCGCCTCCACGGAGCCGCCGGCCATGGCGCGTTCGAAGGCCGCGGTGTCCTGCAGGTAGGCTTGGTAGTATTCGTCGCCTTTGCCGGGGTATTCGCACATCACCTTGCTGTCCGCGATGAAGGCGTCCGCCAGGGCTTGCGCTGGCATGACGCCCTGCTGCAGGGCTTGGCGGATGGCTTTGAAGTCGCTCTTCATGCGTTTCTTGAGGGTCTTGTATTTGGGTTTCGCGTCCCGGGGCATGGTTTCGCCGGCTGCGCAGGTCTCACATTCGCAGCCCACAGCGTGTTCGGGGGCTTCGTGTTTGACTTTCAGCTTGGCCTTGACGCCATCCACGCCCTCGCCGCCTTTGGCTTTCAGGGAGACTTCGAAGCTGGAGAAGTCTTCCAGGTCCAAGGCGACGTCGCCCACAGCCATGACGCCTTCGCGCATGCCGGCGGCGAGCTTTTCAAAGAAACCGGGGACCTCTTCACGAGTGAGCATAAGTTCATATTTACGTTTTGCATCGGACATGGCGCCTCGCTCCTTGAGCGTTGGAGTGGTATGGAGCGCGAAGGTGCGCACGCCACATTGCGCGCGCTTCGCTTCGCAGTGACTAGCCATAGCACACTCCAGGCGGCGGGCAAAGAATCCGGCCCCATACTCCGCAGTCTTTGGAGGCGGTTCGCGTCACTCCCAGGCGCCGACGCGCCAGCATGCGGCCGCTTCCCCCCGGAGCACGCGCCGGCGTCGCCAGGGGTGGCGCAAGGCGCTCCGCCGCCGGCGCAGGGCGCCGCATGGTCGCACAGGTCGGCGGCGGGGCGTTGGCGATCTAGAAGCGGTGGCAGCGATGCTTCACGTCCACGCCTTGTTCGATGAAAATGACGCACTCCGCGATATTGGTGGAGAGGTCGCCCACCCGCTCCAGAGAACGGGAGACAAGCACCGTGTGCACGCAGCGTTCCACGGCCGGGGATTCCTTGATCATGTAGTCGATGAGGCTGCGCAGCACGGTAAGATCCAGTTCGTTGGCGCGTTCATCGGTGTTGCAGACCTGGTCGGCGAGTTCGGGGTCCTGGTCCTTGAAGGACTTGATGGCGCTCTTGAGCATCTCCAGCACGATCTGGGAGAGCTCGTCCAGCTGCTTGGAGTACGGCAGCGGCGGTCTGTGGGAGAGCAGCAGGGAGCGTTCCGCGATGTTCACGGCTTCGTCGCCGATGCGCTCCAGGTTCACGATGATGCGCATGCTGCCCACGATGTAGCGCAGGTCCTTGGCCACGGGTTGCGACAGGGCCAAGAGCTTCAGGGCCATCTCGTCGATGTCGCATTCGAGCTTGTTGATCTCGATGTCCTTGTCGATGACTTGCTGCGCCGTCTGGGTGTCGCGTTCGGTGAGGGCGCGCAGGGACTTGTCCAGCGCTTTTTCGGCATAGGCCGCCATCTCCAGCACTCTCACCTTGAGGTTCGCCAGTTCCTGTTCCAGATGCGTTTCCATTGCGCTCTCCATTAGCCGAAGCGGCCAGTGATGTAGTCTTCGGTCTGCTTGTTCTTGGGCCGGGTGAACATGGTCTCGGTGGGTCCCACTTCGATGAGCTTGCCGAGGTAGAAGAAGGCTGTGGTGTCCGAGACGCGCGCAGCTTGCTGCATGCTGTGCGTGACGATGATGATGGTGTACGTCTCCTTGAGCACATGGATGAGCTCTTCGATTTTCTGCGTGGCGATGGGGTCCAGCGCGGAGGCGGGTTCGTCCATCAGCAGCACTTCCGGGTTCACGGCGATGGCCCGCGCGATGCAAAGCCGCTGTTGCTGACCGCCGGAGAGGCCCAGCGCGGACGCATCCATCCGGTCGGAGACTTCGTTCCACAAGGCGGCGCCTTTGAGGCTGGCTTCCACCTTGTGTTCGATGAAGCTCTTGTCTTTGACGCCGTTGACGCGCAAGCCATAAGCGACGTTGTCGAAGATGGACTTTGGGAAGGGGTTGGGCTTCTGGAAGACCATGCCCACGCGTCGGCGCAGTTCCACCACGTCGATGCCCGCCTGATAGATTTCTTCGCCGTCCAGACGGATCTCGCCTTCCACCCGGGAGATGTTGAGCAGGTCGTTCATGCGGTTCAGACAACGCAGGTACGTGGACTTGCCGCACCCTGAGGGGCCGATGAGCGCGGTGACTTCCTTTTCTGTGAAGTCCAGGTCCACGTCATGCAGCGCCTTGAAGTCTCCATAATAGAAATTCAGGCCCGTCGATTGCATTTTCACTGTGCTGGCGCCCATAGCGTTCCACCTACACTCTGCGTTCAGGGTTGACGGCCACGCCCGCAAGCGGCTGGTCCGTGTCAGGGCGTTGGGCGGCGCTGGGAATGGTGAACTCGAAGCGGGCGCCGTGCGCGCCGTCTTCGCGATGGCTCACCCAGATGGCGCCGCCATGTTTTTCCACGATATGTTTGCAGATGGCGAGACCCAGTCCGGAAGATCCCCCGGATTTGGCGTTGCGGTGTTTTTCCACGCGGTAGAACCGTTCGAAGATGCGGTCCATGTCGCTGGTGGGCACGCCGGGCCCGTAGTCTTCCACACGGAAGTGGACCATCTCGTCTTCCTCGAAGCTGTAGACGCGGATGACGTCCTGTTCGCCGTCATGTTCCACGCCGTATTTCACGGCGTTCTCGATGAGGTTGCGAAAGACTTGCGAGAGTCTGTCGTAATCCGCCATCACCATGACTTCCTTGGGGAAGTCCATATCCACTTGTGCGTGCTTCGCCTCCACCAGATGCGCGCACTCGCCGAGGGCTTGCGCTGCAGCTTTGACGGCGTCCACCTCTTCCAGCGTCAGGAGCTTGCGTCCGCTGCTTTCCAGGCGGGTGAGGCTCAGCAGGTCGTTCACGGTTTTCGCCATGTGGTTGGCGTGTTTCACGATGATTTCGAGAAAATTCTTCTGTCCTTCAAGTTTGCCGACGCCTTGTTCCACACTCAGCAGCAGGGTCTCCGCATAGCCTTTGATGGAGGTGAGCGGGGTGCGCAGCTCGTGGGAGACGTTGGCGACAAAGTCCCGTCGCACGCGCTCCAGCCGGGACAGGTCGCTGATATCGTGGAAGACGGCGAGGGCTGCGGCGTCGCCGGCGTCCGGAATTTCGCAGCGCATGGGCGCGATGGTCACTTCGTACACGGCGTCGCGCTCCGGTTCGATCTGCAGCTTGACAGCGGTGTGTGTTTCGTCGGGCTCCCCTTCCCCATTGTGTCGCGGCGGGCAGGGTTCGGCGGCCAACACCTCGTCGAAGGCGCGCTGGAGTTCGGGGCTGAGCACAACCTCCAGCGGTCGTTTGCCTTCGTGGCGCTCCGTCTCGGGAAAGATTTCCATGAGCGCTTTGTTCACGGTGCGGATGCGACCGCGTTTGTCCAGCACCATGACGCCTTCGCGCATGGAGTCCAGCACGGCTTCCAGCTGGGTTTTCTGGTCCGTGATGGTGCGGATCTGCGTTTCGATGGAGTGCGCCATGCTGTTGATGGAGCGCGCCAAGGCGTCGAATTCCTTGCTCTTGAACCCACCAAGGCGGCGCCTGTATTCGCCGCGGCCGATGGCTTCGGCCACGTTGATGGTCTCGCCCATGCAACGCCACAGCCAACGCACCAACACGAGACACATGAGCGCAGAAACAACCAACGCCGCGCCGATGGCGAGCAGGAACCCACCCTTCATGGAAGCCAGTCCGCTCGGCGCGCCGCTGGGCATGCCCAGCAACAGCCTTCCGGCCGGCAAGCCTGCTCCGCCGGCGAATTCACCGGCGGCGAAGACGACTTCGTTGTCAAAGAACACGCTCACCATGCTCATGGCGGGAGCAGCTTCGAAGCTGGAGGCGGAGCGCTGCGCCCCGTTCGCTTGCAGTTCTTCCAGCCGGGGGAAAGGCCCTTGCAAAGTCGTCGGGCTCGCGTTGTCCGACAAGGGGGGCGTGGCGAATACGCGCTCGCCTTGCTCGTCCTCCAGCGCGAGCCGGACGTGGAGGGCTTCGGCGGTCTGCGTGAGCCACCGCGAGCCCACCCGCGCCAGATCCGAACGAACGCCGCCCTCCGCACTGTCGGTCAAGGACACGCGCATGGCGAGGCCTTCCCCCACAAGGTACAGCAGACGCCGCGCTTCCCGGTCCGCATGGTCGGTCATCTCCCGTGTAAACACCTGATGCGCGTACCACGACGGCGCCACCAGTCCGAGAAAGACCACCAGCAGGAACGAGAAGAGCACGCGCGATCGGAAGGAGAACCCTCCCCGCATGCCGCCTCTACTCCTTGAACCGATAGCCGACGCCGCGAACGGTTTCGACAAATTTCGCATAGGGGCCCAGCTTCTGCCGCAAGCGACGCACATGGGTGTCCACAGTGCGCGCATACCCCTCGAATTCATAGCCCCATACCGTATTGAGCAGCTGGTCGCGCGTCTGCACGCGTCCCTGGCGCTTCACGAGTTCGGCCAACAGCTTGAACTCCGTGGCGGTCAGCTGCACTTCTTCACCCTCCACCTCCACGCGGTGCGCTTCCAGGTCGATGGCGAGGGTGTCTTTCTGCCATTTGGCGCGTTGCGCTTCGCCGGGCCGCACACGCTTCATGATGGCTTTCACCCGGAGGAGGAACTCCCGCGGACTGAACGGCTTGACAACATAATCGTCGGCGCCGAGCTCCAGTCCCACGATGCGGTCCACTTCCTCGCCGCGCGCCGTGAGCATGATCACCGGAATGGAAGCCGTGTCCGGTTTGCGCTTGAGCTCCTTGCAGACCTCGAAGCCGTCCATGGAAGGCAGCATGATATCCAGGATGATCAGCCCGGGCTGCCGCCGGCGGGCCTGCGTCAGCCCTTCGTAGCCGTCAGTGGCTGCGACCACCTCGTACCCGGCGTTCTCCAGGTTGAAGGTCAGCAGCTGCAGGATGTCTTCATCATCCTCGATTACGAGCACAACGTCTTGTTGCATGGGGTCGTTCTCCACCAGTAAGGAATCCACTGTATGCGCTCACACGCATGACAACATCATGATTCCCCTGTGACAAATAGGTGACACAACTTCAGAATCCCTTGATGCGCCTGTGTTTTACGATGTTCACTCCGCAGCGCCACTTCTCGCGCCTCCGCCCCCCTCCTCCGACGCGCTGCGGCGCGGCCCCCCTGAAGGCGTCAGGCCGCACTGTCGCAACGCCTCGTACACAAGCACCCCCGCCGCCGTGGCCAGGTTCAGGCTGCGCACGGCGTCCGTCACGGGAATCCGCACCAGCTCGCCTTGCGCCAACACACTCTCCGGCAGACCGCGCGTCTCCGGCCCCAGCACGATCCAGTCCGCCGGCGTAAAAGCGAAATCATGATACGCCGCGCCGGCGCGCGCTGTCGTACAGACAAGCCTTCTGCCAGCGTCGAGGGCGGCGCGGCGCGCCTCTTCCCAGTCATCCCACACTGTCAACGCCACTCGTGGCCAGTAATCCAGACCGGCTCGCTTCAGGTGTTTGTCTTCCAGGCTGAACCCGAGGGGCCGCACCAGGTGCAGCGCAACGCCTGTCGCGGCGGCGAGTCGCGCCACGTTGCCAGTATTTGGTGGAATTTCGGGTTGATAGAGGACAATCTCTGGCCGCACCGCCCTACCCCTCAGCTGAGTTTTTTGAATCGTCTTGCAACGAGTCGGCAAGCGCCTTGAACGTCGCCCAGTCCTTGGCTACGGCGTTCAGCGATTCCTCCCAGAAAGCGCGCTGGGTGAGGTCCGCGTCCAGGGTGCGAGCGGCCACGCCTTCGCTCTCCGCGCTGCCGGACTGCGCCAGAAACGCCTCGTAACGGGGAAGGAACTCGGGCCCTTCCGCGGCGACGCGCTCCGCCAGACCGAGGCTCAGCAGATAGCCGAACGTATAGGGAAAATTGTAGAAAGCCACACCGGTGATGTAGAAATGGAGCTTGGAGGCCCAGAACATGGGGTCCAGGTGGTCGGGGTCCAGCACGCCGCCGTAAGCGTCGTGTTGCGCTTGCAGCATGAGCGCTTTGCATCGAGAAGCGCTGACCTCGCCATGCTGTCGTTCCATATAGAATGAATGTTCGAACAGATAACGCATGCGGATGTCGCAACACATGGCGCCGGCGTCGTCCAGCCGCGCGCGGAGCACTTGCAGTTTCACGCCGTCGTTGGTCGCCGGGTCATCCAATATCGCGCGTTGCACCAGCCGTTCCGCAAAGGTGGAGGCGGTCTCCGCCAGAGTCATGGGATAGAGGGACGCCATGGGCCGTGTGGTGCGCAGCACGTGGGCGTGAAAGGCGTGGCCCAGCTCGTGCGCGAGGGTCTGCACATCGCCGAGGGAGCCCCCGAACGTCATGAACACGTAGGAATGACGAGTCTTCAGCGAGGTCGTGCAGAAGGCGCCGGGCCGCTTGCCTTCGCGTTTCTCGGACTCCACGCGGCCTTCCTCCAGAGCGCGGCGGGCGTAGTCGCCCAGGGCCGGGTAGGCGGCGTCGAAGCTTTCGAGAACAAGGGCCACGGCTTCGTCCCAGCTGTAGACGGGAGATTCGGCCTGGGGCAGCGGCGCCATCACATCGTGGAAGGCCAGCGCGCCTGTTTCAAGCATGGCGGCCTTGCGCTGCAGGTATTCCAGCACGGGGGCCTTGTGGCCCTCCACGGCGCGCCACATGGCCTCCAGGGTTTCCGGCCGCGTCGCCGCCTGGAACAGCGGTTCAACCATGAAGTCCTCAACACCCCGCCACTTGTTCAGTGTCAAACGCGTTCCTGCAATGGCGTTCAAGGCGGCGGCCGTCACGTACTCCACACCCTCCCACGCCGCGTTCGAACTGGCGAGGGCTTCGCGCCGCACAGCGGGGTCGGTGCTTTCCAGCAAGCTGCGCTTCTGCGCCATGGGCACGTCGCGATTCCCGCCCTCCCCTGCGGTCATGGGGAAGGTGAGTCGCCCGCTCAGGGTGTTGTAGAGGCGGCCCCAAGCGGCAATGCCGTTCACCCCGAGGTCCGAGGCGAGCCGCTCTTGCGCGGGGTCCATGCGCCGCTCAGCTTCCTCTTTGATGCGCCACACCGAATAGGCGAGGTCCGCCATGTCGGGATGTTCCGCCAAGGCGGCCACGGCTTCCGGCGCAGCGAGTCGGAACGCCTCCGTGACGGGAGCGAAGGCGTTGCGGAATGCGGCGCCGAAGGTCGCCACCCGGGCGCTTTCCTGCTGGTAGCGCTCGTTGGCGGCGTCCGCGGCGTTCAGGCAGCCCACGTAAGCGGCCCAGTGGGAGTAGTCCGCGAGGACGGCCTCATCCAGGCGGAAGAGCTCGGCCCAGCGGGCAAGGCTGGAGGCGTCGGTCGTGGGCGGCTCCAAGGCCTCGGCCATGGCGGCGAGACGCCCCACGGCCTCATCCAGGGTGGCGACGTGCGCGCGGTATGTGTCGCCGTCGAATTCAGGAAAGAACGAGGTAAGATCCCAGGTGCGAGAGGCGCCGGCCATGTGGGAGACTCCTTGACGTCTGAACGCGCGAGACGGCTGCAACGCACGCTCATGAACGGTTTGTGTTGCGATTACTACAGCATGTCCATGGGGTCGAGGTCCAGGGAAAGGCGCATGCCCGGGGCCCGGCCCGCCTGTTCCCGGAAAGCGAGAAAGAGCCGCCGGACAGTGGGCCAGTCCGCCGCTTTGATCAGGCACTGGTAGCGCCGCCTGCCGCGCAGAAACGGCATGGGGGCCGGCGCCGGCCCCATGAACGCAGCTCCCAAGGTGCGAGCGAGTTTGCGGGCGTCCTCGGCCCAGGCCAAGGGGACTTCGCCGCCATCCATGGGGACTTCCAGCCGGGCCAACCCCAGCTTGACGAAGGGAGGGTATCGCCGGGCTTGCCGACGTTCCAGTTCTTGGGCGAAAAACCCTTCATAATCGTTGTGTTGCACGTACCGCCAGCAGTAGTGATCCGGATTGCGGGTCTGAATGAGCACGGCGCCGGGCAAGTCACCGCGGCCAGCGCGGCCGGCCACCTGGGTCAACAACTGGAAACTGCGTTCAGCGGCGCGGTAGTCCGGGAGGTTCAGACCCATGTCGCCATCCGCGGCCACCACCAGGGTCACCCGGGGGAAGTGGTGCCCTTTGGAGAGCATCTGCGTCCCCACCAGCACCTGGGCTTCCCCGGCGGCGAACCGCGTGAGGATCTCCTCCATCCGGCCTGGCCGCCGCACGGCGTCGCGATCCAGGCGGAGCACTTCGGTCCCCCTGGGGAGGTGGGTCGCCAAGTGTTCCTCCATGCGCTCCGCGCCTTCGCCCATGGGCAGGAAGGCGTGGCCGCCGCAGGTGGGACAGAGCAGCGGATACGGCAAACTGTGGCTGCAGTAGTGACAGACCAGGCGCTCGCGCTGTTTGTGATAGGTAAGGCCGATGTCGCAGTGTTCGCACTTTGCCACTTGGCCGCAGTCACGGCAGAACATGGTGGGCGCATAGCCTCGACGGTTCAGCATGACGATGGCCTGCTCGCCCGCCTTCACCACTTCCCGCAGACGCTTGGCGCTCTCGTCGGCCAAGAGCGCCTCCGTGGCGCGACGGTGGCGGATGTCCACCAGCGAGATCTCCGGCATGCGCGCCGGGCCGAAACGCTCCGTGAGGTCTTGCCGCGGCAAGGCCCCGGTGGCCGCTGCGTGAAACGTCTTGATATCCGGGGTGGCGGAACCCAGCACGCAGAGTCCTCCGTGCTGCTGCGCCATGAAATGCGCCACCTCTTTGGCTTGATAGTTCAGCCGTTCGTCCTGCTTGAACGAAGCGTCGTGCTCTTCGTCCATGATGACGACGCCCAGATCGCGCAACGGCAGAAACAACGCTGAACGCGCGCCCACAACCACCAGGGGCTCGCCCTCCGCGGCGGCGCGCAGGTAGTTGTCTTCCTTCACTTTGGGAGGCTGAAGACCGTGATGAAAGAGGACGCGTCGGTCCGGGAACGCGGCGGTGGCGGCCCGTCGCAGATTCATGGCCAGAGCAACCTCCGGCGCCAGCAACATGGCGGAGCGACCACGCTCCAGGCATGCGCGCGCAAGCTCCAGATAGACCGCCGTCTTGCCGCTGCCCGTGACCCCATAGAGCAGATGCGCCCCGCCTTTGCCCGTGGCCAAGGCCTGATCCAGCGCAGCGGTGAAGGCCTCCACGGCGGCGCGTTGCGCGGCGGTCAGTTCGTAGCGGACAGCCGAGGCGTCATCGTCGCAGAGGTCGGCTTCGGGATCTTCACATGATTGTGGCGGCGGCCCCAGCGTCACCAAGCCGCGTTCGGCCAGCGTCGGCAGGACAGGAACGCTCTCGGGCCCCAGGGTTTTGCGCACCACCTCCCGAGGCGTGGCGCCGTGTTCCCAAAGATATTCGAGAACGGCCATCTGCCTCCGCGCGGCGGGCCGTACGGGCCAGGGGGGGTCCTTTGTCACGCTGGCCCACTCCTGCTGGTGCGGCTTGGCGCGATGGAACTCCATGTTTCCGGAGACCCAGAGCCGGCCCAGCTCGCGTTTGGTCGAGTCGTCCAGCCGCGCGAGTTGCTGGGGGGTGAACCGCCGCGGCTTGCCGCCATCGTAGACGGAAAAGGCGCCGCGGGTGACGCGCAGCCCCTGCGGCATGACGCTGGCGAGGATGCGGCCCGGCGTTTCCAGTTGCCGTGCGGCGAGGGCCAGGACGAGCGCGAGGTGGCGCGTATCGGCGAGGGGGCGGCGCTCCAGAGGCCAGAGCGCCGGCTTGAGCTCGAACTCCCGGTTCGTCTCCCGATCTTGCGGGGCATCAGGCAGACGCACGGCCACGCGCAGGGTCTTGCCCAGCGGCGCGAGCAGCCGCGTCCCGACGGCAAAGGCGTCTTCAGGCAACCATGCCGGCTGTGCGTAGGTGAGGTCTGCAAAAGGCGGGCTGAGCAGGGCGAGGCGGAGAGTGCGCGTCATGCCGTGGTCTTCCCGGGAGCGCGGAAGTTGAGCAGAGAGAAGCTCTGTGTTGCGGGAACGTCCCGGCGGCGCTGATTGCGGTCGGGGACGAACGGCGAAGCCGCCGCCGCAGGGGCCGCCATGTCGCCGGAAGGAACAGCGCCGGAAAAGGTCGCGTGCGGCGCGAGCAGACGACGCTGCGGAGAGACGGCGGCCGAGGCGTGGCGCACAAGCCCCGACCGCCGCGAACACGCGGAAGCTACTTGCAGGAGAGGAGTTCCTGCAGACGGTGGACGAGGTCGTCGCGGAGGTTTTCGTCCTGGAGGGCGAAGTAGATGTTCGCCGTGAGGTACTCGGCCCAGTCGCCAGCGTCGAAGCGCTGCCCACGCATGCGCACGGCCAGCAACTTGCCGTTGACAGCGAGGGACTTGAGCGCGTCCGTGAGCTGGATTTCGCCGCCGTGGCCGGGCGCGACGTTCTCCAGGTGCTCGAAGATCTCGGGCATGAGGACGTAACGCCCCACGATGGCCATGCGCGAGGGAGCTTCGCCGATCTTGGGTTTCTCCACGAGATCGCGGACCTTGTAGAGGCCGGGGGCGAACTCCTCGCCGCGGATGATGCCGTAGCGGTTGACCTTGTCCGGCGGTACTTCCATGACGCCGATGACAGGGAGCTTTTCGTCGCGGGCCACGTCGATGAGCTGCTTGATGCCGGGCTCCATGCCGAACATCATGTCGTCGCCGACCATGATGGCGAAGGGGTCGTTCTTGACCACTTCCTTGGCGCAGAGCACGGCGTGGCCGAGGCCGAGCTGCTTCTTCTGGCGCACGGAGATGATGTTGACCATCTCGGCGACTTCGCGGACTTCCTTGAGGATTTCGTTCTTGCCGGCGGCTTCGAGAACGCTTTCAAGGGAGAGGTTGTAATCGAAGTGGTCTTCGATGATCTTCTTGTTCTGGTTGTTGATGAAGATGACATCGGTGCAGCCGGACTGCATAGCCTCTTCGACCACATATTGGACAACCGGTTTCTTGTAGACCGGCAGCATTTCCTTGGGGATGTTCTTGGTGGCGGGAAGCGACCGCGTGCCCCAGCCAGCGACTGGGATGACCACCTTCTTGATGTTCATGATTTCCGAGCTCCTCGTGGGTCATACGTTTGAACGGCGGTCGGGGTCGTTGCGCGTTTCCCGGACCGGCAGCGTCGCTATCCACACAGTCCGCCACGTGGTGCGGACATCTTCTCTGCAAGGCGTTTGCTGCGCCTCGCCAGCTGTCGCGAGTCCCTCGGTCCCCTTGCGACAGTCGTCGCGTACGGCGTGGCTGGCCGAGGGTTTTCGTGGTTGTGGGCGCGTTCACTCGCCTCGCTTCTTGGCGCGCTTCCATGCCTCTCTGCTGCCGTGCTGCGGCGCATCCGAACTGCCGTGCAGCCAGCCGGGTTTCCGGCGCGCTTTTCCGATACGGTACCACTTTTTCCAACGATGGCAAGCATTGCTCCAGGGACACGGCGTCGGCGATCATCGCAAGGCGCGCTTCAGCACGTCGGCGAGTTCGTCTGCAAGGAGCTCCACCAGGTCGCGATTCTCGCCTTCCACCATCACGCGCGCCACGGCTTCGGTGCCGGAGTAGCGCAACAGCACGCGGCCGTTCGGCCCCAGGCGTTCTTCCGCTTGGCTGCGGGCCTTGACCACGGCGGGTGCGTCATCGAAGGGAATCTTGCGCTCCACATGGACGTTGACGAGCTTTTGCGGGAAGAGATCCATGAGCTTGGCGAGCTCCGAGAGGGGCTTTTGCCTGGTCTTCATCAGCCGCAGCAGCTGGAGCGCCGCGAGGATGCCGTCGCCAGTGGTGGAGTATCGACGAAAAATGAGATGCCCGGATTGTTCGCCGCCGAAGGTGGCGCCCACGCGGCGCATGGCTTCCACCACGTGGCGGTCGCCCACGGGGGTCCGCACCAGGGAGCCGTTGTGCCCAGCCATGAACACTTCCAGCGCCATGTTGCTCATGACGGTGGCGACCAGGGTGCGGCCCGGCAGTTCGTCGCGCTCCATCATGTCCAGCGCGCACATGGCCATGATCTGGTCGCCGTCCAGGACGCGGCCGGTCTCGTCCACCACGATGAGGCGGTCGGCGTCCCCATCCAGAGCCAAGCCGATCTCGGCGCCGGTGTCGCGTACGTGACGCGCCACCACTTCGGGGTAGAGGGAGCCGCACTTGTCGTTGATGTTCAAGCCGTTGGGCTCCACCCCGATGCGGGTGACGTGCGCGCCGAGTTCCTCGAAGATGGGGGGCGCCACGCGGTAGGCGGCGCCGTTGGCGCAGTCCAGCACCACGCGCATGCCGTCGAAAGTCATGTCTTCAGGCAGGCTGTTCTTGAGGTAGACGATATATCGACCCGGGCTGTCCGCTATCTTGGTGGCGCGTCCCACGTCTTCTGGCGCGGGGTATTCCCACTGGGGGACGTCGTTCAGCACCATGTCCGTGATGGCGGCTTCCGTGGCGTCCGGCAGTTTGAAGCCATCGGAGTCAAAGAACTTGATGCCGTTATCCATAAAGGGGTTGTGTGACGCGGAGATGACGACGCCGAGCTCCGCGCGCATGTTCCGTGTCAAAAAGGAGATGGCGGGCGTGGGCATGGGCCCCACCAGGTACACGTCCATGCCGGAAGCGCACAGCCCGGAGGTGAGCGCCGTTTCGAAGACGTACCCCGAAAGCCGCGTGTCCTTGCCGATGACGACGCGGTGGCGCCGCCCCTTGCCGTTACGAAATTGGCGTCCTGCTGCAAGACCGAGCCGCAAGGCGATCTCCGGGAGCATGGGATAGATGTTGACCTGTCCGCGCAGGCCATCCGTACCGAAAAGTTTCTGTTGCATCGATGATTCTCGTCGTTTCACAGGGAGGTTGTGGTTGAAGCGGGGAGCCGGCTCACGCGCCGCGACCGGAATCCTGCTGGTCGGGAGAGGGCTGGGACTCCGGGACGTCGGGAGCGGCTTCCCCCGGCGAGGAGGACCGGGGCGTCGGCGAAGCCGGCGGCGTAGTGCGCTCCGCCTGGCCCGGCGCGGCGCCTGTCAGCGAGACCGGCACCAGCTCGGGCCGCTTTTCCAGCAGCACGACATTGCGCGGCAAGGAAAGCGTGTAGCCCAGCGCGTGTTCCCCCGGAGGCAAGGCCTTGCCCACAATGGTCTGCGCGGTGACGCCGCCACGCAGCGCGTTGGCTTTGATGAGCGGGATGGGCGCGCGCACCTTCAGCCAGACGGTCGCCACGTCGGTTTCCGCTTCCAGTGGGGAAAGATTCTTCAGTTGCAACGGGGCTTCGAAGGCGATTTCCTGCGTCTTCATGGCGAAGACGAGCCGCATGACCACTTCGCTGGGGTCGGCGACCACTTCGTCAGGCAAGTCGAGGGGCACGATCTCCTCCACCACATCGGGTCGCGAGGTTTCGAGCTCCAGTGTCTGCGTGGGCGCGGCTTGCACTTCGCTCACCAGAGCCAGGGGCCCGCGAATCTCCGTCACGTCGGGCTCCGTGGCGTTCATGGTCAGGTAGTAGTGCTCCGCCAGGTCGCCTACCCAGCGCGGCTCCACCAGGACTGTCTTCACGGCGAAGCGGTCGGCCACCACTTGCATGCGCAAGGGGTCCAGTTCCTTCACCTCCAGCCCGCTGGGCAGCATGAGCTTGTCCGGGGAAAGGGTCAGGGTGTTCATGCCGGGTTTCAGGTCGCGCAGATCCAGGGTATACGCCACGCCTTTCAGATCCATGGTGCGCACCAGCCCCTTGGGGCCGCGCACACGCGCCTTCAGCCGACTCGACAAGCCGCTGCGCACCACGATGTTCTCCGGCGCGCCCACCAGCTCGATGGGCAGCTCCACCCAGGCGTCCACCCGTTCACGACCCGAGACCATGAACCAAGCGGTGACCGCCAGCAGGAACGCAAGGATGAGATAGGGCCAGTTGGTCTTCATGGCTCACACGAGGGGACGGCGCGCCGCCGTCGGGCTTGTTCGCAGCGGACCACGGCCCGAGCGGAACCAGCGCAGCCCGTTGCGCAGGCTCGTTGTCGTACGTCCGAAAAATCACTTGTTCAGGGCGTCCACCACCAGCTGCCGCAGCCGGCCTTCATCAGGGGCCACGGTCAGTTCCCCTTCGAACGCCACGGAAACGGCGCCCCGTTCTTCCGAGACCACCAGAGCCACGGCGTCGCTCTCTTCGCTGATGCCCAAGGCGGCGCGGTGGCGCGTGCCCAGGTCGCTCTGGTGGCTGCGGCCGGCGGACAGCGGCAGAATACACGCCGCCGCCGTGATGCGCGAGCCCTGCACCACCACGGCGCCGTCGTGCAGGGGGGTGTTCGGGTAAAAGATGGTGATGAGCAGATCCTTGGTCACCAAAGCGTCCACGGTGACGGCGCGTTCGATCACGTCGCCCAGAGGGACGGACTTCTGGATGACGACCAGCGCGCCGATGCGGCTTTTCGCCAATGTCTGCAGCGCCGCCAACAGCTCGTTGAGCGCGTCTTCCCCCAGGGGACTCTTGCCCCGGAAGAGTCTGCCCGCGCCCACCTCCGAGAGAGCTTTCCGGATGTCCTGCTGAAAGATGACCACCACCACGAGAAACAGCGAGCCCAGGAAGTTCGAGAGCAACCAGTTCAGCGTGAAGAGGTCCAGTTCCTGCGAGATCACGAAGAGCGTGATGACCAGCACCAGCCCGTACACCACGGAGACGGCGCGCGTCCCCTTGATGAAGACGATCAGTCGGTACAGCAGAAACGTGACGATGCCGATATCCAGCAAGTCACGCCACTCGATCTGGAGGGTGTAGAGCTCGAACATTACACTGACTCCGAAACGGCTGCGCACTCGGCGAACGCTGTGGCCACGCGCAGGGTGCGCACGGTGCGCGCCACGTCGTGCACGCGGTGGATGCGCGCGCCCTTGGACGCCGCCAAGGCCGTGGCCACTTGGGTGGCTTCCCCGCGTTCCGCCACGGGCAGACCCAGCAGCTTCTCCCAGAGGCTCTTGTAGGAGAGTCCCACCAACACGGGACGACCCAGCGTCGTGAAGACTTCCAGATTGGCCAGCAGCGCCAGATTGTGCGCCAGGGATTTGCCGAATCCCACGCCGGGGTCCAGCGCCACCCGCGACTCCGGCACGCCCGCTTTCACCAGCATGGCCAGACGATCCTCCAGGAAGCGGCGCACTTCGTCCACCACGTTGGCGTAGCGGGGCGCGTGTTGCATGACGCCGGGGCGGCCTTGCGCGTGCATGAGCACGTAGCCCGGCGTGTATGTGGCCAGGACCTCCTGCAGGGCCGGGTCCCATGCGCAGGCGGAGACGTCGTTGATGATGCTGGCGCCGGCTTCCAACGCTTGCGCGGCCACGCTGGCCTTGTACGTGTCTACGGAGATGACGGCGGCGCCCGCTCCGCCCGGGGAGATGACGGCGGCGCTCGCTCCGCCCGGGGAGATGACGGCGGCGCCCGCTCCGCCCGGGGAGATGACGGCGGCGTCGGTCTGCGCGTCATGGCGCGGCGCTCCAGCAGCCTTTGCCGCTGTGGGCGTCTCCCTCGGCCCCCTCGCGGCGACGACGCTCGAGTCCGAATCCATCGTCTCCGCAACCGCCTGGATGACCGCCTGGATGACGGGGAGGACTCGCTCGGCTTCGGTGGCGGCGTCCACGGGGTCGGCGCCGGGGCGGGTGGACTCGCCGCCCACGTCCAGGATGTGCGCGCCTTGTTGCGCGAGGGAGAGCGCGTGCCGGACGGCGGCCGCCGTGTCGTCATGGCGGCCGCCGTCGTGGAAGGAGTCCGGGGTGACGTTGACCACGCCCATGACGAGCCACGGCGCCGCAACGAGACGGCGGCCTGCGGCGAGCTCCCAGACGAGGTCAAGCATGATTACCCTTTGGGCTCCTTGTCCTTGGGGGGTTCGCTTTCGTCGGCCTGTTCGGATTCGCCGGGCGTTTCGTCGGTTTGTCGCCGTTTCGCTTGCTCCTCCTGGATTTCGGCGAAGGATTTGGGCTTGGGCGGCGCTTCGTGGGGGTCCTTGTGGCGGTCGGTCTCCACGGAGGTTGTCTTGTCTGCTTCGTGCTGGCTGTCGGGGCCGGGTTCGAAGTCGAACTCGTCTTCGGCCTCTTCCTTGGGGTCGGAAGCGGCGAGTTTGGCGGCTTGGTTCTTGACGGTCTTGATCTTGGGAGCCTTGCCATTGCTCATGGGCGGGAGGGTCTCGCCGCGGATGATGGCGTCGAGCTCCACGCCGGTGATGGTCTCGCGCTCCAGAAGCGCTTCCGCGATGGCGTGGAGGGTGTCCATGTTGTCGCGCAGCAGCTCCATGGCCTTGTCGTACGCTTCGGTGACGATGCGTTTGACTTCGGCGTCGATGAGTCGGGAGGTTTCCTCGGAGTAGTCCTTGTAGTGACCGAGGTCGCGGCCGATGAAGATCTCGTCCTGCTTCTCGCCATAGGAGAGGGGCCCCAGCGCGTCACTCATGCCGTAGTTGCAGACCATGCGTCGCGCGGTCTGGGTGGCGCGTTCGATGTCGTTGGAGGCGCCGGTGGTGAACTGCTTGAAGATGAGCTCTTCGGCGGCGCGTCCGCCCATGGCCATGGCGAGCTGACTTTCCAGGTAGTCGCGGGAGTAGCTCAGGCGGTCCTCCTCCGGCAGGAACTGGGTGACGCCGAGCGCGCGACCGCGGGGTATGATGGTGACTTTGTGCAAGGTGTCCGCGCCGGGCAGCAAGCGGCCCACCAGGGCGTGTCCCGCTTCGTGATAGGCGGTGGTGCGCTTTTCATGTTCGGACATGATGAGGCTGCGGCGCTCCTTGCCCATGAGGACCTTGTCCTTGGCTTCGTCGAAGTCGGCCATCTCCACCATGTTCTTGTCATGGCGGGCGGCGTTGAGCGCAGCTTCGTTGACGAGGTTCTCCAGATCCGCGCCGGAGAAGCCCGGGGTTCCTTTGGCGATGACGTCCAGGTCCACGTTGTCGGCCAAGGTGGTCTTGCGGGAATGGACTTCCAGGATGCGCTTGCGTCCCCGCACATCCGGAGTGGGCACCACCACCTGCCGGTCGAAGCGGCCGGGCCGCAACAGCGCGGGGTCCAGCACGTCCGGTCGGTTGGTGGCTGCGATGAGGATGACGCCCTCGTTGGATTCGAAGCCGTCCATCTCCACGAGGAGCTGGTTCAGGGTCTGTTCGCGTTCGTCATGTCCGCCGCCCAGTCCGGCGCCGCGCTGGCGGCCCACGGCGTCGATCTCGTCGATGAAGATGAGGCACGGCGCGTTCTTCTTTCCTTGGATGAAGAGGTCGCGCACGCGGGAAGCGCCCACGCCCACGAACATCTCCACGAAGTCCGAGCCGGAGATGGTGAAGAACGGCACGCCGGCTTCCCCGGCCACGGCCCGCGAGAGCAGCGTCTTGCCGGTGCCCGGGGGGCCCACCAGCAGCACGCCCTTGGGGATGCGCCCGCCCAGCCGGGTGAATTTCTTGGGTTCGCGCAGAAACTCCACCACTTCGGCGAGCTCGTCCTTGGCTTCATCCACGCCGGCCACGTCCTCGAAGGTGACGCGACCGTTTTCCTGGGTGATGAGCTTGGCTTTGGAGCGGCCGAAGCTCATGGCCTTGCCGCCCCCCCCTTGCATCTGCCGCATGAAGAATATCCACACGCCGATCAGCAACAGAAAAGGGAACCAGGAGAGGAGCAGGGTCATCAACAGGGAGTCTTCCTGAGGCTCCGCTTTGATGGCGACCCCGCGCGCCTTGAGCGTCTTGACGAGCTCGGGGTCGTCGGGCGCGAAGGTGTAGAAACGACCGCCTTCGGCGAGCTCCCCCATGACGCGCTGGCCTTGGATGGTGACCTGGGTGACGCTGCCGGACTCCACGCGCTGCATGAAGTCGCTGTAGGTGATCTCCTGAGCCATGTTGTGAGGCTGGCTGAAGAGGTTGAAGAGGACCACGATGACCAGCGAGATCACGGCCCAGAGGATGAGATTCTTGCTGATTGAGTTCAAGACTGGCTCCTTGAGCGGCTCTGACGGCGCGGAGCGCGCGTCGGGCCGTCGTCTATTCGTCTGCGGAAGGCGCTTGCCTCCGGGGGGTGTTGTCAGTTAAGCACAGGGTTCTTGCGGAAGCGTTTCGTCACCGGTGTGGCGCCTGGTCTTCAAAACCAGTGGCGGGCTCATCCCCCGCGGTAGGTTCGACTCCTATACGCTTCCGCCACCCCTCATTGTTGATGCGCTGCGGCGGCTTGCGACAGCGCCGCCCTATCCTTTCACGAAGCGTCGGGCGTTCTTTATCGCGCCGTAATGTCCGTCCCGGAGAAGACCCGTGTGGCGCTGGCTGCGCGCTCTGCGCCGCCGTGCGTGGGCCTTGTGGCTTGCGGACGCACGCGCTGTCGCCCCTTGGCGGCGTGTCGCCGCACCCCCGTCTCCTGTCCCTTGTCCAGCCAGACGGCCAAGCGGGAAGCCGATGCGCAGCTCGAGCGCAGCGTCGCCACTGTAGCTGATTTTCGTCACACATTCAAAAAGATTGAATACGACTCCGAGACGTGCGCGTCAACAACTCTACGAGACGCGCCGGTCAGCGCGGCATGGCGCGCTCCTCCCTGTTCAGGCGGAAGGCCGATGTCCACGTTCCTCCAGCCATGCGCGCACGTGCGCGAGTTGCGCCTCCACGGAGGCCGGTCCGGCGCCGCCGGGAGTTTCGCGACGGGTGACGGCTGCGCGGTAATCCAGCACGGCGTAGACGTCCTCCTCCATGAGGTCAGCCGCCTCGCCTGCGCACGCCTTGAGCGTTTCCAGAGGGAGCGCTTCCAAGCCCACACCTTGCGTTTCGGCGGCGGCCACGGCTCGTCCCGACACGTGATGCGCCTCCCGGAAGGGCAGCCCTTTGGCCGCCAAGTAGTCCGCCAGCTCCGTGGCGTTGACGAATCCCTTGTCCAGGAGTCGCGCCATGGCCTCCGGGTTGAAGACGAGTTCCGCCGTCATCCCCGCCATGATGACGAGACTCCCCGCCACGGTCTTGTCCGCATCCAGGAAAGGCTCCTTGTCCTCTTGCAGATCGCGGTTGTACGTCATGGGCAAGCCCTTCACCACGGTCAGCAGGCTCATGAGCGCGCCGTAGACGCGGCCTGTCTTGCCGCGCACCAGCTCGGCGGCGTCGGGGTTCTTCTTCTGCGGCATGATGGATGAGCCTGTGGCGTAGGCGTCCGGCAGGGTCACGAACCCGTACGCGGGGTTGGCCCAGAGGATGATTTCTTCGCAGAAGCGGGAGAGATGCGCCATGACCACGCTGCCGACGAAGAGCGCTTCCAGGACGAAATCGCGGTCTGAAACAGCGTCCATGGAGTTCTGGAAGGTGGCGGGCAGGCCCAGGGCCTGCGCGGTGTGCGCCGGATCCAGTGGATAGGTGGCGCCGGCCAAGGCTGCGGCGCCCAAGGGGGAGACGCGCACGCGCTTCAAACAGTCCTGCACGCGGTGCTCGTCGCGCATGAGCATGGCGGCGTAGGCCAGCAGGTGGTGCGCCAGGCTCACGGGTTGCGCGGGCTGCAGATGGGTGCACCCGGGCAGGATGGCGTCGCGGTGGCGTTCGGCCTGTTCAGCGAGCGCCTCCACCAGGGCGGCCAAGGCCGCGCGCCAATGCTCCAGCCGTTCTGCAACGTAGAGCCGGAAGTCCAACGCGACCTGGTCGTTGCGGCTGCGGCCGGTGTGCAACTTCTTGCCCGCGTCGCCGACGAGCTGGGTGAGCCGCTGCTCGATGTTCATGTGGACGTCTTCGAGAGCGGGATCCCATTCGAGCTGGCCGGCTTCGATCTCCTCCTTGACGGCGGCGAGGCCGTCACAGATGGCTTGCGCCTCCTCTGCAGCGATGACGCCTTGCGCGGCGAGCATGCGCGCATGCGCCATGGAGCCGAGGATGTCCTGCGCGTAGAGGGCCTTGTCGAAGGAGACGGATTCCGAGAAGGCCTCCATGAGAGCGTGGGGGCCAGCCGCGAACCGACCACCCCAGAGCTTGTCCACAGCCATTGGCGCTACTCCTTGTCCGCGTGCGCGTGCTTCATGAACGCGCGCAGCCGCAGGGACTGCAGCCGGATGAAGCCGGCGGCGTCCTTCTGGTCATAGATCTCGTCTTCCTCGAAGGTGGCGAGATCCGCATCGTACAGAGAATACGGCGAAGTGCGCGCCAGAGGGTGCACGCCGCCCTTGTAGAGCTGGAGCCGCACTTCCCCCGTGACGCGCTCTTGCGCTTTGTCCATGAGCGCCTGCATGGCTTCGCGCTCCGGCGCATACCAGAAGCCGTTGTAGACGCACGCGGCGTAGGCGGGAACGAGGGAGTCGCGGATGCGCATGAGCTCACGGTCCATGGTGACGCCTTCCAGGTCGCGGCGCGCGAGGAAGAGCACTGTGCCGCCCGGCGTCTCGTAGACGCCGCGGGACTTCATGCCCACGAAGCGGTTCTCCACCATGTCGATGCGGCCCACCCCGTGGCGGCCGGCGATGGCGTTGGCCTGCTCCACGAGCGTTGCCGGAGAGAGCCGCTTGCCGTTGAGCGCCACGGGGTCGCCGGCTTCGAAGGCGATGGTCAGCTCTTCGGGTTCGTCGGGGGCGGCGTTCAGGGGCGTGGTCATGCAGTAGCAGTCCGGCCCGGGCTCGGTTCCGGGGTCCTCCAATTCGCCGCCTTCGAAGGAGCAGTGGAGCATGTTGCGGTCCACGCTGTAGATCTTGCGCTTGTGCATGGGGATGGGGATGCCGTTGGCCTGGGCGAAAGCCGTGAGATCAGAACGGCTCTTCATGTCCCACTCGCGCCAGGGGGCGATGCACTTGAGCTCCGGCGCGAGCGCCGCGGCGGTCAGTTCGAAGCGGACCTGGTCGTTGCCTTTGCCGGTGGCGCCATGGGCGATGGCTTGGGCGCCCTCCTGACGGGCGATTTCGACCATGCGTTTGGCGATGAGCGGGCGGGCGATGCTAGTGCCGAGGAAGTATTGTCCTTC